>JAFQPM010000005.1 GCA_017411745.1 Clostridia bacterium | reverse complement strand
TCTGATCGTGAAGCACGGGACTTAGAACCTTTGCACAAGCCTGCGGCTTGGCGACAGATTCAAGTAAGACCGTCCTCTCGCACCAGAAAAGAGCCGATGGAAAAATCCATCTGATCGTGAAGTACGGGACTTTGAACCTTTGCACAAGCCTGCGGCTTGGCGACAGATCCAAGTGAGACCGTCCTCTCGAAGCAGAAAAGAGCCGATGGAAAATCCATCGGCTCTTTTCTGGTGCGAGAAACGGGACTTGAACCCGTACGGTGTAAACCACACGCCCCTCAAACGTGCGCGTCTGCCAGTTCCGCCACTCTCGCATATAAGACACCTTTATTTTATTACTCGAAGAAGGTCTCCGAGGAGGAAGAGGTGTAAACCACACGCCCCTCAAACGTGCGCTTTCGCAAAACTGCGTTTTGCTTTTTGGGTTGCTTCGCAAAGCTTCGCAACCTCGGTCTGCCAAGTGCTACGCACTTGAAGTTCCGCCGTCGCTTCAGCGACTGCTCTCGCATATAAAACACCTTTATTTTATTACTCGAAGAAGGTCTCCGAGGAGCATTATCAGCTCAAATTGCCGTCGCTTTTGCGACAACATTAGCATTATACAACAAAACTTCCACTTTGTCAACCCCTTTTTCAAATTTTTTTATTTTTATTATTTTTGCTTAAATTCAAGCGCCCTGTCAAACTCACTTTTATGCCAAATTCTTAAAAATTCTTAATTTTCGACCAAAATCCGACAATCTTCCCAAATTTATGATACAATTTTACCTGACAACCAAAAAAGGAAGGTCTCCAAATGAGCATTTTAAAGGAATTCTTCGGCTTCGGCGGATATACGCGCGAGCCCGAAGGCTATATGTCGTGGCAACATCTCACGTTTGTTTCGTCACTCGTAATAATAATGATAGCACTCGCGATAATTATCGGTCTGCGCAACAAAAAACGCGATCTGCAACACAAAAACCGTACTCTTATAATCGCCGCGCTGCTTATAGACTCTCTTGAGCTTTTCAAAATAGTTCTGTTTTGCATAAGAGGAAAAGACCCTATGGGTTGGCTGTACGACCTTCCCCTCTTCCTTTGCAGTATCCAGCTTATCACAATTCCCCTCGCCGCCTTCTCTAAAGGACGGCTCAAGGAGGTCTCCCTCGACTTCGTGTTCATCTTCGGAATACTCGGCGCGCTTGCAGGCACCTACGGTGCAGGACAAAACTACGCCTGCTACCCAGTCCTCTGCTTTGATAACGTAGTCTCGGGAATCACCCACACGATCGCAGGCTTCTCCTCCCTCTACATAGTCATCTCGGGCATGGCAAGCATGAAAAAGCGCAATATTCCCTTCTGCTTCGCCATTCTCTCCGCGTTTTGCGTAGCCGCATACGGCGCAAATCACGCGCTCGACTACAACTATATGTTCCTCATGCGCGGCGACGGCACCCCCTACGACATAATCTATAACCTCGTCGGCGGAAACGCGATACTCTACCCCATCCTCGTCGTCCTTCTTTTCTATATCTACATCACCGCATTTTATCTCATCTATAGCGCCGCAACTGCCAAAAAGCACCAGCCTGCCCAAGCGGTATCCGAAAATACCGCCTCGGAATCTGTAATGTCACACGTAT
The DNA here is from genome assembly GCA_017411745.1 of Clostridia bacterium. Lineage (GTDB taxonomy): Bacteria > Bacillota > Clostridia > Oscillospirales > CAG-272 > SVTX01. The sequence goes on along the minus strand of JAFQPM010000005.1, from coordinate 77,701 downwards.
AAAACCGAATAAACAAAAAATGGCGATCTGATCGCCATTTTTTATTTGTTTATTTCGGGTCTGTCAGTTCTGCCCATAATATAATCCATGCTGACACCGTAGTAGTCTGCCAGAGCTATCAAGGTCTCCGTCGGCGGCACTCTTTTACCACTCTCGTATTTTGAAAGAAGCGCCTGCTCGATTCCCGTGTCCATCTGTACTTGAAGCTGTGTCTTTTTCTTCTGTAACCGCAGTTTTTTCAAATTTGTCTCCATTTGAACGCTCCTTTCAGCATAATTACTGTTAAAAATTAATCTAATTATTTTTTAACTCTGATTTCATCTGTCAATCCTAAAATATAATCGGAAGTAACACCGTAGTATTTACATAATACAAGAAGATGTCTGATAGGAAGTTCATTAGCACCGCGCTCATATCTGGCATACATGGTCTGTGACGTTCCGAGAATGTCAGCTATTTCCTGTTGGGTTTTATCGTGATCTTCTCTCAAATCACGAATTCTCTTTACATATACCATAAATTCACCTCCTGCTTTTACATTATAATTAATAAATAATTTTACTAACACATTTAGTAAACAATTGTACTAATCGCACACATTTTCTAGTAAATTTTTGTACTATTCGTCAATTGATTTTTGTAAAATTTTGTCGTATAATTATTTCACATTCTCGGCCCAAGGGAAAATCCGCGACAAAGAGGTACAATATGGAACTAGTAATTTTAGCTTTAATTATCGTAGCAATCGTTATTATCGTAAAAGCAAGCAAAAAGGCTAAAAACAAAAAGATCCAAGAACAGTTTAGAGCAAATTTGCAAAAAGAGATTAGAGCACTTGAAAATGACAACGATTATTTCGAAGAACATTACAATTGCATAATGAAAGAAATCGGGGAAATCACGAAGCCGGAAATTGATAGCGTTTTAAGAAGAATCCCCCAACTGAAAACACAATTTTCAAGTGTATGTGAAAAACTTCTACAATTAAGCGAAAAGAATGTTTGCTTGACCTGTAATCAGCAGATTTTAGACGTAGTCGAAGAAACAAGTTTTTTTCCTGAAACAAAAGAACGCATTTCTAACGATATGATGGAATTATTACCTGTCTTGGGTGATTATTTCGATTTACACAAGCAGTTTCACGAGGAAATATATGAAAACGTTTTGATGAAAAAAATGCATAGAACCAATTCACTCGCTTTCGGTTTTCTGACAGAAACTGCGGACGAATATGCTTCACCTGAAGATTTTCACGAGAAAGTAGATGCTTGTTTAAAATTTATTTTGTTTAATTATGAGATCTTAGCAGACAGATTAATATGTCAGACCTTAAATTTGTCTAGGAGCGTCGACGTCAGGAACAGTAAGGTAAAAGAGATCAAAGAACTCGTTGATATAACAAATGAAAAAGAATTCCATAAGACTTTCGTTTATGATATATGGTTTCCCAAAATGCAGTCTATTGGAAAAAAATATGCCGAGGCTCATGTAGACCTCTATAACTATTTCAAGGGTATAAACTCAAGATTGGAAGCGCAAATCGATTGGTTTTCTATCCACTACTTCCACCCACCCGTCGGTGGTATACTGTATCTTAAAGAATACACTAAAGAAGAATGCAACAGAATACTGAGACTCTATCAAGAAGGCAAAATCAAGGGGCGCAATTCCTTTATGAATTAATGAATCTACGCTTTTAAAAAGGAGTTAAAATGATTAAAATATACGATACTAATTGGCGAGAAATGTACCGCGTCGACGGAGATAAAATATACGACATTAATTGGCGAGAAATGTATCGCATCGATGGCAACAGAATTTGCAATATAAATTGGCAAGAAATGTATCGTATCGACGGCAACAGAATTTGCGATACAAATTGGCGAGAAATATACCGCATCGACGGCAATAGGATTTGTGACACAAACTGGCGAGAAATATACCGTATTGAAAAATAAATATAGGAGAAACAAATACATAACATGGATACATTTGAAATACTCTTCCTTGCCCTCGTTTTGATAGCAATAACGATAACAACAATAGTAGCAGTGGTAAACAAAGTAAAGGAGCGCGCCGCCGAAAATGCGAAGTGGGAGAAGGAGTGGGCTGAGGCACAAGCAGCGGAGGCAAAGAGACGCGCCGAAGCTGAAGCTAACCGTCGCAAACAGGCGCAGATAAACGACTTGCTCCAAAAGTATATGAGTAGCCCATATACGATCGAGGCTGCTGAAAATTTCACAAGAACTTTTATCAAGGCAGTGGAGTCTCTTAATAGAGATATACGCAACGAGATTGTTTCAATGGAAGATGTAGGCATATTAGCTAATGTTAATAACGGTACATCTCATGAAATCTCAACGTTTGGCTATCAACTAAGAACAAGAGAAAATTATAGAGATACCAACACCGAGCTCATAAACTTCACCAAAAAAAATTTGCAACCCTTAAAAAACGAATTAGAAATACACGCCTTTTTAAAGGCTGTATCCCTAAATGCTTGCGATATGATAAAAAAACAGTATCCGCGCGATAAAAGCGGAACGGTATACTCGCTTACCGCATCTGAGCCTTTTTGGGATCGAGGTTACTATATCAAGGTGGAATTTAAATATTCTGCCCGTAATGCAAGCTATACCGCACCTGCCGAGTGGTAATTTAAATTATACAAAAATTTTTTAATTATACATAAGGAGAAAAAATATGTGCCCTTACTACGACAGAAACAACAACACTTGTAAGATCTACAAGACCACTCCTCTCAATTACATAAAAGATGAGTACTGTATGGAAATGAAATGCGATTACACCGAGTGCCCCAACTATAAGCAGTGCGCTCGAGCAAACGGTGGAATAGCACCTCCTCCGTACAAATTCTGATACATATTTCAAAAGGGAGCCTCACGGCTCCCTTTTTTCTCAAAATACTATCTACTTACAACACTATAGCATATACGCTTCACTGTAAAATCCGCATCGGCTCAAATCGCAAGCCGTCTATCTCCAAATCTGTCCTTAGGGAAGTTTTTGAAGGAGGAGGGGCGTGGGGAGGGGAGAGCTTTTTTCAAAAAGCTCTCCCCTCCCCACATCTTTACTTCTCCCCAATCATCTCCCTCAGCGCCTCCAGCGCCCTGTCAAGCCCACCAACCTCGTCGATAATGCCGTATTCGACCGCTTCTCTGCCCTCGATTATCGATCCCACGTCGGTCGCCATCATATCGGGGCGCATCATCAGCTCGTAGATCTTGTCCTTCTCCGCGCGGCTGTGCGCGCATATAAAATCAATTATCCGCTTCTGCATCTCGTTAAAATAGGTAAAGGTCTGCGGCACACCGACGACAAGACCGTTGATTCTCACGGGGTGGATTGTCATCGTCGCGCTCGGCACGATAAACGACCTTTTTCCCGACACCGCCAAGGGCACGCCGATCGAGTGACCGCCGCCAAGAACGACCGAAACCGTCGGCTTCGTCATCGACGCTATGACCTCGGCTATCGCAAGCCCCGCCTCAACGTCGCCGCCCATCGTGTTGAGTAAGATCAAGACCCCATCGATCTCCTCGTCCTGCTCGATCGACACGAGCGTGGGCAAAATATGCTCGTATTTCGTCGCCTTTTGCCCGTCGGGCAGAAAATAGTGCCCCTCGATCTGCCCGATTATCGAAAGACAGTGAATAGTCTGCCCACGGCTTTTTGCCACCACACCGCCGCTTTCCCCTATCAGATCCTGCTCGGTCAGCTTGCGGTCGTTTATTCCCTCATTCTCTCCATCATTCTTTCTCTTATCCTCGTTATTCAATTTAGATACCTCCACAAACTCTTCATTCTGCACTCCGCACTCCGCATTTTGCGTTTATATAAGTATTGCCAATAAAAAATTATAATAATCTCGCGGATTTGTTAAAAAACCATCTTTACAAATGGCGTAAAATGTGATAAAATAAGTGAGAATGGGGATTTATGACCCCGAGCAGTAATAAAATTTAAAATTAAATAAGTGAGGTAACAACTATGGAAAAGAAAGTCCTTGTTGAAACGTCCGCAAGACACATCCACCTGACCGACGCAACGGTGGCTGTCCTCTACGGCGAAGGAGCAAAGCTTGAGCCCAAGAAAATGCTCTCCCAGCCCGATCAGTTTGCCGCTGCAAACGAGAAGATCAAGCTCGTAGGTCCCAAGGGTGAGCTTATGGTCAGCGTTCTCGGTCCTACGAGAAAGGCGGATCAGGTCGAGCTTTCATACACCGACGCAAGAGTTCTCGGACTTAAGAACGTTCCCGTACGCGAGTCGGGCGACGTAGCAGGCACTCCCGGAATCAAAATGGTAGGTCCCGCAGGCGAGATCGAGATCGCAGAGGGCTGCATCATCGCAAAGAGACACATCCACTTCGATACCGCAACCGCAAACGAAATGGGCATCTCCGACAAGCAGATCGTAAAGGTAAAGATCGATAGCGACAGAACCACCATCTTCGACGACGTAGTTTGCCGTGTTTCCGATTCCTACGCATTCGCAATGCACATCGATACCGACGAGTGCAACGCCGCTTGCGCCTTTGGTGAGATCTACGGCGAAATATTGGCTTAATTCACACCTTTTTCGAGAAAAAGGTGTGCCAAAAAGCTTCCCGAATCGTGTGGAAACAGGTTTTAAACGATTATTTATCCCTCGACCATGAAGTTAATTGTAAAGCATAAGGCACATAACTATGAAAAAAATTAAAATACTCTTTCAAGGCGACAGCATAACCGACGCAGGCAGAGACCGCAGTGACTACCACGATCTCGGACTCGGATATGCCCTCTATGCAGCCGAAATGCTTAAGGAATCATACCCCGACGTAGAGTTTGAATTCATCGACCTCGGACTCAGCGGCAACCGCACAGGTCAGCTTTTCGACCGTATCACCCCCGATTGCATCGAGATCAAGCCCGACATCGTATCCATCCTCATCGGAATCAACGACATCTGGCACCGTTACGAGTACGAATTCGTTCCCACCAGAGATGAGCAGATCGCGCTGAACTACAGATGCATTCTTGACGTTGTAAAAGAATCAACCAATGCAAAAATACTTATGCTTCAGCCCTTTACCGAGGGTAATGATCAGGCATTTATGAGGCCCGACGTTGACAGAGTGATCCCGATCGTCGATTCCCTCGCCGAAAAATACGCCGACGCTTACATCAAGCTCGACGAGATCATCCACGCCGATGAAAATTACGGAACCGAGCACTATTTCACAAGAGACGGTGTCCACCCCAACGAAAACGGCGCAGAATTCATCGCCAAGCTCTATGTTGAAGCAGTAAAGCCACTCATCGCTGAGATCCTCTGTAACAAATAATCGCAAAACTTCCCGTTTATCCTTTATGGCTTGGGCTCAACACCCTTCAAAAAATAACCGATAGTGAGGAATTTTTTTGCTCGCAAAAAATTCTGCGTCACCCTAAAAGCACCCCCCATATCGGGAAGTTCTTTGCCAAGCTTTCTTTCAAGAAAGCGGAAAAATCGTTTCATTCACTAACACTAACTAATAAAAAATTAAAATAAGGAGATAAAAAACAATGAGCAACGTAAGTGAATACCCTTACGCACAGAGCCTTGAGGTTCAGCACATGTGCGTAGTTAAAAAGGGTTGTGACCACGGTCCTGCTCCCCTTCCCGAAGAGGGCAAGTGGATCCAGGCAAAACAGATTTCCGACATTTCGGCATACACCCACGGTGTAGGCTGGTGTGCACCTCAGCAGGGTGCCTGCAAGCTCTCCCTCAACGTTAAGAACGGTATCATCGAGGAAGCGCTCGTAGAGACCATCGGCTGCTCGGGTATGACTCACTCCGCAGCAATGGCAGCAGAGATCCTCCCCGGCAAGACCATTCTTGAGGCTCTCAACACCGACCTTGTTTGCGACGCTATCAACACCGCAATGAGAGAGCTCTTCCTCCAGATCGTTTACGGTCGTAGCCAGTCCGCTTTCTCCGAGGGCGGTCTCGTTATCGGCGCAGGCATGGAAGATCTCGGTAAGGGCGAGCGCAGCATGGTAGGTACAATGTACGGAACCAAGGAAAAGGGCGTCCGTTACCTCGAGATGACCGAGGGCTACTGCACCAGAATGGCACTTGACGAAAACAACGAAGTAATCGGCTACGAGTTCGTATCTCTCGGTAAGATGACCGATATGATCAAGAAGGGCATCGAGCCCAACGAGGCATACGAAAAGGCTAAGGGTACATACGGTAGATTCAATGATGCTGCAAAGTACATTGATCCCCGTAAGGAATAATCAAGGAGGTAGAGTATAATGGCTAAATTTGAAGGTTACGAAAGAAGAGAAGCGAAGATCCTCGCTGCTCTTAAAGAATACGGAATCAACTCTATCGACGAGTGCAAAGAGATCTGCGACGCTAAGGGCATCGACCCCTATAAGATCGTAGAAGAGACCCAGCCCATCTGCTTCGAGAACGCAAAGTGGGCATATACCGTTGGCGCAGCTATCGCAATCAAGAAGGGCTGTACCAAGGCTGCTGACGCCGCTGCCGCTATCGGTATCGGACTTCAGGCATTCTGCATCCCCGGATCCGTTGCTGAAAACCGTAAGGTTGGTCTTGGCCACGGAAATCTCGGCAAGATGCTTCTTAGCGAAGAGACCGAGTGCTTCTGCTTCTTGGCAGGTCACGAGTCCTTCGCAGCAGCAGAGGGCGCTATCAAGATCGCTCTCAACGCTAACAAGGTAAGAGTTAAGCCCCTTCGCGTTATCCTTAACGGCCTCGGCAAGGACGCAGCTTACATCATCTCCAGAATCAACGGCTTTACCTACGTAGAGACCAAGTTCGATCCCTACACCGAGGAAGTAACCGTTGTTCGCGAAGTTCCCTTCTCCAAGGGCCCCAGAGCTGACGTTAAGTGCTACGGCTCCGATAACGTTCCCGAAGGTGTTGCAATTATGAAGAAGGAGAACGTCGGCGTTTCTATCACGGGTAACTCCACCAACCCCACCAGATTCCAGCACCCCGTTGCAGGAACCTATAAGAAGTGGTGCCAGGAGAACGGCGTTGGCTACTTCTCCGTTGCATCGGGCGGCGGTACAGGCCGTACCCTCCACCCCGATAACATGGCAGCAGGTCCCTCTAGCTACGGTATGACCGATACTATGGGAAGAATGCACAGCGACGCACAGTTCGCAGGCTCCTCCTCCGTTCCCGCACACGTCGAAATGATGGGACTCATCGGCGCAGGAAACAATCCTATGGTTGGTATGACTGTTGCGGTTGCAGTTGCTATTGAGGAAGCAAGCAAATAATTGCTAACTAAATAAAAAAATGTACACATCATTTTGGGCTTTTACCCCGGTGATGTGTACATATATTTATTTTTTCATTAATTATTTATTTCATATTGCTTTACAAGTTTATTTTTGCTATAATAAAGGTGTATCCAATAATTATTACGATACGGAGGTCAACGAGTAAGCACAATGAATAAGAATGAAGTACTTATAGAATTGAAAAAATTGCAGGGGTATTTGCAAAAACGCGCGGATGCGGAGGAACGCATCAGACGGTGCGAGTATGATATGAATACCTTAGAAAGACGGTTGAAGAAGGAAACAGACATCCCCTTGAAGCCTACCGATCAATGTGCAACACAGCGCGCAGCGTACACCCCAAATACATATCTCAGCTTTAGAGGAATAATTTTACTCCTAGGCATCGGATTTATAGTCATATGCGCACTCGTATACGGCGTTTGCACGCTGTTTGTAAAGGACGATGACTGGTCTGCGCCCGAAATGCTAGGAGAATATAAGGGGTATTATTATACGAGCAGTGACGGCGTGTGGGACATTTCGATAAACTTTACGTCATGTGATAAAAAGGGTGAACTTGAGGGTACATATAAATTCATACACGGTGATAATGTCGGAGAATTGTATATTACCGGAAAGATAACCCAAAGAGACAACAAGGGCGGTGCCATTGTAACTATTACTAACGGAGATTGGATACAGCATCCTTACGGGTACACAGTATCTGACAAGGTAATACAGATATATGACAATTATAGCGCTATTCGCGGCATCGGAGACGATATGATTCTTTTCGCCACAGATGTAGAGGCTCCCACAGCGCTTGATAATCTCTACACACCCGAGATCATAAAGACCTACAGCGGCAAGCATACTCCCTATAATAGAGGCGTAGCAGACACTAAACTTGCCATTAGCGGCTGCGACGATGAGGGTAACGTTGTTGGTGTCTTTGAGATTGCCTTTGAAGATGTCTGGGCAAAGTGGAATTTCACGGGTAAAATAACCGAAAAATATAGCGATGGCTCACTGAGGCTCTCCTTTGATCTGGGGGCCAAGATCGACGGAGAATATTTAGGATCGTATAGGCCGTCTAATACTATGGGTATCGTTATATACGATGACTACAATGCGCTCAGCAGTAGCGAAGGGTTCTATTGGACGTCTTTGGGGGAAGAGCTTGAGTCACAACCCGAAAAGACACGTCTCGAGTCGGTGGCGACCATGGCTGTTGTCGTGGTAATTCTCACATATCCGCTTTTGGCATTTTTAGGATATAAAATTTTATCTAACATTAACTTCGAATTCTTGACCAAAAAGCAAAAAAAGAGACTTGCGGAGCTTCGTAAGTTTGATGCGAAAAATAAAGAGGAGAACCAGAGAAATCTTGCTCGTGCCAAGGCGGCGGCAGACGAAGAGCGCAAACGAGTTACCGCCAGATGCGCAAGGGAGAGTGCAGATGCAGAGCTTCAGCTTGCAAAGTACGACAAGTTGATTGCGGAACATGGTATTTTGTATTCCGAAGACAAGAACCTGCAGAGTGTGGAATTTTTGATCAAACAGCTTGAGTCGGGACGCGCAGATACTCTGAAGGAGGCTCTTGGCCAGTTGGACGTTCATAATGAAAACAGAAAAGCAAGGTTTGAACAAGAGATTCATCAAATGCAAATGAATAATGTGATCAGAGATGCGATCGCAAAGGCTCAGAGTGATCAGATCTGCCACAATTTCAACGTCGAGCAGGAGAGCCGCAAGCAGACACGAGAACTCGAGGAGATCAGAAAAAAGCTTGAGGAATAATTTTTTGAAAAATCATTCGCAAACACTTCAAAACACGATATAATGCATTCAGCAAAACTTAAAACGATGTGTTCAGCGAATAAAGATCTTGCAATGCAAATATATCAAAAAGGCTTATGTGGCAAGGCTTTTGGGCGGTAGCTTTCCACCCCGAGGCTATTGCTAAAGCGACTGATGCGTAGAGATGATGGGCTTGATCGGCGCAGGAAACAATCCTATGGTTGGTATGACTGTTGCAGTAGCAGTTGCTATCGAAGAAGCAAACAAATAATACGCAATTAAGCCCAAAAAGGCATTGAGACCATAAATCTCAATGCCTTTTTATATTGATGCTCTATATGTAGTTTTAAAATCCTATCGATAGCTTACTGCTTATCACACAGCATCAAAATACCCGCAACAGTATTAACAAACAGAAGCGAGCAAACCTTAAAGCCCGTGCTTACGGGAGTTCCGTTCTTTCTGCTCTTGTTGTACGAAATAGTCATAGGCAAGCACCAAGCAAGACCAATGCAGCAGGTGGAGATTGCCATCGCAACCGTGCCGATTATCATAAATACAAACGCAACAGTAGAGAGGGCCGAAGGGCCGGCAGGTTCAGCAGCAGGCTGATTAAATTTAACGGGGTCGCCAACCATTCTTCCGCAGCTTACACAAATCACAGCATCGTCTTCGATCTGAGCTCCGCAGTGTGTACAATATTTCATAACACTTCTCCTTATAATTACCAAAATATTTAGTTTTGCAACTATAATAGATATTGTAGCACATAAATTCACACTTGTCAACAATAAAATCACTTGAAATCGAACAATTTTTATGGTAAAATATATTAATCAAGTCTAAAAGGATTAAAAAATGCTCAAAAAAATCTATCTTGAAATAACCAATGTCTGTAACCTCTCCTGCTCGTTTTGCCACAAAACCAAGCGCCCCCATAAGCTTCTGTCCGAGGCAGAATTCGAGCTTCTCACCGACAAGATCCAAGGGAAAGCGCCTCACCTGTATTTTCACCTTATGGGAGAGCCGACTCTGCACCCACTGCTGCCCCAATTCATCGAAACAGCAAAAAACAAGGGATTTAAACCGATGCTCACAACCAACGGCTCCCTGCTTGGGACGAAAGGCAGCCTTCTGCTTGATCACCTTCCCCACAAAGTAAATATATCGCTCCACGCACCCGACGCTAACCCCGCCTTTGCCGACGAAAGCTACCTCGATAACTGCCTGAATTTTGCAAAAGAAGCATCGCAAAAGGGCTGCGTCGTCGCTCTGCGCCTCTGGAATCTCGGCACGGATGCCGACAATTCGCATATTCTCGAAAAGATCCGCAAAAAATTCCCTGACGAATGGGAGAACGTAAGAAGCAACAACGGATACAAAATAGCGCCAAGGCTCTTTCTTGAATACGGCGAGCACTTCGATTGGCCCGACCCAAGTGTACCCGAGGATGATAAAAATGCCGACGCATTCTGCTTTGCTCTCCGTGATCAGATCGGAGTATTGTCAGACGGCACGGTCGTTCCCTGCTGCCTCGACGCCGACGGAAATCTCGCCCTCGGCAACCTCTTTGAAAACGACCTCGACAGTATTCTTGCCTCCGAGCGAGCAAAAAACATCTACGACGGCTTCACCCGACGCCGCGCCTGCGAAGAATTGTGCCGCAAATGCGGATATGCAAAAAGATTTAAACGAACAAACAACGCAAAATAGAAAAGGGAGTGCACGACTTTACAAAAAGCCGCGCACTCCTTTTTGGCGCCGTTATTTCACCTTCGCATTAAGCCTTTTGCTCGTCGTCTTGACCGTAAAGAATACGGAAAGCCAGATCACGAGATAAAGAACCACGAATATCACCGTAAATATCAGGATCACCTTAATATCAAAGGGTATCCACGAATTCAGCAGATAACAGGCGACGTAAGCCAAGTATATCGTCGCAAAATGACAAAGCATGCTCCTCGCCACAGACCAGCTCTCGATCTGATTGAAAACGCTCGCCCCCGCCTGTAAAAAAGCAAGCAAATAGGTCGAAACTATCGCTAAAAGCATCTCTTGCCCACTCAAAGAAAAGTCGTCAAGCGTAAGCGACAGTATAAAAAATACGATTCCCGCAATTATCGGACCAAATCCACCGAACAATAATCCTCGGTGCAAAAATTCCTTAACATAATTCTTTTTCATAATAAATGCCTATCCTTTCCTAAATATCAAAATCCGATCCTATCTTTGACCGCCCGCATCTGTCTGCGCGAGATATAATCCTTGTATCCGTTCTTCAAGGTGACCATCAACGAGCCTCCTATCGAAGCGTCAAACCGAGCAATTTTATCCACGTTTACAAGACAGGACTGATTGATCTTCACGAAGCGTTCCGAAAACTGTTCTTCAAGCTGATAAAGCCTCATCTTAAGCTGAAGCTTATCACTGTCAGTCAGCGCAAACACCCTGCCCTCCTCAACGACGAAGCAGAATATCTCATCCTCGCAAAGCTTGACGACCTCACCGTCACCGAAAGCAAGAATATCCCTCTGTTGCTCAAGAATGAGCTCCTCAATGCGATTAACGAGAGCATTCTTCTCGTGAGCGTATATCAGGATCTCCTCCTCTCGCTCGCGATCAATGTAAATCTTATATTTCATTTTTACCTCCAAAGAGCATCGGGCATAAAAGCACCCCCGAAAGCCGCGCTGCGCTTTCGTCACACGGTATTTTCAGCCCAAGATCAGCCGACCGCAAGGCTCTGCCGCCTTGCACTTTTATTATACTCCCGAGCGAAAAAAAGTCAATACCAAATCCCTATGCGGTCGCTTTTCAGCGCTATTCGGCGCAAAAAACAGCCGCCGATCCGACCTCCTTACACACAGCCGTATATCCAAGCTCTGCGTAAAAGTCAAAAAGTTTGCCAAAGCCCTTGAAAAATCAAGGGCTTTCTGATATAATGTATAATGTAGTATTATTTTCTCAAAATACACACGGTAAAAAACCCCAAAGCCGCAATACTCAAGGCGGCAGATCAAAAGAGGTAAAAAATGACGATAGGAATAGTGGGCCTTGGACTCATCGGTGGTTCAATGGCAAAGGCATACAGAGAATATTCAAACGAAAGCGGGCTCAACTTCAAAATATACGCCTACAACCGCAGCGAATCGACCTTGAATGAGGCAATAGCAGACGGAACGGTGACCGCCAAGCTCGATGAGAGCACCGTACCGCTTTGCGATCTCATCTTAGTCGGACTTTATCCCGAATCCTCAATAGAATACGTAAAGCAGATCTCTCCCTATATCCGCAAGGACGCCTACGTGATCGACCTCTGCGGCACTAAGGAGCTTATCTGCAACGCCTGCTTCGCGCTCGCAGATGAGTACGGATATACCTTCGTCGGCGGTCACCCGATGGCAGGAACTCACAAATCGGGCTACAAATATTCGAGATCAAATATGTTCCACGGCGCACCGATGGTCTTCGTACCAAAGGACCTTAGCGATATCCCTCTGCGCGTGAAACTGACGCAGATGCTCTCACCCGCGGGATTTGGTATGTATTCCTTTACCACGGCAGTCGAGCACGACCGAATGATCGCATTCACATCCCAGCTTGCCCACGTCGTATCCAACGCGTACGTCAAGAGCCCGACGGCAAAAAATCATAAGGGCTTCTCTGCGGGAAGCTATAAGGACCTCACCCGAGTCGCTTGGCTCAACGAAACTATGTGGACGGAGCTCTTTTTCGAAAATAAAAAAGCTCTCACCTACGAGATCGATCAGATAATAAGCTCACTTTCCGAATATCGCGACGCGCTTATCGAAAATGACCGCGCGAAAATGAAAGATCTCCTCCGCGACGGACGCATCGCCAAAGAGCAGATCGACGGACAAGCCGAAAAAGCAAAACAGATCATCGACTAAAAAAGATACGAAAGAAACAGGTATCACAATGAAAAAAGTAACGGTAACAGCCTCACGCACTTACGATGTCATCATAGAAAGCGGAATCCTCGACCGCGCGGGAGCAGAATCGGCAAAGGTGATCAAGCCCTGCAAGTCAGCCATTCTCACCGATTCAAACGTCGCCCCCCTCTACGCCGAAAGACTTGAAAATTCGCTCAAAAATGCAGGATATTCTCCCCTCCGCTTTACGATAAAAGCGGGCGAAGAATCAAAATCGGCCGAGTCATATTTAAGTTTCCTTAACTTTTTGGCGGAAAATCAGCTCACCAGAACCGATTGCATCTTCGCTCTCGGCGGCGGAGTCGTCGGAGACCTCGCAGGCTTCGCGGCGGCAACCTACCTTCGCGGCATCAGATTTATACAAATACCCACGACTCTGCTCGCGATGGTCGATTCGTCGGTAGGCGGCAAGACCGCAATAGATATCCCCGCGGGCAAAAACCTCGTGGGAGCGTTCTATCAGCCCTCGCTCGTCCTTTGCGATCCCAAAACGCTCGACACACTCGATGAGGATATCTTCGCAGACGGCTGTGCCGAAGTAATCAAATATGGAATAATCAACGACAAACAGCTCTTTGAAAGGCTGAAATCTCCCATACAGCCGCAGATCGAGGATATCATCGAAGCCTGCGTGACCGACAAACGCGACATAGTAAACGCCGACGAGCGCGACGAAGGAGTGCGCCAGCTTCTGAACCTTGGGCACACAGCGGCTCATTCGATAGAAACGCTTTCTCATTTCAAGATCTCGCACGGAAGCGCGGTCGCGATAGGCACCGCGATCATCTCCCGCGCGGCAGAAAAGCTCGGCTACTGTCCCGCAGGCGACACCAAGCAGATCATAAATATGCTTGAGTCATACGGACTCCCGACCGAGTGTCCTTATAGCGCAAGCGAGCTTGCCGAGGTAGCGCTCCGCGACAAAAAGCGCAACGGCGACACGATAAATCTCATCGTGCCCTTCGGCATCGGCAACTCTCGGATACACAAGATCCCCGTGACCGACCTTGAGGGCTTCTTCGCCGCAGGACTTTAATAAAGGATAAAAAAATGGACAAGACCTTTAAAAACAGCCAAGTAAAAAATCAGGTTCGAGCGATCTCCTCTAAATCCGAGGCGCACAGATATCTGATCTGTGCCGCGCTCTCCGATAGCCCGACCGAAATAATATGCACCGACACGAACGCCGACATCGACGCGACCGCAAGCTGCCTGTGCTCACTCGGCGCGGATATTAAGCGCACTGAAAACGGCTTTTCCGTAACGCCCATATCCGAGGTGTCAAAAAATCAAGCCCTCGACTGCAACGAATCAGGCTCAACGCTCCGTTTTATGCTTCCGCTTGCGGCAAGCCTCGGGGCTGACTGTAGCTTCAATATGCGCGGCAGACTTGCAAGCCGCCCCCTCTCCCCTCTCTACGAAATATTGAGAGATAACGGTATCACGCTCACCCCGCAAGGAGAAAATCCCTTGACAATTCAAGGGGAATTCGGCGCAGGCAATTACACCGTCGCGGCAAACATATCCTCACAGTACATAAGCGGACTTCTCTTTGCCCTCTCGGTCGCAAACGGCAAAAGCACCCTTGCACTCGAAGGAAAGATCGAATCCGCACCCTATATAGAGATGACGACCGACGCCCTGCGAGCATTTGGCGCGAAGATCGACTTCGATAGCGAAAACAACCGTTTTGCCATCGAAGGACAAGCAAAATTGCACTCCCCAAAAAAGCTGACAGTCGGCGGAGATTGGTCAAACGCGGCATTCTTTCTCGCCGCAGGCGCAATCGGGCAAAACGAGGTCAGGGTAAGCGGGATCGGCGAAAAATCAATACAAGGTGACCGCGAAATAGTAGCGATCCTTGAAAAAATGGGCGCTCACACCAAGCACGGCGACAACGAAATAACGGTCTACCCCTCAAAATTGCACGGAATAGAAATAGATGCCGCGCAGATCCCCGACCTCGTGCCGATCCTCGCAACCGTAGCCTCGGTGGCCGATGGGCAAACGAAGATCTACAACGCAGGCAGACTCAGACTTAAAGAAAGCGACCGAATCGAGAGCGTCTGCACGACTCTTTCTACCCTCGGCGCAAATATAACCGCGACCGACGACGGAATGATAATAAACGGCAAAAAATCGCTCCTTGGCGGCACAGTCGACTCATATAACGACCACCGCATCGCTATGAGCGCCGCCATAGCCTCGTTAGTCTCTACGGATAGCGTGACCATAACGCGCTTTGAAGCGATCAACAAATCCTACCCCACATTTGCGGAGAATTTTGAATGAATACGTACGGAATCAACTTAAAACTAAAGATCTACGGCGGCTCGCACGACGAAAAGATCGGAATGATACTTGACGGTATCCCCGCAGGCGAACCCGTGGATATGACTGCCCTCGCCGCCTTTATGGCGCGTCGCGCGCCGGGCAAGGATCCCTATTCCACGAAAAGAAAAGAACCCGACAAGCCGGTCTTTCTCTCGGGACTCGACGAAAACGGAGTAACCACGGGCGAGCGAATAGAGGCAGTCATCTATAACACGAATCAGCATTCGAGCGACTACAATTCACTCGTCGATATCCCCCGTCCCTCCCACGCTGACTATGCTGCGAGAATGAAATACGGAGATCAGGTCGACCTGCGCGGAGGCGGTCACTTCTCGGGCAGACTCACCGCCCCCATGTGCATCGCGGGCAGTATCTGCCTGCAAATGCTTGAAAAGCGAGGCATAAGCATCGCCGCGCACATTTCAAGCGTAGGCAACGTCACCGACGAGAGCTTTGACAAGGTCAACGTCTCAAAATCCGATCTTGACGCACTCCACTCCCACATCTTCCCCACAATAAGTGAGGAAGCAGGCGCAAAAATGCGCGACACCATCGAAAAAGCCAGACTTGACTGCGACTCTGTCGGCGGCACCGTTGAATGTGCGGTTATAGGACTTCCTGTCGGCTGGGGAGAGCATATGTTTTGCGGAGTCGAGGGCAGGATCTCCTCGATAGTCTTCGGCATTCCTGCCGTTAAGGGCATTGAATTCGGACTCGGATTTGGCTCGTCAGCCCTGCTCGGCTCGCAAAATAACGACCCGTTCGAGACCGATGGCAGCCGCATATATACCAAAACCAACAACTGCGGAGGGATTCTCGGCGGCATGACAAACGGAATGCCCCTGATCTTCCGCGCCGCGCTCAAACCCACCCCCTCTATCGGCAAGGAGCAGGATAGCGTGTCACTCTCGCGCAAGGAAAACGTCAAGCTGACGATCAGCGGCAGACACGACCCCTGCGTAGTCCCGCGAGCAGTCCCCGTATTTGAGGCGGCGGCAGCGATCGCGCTTGTCGATATGATGCTTGATAAATAACAAGGAGCAAAAAATGGAACTCGACCTCAACAAATTAAGAGAAGAAATAAACGAAACCGACGAAGAAATAGTTGCACTTTTCCGCAAGCGTATGGGAATAGCCGCAAGCGTTGCCGAATATAAAAGAGAGCACGGTCTGCCCGTGCTTGATGCGGCTCGCGAAAGATCCCTGCTCTGTCGCGTGTCGGATATGGCAGGAGAAGAATTCGACAGCTACGCGCGCACGCTCTACCACACGATGCTCGACGTCTCGCGCGCCTATCAGCACACAAGGCTCGGCGGCTCGTCCGAGATATACGACGGCATACAAAAATCACTCAAATCTACCGCAAAGACCTTCCCCGTGCGCGCCAAGGTAGCCTGTCAGGGCGTTGAGGGCGCGTATTCGCAGATCGCGGCTGAAAAGCTCTTCGAGCTGCCATCAATAAGCTACTGCCCCACCTTCGACAGCGTATTCACCGCAATCGAAAACGGCGAATGTCGCTACGGAGTGCTGCCGATCGAAAACAGCACCGCAGGCTCGGTCAAAAAGGTCTACGAGCTTATGATAAAGCATAAATTCCATATAGTCAGATCGCTCCGACTCAAGATCGACCATTGTCTGCTCGCAAACCGCGGCGCAAAGCTCTCGGATATCAAAGAGATAGTCTCACACGAGCAAGCGATCAATCAAAGCGAGAGCTTTCTGAAAAGTCTTGGAGACGTAAAAATAACCGTCGTCGCAAACACCGCGATGGCGGCAAAAGCCGTTGCCGAATCGGGCAGACAGGATCTCGCCGCCCTCTCCTCTCGCTTCTGTGCCGACCTTTACGGACTCGATACACTCGCAGGCGCGGTTCAGGACATGGGCAACAACTACACGAGATTCATCTGCATCTCCAAGGAGCCCGAGATCTATCCGGGTGCGGACAAATTCTCAATAATGCTCGTAACCCATAATAAGCCGGGCGCGCTGTATCACGTGCTCTCCTGCTTCAATTCCCTAGGGGTGAATATGACCAAGCTCGAGTCCACACCCATTCCCGAGCGCGACTTTGAATCAATGTTCTACTTTGATTTTACCCTATCGGTCTATTCGGATCAGCTAAAGCCGTTGCTCTGCGAGCTTGAAGCACGAGGAGAACAGCTTCGCTTACTTGGAGCATATAACGAGATAGTCTGACGCCAAGACGGCAGAAAGCAGAAAAAATGATAACAGGAAAACAAAATATGAGATGCGGTCTTATAGGCGAGAAGCTCGGCCATAGCTTTTCTCCGCAGATACATAAAGAGCTCGCCGACTATTCCTACGAGCTTTTCGAGATGCAGGAGAGCGAGGTCAAAGGCTTCCTCGAGAGCGACAGATACGACTGCATAAACGTAACCATACCCTATAAAAAGACCGTAATGCCCTACCTCGACGAGATCTCCGCCGAAGCTCGACGGATCGGCGCGGTAAACACCGTCGTAAAGAAGAAAAACGGCAAGAAGTGCGGCTATAATACCGACTACTACGGCTTTTTATACACCGTAAACCACAGCGGAATAGAGATAAAGAATAAAAACATCCTGATTCTCGGCACGGGCGGCGCGTCTCTGACCGCCAAGACCGTAAGTGAGGACCTCGGCGCAAAAATGATCACCTTCGTTTCGCGCTCGGGCGAGATCAATTACGAGAACGTCTACGAAAAATGCCCCGACACCGACGTAATAATCAACTGCACCCCCGTTGGAATGTACCCGAGAACAAATGGAGAATCCCCCGTCACTCTTGACAAGTTCAAGAGCTGCAAAGGCGTTCTCGATATGATCTTCAACCCTGCAAAGACCAAGCTTTTGCTGGATGCCGAGCACCTCGGAATACCCTATGTAAACGGACTTCCAATGCTCGTCGCCCAAGCCAAAAGGGCGTGCGAGTTTTTCCTTGACGAAAAGATAGCGGACAGCGAAATAGACCGCATAAACACTCTGATCGCCAAACAAACCGGCAATATAATCCTCGTTGGAATGCCGGGCAGCGGCAAAACCACCGTCGGCAAGCTTCTCTCCGAGGCGACGGGCCGAAAATTCATCGACACCGACGAAATGATAACCGCCTCGCAAGGAAGAACCCCAGCCGAGATAATAAAGACCGACGGAGAAGAAAAATTCCGCGAGATCGAGCACGCAGAGGTCAAAAACGCGGGCAAAATGAGTGGAATGATAATCTCAACCGGCGGCGGAGTCGTCACAAGACGCGAAAACTTCGACCCCCTGCGCCAAAACGGCAAGATATTCTTCATTCACCGCAGCCTTGATAGCCTACCCACCAATGACCGCCCACTCTCCCAACAAAATAAGCTTGAGGAGATGTATCGCACACGACTTCCCCTCTACCGCGAGATATGCGACTTTGAGGTGTCAAACAACGTGACACCCGAGGAATGCGCCTCCGAAATATTAAAAAAGTACGAAAAGGCATAGAAAAATGAAAATATTGATAATAAACGGCCCCAATCTCAATCTTCTCGGACTCCGCGAGCCCGAAATATACGGAAATCAAAATTACGCATCACTCTGTGCGCTGATAGACGATACCTGCAAAGAGCTTGGAGTTGACCACGAGATATTCCAATCCAATCATGAGGGTGCAATAGTCGATAAGATACAGGATGCTTACGGAAAATTCGACGGAATAGTAATAAATCCCGCCGCTTATACGCACACCTCCGTAGCCATTCTCGACGCACTCAAAGCGGTTTCGATACCAACCGTCGAGGTGCATATTTCTGACATAAACTCTCGCGACGAATTCAGAAAGCACTCGTATATCTCCCTCACGGCAATAAAAACCGTTATGGGACTTGGCTTTGAAGGATACAAAGTCGCGATCGAGCACCTGTACGATTTTCTAAAATAAAAACGCCACGCACCAAATTAAGATTGTGCTATAAACTCCGAAAATATTACTTGACATATTATATAAAAAAAGGTATAATATTTCCATAGGGATTATACATCTTTATTACAAAAAAAGAGAGGACCTGATTATGAAAAAAAGAAGCTTAGCGCTTATCGCTCTCCTTCTCGTTGCAGTCATGACCGCGGGCATGTTGGCAGCGTGCAAGACCCCCACGGGAGGCGATGAGACCACAACACAAGGCTCGGAAAACACCACCGAGGGAACCACAAGTGGCACCGAAGACACCACAAAAGGTGACGAGGAGACCACCGAGGAGGAGACCACCGTATCGAACGACCCCAAGCTCGAAGGTCCCT
The DNA here is from genome assembly GCA_017411745.1 of Clostridia bacterium. GTDB lineage: Bacteria > Bacillota > Clostridia > Oscillospirales > CAG-272 > SVTX01. The sequence goes on along the minus strand of JAFQPM010000005.1, from coordinate 58,036 downwards.
ATGCCCAGCTTATTGAGAACGCCGACAATCTCAAAAACGGCGTGACCTCGTATTTCACCGATCCTGCGCGTGAGCACTATCGCGTAGAGAACGGTAATATGAATCTCAACTATCCCCTCACGAGCACCGAAAAACAGCTCGTTACCATCACAAATAAGAAGGGTAACGCATACGTGACCGACACTATGGACGTGTACGTTGCTATGGAGAACGGCAAGACCTACTACTCCTCGGGCTCGTTCTACGACGCGGAGTCGAACATCTTCCGTTACGGATACTACTACTATGATATCCGCCTTTACGGACAGAACTTCGCAGGAGATACGACCATATCCGATGTTAAGGATATCAGCTTGAAGCTGTTTAAGAAGTCGAACGATATGACCAGACCCGATCCTACGGGCGGCGTTCTCAAATCCACGATTGAAAGCAACCGCGACCCCTATTTCTTCACGGAAATAGACACGTTCAAGGTTCCCACATCCGAGGCAAACGCGCTTCAGATCACTATGAAGGTCACCTCGACCACCAACGTCGACGTATACTTCTCCGCAGGCGGTATCAACAGCTACACCAACGATCAGCACGTAACCTTCTACACCAAGAACGACGGTGAGTTCCACACCTACACCATTCGCTTGGATCAGGGCACCGTTAAGAATTTCGACGGAAACATCAACGGCTTCCGCTTCGACTTTAACGGCGAGGTAGGCGAAACGATCGAGGTCTCGAGCGTCAAGCTCGTCAACGTAAACGACGACGGAGCTCCCAAGATCCTGCTTGACAGAAACCTCCACACCTACACCGATAAGCTCCATCAGATCGCCCGCCTCATCGCAACAGAAGACGTAACGGGCATCAAGGAGATCGGTATGATCACCAAGATCGCGGAAAACACCGTAGATAAGCTCGTAGTATACGACAAGAACGGTCTCCACTACGATCTTAACGGCATCGACTGGGCAAGCGCAGAATACGTAGGCTTCGACATCAAGGGTACAGGTATCTTCGGATACATTCTCGCAACCGACGAAACCAGCGGCACTCTTACCGTTACTCTTGAGGACGGCAACTACGTCATCAAGCAGGCCACAGTTCCCGAGGGAGGAAAGCTTGATGCTCACAAGACCGTATACACACAGCAGGAGGTAGCAGGCTTCCAGGGCACCAGCACCGACATCTACAGCTCCAAGACCGACTACTTCTTCGGTCAGAGAATATACACCGACGCTTCTCACGATTTCGCCGAATTCCTTGAGGAAGCGTACATAGAGCGCAATCCTCTTACCAAGGAAAATATCGTTATCAACACCGACAAGACCGTAAACGCAACCTTCGACGGATACGACGGTCTCCGCGGAATCTACGCGTTCACCGTAGCTGAAAACATAGGCTTCAACACCGCATACTATCACGAACAGAACTTCCACGGCGCAGTATCCTTCTCCGTAAAGGGTGATGACTACGACCGTAATATGTACGTTCTCGCATACACATACTCTACCAGCATCGAGTGCGGTGCAGTGCTCGACGGTAACGATATGATGCTTCCCATACCCGTAGAGGTCTCCAAGAACTTCGCAAACGAGTTTGAAGAGCCGATCTGGGCTTGGGGCGATATCAAGTACAGTGAGGTAAGATTCCCCGTAGCACTTTCCGCAGGAGAGACTCAGGAGCTCACCGTGCTTCAGCTTTATATGAACTGGGGTAAATATCCGCTTAAGCAGATATCCTCGATCCAGTTCTTTGCTCCCTACTATCACCTTTCTACAGGTGTAACCGAGAGTAACTGTATTGCGAACTACTACGTTTACAATAAGGACCTCCAGACCCTCCCCGACCACAGAGCAGCGTCTGCTCCCCTTTGGGCAGGAGATCCCCAGCACGACAACGGCGGATTCCATTACTTCCTGCAGTATACCGACAGCGACGGAAACCTCGTGAATTCGGATAGCATCGTCAACAACATCGAGGCGGCAGGTCCTACCTACGCAGATATCGACCTGACCTACTTCTCCGACGACGGCAAGATCGAGGTTACCTACACTCATATGGAAATGCCTCAGCTCGACGAGAACAGAGCGTACTACACGATGCAGTACACCGTCAAGGAGGATATTACCATCAACGAGTTCTACAAGAACTTCTCCTTCTACGCAGTCCGCGCATACGGCGATGGCTACGCAAAGCTTGGCTATTGGGGCGAAAACGGCGCAGTTGCTGAAATAGCTACCATGACCGAAGGAACCAAGTACGTGCTCGGCACCGATTGTCCCTATTTCGATATGTACGAGACCTCCAATACCCCCGGCACGCAGATGGCAGACGTTTCCTTCCTTATCTATAACTCCTTCGTCGACCTTAACGCCGACGGCAGCGACGACGGTGTCAACTTTGCAGTATACGAGAAGGACGGCACGGGATCGCTTACCCTCAACATCGACGGCACGCAGACGATCAAGGCAGGAGCGACCGTCACCATCAACGCGATCATTATGCCTTGGTGGAACCAGGCGTACAGAAACGGTGACACCTCCGTTGCCCCCGACCAGAACGTAAGAGACGTTCGTGAAAACTCGCTTCTCGATCCCTTCAAGGCAACCGCAGTTGAGAACGCAACCGTTCTTGATAGCGAGTTCCTCCCCTCGATCAAGACCACCAATGGTAAGGACGCAACCTTTACCCTCTCGGGCGGAGAGAACAACGTGACCTTCCGTGTATACGGATTTGATCTTCTCACAGCTCCCAAGCTTTACGAGCTCGTTGACGGCGAATGGGTGCTCGTTGACGTAAGCTCCGCGACGACTCCCGACAAATATGGCAACGCTCACCTCTACGACGGCTATGCCGTGCACTACGACGGAGACGGAACCTTCTCCTACTCCTTCGTAACCACGCTCACAGGCGACCAGACAAGAACCTTCAAGGTAGAAGCCTCCGAGGAATTCACGGGTTGGGTCGAACCCGAAAAGCCCGACGACACCCCCGATATAGAGAACTATTGGGGCGCATCCGACATCTCGGTAATCACAGGCGCTGCTCTTGAAGAGGACGACACCTGCGTTCGTATCTACGGCGACGGCACAAGCGCAGAAAAGTACTTCTCTCTCCCCATAACTGCCGAAACCACAGGCGGATACGTAGTCGTCAAGTACAGAGTTCCCACTACTAACGATACCGATCCCGGTCACTTCCAGGTATACATCGGAACCGAAGCGACTGACATCATCGGCTCTAAGGACTGGATGCTGTCCCGCGATGTCAAGAAAGACGGCGAATGGCACGTTATGGTCATCGATCTTGCGGCATTCAAGCTTGAAAACTTCGTTGCAAACGAAGACGGCAGCTATTCTACCAAATACTTCAGATTCGATATATTCAACGCAGCTATGTCTGCTACCTCGTATATTGATCTTCAGTACGTAGCTCTCTGCGACAGCCTTGATGCAGCTCTCGAGATCAATAAGGATATGGTGTCCGTAGACCTCGTACAAAACGAAAACACCAGCTCCGTGATCTACGTTTCCTCGGGAACGGGTGAAGCAAGTGACGCAGACTATTTTGATCTCTTCATCGATTCCTCGACCATCGCTGCAGCACTCGGAAACTCGGGAGTTTCCAAAACTCTTGCAGACGACGAAAGCTACGTGACCATCGGCACGGAAAAGAGCATACCCGAAGCCTTCCTCAACATATACGCGGGAGGAAACGAAGTGACGGGTCAGTATATCGTAATTAAGTATCGCATTGCCGCCGAGCATGCGGCTCTGATTACCGAAAATCTTTTCATCGAGTGCTTCACGAGCACCAACAACACCGATGCAACCGCAGGTGACCATATCAACACGCTCGGCAAGGAGCTTCTTGTAGCAGACGGTGAATGGCATCTCGTAATTCTCGATGCTACACTCGGTAGCGGCGGCACCTTCACACCTGACGCAAACGGCGAATATATCGCTAAATATATCCGTCTTGACGCGCTCAACCACCCGGACGGAATTCCCACGGGACTTACAATCGATATCGCATTCGTAGCAATGTGCGAGGATACGAGCGCATACCTCGAATCTCTCGGCGAATAATTTCAAATAACAAAAAACGGGCATTCTGCAACCGCAGGATGCCCACTTTTTTATTTGATGTCAAAGATAATTTTTTGCGCGCTCGAGATTGTTCTCCTCAAATTCAATGACCTCGCGAACAAGCTTCAAAGCGGCCTCGGATACGTTAGTGTTCTCATATTCACGAAGCAGCTTGATCGAGTCCGTGATACCCATATTCGAGCCCTCGGAGATCATCTGCGCCAGATGGCTGTCAGTGGAGTCCATCATAGCGTTGACGGATATTCCGATATTGCTCCAGAGCTTTACCATAGCGTTTTCTTCCTTGGCTTCAACACCCATATTCTTAAGGTGCGCCTTTATTTTCGATGCCAACGATTCATAACCGTTGAGCTGATCGGTAATATCGGTCTTGAACTTGCCATCGCTGACCTTCGGGAGCAGCTTCACGATAGAATCAGAGCCCATCTTAACGTTTTTATATAACTGTTCGAGCATTTCCGCTTCTTTGGTTTTTAATTCTTGCATATCTACAAAATCCTTTCGCAATTCGAAGTGAATTCAAGAGTAGTATGCACACAAAAACGACCAATATACAAAAAAGCAACGAAAAACCGTGATTTTTCGTTGCTTTTTAAATATCATTTCGCAAAAAGCTTTTTCTCGCGAATATCCGTGCCTGCAAACGGCAAAACGAGATATTCACCGAAAATACGGCTCGTGATCCTATCCTGATACTTCTTTCTCATTTCCTCTTTGGTGAAATTAGTGTTGATTATAGTAGATTTCTTCCTTATAAGACGGGAATTTATGAGATTGTAAAGACAGGACGTGCTGAACTGACTTACAAGCTCTGTTCCGAGATCGTCGATTATAAGAAGATTGCAAGAAAAATACTTTTCTGTGTCTGCAGACTCGCTCGAACGCAGATTGCCGAACTTTTCCTTTTCAAAATCAGCAAGCATATCGACCGCATTAGCATAATAAACGTCGTTTCCCTTTTCGATGATAACACCGCCCATAGCACTTGAAAGATGCGTCTTTCCAAGGCCTGTGCCGCCCATCATCAGAATACTGCCAGACTTTTCAGCCTCAAAGTCCTCTGCATATTTTTTTGCAATATCAAAAATAGCCTTCATTCTGGGAAGCGCATCGCCCGAGTAATACTTCAGCTCAAAATTATCAAAGCTCTGCGTCTTTATAAGCTCGTACATTCCCGAGGACTCAAGCCCCGCCTTGATAAGCTTGTCACGCATACATCTGCACATGCGGTAACCCACCGTACCCGTGTCGCCGCACTCCGAGCACTCGTATCTTATCTCGGTATAGTTTGCGGGGAATCCCGCCGCAACGAGAATATCAGCTCTTTTCTTCAAGAGAGCACGATTTTCCTCATTGATCCTGTCGACCATAGCACGATCGCCGCTGACCGAGGCCTCAAAGACTCTCATACCCGAAGCCGACAGCTCACCGTCTATTTTCGCAATTTCAGGGAGCTTTGCGTGTATCTCTGCGCGCCTGAATTGAGCCTGTTCGACCGCGCGAAGATACTTACCGTCGTATTCGCTCTTTATTTTAGCGTAATTTTCTCTGTTAAAACCCATAAAAAACTCCTAACAACGTCAATTGTTTCCAAGACTGCGCCTTACAGCCGCCTCAAAGAAGCTGTCGGTATCAAAGCTGCCGACTGCAGGACCCTCTGATCCACTCTTTTTATACGACGCCTCTATTTCCTCAAGAGTTCTGAGCCCTGCCGCATTCCAACGCTCAAGAACCGTGTTCGCGTAAGGAAACGAGCCCTTGCCCGTCGCGTCGGCAGTGACCTCGTAAGCCTTCTCGATTATCTCGATCGAATAATTCATATCGTTGATCCAAGAGGAAATAAACTTCTTTTCCTTCGTGGTAAAAGCTCTCTCTCCAACTCCGAAAAGCGTCCTGATCTTGCCCTCCGCGTCAGATGCAAGTTCGCGTCGACGAAGCTCCTCGGAAAGCTGCTCCCCCGTAGTAATTCCCGCATCGTAAAGCGCAAATGCCAGCTTTTCGGCATAATGCAGAGTCTTTTTACCCAATGAAACGCAATAGGTCAAAAGCATCATTATGTACTCACAGTCAAGCTCAAGATAATCAACGAGTCCCATCAGAACGTTGATCTCCTTGACGTTAAACACCTTACCCATAATATGCTGACACTCGTCGATCAACGTCGCAGTCTCTTTTCTTTGCTCAAGAATGTCAGAAAGCTGATCAGAGGTGTACTGCGGCAGCTCGTCGGCTCTGCGAAGCTTCTTTACAGCCTCGCGAGAAACCTCTGTAGCCTTCTCATCAAACTTTTGGGACGCAACGACAGCCTCTGCCGCAGGCTCATCTGAAGCAGTTTCCTTCGAGTCACCAAGCTCAATAACACCCGCGCCTCTCCAGAATGCCAACGCACTCTTTACGTCGTCCTCGGAGCACGAGAGCGACCGCGCAAGCTTCTTTATATCAACGCTGCCGCCGAGAGCGCAAAGCCCGAGCAGGACCCGAAGCTCAACAGCTCCCGCCCTCGCGCTTACCTCAAGCGCCTTTTCGGGAACGACGGCAACCTTGCAACCGTAATTGATTATATACTTCACTTAAAATTCACTCTCCTTGTCGTCCTGCCATTCATTCTCCGAAACGTCGCCGTCGGACGAAGCCTTGTCGTCGCTCATATTGCGACAGATGCGGCAATTCATTATCATCAGCGAGTCGCCAAGATGCACGTTTTCAACGATAATATCGTCGTCGGTGTAGTCAAGCTCAACTCCCATATAGTTCCAAAGGCCCTTCAGACCGAGCTTAACGCACCTGTCCGCGATCTCCTTAACGTACTGCTTGGGACAAGCGAGCACCGCAATATCGACCTTGTTCTCCGCGCAGAAGCTCTCGAGCTGGGAAATAGGATATACGGGCACGCCCGCGCAATCCTTGCCCTCGGCATCGTTACCCGTGTCAAAGAGCGCGCTGATATCAACGCCTCTCTTTTCGAACATCGACAGGTGCACGAGCGCACGGCCAAGGTCGCCCGCGCCGATTATAATAGCGTTAAAGCCCGCACTGACCCCGAGTATCTCGCTTATTTTTGCGAAAAGATAGTTCACGTTGTAGCCGTAACCGTGCTGACCGAAGCCGCCGAAGCAGTTAAGATCCTGACGGATCTGCGAAGCGGTAACGTTCATCATGTGAGCCAGCTCACCCGAGCTTATGCGAGTCTTTCCCTTTGCGATCAGCTCGCAAAGATAGCGATAGTATCTCGGCAGTCTGCGAATGACCGCGGGAGAAATACTCTGCTTTTCGGTCATCTTGCCCATGCTTTCGTTGTCGTAAATGTTCATCCTTACACATCCTTATAACAAATTAGTTATCAAACAATTCACAAAAAATTTCAAATTAAAATGGCATATTTTAGCAGGCTAAAACGCCAAAAATCGACGTTTTTGAGTTTTCCACAGCCGTTCAAGCGTTCGATTAATCCACAGTTTCCACAAACTTATCCACAAAAATCATTGACAAATAAAGGAAATCAAAACCTCACCGACGAATATTTATACATATTTGTCGAAAAAAGTCATCTGGGTTTTGCGCTTTTCCACATCTGTGGAAAACCTGTGTTGAAAACACCTGGAAACACAAAACTGAACCTCTGTTCGAGCCATCAAATCTCATCCGAAGCCGAAGCGTTCAGAGAGGTATCTGCGAATTTGCCGCCAAGATACTCAAAGCAGCCCGCAACCGCGATCATCGCGCCGTTGTCGCCGCAAAGCTCTCTCGGAGGTACGATAAATTTCACACCCCTGCCCTGACACATTTTTTCAAGCGCCGCGCGCAAATGCGAGTTAGCCGCAACGCCGCCCGCAAGCACGAGCGTGTCAAGCCCCGTCTGGTCCAAAGCCGCCGAGGTCTGCTTAACTATAGCGTCCACGATCGCCTTGGTGTAGGACGCGGCAACGTCCGTGCAAACGATCTGCTCGCCCTTTTGCGAAGCGGAATTGAGGTAATTGAGCGCCGCCGTCTTGATACCGCTGAATGAAAAATCAAGCGTGTGCATAAGCGCAGGCGACGGAAGCTTGATCGCCTTTGAGTCACCCTCGTAGGCAAGCTTGTCAAGTGCCGCGCCGCCGGGGTACGGCATACCGATCACGCGCCCGATCTTGTCAAACGCCTCTCCTGCCGCGTCGTCACGGGTAGTACCGATCTCGCGAAGCGTTCTGTGGTCCTCGCAAACGTATATCGACGTGTGACCGCCCGACACCACGAGCGACAAAAACTTGGGCTTCAAGGTCTTGTCTGTCAGATAAGCCGCCGCCACGTGTCCGTGCACGTGATTGACCGACACAAGCGGAATATTGTTCGCAAACGCGAGCGACTTTGCAAAGTTGACCCCAACCAAAAGCGCGCCGATAAGCCCGGGATGCGTCGTGACCGCCACGCAGTCAAGCTCTCCAAGCGTTATTCCCGCTGTTTCAAGTGCCTCGGTCGTGATCGACGATACCGCCTCAATGTGTGCCCTGCTCGCGATCTCGGGCACTACACCGCCGTATAAACGGTGCGTCTCGATCTGCGACGCCACTATATTCGATTTTATCTCAAACACTCCGTCACGGTATTCAACCACCGCCGCCGACGTCTCGTCGCAGGAGCTTTCCATTCCTAAAATGTACATAATTCTCTTTGCAGGGGCGTTACCCCTGCACCCCACCAAAAACTTTTGGGAAAAGTTTTTGGATTTCAAAACCTTTCAAAAATTTGGTTGCACTTCAATTTGAAGTCCACCACACTCTGCACTTACTTAACCTTCAGCACCATAACGAGCGCCGACTCCGTGGGCTTGGTATAAAAATCCTTCCTCTTACCCTCGACCTTAAATCCAAGCGCCGAATAAAGCTCTATCGCCGCACGATTAGATTCCCTGACCTCAAGCGAGATCGACTCAAGATGATTATTCTTAGCGTACTTAATAAGCGCCTCAACGACCGCCTTGCCGTAGCCTTGTCTGCGATGGTCGGGATGAGTAGCGATATTGGTTATCTGCCCCTCGTCGACCGCGCACATCATACCGCCGTAAGCGCAAACGATCCCGTCCTTGCGGCAGACCATGCCAACGCCGATGCCTTCATTCGTCAGCAATTCAAGACTTTTGCGGCTCCACGGCTGACTAAAGCAAAGCTTCTCAAGCTCCGCTACTCCGTCAAGCGCGTCGACGGTCAGCCTTTCAGGATAGATCCTCTTTCTCGCCTTTTTCTCGCCGCCAACCTTAATATTTTCTTCCATATCTCCAAAATCCTTGATCAATATCCAAACTTGCCCGAAAGCGAATCGTCGTCCTCGATCCAGCTCGAAACGGGAATAATTCTGTATTCGTCCTTGGTGTCGCGCACGATGACCGTCTCAATACCCGCGTTGATTATCTGGCGCTTGCACATCATACAGCTCGACGTGCCGTCGTAAAGCGAGTTGTCCTTGGGGTTAACACAGACCATATAAAGCGTCGCACCGAGCATTCTGTCTCTGGGCGCGGCAATGATCGCGTTCGCCTCGGCGTGAACCGAACGGCACATCTCGTATCTCTCTCCGCGAGGGATCTGAAGCTTGTCCCTGATGCAGAAGTTGATGTCGGTGCAGTTCTGTCTGCCTCTGGGCGCGCCGTTGTAGCCCGTCGAAACGATAACGTCGTCCTTGACGATGATAGCACCGAAATGGCGGCGCATGCAGGTCGCTCTCTCCGCAACAGTCTGCGCGATATCAAGATAATAATTGTGCTTGGAAACTCTCTCGTTGCTCATAACAATCTCCTACTTATATTGATTTTTGGCAGTGCCGAATCAAATTTAGCGTATATTTATTTAATTATACTATATCTCAACAAAAAAATCAAGTGCTTTGCAAAAAATGGCATCAATTATCATATTCCCGACAAAAGCTGTCAAAATTCTCCCTCGCGCATACAATAATAGCGAGGATGAAAATTCTCACAACCAAACGGCAGAAACAAGGAGACCCACATGAGAAACGATATATCATACCGACCGCAGGCGGTATGTACCGCCGTGACGGGTTCAATGACGTCGGCAATGACCGCGCAAAGAGCGCTCGGCAAGAACGCCTTGCGTGCCAAGGTGGTCAAGGTCGGCATAGGAAGTAAAAGCAAGGGCTGTATATACGGCGTAGAATTTGATTGCGCCGCCTACGCTAGCGTTCGCTCCGCACTTGCAAGCGCGGGAGTTGACGTAAAAGAATATCTGCGATGATCGGCCGCCCCTCTCCAAGATCTTCGGTGAGGGGCGTTTTTTACACGGCTCTGCCATGGCATATGATCAATTTTTTGTGTTCTTCAAATTTTGATTTGTCGGTGGTTTAACGATTACCTCACGGCTATAAATTTTTGCCAAACCTCGCTTTGCGTAAGCCTTCACTTGTGAGGGAAGGTGGCGCGTAGCGACGGATGAGTAGAAGACTAACGATTTTAACCGTCTCTGGTAGAAAAATTTTTACGATGTAGTTTATCTTGCTCACGCGTGTTCAACGGTAGACACGGTGGCGTATTCTACTCATCCACCAACTCCGTTGGTCCCCCTTCCCTCACAAGGGAAGGCTTTTTCCCCGACAAACTCCAATTTACCGCAAAATTCCAATAATCAACCATTCTATGTAACAGAGCCCTTCACACAAAAATTCACGAGAGGAGTCCTCCAAATGCAACCAAACATCGTATATTTCGACAACGCCGCCACCACCTTTCCAAAGCCTCAAAGCGTACTGAACGCAGCCTATGAATGTATGAGCGAATATTGCGGAAACGCAGGGCGCGGATCTCACCCGATCGCCATGATGAGCGCCGAAAAGGTTTTTGAGGCAAGAGAATCCGTCGCCGATTTCTTCGGCAGCTCGCCCGAAAACGTTGTCTTCACACTCAATACAACCTATGCGCTCAATATGGCGATAAAGGGTGTGATGAGTGGCGGCGGCCATATGCTAATCAGCAATATGGAGCACAACTCCGTACTGCGCCCCGCGGCAAAAATGGCAAGGGATAACGTGCTGCGCTACGATATCTTCAAGGCTTACGACAAAACAAAGCCTCTGACCCCAAAGGAGATCATAACGAACATAATCTCCAAGCTTCGCAAGGACACGAAAATGCTGACCTGCATCCACTCGTCAAATATCTGCTCCTATTCCCTCCCCATTCGCGAGATCGGAGAATTCTGCCGCCGCCACGGAATTCTTTTCTGCGTTGACGCTGCCCAATCCGCAGGACACCTGCCGATAAATATGGAAAAGGACTGCATCGATATTCTCTGCCTCCCCGCCCATAAAGGACTCTATTCCCCCCAGGGCTGCGGCATAATGATAATGCGAAAGGGGCTTCAAAAGCTCGCAACTCTCACCGAGGGCGGCAACGGAGTCAACTCGCTCGAGCTCTCAATGGGCAACGAAAGCCCCGAAAGGTACGAGGGCGGCACGCTTTGCACCCCGGCCATAGCAGGTCTTGTATCGGGCATCGAATTCATCAGAAGCTTCGGACTTCATACTATACAAAATCACGAGCGCAGGCTCTGGCGTCAGACCTACGACCGTCTCTCCTCCATCAAGGATCTGACGATCTACGACGACACCGAGGGCAGCGTCCTACTCTTCAATATAAACGGCATCCCCGCCGACGACGTGGGCGCACTGCTCTCCGACCGCGGCTTTTGTCTGCGCACAGGCTACCACTGCTCTCCTCTCGCCCATAAGGCGCTCGGAACTGCCGAGGGCGGCGCGGTCCGAATCGGATTTGGCATCTTCAACACCGAAAAAGAGGTCGAAAGCCTCAGCCTTACGATCCGCGATATAGTCAGGCAGTACCGCGTTTAATTCAATACACAACTGAAAAAATGAATATTCACAAAAATATTCATTTTTTTAGCGAGTTATTTTTTAAATTTGTGAGAATAAGAGAGATTAAGCGAGAAATTTGGAGATTTTTCAAAAATAATCTCAAAAACTCGCAACTGATGCCGATTTTTTTGGATTTTTCACAAAAAACCGTGATTTTTGGAGAAATTTTTTAAAACCTATTGCAATTAGTGTAAATTTATGATAAAATGTATGCTGTTATACTGTCCTTATTATACTTTGAACGATAAAAGGAAGTATCTGTCGTTCTAAGACGGAAACGGCAAGGCAAGACCTGCGCGCCACACATTGTCGGAAAACGCATCAAAAATTTCGGCGAGACCCTTATCGGAAAAGCTTATTTTCAGACAAGGGGAACGCTAATCTCAGATTTTAAAAGGAGTTTTTATGTGTAATGGAAAAAGAAGTAATCATCGACCTGACTGATGTGTCAAAATCCTTTGATGGCGAGATAGTTCTCGACCACATCAACCTCAAGATCCACGACAAAGAATTCGTGACTCTGCTCGGTCCCTCGGGCTGCGGTAAGACCACGACTCTGCGTATAATAGGCGGCTTTGAGACCGCAGACACGGGCGACGTAAAGTTTGACGGCAAAAGCGTCAAAGGCGTTCCCCCTCATCAAAGACCTGTAAACACGGTCTTCCAGAAATACGCGCTCTTCCCTCACCTTAACGTGTTTGAAAACGTAGCCTTCGGTTTGCGTCTTAAAAAGACTCCCGAGGATACTATTCGAGCAAAGGTAAAGGAAATGCTCTCCATGGTCAACCTCAAGGGCTTCGAGCGCCGTCGTGTAAGCACCCTTTCGGGCGGTCAGCAGCAAAGAGTTGCGATCGCAAGAGCGCTTATAAACGAGCCCGAGGTGCTCCTTCTCGACGAGCCTCTCGGTGCGCTCGACCTCAAGCTCCGCAAGGACATGCAGAACGAGCTCAAAAAGATCCAGAAGGCAACGGGAATCACCTTTATATACGTCACTCACGATCAGGAGGAAGCCCTCTCTATGTCCGATACCGTCGTAGTTATGGCAAACGGACAGATACAGCAGATAGGCTCTCCTACCGACATATACAACGAGCCCGAAAACGCATTCGTCGCAGACTTCATCGGCGAGAGTAACATCGTCGACGGAATTATGCTCGAGGACTACAAGGTTCGCTTCTCGGGCCACACCTTCGAGTGTGTCGACGCCGGATTTGAAAAGAATCAGAAGGTCGACGTAGTAGTACGCCCCGAGGATGTTGACGTGGTCTCATCCGATAAGGGCATGCTTCAGGGCACCGTCACCTCGGTGACCTTCAAGGGCGTGCACTGGGAGATCATCGTTGATATCAACGGCTTCAAGTGGATGATACAGACCACCGATTTCGTAGCAGAAGGCGAGCATATCGGTCTTTTCATCGAGCCCGAAGCAATACATATTATGAACAAGTCCGAATTCTCGGGTATGTTCGGCGACTATTCCTCATTCTCGGACGAGCTTGACCAGCTTGCCGATCCCACCGAGCCCGAAGAGGAGGAGGGAGAGGAATGAAAAAAGGCTCGCTCTTTCAGAAAATGGCGGCGGCTCCACACATCGTATGGATGGTCCTGTTTATCGTGGCGCCGATGCTGTTCGTCCTCTACTTCGCATTTACCGAGGACGGACATTTTTCCCTTTCAAATATATCAACGCTCTCGCAGTACGGCAACGTGTTCGTCCTGTCGATCGCGTTTGCATTGATAGCGACCGTGATCTGCCTGCTTATCGGCTATCCCCTCGCGTATTTTATGGCGAGAAGCAAGCCAAAAACTCAAAAGCTGCTTATGGTGCTTATAATGCTCCCTATGTGGTGCAACCTGCTTATCCGCACCTACGCGCTTATGGCTCTGCTCGACAACGGAGGACTGCTTAACTCCTTCCTTGAGAGCATGGGACTTGACAAGCTCCGCATCGTAGGCTCGGATTTCGGCGTTATTCTCGGTATGGTCTACGACTTCCTGCCATATATGGTATTGCCGATCTTCACGTCGATAACAAAGCTCGACAAACGCTATATTGAGGCGGCGCACGACCTCGGCTGTAACAATATCCAGACTATGACAAAGGTCGTCCTTCCCCTCACCGCATCGGGAATCGTCTCGGGCGTGACCATGGTATTCGTACCCTCTATCAGCACCTTCTACATCTCGCAGAAGCTCGGCGCAGGTAAGATCGACCTCATAGGTGACACCATCGAGCGACTCTTCCAGAACACCAGCACCTATAACGTCGGCGCAGTCATTTCCCTCGTTATGATGATACTCATTCTCATTTCGGTATGGATAATGAACAAGTTCTCCGACGACGAAGGAGGTGTGATCATATGATGAAATTCCTGTCAAAATTCTATATGTTCATCATATTCGCCCTGCTCTACGCGCCCATCGTGGTGCTCATCGTTTTCTCGTTTAACGACGGCGGCTCGCTCAGTGAGTTCACGGGCATATCGCTCAAATGGTACGGCGAGCTCTTCCGCGACGAAGAGGCTCTGACCGCACTGAAGAACTCTCTTATTCTCGCGGTCTGCTCCTCGGTCATAGCAACGGGCATAGCAACCTTTGCGGCGCTCGGACTTCACCACATGAGAAACAAGTATGTCAAGGGCGCGGTCAAATCGGTCACCAACATACCTATGATGAACCCCGATATCGTCACGGGCGTATCTATGATGCTGCTCTTCGTGGCGGTAGCCAATTTCATTGGCGCAAAGCAATTCTTCGGCTTCGGAACAATGCTCATAGCGCACACTACCTTCAACCTGCCCTATGCTCTGCTCTCCATTATGCCGAGATTCAATCAGCTTGATAAATCGCTCTCCGAAGCGGCACAGGATCTGGGATGTACTCCCGCCCGCGCATTCTTCTCGGTAGAGCTTCCCGAAATAGTGCCCGGCATCGTATCGGCGCTTATGATGAGCTTCACGCTCTCGCTCGACGACTTCGTCATCAGCCATTTCGTAAGCTCGCCGAATTTCCAGACACTTCCTCTCTACGTTTATAACCAGACCGTACACAACGTCAAGTTCAGTATGTACGCGCTCTGCGCCCTTATCGTAGCAATCATTCTTGCGATCCTGCTCGCAGTCAACTTTACGGGCTCGGTCAACAAGAAGAAAAAGAGAAATGGGGTGGCGTAAATGAAAAATATCAAAAAAATCATCTCCGCACTGCTCCTTCTCGCAATCCTTGCCGCATCCTGCTGTTGCCTCTTTGCCTGTGACAAGGCAAACGACGGCGGTGACGTGACTACGCTCTACGTCTACAACTGGGGAGAATATATCTCCGACGGAAGCGAGGATTCGGTAGACTCCAACGAGCAGTTTGAAAAATGGTACTTCGACACCTTCGGCGAAAGAGTCAAGGTCAGCTATTCGACCTACTCCTCCAATGAGGATATGTACGCCAAGCTCTCGGGCGGCGCAGTCAGCTACGATATTATAGTCCCCTCGGACTATATGATCGAGCGACTCATCAAGGAGGACAAGCTCGCTCCGCTTAATTACGATAATATCCCCTTGGCAAAGGAAAATCTCGACTCCGAGTTCTTCGGCGAGAATGCCAAGTACGACTACTACGACGAGGGCAGCGTATACTCCGTCCCCTATTTCTACGGAATGATCGGTATCATCTATAATACCGACATGGTAGACGAGGAGGATATCGGCTCGTGGGATATTATGTGGAACGAAAAGTACAAGGGCAACATTCTGCAATTCAACAACTCCCGCGACGCGCTCGGCACCGCTCAGTATAAGCTTGGAATCGACGTCAACACCGACAACGAAGCCGAGTGGAGACGCGCGCTCGAGGAGCTCAAGGCTCAAAAGAATATCGTTCAGGGCTATGTCATGGACGAGATATTCAACAAGATGGAGGGCGGAAGTGCTGCGATCGCGGCATACTATGCAGGCGACTTCCTGGCTATGTACGAAAACAACGAGAGCCTCGACTTTTTCTACCCCTCCGAGGGTACAAACCTCTACGTCGACGCTATGTGTATCCCCAAGACCTCCGCGAATAAAACGGTGGCAGAGCGATACATCAACTTTATGCTCAGCATAGATGAAAAATACGGCGCTCCCGCAATAGCAAACGCCGAATATACCTATTACGCCTCTCCCAACGCAAAGGTCGTTGAGAGCGAGGAATACCGTGACTATATGAACGAGATCAAGGACGACGCCTTTGAAAAAATGTATGACCTTGGCCACGTTGAAGCAACCTATTACGAAAACCTCACCCCCGAAAAGCTCGCCCTTATCAATGAGCTCTGGGAGGAGCTGAAATCGGATATCGACGTAAGCCCCACGATCTATATCATCTGTATAGTGATCGTCGGCTCGCTCGTCGGCTTCGTCACCTTCTTCGGCATCAGAAAGCGTAAGAGAAATAATTATTGATGATAAATGCAGAGGGGAACCCGCTTTTTGAAAAAAGCAGGTTCCCCTCTGCACTCCCCTCCGGCAAAAACTTTCCTAAATAAAAGGATACCCCGACAGAGCTCTGTCGGGGTGCTTTTATGTTTACAAATCTCAAGCAAAATATTCCTCTATCTCTGCGCGCTTCGCAGCACAGCTTCCCTGTATCATTTCGGATGAGCCGCCGCCGCGACCCGAGATAGCAGCGTTTATCTCCTTCGCATGGTCGCGCAGATCGACCGTGGCGCTGGCAATTATGTATTTGTAGCCGCCCTCGTCGTCACCTGTAAACACGGCGCAAATGCCGCCGCAACGCTTCTTGATCTCATTGGCCATATTGCGCAGAGAGACCGCATCAAGCCCAGCATCCTCAAAAATGCAAATATTTCCGTCGGTCGCCTCGATCTTCTCAAGCTTATAAGCCATCAACGAGCGTTTAAGCGCGGCGATCTCACCCTTGAGTGACGAAATATCCTCAAGCAGACGGTCAACTCCGTGTGCAACCTCGTCGTGCCTTGCCGATATAGCGACCGAGATGCGACGGCTCTGCTCGTATTCGGCGCGATAGCCGTCAAGCGCGTCAAAGCCGCACTTCATATAAAGCCGTATGCCGCCCTTGTATTTTTCACATTCAAGTATCTTGATAAGCCCGACCTGACCCGTATTTGAAACGTGCGGCGCACAGCAAGCGCACTTGTCAACACCCTCTATCTCAACTATGCGCACGTTCTCACATAGATCAAGCTTGCTTCTGTACTCGAGAGTCTCAAGCTCCTCGGTCGACGGATAGTATCCGCGCACCGCGTGGCACTCGAACACCGCGCGGTTAGCAAGCGTTTCTATCAGTAAAAGCTGCTCGGCATCAAGAACTCCGTCAAAATCCGCGGTCATTATATCCTTGCCAAGATGAAAACCGACGTTGCTAAAGCCGAAATTTTTGAATATAAGCCCCGAAACGATATGCTCGCCTGTATGATTCTGCATTTTGCGAAAGCGCTCGCAGAAGTCGATTTTTCCACTCACAAGGCTGCCCTCAGCCAGAGGCTCGGCTACCGTGTGATAAATAACTCTCTCCTTCTCACAAACGTGAATGACCTCCGCGCCGCCAAGAAGACCCGTGTCACACGCCTGACCGCCCTCCTCGGGGAAAAAGAGCGTTTTATCGAGCACGACTGTATAATTCCCGTTCTCGTCGGGTAGGCAGGAAAGCACTCTTGCCTCAAACTCGCTCTCGGACGGAAGCTGATCAAATAATCTTATAGTTTTATCCATAAAAAACCTCTCAAACCTGATAAATAAATTATAATACAAAATCGCCGCCATTTCAATAGTTTGGCGAAAATTATTGACAAAAGGCAGCACCCGTGCTAAAATAATAGTTGAAAATAAGCAAAAAAATCAGACTTGACTGTATTCGTGCCCTCGGGCGCGCCTTAGCAAATACACACGGAGGTTTTTTATGGAAACAACAGTTGCACTACCCACAAAAGAAAAGAAAGTGGTCGAAAATATATCAAAAAGCACGTGGAAATGCCCCGAATTCAAGGTCTCGGGCGCATTCTCATCTCACATGGTGCTCCAGAGAGACAAGGAGATCGTCGTATGGGGCTTTTCGGATACACCGGGAAGCACCGTCAGCGCAAACTTTATGGGCGAATACGCCCAAGCAACGGTAGATGACGACAATAATTGGACTCTCCGCTTCTCCCCTCGCAGATACGAGTGGGAAGGTCAGACGATGACGATAAACGACGACCGCGGACACAAGGTCACCTTTGACGACATCCTCATCGGCGACGTCTGGATGATACACGGTCAGTCCAACGCGGCACTTCCCTTAGCTCCCTGCCTCGCTTTGACCCCAAGTGTCGACTTTTCCGAGAACGACAACTTCCGCGTATTCACGCAGTTTCAGCATATAGTTTACGAAAATCAGGAGTACTGCAACGAGCCCCAGCGCGACGTCATCCGCCCCGAATGGTGCTGGAAGCGCCCCGATGAAGCAGCATCACGCGAGTTCTCGGCTCTCGGTTGGTACTTTGCGAAAAAGATCACAAGCATGACCGATATCCCCCTCGGACTTATCGTACTCGCCGCAGGCGGCGCTTGCATCCGCGAATATCTCCCCGAAGATCTCGCGCACTCGGAAGGCTATACGTTCGGCGCGAACGTCAAGGAGGCGGGATACTTCAATACCCTCGTCAACCCCTTCTTAAAGCTTCCCTTCAAGGCAATGATATATTTTCAGGGCGAAAGCGAGGGCATCGAGCGCCGCTTTGCCGAAAGATACGCCCATGATCTTGCCGTGCTTGTTGCAGACGAGCGTGAGCGCTTCGGCTTCAACTTCCCCTTCTACAACATTCAGCTGTCCGACTATCGTGCCGAGGGAGCACAGTTCTTCCCCTTCCATGATATCGTCCGAACACAGCAATTCGACGCGCTTAAGATCATCCCCAACTCAACCCTGACAGTAGATATGGATCTCGGATCGCCCATCGACTACGAGGATTGGGCGCACAGCCCCCGAAAGCTTGAGCTTGCCGAGCGAGTAGCAAGCCTTGCGCTAGCAAAAGAGTACGGCATCGGTAGCGAATCCGAGGCAAACTCCCCCATGCCCACGTATGCAAGACTTGAGGACGGGGGCAAATCGATCGAGATCGCATTTGAAAATATACACACTGGTCTTATTGCATCGGGCCATGCCCCTGCCGAGAGCATTGATATGGAGGTCAACGGCTTCTACGTCGGCGCATACGATTGCAGACAGAAGGCTCGCGCTACTATTACCACGCGATACACCGTCAAGGTCGAAGTCCCCGAGGGAGTCGAGCCCACACACGTCGGCTACGCAATGTCGACCAATATCACCCCCGACGATATCACCCTGCGTAACGGTGCAAATCTGCCCTGCCCTGCATTTGTAATGAAAATATAAGCTTAAAAAAAATTGGAGAAAGAGACATTCGCCTCTTTCTCCCTTTTTTATGCAAAAAAAAACTACCACCCGAAAAGCTTCGAGTGGTAGTAAAAATTATTTAAATAACAGATTATTTAATCTTCTTTTTAAATACGAAGAAATATACTGCTACGCCTGCACCTGCAACAACTACTACCGAGATGAGTATCCAGAGCCAAGCCAAAGACTTAGCGGGAATAACCTCGGGAGCTTCCAAAATAGTGCCGCAAACTGCACACTTCTTACCTTCAGTAGAACCATCCTTAGAATAGGTGGGATCAACTGCAGGAATTACCTCTTCGGTATGACCCTTTGCAGGATTGAGCTCCTCGTTACATACGGTACATATCTGAGCTGTCGTACAAGTTGCTTCAGCACCGGGAGTATGTCCCTTTGCTGCCGCAAGCTCAGCGTCACAAACAGTACATATCTGATTGGTTGTGCAAGTTGCTTCAGCACCGGGAGTGTGTCCCTTTGCTGCTGCAAGCTCAGCGTCACAAACAGTACATACCTGATTGGTTGTACAAGTTGCTTCAGCACCGGGAGTGTGTCCCTTTGCTGCTGCAAGCTCTACGTCACAAACAGTACATACCTGATTGGTTGTGCAAGTTGCTTCAGCACCGGGAGTGTGTCCCTTTGCTGCTACAAGCTCTACGTCACAAACAGTACATACCTGATTGGTTGTGCAAGTTGCTTCAGCACCGGGAGTGTGTCCCTTTGCTGCTACAAGCTCTACATCACAAACAATACATACTTGATTTGTAGTACAGGTTGCCTCATTACCAGGAACGTGTCCGTTTTCAGAAACCAATTCTTCGCCGCAAACGATACAACTCTGAGGCTCTGTGCAAGTCGCATCAGGGCCGGCAGTATGTCCAAGCGCAGCTACAAACTCCAAGCCACAGCCGGTACATACCTGAGCAGTAGTACAGGTTGCTTCAGCACCGGGGGTGTGAGGCAACATATCAGCAGTTTTAACTACAAGCACATGATCCTCATGACAAGTACAAGTATAAGTAGCAGTTCCTTCACTTGTACAGGTGGGTTCTTGAACTACAGGCTCGCCATACTGGTGAGCGTACACGGTAGCGCCGTCGTAATCGGGAGTATTGGAGTCCTTAATAACAACGTTCTCACCGGGTATAACTCCTTCGCCGTTCGGGAAGATGATCATATTCTCATAACCGTCAACGGTTATGCCGACCGTACCCTTGAAAGTTTCTTTTACAACAAATTTTATGGTTACGAGTTTACCGGTAGGATTGACAGTATTATCAATGCCGGTAACTCTGTAAGACACCTTTCCGGGAGCTTCAACCAAAACGTTTTCTGCGGTTTTTTCGCCCAGAAGGTTATAGGCAGTAAAATCTACGTCGCCATCTTCCGTCAATACGGGGGCGAGAGCATCCGCATCATAATTGATATCAAATGCGAAAATCCTACTCATCAAACCAGTATTTTCGGTGATCATTACACTGACCTCAATGCTATCGCCCGGCTTCAAAACGCAGAGCTCTTCCGACATGGAAGCGGAGGATGTAACCTCCACTTCCATCTGGAAGGAATTAGCATTATCTTGAGCGGCTACGTTTATAACTCCGCAAACAATAGTCAGAGCAACAACCAAAAGTATCATTAATATTCTTTTGGTTCGCATCGCTGCCTCCTAATTATTTAGCGCAAAGCTCGTTGTAGTCGATAGTCTGAACGATGTAATCACAGATGTACTGGTAATCGTATGCATCAAGCTCGCCGTTCTTGTTGATATCGGCAGCTGCAAGATACTTACCCTCAATGAAGAGAGCCTCCCAGTTGAGAGCATCAAAGTCGTCGATTCTTGCGGTCTGGTTCTGGTTCTCAACAACACCCTTAGTTACGTTACCGAGCATGTAGATATCGAATCCCTCGGTGAGGTTGGAGTTGAGAAGCTTGTTGAAGGTTGCAGGAGCTACTGCCTCTGCAGCAACGTCAACAACACTGCCGTTTGCCTCATGAACGCGGATATCGTTGAGAGCAACACCGGATGCGGTCTTACCGGTACCGGTAGCGTTAACATTCTTAACATCGAATACGAGAGTTACGATGGCCATCTGCTCACCGAAGAGATCGAAGTCGATGTTAGAAAGCTGTTCGCCATAGTTAGCGAGGTAAACGTGAACTTCGCCAACGGTAGCGTTTGCATCAAGTCCGCTGATTCCGAAAGGAGAGCTTTCGGGAAGCTTAGCTTCAACGAACTCGAGATGGTTTGCATTGTATGCAAGATCAAAGTAGATGCTGTAAACGTCGATGTCGTAAGCGTTAACAAGAACGTCGATTTCGATTCTGCCGGAGTCAACGATGTCAGCACCAGCAACGATAGCGCTGTCAACTACGAGGTCGAATCCGATCTCGTCATTGATGTAGGGCTTAGTAGCAACTATCTGCTCGCATCCGCCACAGCTACAGGGAACGCCAAGAATACCAGCCTCAGCAAAGGTTGCGGGTTTAATAACCACGGTGTAGAGACGATCAGGAATCTTGTCTGCATCAGCTGCAACGTAGTTCTTGTCGGTCACTACATCATAAACGTGATGCTCGGTGCAAGGAGGTACTTCATCATTGAAGTGACCGCCTATAGTGTCATCTTCGCAATCGGGACATACGTAGAGGAGGTATCTCCACTGAGTACAATCCTTGATGGAGGTAAGTGCAGTGGGGATCATACCGCCGCGATCAGGATAAGAGTGCTGAGCCTGAACAGCTCTCCAATCCTCACGTGCAGTGTTGTGAGATTCCCAGAACTTAAGCTTGTTAAGACCGCTGGGGATCATCTTAGGATTGGTTTCGCTTTCTTCTGCGTTCTGGTCGAAGTTGGGGTTCTCAATGAACTCAGGGTTACAAACTGCACACCAGAAGTCATCAGCTACACAGATGATGGGGTTGCCATTTTCATCGGTGTGACCAACGGAGTAAACTACCTCGTAGGTGGGGTTAGCGGGGGTGAGCTTATTAACATTGTTGTACTCACACCAAGCGTTCTCACAAACCTTGTAGCCGTTAACGGTACACTCGGGCTTGGTCTCAACGATGTTGTGACCGGTAGCCTGTGCGTAGCCTCTCCACTCCCAAGCGTTGCAGTTGGTGCAAGCGTAGAGGTGGTAGCCATACTGACTGCAGGTGCGGTTCTGAACGGTAGCAGCACCCTGGAAGATGTGGGTTGCATTGTCAGTATATACGAAATTATGATTAACGGTAAGAGGTACAGAAACAGCGCTGGTACCTGTGAGGTACTTCTCGTCGCCAGCCTTAACCATAGGATAGCCGTCTGCATCAACAGCAACATTTTCAGCGTTATACGTGCAAGCCGCATCACAGTTAGCGTTCTTACAGTGCCACTGTGCGGTCTGTCCGGGAGCACCGCAGACAGGAGCTACGTATACCTTATCGATAACGATATCACAACCGGTCTTCTCGAGAACAACAGCCTTAGGCATATCGGAGTTCTCAACAAGCTCGGGAGCGTTAGTGTTCTCAACGTTAGCAATCTCTACGAGAGCGTCGGTTGCATCATAGTAGCAGTAAGTATTACAGTCATCACAGATGAACCATGCATAGTTACCGTCCTGAGTACAAGTGGGAGCCTTAGCATTGTTTACCCAACCGTCAGGAGCGGTGTGGCTGGTTGCCACGATAACGAGGATCACCTGATCACAGTGATCACAGGTATAGTTATAAATAGCGGATTTGCCGCAACCATTGTCAACGTTAACGTTGATCGCGCCATCCCAAACACCATCCTCGATCCAGTCGTAGTGCTTGGTGTAATCATTCTTGTTAAAGCCTTCGATAGCTTCGCTCTTAACGTCGCTGCAAGTAGCGCAGGTGTAATCCAACATACCGGTGAGACAGTTGTAAACGGGATGATCGCCATAGTCATGTCCAAGAGCAGGAACAACTATAAGCTCCATATCAGCATCGCAACCTGCATTAGCGCAGACCTTGTAGCCGTAACCAGTCTCCGTGCAAGTAGGAGCATAAGTTCCCGCGAGGTCAAGGGAAGGATAATTTACAGCATCATCACTACCAGTGTAGATGTAAACAAAGTTGTGTGCATCTGCAACAGGCTCACCCTTAGCAGACTCTACAGCAGGGCAACCCATATTACAAGTGTAAATGGTGTATGCGCCGGTCTGGCAGGTAGCCGCAACAGGAGTAGCGGTGTAGGTGTGGGTAACGGTCTCGGTAACGGTTGCATTCATGCTGCAAACCTTGCAAGTGCCGGTCTTAACAGTCTTACCGGGAACGAAATTGCCGTCTACGATCGCGCAGGGAGTTGTAGTAGTAGTTGCGTTATCAGGCATCGTGTGTCCGAGAGCAGGAGCGTCAACGTCCATCTCCATATATGCACTTCCGCAACCCTCAACAGTACAAACGTACATAGTGTATCCGGGAGTTACACAGGTAGGACCAACGTAAGCAGAGCTATACTCGTGGCTTGCAGGAACAACCTGATACTTGGACTCAACGGTTACCTGAACAGGGTTGCCATCCTTGTCAACGGTGTCGATAACCATGCCAACCTCAGCAACCGCGTCGCAGCCTTCGTTGTCACAAACGTAACCGGCAGTGTTACCTGCAGTTGTACAGGTCTTAGCAACGGCCTCTACGAATACCCACTTGTGTCCGCCAACCTCAGCGGTCTCACAGTCGATAGCAACTTCCTTTACGAAGCCGCAAACGGTACAAGTGTAGATTGCAAGGCCGTCTTTACCGCAGATGGGCTCTTCCTTTACTTCGATGGTCCAAGTATGGTCCTTGGTAGTAGGAACAGTCTGAGTAGCGTCGCATCTGCTACAGGTCTGGGTGATCTCCTTGAGCTCTGCGCCGTCCTGACCGCAAACGTTCGCGGAGGGAGTCCAATCGTGTCCAAGAGCAGCAACATCTCTCTCATCGCCGCACTTCGTGCACTTCTCAGTGCCGAGCTCGGTACAGGTGGGAGCCTTAGTCTGCTGATAGTCGTGCTGTTCAGTATTTTCTGTGAAATCATCAGCAAAATACTTATTACAGCCGTTACACTGGTAAACAGTATAACCTCTCTCGCCGCACTTAGGGGCATATGTATCAACATAAGTATAAGTGCAGTTGGTCTTAAAGTGATCCTCGTTTACACCGGGGCAAGTAGGCTCGGTTGCGAATGCAGGAATCGCAAGAGAAGCGCACATTACCATAGCAAGAGCAAATGAAAGGATCTTCTTCATTGTTTTTTTCATTTTTTCCTCCATGAAAAATGTTTTGTGTATTTGGATTTTCAAGGCAAATCCATAAGCCCTATAGTCGAAAAATCTCAACCAGAACCCCCGAGAATCCGCATAAGCGGGCACGCGGGTTCTCCTATTCACCTTAACCGTGAACAGGCGACCCTACGCAAACCGCAGGCATCGAATCTCAATTCTTCGACTATATATAATCAGTTGTCCACCGCTTTTTAATCGGGACCGATCAAAAAAGCGACGCCCAACAGATATTCAACATCCAGAAATCTCAAAAGGATCCGTGTTGGTTTGGGCACAGATATCCCTTTTAATGATTCCTATGAGGATTATAGCACAACAAGCAAATATTGTCAATAAAGCACAGTATCAATTTACAATTTGTTAACAAAGTTTCCTGCCTCCCAGAAACAGCCAAAGCTCCGGCGAGGCGATCACACATCTATTATAATTAAAATGATGGTTTTCTGCAAAAAACTTACCTTCACAACGCCCAAATAGCATCATTTGCAAGAAAAACTCATACCATCGAACCGTTTCTCGTAATTTCAACGTCTTTTTTCGTTTGATCGGACATCGTTGCATCAAAACGGAAGTGGAAATCCTCTCAACCCCTTCCTTGTAATACATTATAACACTAAAATTCCAAAATTTCAATAGCTTTTGCAAAATATTTGCCAGTTTAAGCGTGCCAATTTGTGCAATATCCCCTTGCTTTTTCCTTCATTTCCATTATTTGTATTTTTTGATTTTCCGATTGTTCGGATATTAAAATCTTAGCGTTTCAATTTACACTATATTCATACAACCCGCTTTTTTAATTAAAAAATCCATATTATAATAACAAGCGTAACGAAAAGGCATCCCCCCAAATCGCAAAAGCACAGTAAGCAAACGACAATAGACAGCATTAATGAAAATAAGTATTTTTGATTATATTTGCTATTTTCGCTCAATTAGCAACATAAAAGAAAGGATTTTTGACAAAAAGCATGAAAAAACTTACCTTTTATATATTAGTGCTACTTTTAGCATTGATTCCACTTGCCACTTCTCTCTCCGCCTGCTCTTCTGCCACCCTTTACAGCGAGGGAGAGGGCGAGCTGAGTGTGGTCTGCACGACCTTTGCGCCATTTGAATTCGCAAGAGAAGTAGGAGGCGACCGCGTAACAGTCACAATTCTTCAGGACAGTGGCGCCGATCCGCACAATTACACTGCAACCAGCGCAACGATCGACGCACTCTCAAACGCAGACGTTTTCATCTACGTGGGCGGATCGTCCGATGAAAAATGGGTACAAAACGCTATAAAGGCAGCAAAAAACAAGGATCTCTTGACACTTTGCCTCATAGACCACGTTTCACTCATTCACGCAGAGCTCGAAAACGATTGGCTTGAGCACGATCACGATTACGAACACAATAACAGCGATCACGAACATAATGGTGACGAGCACATATGGACTTCCGTGAAAAACGCAAAAATCATAGTGTCTGAAATTAAAAAAGCTTTTTCGCAAAAGGATCCTGACGGCTCAGACGTATATTCTGAAAATGCGGCAAAATACATTCAAAAGCTTGATCAGCTCGATTCAGAATACGCGCAGGCAGCCGCCGAGGCGAGCAAAAAGCTCGTAGTGTTCGCAGATCGTTTTCCCTTTGTATATCTCATGCACGACTATCTCATTCCCTACCGCGCGGCATTTGACGGCTGCTCCACCGAGGTAAACGCCAGCTTTGAAACGCAGGCGCAACTTATAGACAGTGTCAGAACGCACAGCCTCGCCTATGTTTTGACCATTGAGGGCGATGGGAAGGTCCTTGCCGAGTCGATCGCAGCACAGACAGGCTGTAAGATCCTTTCGCTCAACTCTATGCAATCCATAAAAAGAGCCGACATCAAGGCGGGCGCGGATTATATCGAAATAATGAAACAAAACCTCGAGATATTAAAAGAAGCCTTAAAATAATATTCGATCTAGATGCAAAATCAATCATTTGTTGATTTTTCAATCCTTTGTATAATATAAAGCTATTATAGGCACTATTCAAGACGTCACAAAGCTTAGACAACAACAAAAAGGCATTAGTTCCCTCTTTTCTTCTTTGAAGAAGGAGCTAATGCCAAAATTTATTTATTGACCGAACAGGTGAGCCGACGAGGCTTTTTGTTTTTTCGCTTGCCATGTATGCGAGCACGGAGAAGTCCAATCATTTGGAAGTCTCTATCATTTCATCAACATCTATGAGCGTATGTCTACACGTATAGCAAGTCAACGACGCATCGGCCGCTCGGTCTTGCTCATCATACCTGACACCGCAAACAGAGCAGATATGAACGCCGTCAGCCTCGGATTCAAGACACAAGGGATAATTCAGTCCTCTGAATTTCACCAGAGTTCCCCCGTCGCGATAATAGCCGTCGTATCCATCCTCAAAAAGCTGTATCCTTACTGTTCTGCGACCATGCTTACAAACAAGCGCTACCTTCAAGTAATTGTAAGGTCCAACGTCCATCTTTCCGTTTCTGGATAAGAATCTTCCATAGCTTCGAACGGTCTTCATAGACTTTATCCGTCCCGAAGCATATCTGTCGGTGACGAAAAGCGACATATTGCACACGATCCAACCACCCACAATAACGACCGTTTCAAAGATAAGATATACCCACCATTTGATCGGCGGCAAGCCCGCGACCCTTTTGTCAAGATACGACAACATAGCAAGGTTCATAACGACCACTATCAAAACGTAAAAAAATATACGTTTGAGATTTCTTATCACAGCATAAAAACGCAGGTCAACGTTCTTTTTCGGTATTTTATATTTTTTCATACTACCTCAAAGCAAACAAATTATTATATACATTATACACCGTATTGACTTTTCCGTCAATAGCAAGCGGCAAAAAATTAAGGGGGAGCGTCCAAAAGGATGCTCCCCTTAATCTCAAAAGTCAAAATTATTCTGCATCGTCAGCTGCGATCTCGCATGCACACTCGCACTCGCATTCTTCCTCAAAAAGCTCTTCAGCCTCAGCCTCTGCAGCCTTCTTCGCGGGAAGCTTGCTCTTGATCTTCTCAACGAGAACCTTGCCGCGTCTCTCTCCCTCTTCGTTCTTGGAAGAAAGATATATAGCTGCTGCTGCGATAGCCGCAACGATAGCTACACCTACTCCGATAAGTACGAAGAGAAGTGTGCGGTTCTTCTTTTCCTCAACGATGAGCTCCTGAACATCATGATTGTCTAACATTTTTTGTTCCTCCTTTTTTATTTTAATGCTCTCGCATTTGTTTATTAGTTTTTGAGACTATGTATAGGTGCAGGTATACGTCCGCCGCGGTCAATAAATCTCGCGGGAGAATATCTGTTGACCTCCATAATGGGCGCCTTTCCAAGCAGTCCTCCATAGTCAATATAGTCACCGACTCCTTTATTATACGCAGGGATAACACGTACCGCCGTAGTCTTGGTGTTGACAACACCGATAGATATCTCGTCGGCTATAATTCCGCAGATGATCGACTCGTCGACGTCACCGGGAATAGCTATCATATCAAGACCCACCGAGCAAACTGCCGTCATTGCCTCGAGCTTTTCAAGGGTCAACGCGCCTCTCTCGACCGCTGCAATCATGCCCGCATCCTCGGAAACGGGAATAAACGCACCCGAAAGGCCTCCAACATGGCTCGAAGCCATAACGCCGCCCTTCTTGACCGCGTCGTTAAGCATCGCGAGCGTAGCGGTCGTGCCGTGAGCACCGCAGGACTCAAGTCCCATATTTTCAAGTATGTGGGCGACCGAATCTCCAACCGCAGGGGTGGGGGCTAACGAAAGGTCCACTATTCCAAATGGAACGTTCAAAGCCTTTGCCGCCTCACCTGCAACGAGCTGACCCACACGGGTGATCTTGAACGCAGTCTTCTTTATAATATCGGCAAGCTCGCTGAGATCGCAGTCGCCCGCGCGCGCAATAGCAGAGCTTACGACACCCGGGCCCGAAACGCCGACGTTTATAACGTTTTCAGGCTCTCCGATTCCGTGGAATGCACCTGCCATAAAGGGATTATCCTCGGGCACGTTAGCAAACACCACGAGCTTCGCACAACCGATAGAATCTCTGTCTTTGGTGAGAAAAGCCGCCCTTTTGACAGCGCTTCCCATCAGCTTGATGGCATCCATATTGATTCCCGCCTTGGTTGAAGCAACGTTTACCGACGAGCAAACGAAATCGGTCTCGGCAAGCGCCTCGGGAATGATCGATATCATATTTTCAGCGCCCCTAGTCATACCCTTTTGAACGAGAGCAGAAAATCCACCGATAAAGTTGATGCCGAGCGTCTTTGCCGCCCTGTCAAGCGTCTTGGCGATCTTGAAATATCCCTCGGGAGAGCAAGCACCACCGATGAGCGAGATCGGGGTGACCGAAACTCGTTTGTTGACTATCGGAATACCGTATTTTTTCTCGATATTCTGACCCGTCGCAACAAGGTTTTCAGCACTCTTTGTTATCTTATCGTATATTTTTTCGCAAAGTCTGTCTTCATCCTCGCTCACACAGTCGTAGAGAGAGACGCCCATGGTGATTGTTCGGATGTCCAGATTTTCTTCGCGGATCATATTTATAGTTTCGAGAATGTCTTTAACGTTAACCATAGTCGCTCCGATCAGATATGATGCATGCTGTTGAAAATATCCTCGTGCATAACTTGAACGGCGAGACCCTTCTCGCTTCCGGTATTCGAGAGAATATCCACGAATTCAGAAAAAGGAATGGAAAGCTTGTCTATATCGGCAAGCATTATCATGGCAAAGTATTCGGAAAGAACGCTTTGGGAAATATCAACGATATTAGCATCGTATTTTGCACACTCGGAAGCGAGCTTTGCAATGATTCCAACCGAGTCTTTTCCCGTAACCGTTATAACTGCTTTCATTACGTAACCTCCGTACGAAATATTATCCTACTCTAATTATACTACACATTTATGAATAATTCAACAAAAAAATATATCCAATTCAATATTTTTGCCCGTATTTTTTAAAATTAATTGAAAAAAATCAAAAATTATGCTATACTGAAGATAACAAATAGCTTTGGAGAGTCAAATGTTTGAAAATTCATACGAATACATAATCAAAAAGAAAGCAGAGGGTGACCTGCTGTTCAAAAGGATAGCAACGATCATCGGGTACGCGGTGTTTTTCTTTGTTCTTACCGCATTTGTTCTGGCGCTTATCCCATCCCTCTTTATCCCTGCTTTTATCCTTATATGTTGCCTGACCGCGCTTCTGATATTTATAACGTGGCGGTTTCTGTGCATTGAGTACGAGATACTTATTGCAAACGGCGATATCGTTATCACAAGGCTTTACGGCAAAGGCTCACGGAAAATGATATTCTCCTCCCCCGTCTCCTCGTTCTCCGAAATAGGAGAATACGATGACAAGGCTTATGAGGAGATCAGCAAGCTCTCTTTGCAAAAAAACCACATCTGCATCTCATCGCTGTCAGCGCCCGACGTCTACTACGCGCTGTATGAAGACGAAGAAGGCAGAGGCATCGTATATTTCGACGCTCCCGAGCGTGCCGTCGAGCTTCTAAAAAAATACAACGCGGGCGCATTCAGAGCATCTGCGAAACGCACAAACAATCAAGCGAAAGGAAATTAAAATGAAAAATCAAAACGAGATCAAGGTGCGCCTCTCCGACGAGCTTATCCGCAAGCTCATCTACATCTCCGAGGCTGAAGGCAGAACGCCCAACAATCAGTTCATCTTTATGCTGCGTAACAATATCCAGTATTTTGAGCGCACAAAGGGCAAGATAGACGCGGCAAAGCTCTCCGCAATAGATCTTTCCAAGTACACCGAGCAAGAATAAATTATGCCGCAGTCGGCGGCAGAACGGAGATTATTATGAAGGATATCGTAGTCAAAAACCACCTCCCTTTGAAGATAGTTCACGAAATAAAAAGACCCGGGGATTCGACGTTTGAGGAGAAATGCGCCGACATCACCCAAGGGCTTAGAAATCTCTCGTCGCTCGGATACGGCGGTGTAGTCACCAACGTGCATTGGGGTAGCGACTACCTGAACAACGAAGAGGACTGGGCTCTGCTCAAATATGCACTCGACGAGGCGGACCGTCTCGGTATGCGAGCTTGGATATACGACGAGCACGGTTATCCAAGCGGTGGCGCAAGCGGACAAACGTTAGCGGCTCATCCCGAATACGAGTGCCGCGCAGTTGCAAAGATCACCGAGGAGTTGGCAGTCGGAGAGACCAAAACCATCGACCTTCCCCACGGGCACCTGCGTTTTCTATACGCGGCAACATATCCCAAAACGAAAAGCGGCAAAATAAATCCCATTGCGCCTCTCGAAGAAATTATCTGCAATAATGAGGATAGCGTAAGCTTCACCAACACCACGTCTCAGCCTCTCGTTATCTGCGCCTTTGCGGACAAGTATCTTTACGAGGGCTCACACGCCGAGCATAACGTCTTTATGGCTCAGCGTTACATCGACCTTATGAACAAGGACGCGGTGCGCGAGTTCATCAAAAACACCTATGAAAAATACACCGCCCACGTCGGCGAGCATTATACGAACGGCACGGGACTAATCGAAGCGTATTTTACCGACGAGCCCTCGCTTATGGGTTGCTATATCAACGCAGGACTCTATCCCCCTCGCACACGCGACCCCTACGACGACACGATCCCGCTTTATCCCATCGTAAACTTCGGCAGAGACGTCGAAAACACCTTTGAGGCGCTTTCGGGATTAAGCTTCAGAAAAAATCTCATATATCTTTTCTGCGGAAATAGCAACCACGCAAAAGAAGTGCGCTATTTCTTCCATCGGACCACATCAAAGCTCTTTGAAGAAAGCTTTTACGCACAGATATCCAATTATTGCGCTACCGTAGGTACAAGATTCGGCGGGCACGTGCTTCTCGAAGACGATATCCGCCACCACGTAATATTCGAGGGCAATATGTTCTCTTTCCTTCGCCATATGCATATCCCGGGCATAGATATGCTCCATTCCCTGCCCGAGCTGGTTCGCAGAGATATGTTTACTCCCAAGCTGGTCTCCTCGATCGCTCACGCATACGACCGTCCCCACGTTATGAGCGAGGTCTCGGCGCACGCGCAAGGAAACAACGTGACGATCGATCAGATGTATGCATCACTTGCGCTCCAATACGCATTCGGTGTTGATATATTCACGTCTTACTATCCCGAAACGCTCTTTGATAGAGAAAATTACGAAAAGTACAACCGCGCAATAGGAAAATTCGGAGACATAATGGCAGGTGGATCGCCCCAGGCAGACGTCCTGCTCTGCTACCCCATCGAGACCTTTATGATGAACCATATCACGCCAGACGAAAATAGCTTTTTGAGCTTCACGGACGAGGAAAACGCCTGCCGCGACGGTCTTTACAGTATAATGTACGAGCTCTGCGACGCTCAGGTGGATTTCGACTTTGCCGATTTTGAGGTCATCAAAAATCTGCCCGTCCGCGACGGGAAGCTACTCGGCAAGCAAGGACAGATATATAAATATCTCGTTCTGCCTCCAATGGAGCTGACTCCCGAAATGAGTGGTGTATTCGCGCATCTTGAATCCAAAGGCGTCAAAATATGTATTATGAGAGACTCCTGCTTCTCCGACCTCGGAAGTGCAGGCTTTGGCAAAAAATTCTCAACTGCATCGGCGCTCGTTACCTCATTTGACCGTTATGAAGAAGGCTTCGCCGTAGACCTCGATACGCTTCACGAGGGAGTTGCCTGCCTGTGTAAAAAGATCGGCGGCAAGAATCGCTATATGTTCGTAAATTCGACAAACGAAGAAAAGCATATCAACTGTGCTCTGCGCGAAACGGGCAATGCAAAACTTTATTCTCCTCTTGAGGATACGAACAAACCGTTTGCTTCTTACCCTGACAAATCGGGCACGCGCTATGAGTTCACCCTCGGCGGCTATGAGACCTTAATAATAACTGAATAATTGCACAAATCCCACCCGTCGTTAACCGAAACGGGTGGGATCTTTATTCAATTATTCAAGATGATCGAGGATCTCAACGATACCGTCTATCGTCTGACAGCCCGTAGTCAAAAGCCTTGCCTTCGACTGGTGACCGCCCGTGAAAAGCAAGCAATTCGCGCCGAGCACCTCCGCGGTCTCGGCATCGTGGATCGTGTCACCCACGAACAATATCTTCGCCTTGGGGTTCTTCTCTCTCCACGCCTGAGCCAAATGAAGCTTGCTCGCCGCGTGAATATCGTCAAGACCGATGATCTCGTCAAAATATTCAATAATTCCAAGCTCGGAGAGCTGATCGCAAAGCATTTTTTTCTCGCAAGCAGAAAGTATCACCTGCTTGATATCTGTCTTGGCAACTGCCTTTACGACCTCGTCGACTCCGTCGACGATTCCCGCAGTGCAGCAATTTTTCAAATAAAGATCGACCCAGATCGGAGCCAACACCTCGTAAGGCTCCTTGTCAAAGTCAAAGCCAAGCGCTCGGTAATATTCTTTTATTGGAAAATCAAATATCTCTCTGTACGCCTCCATATCGGCTATGATCGGTAGTCCTCGATCTTCAAGCATACAGTTCACGCTGTCTATTCCCGCCTGCATATCCGAAAAGATAGTGCCGTTAAAATCCCAAAATAGATGAGTATATTTCAAAGCATCCTCCACGTCAACAGATTTCAGCCTACAGCAATATAGCAAGCTGAAATTATTGGATTAAAATTCAGGTATCAAAAGCCTCCGTCCAAGACGGAGGCTTTCTACAATAAACTTAAATCAAATTATTCTCCCGCAGGAACGTAACCGTACGTTTGCATCCATGTATAGTATACAGCGTAAGGCGATTCGCCTGCGTATCTATCCTCTTCCTCGGTCGCAGCATCGTAATTTTTGTTAGTAAGCTTTGACAGCTGCAATACGAAGTCGGTATAGATCTGACCCTCATATTCAACGGTGATCGAGGGGTTACCTGCCAAAGTGACGCACAGACCGGATTTTTCGTCAGCTACAAGCTTCGTAAGCTCATCTATATCCTCACAAGCGTCGATCTCTGCGGAGATCTGTGCAGTATACTGCATCAGGTAAGACCAAAGATTATAGTCAAGATCATTATCATATTCTTCGAAAATGCTATTAAAATCAAATCCGAGCAACGGATTGATAAGCGCATCGTTGTTCTGATTCTTGGCGTTTTCCCAATAATCCGCAGGAAGTCCCTCCTCAGGATGAGCTATAAAGCAGTTACCCGTCTTCTCGATATCCATCTTGTAGAGAGTTTCTGCAGATCTGGTGAGAACTCCGGTTTCCTCGTCAATAGTATAGTCAACGCCCTCAACACCGTACTGAAGAATGTTACGGAGTTTAGAATCGGTGTTAAGCATCGTCAATACGCTCACGCAAGCGCTCACGTTAGAGGAGTTTGCAAAAACTCCAAACATATTTCCGTAAAGCGATGTCTCGTCAACCTCAGGATACTTTACAACGTATGCGTAATATTCCTTGCCGTTTTCATCGGTATAAACACCGTCATTTTCTTCCATAGAAGCCTTGATAGTGTAGTCACCGTCTACGAAAGAAACCGCCGCATTAGTTCTCGTATCGCCCTCGGTAGCGTAATATCCGTTATACTCGTATTCCTTGAGCTTAAGATAGATATCACGGTATTCGGGGCTGGTAAACAACGAGTTGAATCCAAGAGAGATCTGTCCACGGGAGGCGGTAGCCGCGTCGCCGTAAAGTGCGCCAAGCAACGAGAATTTGTTGCCGTCGCCGATCGAATAAATATTGTCGCCAAACTCGTCTTCTACCCAATCGATGTTCCAATACCATACGAACTGACCGATACACTCATCAAACGTAGCGTCAATAGGAAGTATCTCGGGATTGGAATTAGATATATCTTCAAAGAAATGATTGAGATCAAGAACGGTGCTAACCTGCTCACTGTTGTAACGCCATTCATCGAAAAGATCCTTGTCGACAAGCATATACTTGTATTCGCCGATCTGTACATTGTTGGGAATAGCGTAGGTGCTTCCGTAGTACTGAACGCCCTTAAGCAAAGAGCCGGCGATATAGTCGTTAAGCTTCTTTCCGCTGGAAGAGATATAGGAGTCAAGAGCCATAAGCCAATCGTTCTCAATATATTCTCTGTACATATCCAATCCGGAAACGTATATGATGTCAAGCTGATTTTCCTGAGTTTCGGGATATACGAGCTCCTTTACACCAAGATCGCCTGCCTGATATATATCTTCGACGTTCTCTTCGCCCGATTCCTCCTCGTCCTCCATAGCGGACTGAGCGATATAATCCTTATACTTTTCGAACTCGGGGAAATGATAGTAGAAGGATTTTGTTAAAGCCGAAACGGGATACTTTTCCTCGGGATAAGCAGCCTGGTAGTCGCTTATGTACTTTTCCAAAGCTCTTGCGGCACGCTCGGCCTCCTGCGCATATTCAGCAGCATCCGCGATAGTAGTAGTAAGTCTTTCTTCGTATTCCTCCTCGGTATAGAAGAGCAGGTCTACGTTGATCTTAGATTCCTTGGTTATTTTGGTAAATGCCTCTTCAACCGCCTCGTAGTTTTCAACGACCTTGAGCATTTCCTTATATTTTTCGCTGTCCTTATTGCCGCCGCACTCTTTTTCAAGATATTCGGCAAGCTCGGCTTCCGTGTTACATACCTTTCTCTCGGTAATAACGCACATAGTTATCGTCTGCGCTCCAGTGTTCTTCTTATCAGCACCTTCGTCGTCTGACGAACAAGCTGTAAGGAACACAGACAGCACAAGGATCAAGCCCATAAACAGACAAAGCAATCTCTTTTTCATGTTAAATCTCCATTTCTGCCACGCGGGGCAAGGTTTTTGTGAACGGCGACACCAAAAAGCGCCTCCGTTCGAATTCTGACTTTCTTGCGAATATCAGAATCAACGCTAAACTATATTTTACACTAAACGTGCCATTTTGTCAAGTAAATAATTATTAACAAATATAAGGGCAAACCTGCAAACGTTATCTCGCCGCTATAAAACGACAAATGACAATATGCAACGTACACAATAAGCTTGGCGCCTTTTTGTGCACCAAGCACAAGCGATTGTGAATAGTGCACATTTTGTAGGGTCGATTTTGTAACTCAAAAAGAATAAATATTTACAATTTATCAATCAAGAAAGCCTCTGAGATGTCTTGCGCGGCTGGGATGGCGCAGCTTGCGGAGCGCCTTTGCCTCGATCTGGCGGATACGCTCTCTGGTAATGTCAAATTCCTTACCAACCTCCTCAAGAGTTCTAGTTCTTCCGTCGTAAAGACCGAAGCGAAGCTTGATGACGTGCTCCTCTCTGGGCGTCAACGTATGGAGCTCTCTTTCGATGACCTCGCGAAGAATAGTTGAAGCGGCGGCATCTGCAGGCGCAGGCGTATCATCGTCGGGGATAAAGTCGCCAAGATGGCTGTCCTCCTCTTCACCGATAGGAGTTTCGAGCGACACGGGATCCTGCGCGATCTTAAGTATCTCTCTGACCTTGTCAGCGCTCATGCCGATCTTGTCACCGATCTCCTCGGCAGTGGGCTCACGACCAAGCTCCTGAAGCATCTGACGGGAATATTTTGTTACCTTGTGAATAGTCTCGACCATGTGCACGGGAATACGAATGGTTCTTGCCTGGTCAGCGATCGCTCTGGTGATAGCCTGTCTGATCCACCAGGTCGCGTAGGTCGAGAATTTGTATCCCTTGGTGTAGTCGAACTTGTCGACCGCCTTCATAAGACCGAGATTTCCCTCCTGAATAAGATCAAGGAAGTACATTCCTCTTCCAAGGTACTTTTTAGCTATACTTACAACAAGACGAAGGTTAGACTCAACGAGCTTGGTCTTTGCATTTTCGTCTCCGTTGAGCATTCTCTCTGCAAGCTCCTTTTCTCCGTCGGAATCAAGCAACGGAATACGACCGATCTCCTTAAGATACTGGCGAACGGGGTCGTCGATCGAAAGTCCCTCCTGCTCGAGTATCTTTTCCATGCTCGCGCCGTTTTCGAACTTGGATACTTCCTTTTGGATCTCCTCAAGCTCGGCGTTGGAGAGCGATCCCGGCAAAGACACACCGTTATCCTCAAGCGCCTCGTAGAGCTTGTCAAGCTCGTCGACGTCGTAATTCATCTCCTCGAGAGCCTGATCGAAATCTTCCTCTGAAAGTCCTGCTTTTTTGCTTTTTTCAATGAGGTGTTCTACCTTTTTAGACTCGGTCTCCTCGGGGACTGCGTCTACCTCAACATCCTCCAAAAACATATCACTCATTTTTATACTTCCTTTCGCTTATATACTATTTATTCGCGTTTCTTTTTTGTTCAAGCAACCGTTTTATCTCGTCGATACCACCAGCTTCGGATGAGGAAGATCTCTTTTCCTCCTTCACGGTCGCTACACATTGGAGAAATACCTGCATACCGTTTTCGGTCAGCACTCTTCTCTTTTGCTCCAGACCCTGAAGCCTGCCCATTTCATCGGGCGTGAAAAACTCGCCGAGCAAAGAAAAATCAAACTGATTTTCCTTTTGAAGCTCAATTATTTTATCAAAAACTCTTGCGTGGAATTCGGACGTAAAATCGTCTGCCGAAAGCTCTGCCTTGCCCCGAATTATCGCGTCGCGATACTCGTCGTACGTAAGCATAAGCCCGATGACTGCCTCCTCCGCCGCCTTTGCCTTTATATTTTTGATCCCGTCGGCATTTATCTTGTCGCCAACGCCCATCGCGCCAAGCCTTGCCTGCTGCGACGTCTTTTCGTTGAAGCTTTTGATCTTCTTCTTCCTGAGTAGCTCCACGTCATTTTTCAGCCCCTCGGGAGAGATCGAAAGTCTCGCCGCCGTTGCGCCGATATAAACGTCCCTCGCCGCGCTCGACCATTCCTCCGAAATATACTCACACATTTCAGCCGATGCCTTGATCTTGTCCTGTGCGGTCGACAGATTGTATTTCTGCAGCGTCGATTCAAGCTTGAATTCAAAGCCCGTGCGGCTTGCATCAAGCAGCCTGCGGAAGCTGTCCGCACCGAATTTTTTAATATATTCGTCGGGATCCTTCGCGCCTTCCATTCGAAGTATCTTTACGTCAAGACCGACCTCCGAGAGCATCCTGACCGCTTTTCTCGTAGCCGCCTGCCCCGCTTCGTCGGAGTCGTAGGAAATAACGACCTCCTTGGTATATTTAGCCATCATTCTCGCCTGATCCTGCGTAAGCGCAGTTCCAAGCGTTGCGACGGCATTTTCAAATCCTGCCGCGTGAAGCGCTATAACGTCCATATAGCCCTCACAGAGAATAAGCCTCTCCGAGCAATGATTTTTCGCATAATTGAGCGCAAACAGATTGCGGCTCTTTTTAAATCCCGGCGTATCCGACGAGTTCAGATACTTCGGCTTTGAATCGTCCATAACTCGACCGCCGAACGCGATAATATCGCCCGACGTATTGATGATAGGAAAAATAACTCGATTTCTGAAATAATCGTACGCTCTTCCCGTTTTCTGACTTTTTCCGCAAAGGAAGCCGACTATCAGCTCCTCGTCAGAAAACCCCTGCTTGTGCATGTGATCGGTAAGCGCGCCGAAGCTCTCGGGCGCAAAGCCAAGGCCGAAATGCTTGATGACGGCAGGCGACAGTCTTCTTTTTTCAGAAAGATATTCCATTCCGACCCGACCAAGCTTTGGATCGAAAAGACAAGCGCGGAAATATTTTGCCGCCGCGAGATTCATCTCGTATATCCTTCTTTTGCTGATACCGCCCTGCTTTTCTTCGTCTGCCGTTATTGTTATTCCCGCCCTTTTGGCGAGCAATTCGACCGCTTCGGGATAATCAAGATTTTCCGAACGCATGATAAACGTCACCGCATCACCGCCTGCGCCGCAGCCGAAACAATAAAACGACTGTGTAGCTGGAAAAACCGTAAACGAAGGCGATTTTTCACTGTGATACGGACAAAGTCCGTTGTAGTTCGCCCCCGCGCGTTTCAGATTTACGTAAGACCCGATAAGCTCGACTATATCGTTTCGCGAACGGATCTCCTCAACAAGCTCTCTGGGGAATCTCATGCGTGACCCCTCCAGACCTTGGGAACGAAGATGTCGTTATAGGTCTCGATCGCGTATCTGTCGGTCATACCCGACACAAAATCGCAAACGCACCTCTCAACAGACTCGTTTTCCAAATTTTTATGGTATAGCCCCGGCAGTTTGTCGGGATTTTTAACGTAATATTCAAACAGCTTTATGAGCAGCTCGCGCGCCTTTGCCTCTTCTCCCTTTGCGATGGGATTGAGATATACGTTTTCAAAAAGGAAGTCACGCAGATCGTTGGTAGCCTGTCCAACGTCCTGACTCATCATAATGTACGGCTTGTCGTAGCTGGTCTCGATGATCGACATGACCATATTGTTTATTCGCTCGCTATGATCCTGACCGAGCACGTCGGTTATCTGCTTCGGAATATCCTCTTTTTTGAGTACTCCCGCACGGCAAGCGTCGTCTATATCGTGATTTATGTAGGCTATTCTATCGGCATATTTAACTATAACGCCCTCAAGCGTGGCAGCCATATGCTTGCCTGTGTGATTAACGATACCGTTGCGGACCTCCCATGTAAGATTAAGCCCCTCGCCATTGTTTTCGAGTACGTCTACTACGCGCAAGCTTTGCCTATAATGTGTAAAATTCGGATCAAAGCACTCTTGTAGCGCCGACTCTCCCGCATGTCCGAAGGGAGTGTGCCCAAGATCGTGACCAAGCGCCGCCGCTTCGGTAAGGTCCTCGTTAAGACGAAGCGCGCGCGCGATAATTCTTGCTATTTGAGTGACCTCAAGCGTGTGGGTAAGTCTTGTTCGATAATGGTCGCCCGCAGGAGCAAGAAACACCTGAGTTTTATTCATAAGTCTGCGGAAGGACTGCGAGTGAATGATCTTATCTCTGTCCCTCTGAAACTCCGTGCGTATGGTACAAGGAACGTAAGGACGCTCTCTGCCCTTGGTGTTAGCGGTCAGGAAAGCATAACGCGAAAACGTCGTTTTTTCACGCTCTGTAAATATCTCACACATATCTTTATCAAATTTATGTTTCACGTTGTACTCTCCCTTCAAAATAGTCGTGCCGCGAAAAATCACCCACGCAATATTAATATACGCTCAAAAAAACAAAATATCTTTTTTTACGTGATTTTTAATAAAAAATTTTAAATTTTCGTCAACAGCGAATCTCATTCGCCAATTATCTGTATGTTTTCGACTCCGAGTGTGACCGCCGCGTCGCAAAGCGATGAATTTTTCTCGGAGAAAACTATCCTCATCGAATAAGACGAGATATAATATTCCATCTCACTCAACGTTGAGTCAAGCAGACTTATCTCACCTTCGATCTCGACCTTGTCGGCATCAACGGGAAGCTCTCTCAGATCAAGCGCAACGAAATCGCATACCGATCGTAACCTTGCCGCGTGATAGATCCCATCTTCCGTAAGCTTAAACGTATCGGGAGAAATAAGCGCACCGATCACGGCAGCTTCCGCAGAATACGAAGCCATACTGACGAATTTTTCGATCTCGTCAATATTGTCCTCTGTCACGTCAAGACCGACAAGCATGATCTCGTCAGCGCCGTTACGAGCCGCCTCGCTGATAAGCGCCAGCTCATACGCCTTGTATATTTCACGCAAATTTTCGTCCTCAACGTCAAATGAAGTCACGTAAAAATATGCGCAAACACGCCCACCGTTTTCGTGAATATACGTCGTGTATTTTGAAAGCGCGCTAACCCCTTCTTCGGCCCCTTCACCAAAGTTAACGTCGTATTCGGTATCGTATGTAAGCGAGCCGTCGGGAGCACGTAAGCAGACCGAAAAATCAGTAATGCCAATTCCCGTCAGCAACCCTGCGTAATCTCCAAACAAGTAAGGACGCGCGTTGACGGGTTTCACCATCTTATCCCCCGAATAATACGGCTTTGGATCAAAGTCATATTTGGGAGCGTTCTCATGCTTCTCCGCCTGCTTGGCGAGCAAAAGCCCTACGCCAACGGATACGATCAGGCAAAGCACGACGAATGCTGCGACCGCAATAACGTAGATCCACGCGCGTGAACGGTCTCGGTTCAAAACTGTTCTGCGGGAATATCTGCTTCTTCTCCTTACGCGAGCCATGCGTCTGCCCTCCTTTGCGTAAAATTTTATGGATTATTCAATATCAATAAGCGACAGACCGTCAAAATATTCATTTCCAACGAATCTTATCTCGGCCTCCTTGGCGTCCTCGCATTTTTTTAGCGCACTGTATCGATAATGCGACAACAGCTCCGCGGCTTGCTTCTTGACCTCGTCCTCCTCGAGAGGAAGTCTCATAATAACGTAATATCCGTCTTCAAACTCGATCACGTCGCTCGTACCGTAAAGATCAAGCTCAAGCGCGGCAGATTCAAACTCCTCGCCCATCTGTCCAACCGTAAAATAAACTCCCGTTCCCGTGATCGAATAACCTTGAACCATAGGCGCTTTTCCGATGACGCTCTTGGTCATATAAGTAAATCTCTCGCCGTCATCGCTTATTGCGGCAAGCGCCTTGGCAGCCGCCTCAGCCGTGGGCAGACTGTTTTTCGCATCCCATATCGTGTAGACCTGTCCTTTATAAGTGGTCGTAACGGAGCTCTTGGGATAGTAAGCATAGGTTGCCTTTGCCCAATCCTCGCTCTCCATAATGTGCTCTGCGAACGCCTCCAACGAGTATTCGTCGTACTCTATGCCGATCTTGTTCTTTATAAAATGTTCAAGGAGCTGCGATTCGAGATAGTCGACCTTATACATAAGTCTGACGAAGCTGTCGGTCAGATTGTTTTTCGCAAGCCAATCCTTGTATTCGTCCATATCACCATCAAACGTAGCTTCAACAAACTTTTCCATCTCATCGTTTACGTAATTTTTCACCTTGCGCGAATCGGTCTTGATATCGTATTCATCGCACAAAGCGAGAATTATATAGTTGCTCTTGAGATCGTCAAGCACGAGAGATTCAAGCTGGGATTCATATTCAGCCTTCCCTGTGTCGTCAAGCGTATCGTATTTGCCAATCCTTACGTCAAGTGCCTGCTTATAAAGAAGCGTAACGTAGCGCAGCTCCTCGTATCTGACCTCAAATCCGCCGCACTCTCCAACCACTCGCGCCTCATCCTCTGTGCTCTTGATAGGGCGAACCGAATTGAAATATGACACCGCCATAATCACGGCAAACAAAACAGTGCAAGCTATTCCCGCGATGATGACAGACGCCGCGATCTTCTTCTGTTTAGTCCATGTTGTTTTTTTATTTTCTGCTGTCGAAATTTTTTTCACACTATTGCTGTTTTTAGCCATAATCTTCTCCGAATTTCATAAAATCATCAAATCAGGTCAAAGAACGGTACAATAACCCATTATAATGTTTTATTATACAATATCATTGTGAATGTTTTATGAATTGTGAGCCTTTTTTTAATGATATTTCAAAAAAGACTATGCAAAATCGAAATTTTATGTTATACTTATCTTGTAATCCATCAAAAACACTTCGCGCCACGCGCAGAACGGAGATAACAATGAGCGCTGAATACACTATCCCCCTTTATAAGATCGCCGAGGAATTCGGTCTTGAAAAGATCGTTACTCCCGAAAATTATGACGAAATATTGATAGACACCCCCGAGGTCAACCGCCCGGGTCTTGCACTTTCGGGATTTTACGAAATTTTTGACCAAGCCCGTCTGAGCATCATCGGACGCGCAGAGCACCTTTATCTGAGCAATCTCGACGACGAGGACAGAAACAAAAAAATAAAAGACTACGTAAGCGCCAAGCCTCGCGCCATCGTATTCACCTCAGAGCTTGACGTTTTCGACGAGCTCAAGGAGTATGCCAAGGAGTACGGCATTCCCGTCCTTCGAACCAAGGAGACCACCAGTCCGTTCATGGCAGCTCTCATCAGCTCGCTGAACACCCACCTCGCTCCCCGAGTAACACGCCACGGAGTTTTGGTCGAAGTCTACGGCGAAGGTATGCTGATACTTGGCGATAGCGGAGTCGGAAAGAGCGAGACCGCTATCGAGCTTGTCAAGCGCGGTCACAGACTTATCGCAGACGACGCGGTAGAGATCAAGAAGGTATCGCACAAGACACTCGTCGGCTCTGCCCCCGAGATCATACGCCACTATATCGAGCTTCGCGGTATCGGTATCGTTGACGTCTGCCGTCTTTTCGGTATGGGCGCGGTCAAGGAGACCGAAAAGATCGACCTCGTTATAAACCTCGAGCCTTGGGTTCAGGGCAAAATGTACGACAGACTCGGACTTGACGACGAAAAGGTGGAGATCCTCGGAAATCAGATCTCTTCTCTGACTATCCCGGTCCAGCCCGGCCGAAACCTCGCGATCATTCTTGAGATCGCGGCGATGAATAACCGCCAGAAGCGTATGGGATACAACACCGCCGAGGAGTTTAACAAGAGACTGATGGAGCAGATGGGAGTCTTTGGATGATATTGCTTTCGTGCGCCAAACTGCCCGATGGGATAAGGAAAAAAGATATCGCAGAGCTCGTACGAGCAAAGCTGCTGAACAAAGCGAACGACGAATATATAGGAGCGTTGGAGCAAAAGAACAACGAACTATCGGCTTGTGAAAGCTTGTTCGCCTTGAACCTGCTCTGCGATATGATCCCCCAACTGCCTCAAAAAACCGACACCTCTGCCCTGATACTCGCACGCGGAGAATACGGCAAGCCGTATTTTTTGAACTCAACACTGAAATTCAATCTTTCCCATTCACGCGGCTACGTCGCTTGTGCGCTATCGGACGCGGATGAGGTAGGAGTTGATATCGAATCAGCCCTGCTACCC
This sequence comes from Clostridia bacterium, assembly GCA_017411745.1. Taxonomy (GTDB): domain Bacteria; phylum Bacillota; class Clostridia; order Oscillospirales; family CAG-272; genus SVTX01. The sequence continues at coordinate 14,459 of JAFQPM010000005.1, read as the reverse complement.
GATGACCGCGCCAAAAAAATATCCGAAAGATTTTTTCATGATGCCGATAAAAAGGCTATTGAAGACGAGCCTTCGGAGTTTGCTCGCCTTTGGAGCGAAAAAGAGGCAAAATCTAAATTTTTCGGCACAAACCTTGCTGAATTTCTCGAAAACGAAAAAAAAACAGGCTCAAATGGTAAAAATATGCAAGAAACTCAAAATGTTTATCTGCACCGCTTCTCATTTGGCAATATCCCCGTAACCCTTTGTACCAAAAGGGATTTCTCGACAATTATATTCACTTGTTCGACGTAATGCAAGAGGTTTTTTCGTCTTTTTTCAAAAATTCCAAAAAATTTTTAAACTTTTTTTCAAAAACCTCTTGCATTTTCAAAAAAAGTGTGCTATAATATTCAAGTCGTCAAGATACGGCCCATTGGTCAAGCGGTTAAGACGCTAGCCTCTCACGCTGGAAACTCGGGTTCGATTCCCGGATGGGTCACCAATAACAAAAAGGAGTAGCAACGGCTACTCCTTTTTATTATTGTGATCCTTCGGGCTTAATCGAACTCCGACGCCAAAATTTGCTTGCAATTTTTGTGCAAAGGTTCTGATTCCCGGATGGTTTTATATTTCATATACGGACAGAAGCCCTCGATATTTGATCGAGGGCTTCTTTATTCATTAGATATTAAGATATTACCTCAAAAGTCAATCATCCAAACTTAACTATACTTTTTAAATTTCAAAATTGCCTTGAACATATCGCCGTCAACTACGATTTCAAAAACTCCGTTACATATTTCGGTATAGCTTTTTGCGATCGCAAGGCCGAGACCGTTTCCTTCTGCTGTTCTTGATTCGTCACCGCGAACAAATCTTTGGGTAATTTCTTCCACGTTAAAATTCAGAGGATATGCAGAAATATTCTTGAACTCAATTTCAATATTGCCTTCTTTTTCGCATGCAGCAATAAACACTCTTGTGTTTTTCATCGTATACTTAAGAATGTTGTTAATCAAATTGCTCAAAACGCGCGACATCTTTCGACCGTCAGCTAAAATGAATAACTCTTTAGGAGCTTCTACGCAAAACGGCAGACCCGAGCTTTGAATTTCGTTATCGTGCTCACCAAGCGCTTGGTTGATAAGAAGCGCCACATCGAGCTTTTCCAAAACAACGTCATCGTTACCACTCTGCGCCTTTGAAATATCGAACAGATCTTGCGTAAGCCTTTTTAATCTGTCACTCTTTTTAGCAATTACGGACACGTAATCCTTTGCTTCTTCGGGCAGCTCATCTATTTTTGACAAAAGCTCGGTATAGCTGACAATAGAAGTAATCGGTGTTTTCAGATCGTGTGATACATTCGTAATAAGCTCGCTCTTCAATCTTTCTGCCTTGACCTTGGCAGATACGGATTCGTCGAGCCCCTTGGCAATATCATTTATATTAACCGCCAAGGGTTTCATATCATCGCACTTCAGCTCAGGAATTTTATACGACACATTTCCACTCCGCACCTCACTGACACCTTTTTTTATCTCATCAAGATCTTTGGCTCGACAAGCAACAGCAAAGCACGCAATTCCGAACAAGAGAACACCAATTAGCAACCATATCGGAGAAATAGCCGTACACACACCCATGACTCCAATAAGGGCTGTATATACAAAAAGCATAGTTGTGAAAAGTACACCTGTTTTTTTCGACAGCATCCTGAAAATAGTCGTCCAAAACGCTTTCGTTAGTCTCCAGATCCACTTTATCATCTTAATTATCAAATGCAATATCCACCTTAAAATACGAAGTATAATGCTTGTTTCGACCAGCCGTTTGGTTTTAATATTCCGTATGATCGAAAGCAGCGACGTTATGATAACCAAGCTGCCGAACGCTGAAGCTGCCCCTATTGCCCAACCAATCAAAATATGAGGGAAATTCCCCCACATATATTCTTCAAGTACAAATATACAGAGTGCGACCGATCCGACACCCGCAGCGATAACCGCCGCCAAATGTATCTCGACCCAGACGTTATCAAGCCACATATTCTTATATTCACCGTTTGCCTTCTTTCCGCATACGCAGAGCAGATAGATCAACAAAATCAGAGCAACAATAGCACATAAAAGCGTTTGAACACACATTCCGATAAATATATTTTCTTGCCTCTCCCAGATTGCCCTGTATTCTTTGGCGGTCTCTTCCTTTACACTGCAGCTGATGATAATGACACTCGTGGAATCAAATCGCTCAAGCCCCTCTATCCAATATCCCCGAAGCTCATTTGTCGATGAGCGCTCCACCATGCCGGTGTTATCACGTTTCAAATAGGAATAATACTCGCCCTGCATAAGCTCCTCGGGGGCAACGGCTCCGCAGTTTGTAAATACAAGATCATTCCACTGTACGTAATAATTTATTTTTTCAAAATTATAAGGATCTCCGAATGTTTGCGTAAGGTTGTCTTCAATGATCTCGGGATCCTCAACTGCATTGCTCTCTTGACTATAGGTTTCCTGATCATCAAATGTAACTTCACCTTCGTACTCACGATCACCGTATGCGCTGTAGTATGCATCCATCAGCAGATTTTCGGGTCGGCTCAGCAAGTAAGAAATATACCACGATTCCGAGAAATCGCTTTCAAATGCATATATATCCTGCTCCTCCTCACCATATTCTAAATTCCCGTATATCATAGTCAATACACCGCACACAATGCTCGTGATCAATAAGATCACGGCAATAAGCTTCAAAAAGCTCGAATAAATTATTTTTTTCATAGATCCCTTCTCCTCTAATCAATCTTATAGCCTATCCCCCAAACCACCTTAAGATATTTCGGTTCTTTGGGATTGATCTCGATTTTTTCTCGGATATGACGGACATGTACCGCTATCGTGTTATCCCCTACGATCGTTTGTTCATTCCATACGTTTGAATAAATATCCTCCGCAGAGTACACGCGCCCCCTGTTTCTGACCAACAGCTCAAGTATTTTGTACTCAACGGGAGTCAGTCTGACGTTTTCCCCATCGACCTTTACAGTCTTGCGCTCCGTGTTGACGCAGAGACCATCAATTACGATTTCACCGTTCTGCTTTCCGATAGCACCGAGAGCGGTATATCTTCTGAGCTGTGACTTGACTCTTGCCATAAGCTCCGAAGGATTAAACGGTTTCGTAACATAATCATCTGCCCCTGCCGTAAGTCCGAAAATTTTATCTGTATCTTCAGATTTTGCAGAAAGCAGAATAACGGGAATATTTCTTGATTCACGCAATTTCATCAAGGTCTTGATCCCGTCAAGCCTTGGCATCATAATATCAAGAATCATCAGATGCACTTCGTTTTCCGACAGAATATCAAGCGCTTCGATTCCGTCATAGGCTTTGAATGACTTATAGCCCTCCCCAGAAAGAAAAATACTTATGCTGTCAACGATCTCTCTATCGTCATCAACAACCAATACGTTCATATTTTTTCACCTCCGTGTATATCATACAATGAAATTCTTAATATATATATACGAGAATTCTTAATTTTCCTTAAGAAAGAGGCAACGCCCAAATTTTCGTGGGCGTTGCCTCTTCTATATTTCAAAGCTCCTTACAGAGCAACCGAATCCACGTATTTCTTGACGATTGCGATCTCCTCGTCGGAAATCGGCTCGTCAAAGTCACAAAAGCTGTTATTTTCAACGCTTCTGCCCGTCAGCATGCGATACCACAAAAGCCCGAGCGCATATCTTCCAAGTCCAAGCGTAGCGTGAAAGGAATCTCTGTGCACCTTGGGAATACCAAGCTTCAAAAGCTCTGCAAACATCTCACCCGAGGGAATAATTCCGTCAAAACCGACCTCATCACAGATCTCGCCGTATGCCTTCTTGATATCTGCAAGCATATCATCACCCGTCTGATATCCCGCGATATTGTGAAGGCGGTCGCTTCCCTCCTCGTAAGCCCAGGTCTGCTGAAGTAAAAGCTTCGCCTTGGGAGCATACTGCCTGATATATGCGGCAAGCGCAGACACATAAGGCTGATAAGTTTCCTTATTAAAGCTCAAATGGCTCACCTGTTGAATAGTGACAACGTCCCACTCGCGCGACAAAAGCGCCTCCTTGAGCGTGGTTCTGAATCCGGTGAAATATCCGTTAAAGAAAAGCATATACTCTTTACGGTCGGCAAGCATATTGCGATAGTGCCACTCAAAAGAGCAGCCGCCTATAGCCGCGCCGACTATCTCGGTATACATTCCGTCTGCGCGTGCAATGCCGTGCAGATATCTCGTCGCATCCTCAGAAAAGCTGTTTCCAATTGCAAGTACGTTCATAAAGATCATTCCTCCTCGATCATTCTTTGTTTGTCAAGTCTGTAATTACGCACGTAAAGACAAAGATCGGCGCTGACCATTATAAAGTTAAGAACGTAGAAGAAAAGCACGTACCATTTCTGCCCGATATTCGCCATATAGCTCTCGTTAACGAACTTGGATGTAATTCCCGCAACGTACCCGAACAAAATAAGCAAGATAAACGCAAGGCTTTTCCCTTTAGTCGTCCTCGCCTTGTAGGACTTTATCACGTTCATCGGCCAGGATACACCAAAGCTGACTATCATCGTGATCTCCAAAAATTCCGCCATATAATCCTCCAAAAAGTATCCGTTATTCAAGCTTAAAGCTCTTTCTTTTTGCGCGCAACAGCAAATGGCACGGTAGCCACTACCGACACGATCACAAGACCTCCCGAAACACTCGAATTGCATCCATTCTCAGTCCTGTCGGTCTCTTCAAGCTGATCTTGAGTCTCGTCACGTGAGGTAACTGTTGATGTATCAGTTCCAACATCTTCCTCTGCTTGATTCCTATCAGTATCGGATTCGATTTCAGTATCAGTCTCCGTTTCTATTTTTATATCAGTCTCTGTCTCGGTTTCCGTCTCCGTCTCTGTCTCTGTCTCGGTTTCAGTTTCAGTTTCAGTTTCGGTCTCAGTTTCGGTCTCAGTTTCGGTTTCCGTCTCGGTATCAACGCTTCCGTTGATCAAGCTCATAGAAGGAGTTGTCATTTCAGCAGGAATATCCTCCTCAAAGAGCATCCATGCAAGCTCGGGATAGTCAATAAACACGTTTCTGTTGCCCTGAATGCTCTGAACCGCATCGTTTCTGCCCATCTCCCAAGTATCAACAGGATCAAGCTCGCACCATTCAAGCAGAACGTCAACGCTCTCGAAGACCTTGGTAATACTGTCCGCACCCCACGCGGATCCCCAACGCACGTATAGATACAAACAAATTCTCGCAACGTCGCCTTTAACGTTATCGTTAGGTTCAAAATATCTGCCATCATAGGTGCCGCCTTGTATCTTTCCGGTAACGCTATTGCTTATACTGGTAGCGGTAGGATTGGGAACGTTGCCATAGAGCTTATTTCCCCTATCCGTATTCACGCCCGAGTCGGAAGGACGAATATGATGAAGATCTGCTCCTCCGCCCGTCTCATTTTTTCCGCCAATGCTCTTGGGCCATACGTGTTCCCTGTTCCAGCCTCCCGAGGTATTATTTATCCAAAGCTGCTGATTGGCAACGAACGATGTATACAAAAGAACAACAGACGTGCCGTCGCCGTTTTGACAGTCGGTATATTTTGCCAAATCTCTGCAGTCGCTGTAAGAAGACTGATAGGTATGAGTCGTCGTCATAAGGCTCTTGAGTTGAGTTTTCAGTTCGCTTGACGACAGCGACGAAAGCGACTCATAGGTGTAATCCCCCGTATAATATGCCTCTGCATATTCGCTGAGCTCCGTGCATACCTCGTCTCTCGTTCCCCAATTTGTAACGGATGGGGTGCCGCTATAAGCGGATACAATGACCGAGAATGTACTAACGACGATGATCATCGTCACAAATAGCGTTAAACACTTCAGCAACTTTGTTTTCATTTTTTATTCTCCGATTTCTTCACAGTTATTATCAAAATCCGCGTGATTATTTATCACCTATCATAGAATAGAGCTTGTCCCTATCCATAAGCACGTTAAGCGCCGCCAAAAGAGCATTAGGCGTCATACCACGCGGAAGACCTATGCTGACTGCAAAATCGTCCCTTTTTTGCGCGCTGTCAGCGCCCCCCGTGAGCCCGACCTCGTAAAGATCCGCCTTTCTGATCTCGGCACGCAACGGAAGCTGGACGTCACTTGCAAACGGTTCAAGCAAGCGTCGGATAATATCAGCTTCTGTGCCCTCGACTCCAAGATACCCCTCTGCCGACGGCGCCTGCTTTCTCTTCTCCTTGCCCTCGACCTGCGGAATATACAGTTGTATAAGCCTGTCCTTCGGTATTGCCGACGTGATGTGCGAGCGAATGACCTTGCCCGCGCCGTCACTGTCGGTCATAACTATTATCTTTTCCCTTTCGGCAAGCTTTCTTATCAAAGCAAGTCTCTCGGAATTTTTAAAGACCCCGAAACCGTCGGTCTGTATCACGCAAGCGTCTGCGACCGACAGTATCTTTATCTTATCATATTTACCCTCAACGATTATAGGGTAGTTTATCCTCAATTTTTCCATAATCAAAAACCGCAAGCAAAATAAATCAAAACGAGCGCGCCAAGCACTATGCGATATACGCCAAAGGGCGCAAAGCTGTGCTTCTTGACGAATTCCATCAAGAACTTTATTGCAACCATCGAAACGGCAAAGGCTACGACACTTGCAATCGCCAAAACTGCCCACGCAAGCGGCGGCACTTGCACTCCTGATTCGCTGACGTAATCAAAAAATCCGTATCCCTTGAGCAAGCTCGCGCCCACCATAGCGGGAATACCCATAAAGAAGGAAAATTCAGCCGCCGCCGAGCGCGATATGCCAAGAGCTCTCGCGCCGAGAATCGTAGAACCCGACCTTGAAGTACCGGGCACTATCGAAAGTACCTGAAAGCAACCGACAAGCATCGCCTGACCGTATGATATCCCCTCAACCGACGATACCGTCGAATTTTTCTTCGACTGCCACCTCTCCACAAGTATGAAAAGCACACCGTACACGGTCAAAGCAACGGCAACCGTGACCGCGTTGTAGATCCAACCGTCAATGTTCTTACCCGTGGCATTTTCAAGCAGCTTGTCAACGACTATTCCGACAAACGCGGCGGGAACACTCGCCAATATCACCTTGAACCATAAGACCCAAGTAGCCTTTTTCTCGGTCGTGCTTTTCGAGGGCGCAAAAGGATTTAATTTTCCGAAAAACATCACGACAACGGCAAGGATCGCTCCAAGCTGAATGACGACCTCAAACATACTCATGTATTCATCTGCAAAGGTAGCGTCAAGCAAGGGTGCCACGTTAAGCGACAAAAATTCGTCGAGAAGTATCAGATGCCCCGTAGAACTGACGGGCAGCCACTCGGTTATACCCTCTATAACTCCGAAAATTATCGCCTTAATTATTTCTATAAAACCCATTATTTTCTCCGTCAAAATTATTCCGCACCACGCATTATGTCGCCTTCCTTGACCTCAAAGGGCACTCTGCACCAAAAGATCATCGAGGGGTGGGGCGCGGACTCGGCAGCCGAGCCATCGGTAAGATAGATCTCACCAACCTCAAAGCCCCTGCCCACCTTCATAGGCGAGATCATCTCGGCTCTGTCCGAGATCTTGACCTTGTTGCGCTGAATGAAGCGGTAAAGCCGTCCGTTCTCGTTTTCAAGAGCAACACCAAGGGCAGCAATACGGCAAGCTTCTTCTTCATTATAATCGATCGCGGTAGCAAAATATGCCTTGTCGCGAATATATCCCGTCTGTGTGCAAAGCTGCGCGTTGTCCATCGGGTCGTCGAGATAATAGCCCGTGCAATACTCACGGTGCGAAACGCTCTCAAGCTCGTTGTACCAACGGCTGTCAAATATATAGCCCTCGGGATCGGCAAGATAAGCATCAATAGCCATTCTGTAAGCGTTCGTGACCACAGATGTGTAATACGCGCTCTTCATTCTTCCCTCTATCTTGAAGGAATCTATGCCGCAAGTGATAAGCTCGGGAATGTGCTTGATCGTGCACATATCCTTGGACGACATAATGAACGTGCCAAGCTCGGTCTGCTCGATCGGTATCGGCAGATCGGGACGCTTTTCCTCGTAAATTATGTAATTCCAACGGCAAGGCTGTGTGCACCTTCCGCGATTGGCATCTCTGCCCGTCATAAGATTTGAAAGCATACATCTTCCGCTATAAGAAACGCACATTGAGCCGTGGACGAATGCCTCAAGCTCCACGTCCTCGGGAAGCGCGTCGCGGATCGCCTTGATCTCCTCAAAGCAAAGCTCACGCGCAAGCACGAGCCTTTTAGCACCCAGCGCCGCGTAAGCCTTCGCCGCCTCGGGCGAAACTATGCTCGCCTGCGTCGAAATATGTATCTCAGCATCGGGCATGATCTCCCTGACCGTCGCCATAACTCCAAGATCGGCAACGATAAACGCGTCGATCTCCGCAGCGCTTATATCAGCTAGGAATTTACGCAATTCGTCGTATTCGTTTCCGTGAGGCATTGTGTTAAGCGTCAGATAGAGCTTCTTACCTCTATCGTGAGTATATTTTACCGCCTCGTAAAGCTCCTCGACCGTAAAATTGTCTGCAGCCGAGCGCATACCAAAGCTCTGTCCCGCGCAATATATAGCGTCAGCGCCGTAAAGCAAAGCAGCCTTCAGCTTTTCGAAATTGCCCGCGGGCGAGAGCAATTCGGGTCTTTTTATGTTGTTTTTCATTTCCATACCGTCCAAATGTAAACATATATATACAATTTATATTTTATCATAAATTGCGGCGTATGTCAACACCGATCAGGTTGCACAACCGATATCTTATCAAAAAAATACGAACCGCAAGAACGGCAAAACAAAGTTAAGTATAATTAACCAATTCCACAGTTTTCTGTTAAGCTCGCTTAATATCATTCTAACAAACGCCATTCAGTTCAGTTTGCTTAACTAAGATTCAAAAAAAGAGGCAACTCTCAATGAGTTGCCTCGGTTGCGTTTTCAATTTATCAGACGCAAATAATAAAGAGCCACGCGAGAACCGCAGTGATCAAGGGATTGACAAATCCACCGCCTGCCATAAGCGCGGAAACCACCGCAATAGCGGCAAACACGAAAATGATCACGCCAAACACCTTGCATTTGATCTTCTTCATACCGAGAAGGCCGAAAATACCTGCAAGAAGCATAAGAACGCTGACCGTTGCCGAGATCAGTGCGGGAACGTTGAGCGCGATGATCGCGTTGATAGCCGACACGGGTCCCATAATTCCCCAAATGATGTAAATGATACTGATAATAATTCTGAAAACGTTTTTAGTTGTTCTTTTCATTACCGTTTCCTTTCAAAATAAGGTCTAAAGCAATCGCTTCCCTTATATTATATATCATTTACCTCAATTTGTCAACAGAAAAATCACTTAAAAAGCCCCCCGATAGTTTCAAGTATCTTAAATCTTATTTTATATTTCGTCGATCCGGTTTCGGTAATTATCTTGTATTGCTCGCTCGTCAGTCCCGCAGACATGAACGCGTCCTCGTTCGACTTTGATGAATCGTCGCTTGCCGCCGATAGACAAAGCGTCGGGAAAAGACAGCACCACCAGTTCTGTCCCTCGGCATCGCCTATGCCGACCTGCAAGGAAACGTATTCGCCTTTCGGAAACGCGCAGCTCTCGTAGGTTTTAGTAGGATAATATTCCTTCCCGATGCTGACCGTCACGTCGTAGTCGAATCCCTCCGCCCGCACGACCTCCTCGGCGGCGAGTTCGATCTCGTCCATTATCCCTCCGATAGCCGCTATCGCCTCGGATTGCGACGAGCAATCCTCGACTGCGGGAGCAACCACCTCAAGTATGCGGTCGCGAACCAGCAGCTTGAGTGCCTGATCCTCGTCGCTGTCGGAATTCGCAAGCACGTGCAAGCGCACGACGGTGTCGTAGATCTCCCCCTCTCCGTGTACGGGAAAAAGCCCTGCAATAAGAGCTAAGGTGAGGATCAAAAAGGTGCAAATAAGTAATTTTTTAGTAGAAGCCATTGTGTAACGTCCTTTCTTTTTCTTTACGAAAGAATTATCTGCACACAATGGCTTCTTTATTCATCAGATATTAAATTTTTTCAGGCTTGACCTTCGGGGAGCTGATTTTTGCGTCGTCTGCTCGAATCGGCAGGCTTCGCGGTAATATCTCCCGCCTTTGTCAGTGCCCACTTGGTCATAACGGGGCCGACGATCTCGTAAACAAGGACCGCGAACAGAATGACGAAACGTACTACCGACGCGATATCTGCACTCAAGACAGAATCCGCCGCAACCGTGCTCACCATACCAAGCGCAACTCCCGCTTGGGGGAACAGCGTGATACCGAGATATTTGACTATATCGGGCGAGCATTTCGTCATCTTAGCCGAGCTCATCGCACCGAAATACTTGCCGATACAACGCGCAATAATGTAAATAAGACCTATCAGCACGAATATCGGCTGTGTAAATACGCTCAGGTCAAGCTCTGCGCCGCTGATAACGAAGAAAAGTATCAGAAGCGGCTTGGTCCAGCCGTCTGCTCTCGCCATCATCTCGTCGGAGCATTCGCAGACGTTGCAGAATATCGTTCCGCACATCATACAGGTCAAAAGCGAAGAAAATCCGATATGTACTCCGTTTATCGAAAGGTTGTCAAGCTCGGTGACCGCAACCGTCGCGAAAACGAAGGTTATGACCAAACTCAAACGGTTACTGTTGGAATGGAAAAGCCTTTCAAGCTTCGAGAGAACGAAGCCGAGCAAAGCGCCCACGAGCAAAGATACAACTATCTCGACAAGCGGCTCTACGACGATAGATGTCACGTTCGTCGAGCCTCCGTCGATCGCCTTGGCAACTCCAAAGAGCACCGCGAAGATAACAAGACCGACCGCGTCGTCAAGCGCAACTATGGGAAGAAGCAGATCTGTCAAAGGACCCTTCGCCTTGTACTGACGAACGACCATCAAGGTCGCCGCAGGTGCGGTCGCCGTCGCGATCGCCGAAAGAATGAGCACCGCGGAGATCGGGAGATAGTCCTTTCCGGTCACAGCGATCAAAACGTAGTGCAGACCGAAGAGTACGGCGATACAGACTGCCGTGGTCGCCACCGCCTGCAAAATGCCGATTATCGTCGCCTGCTTGCCCGTCTTTTTAAGATCGGAAAGCTTGAATTCGCTGCCGATAGAAAACGCGATAAATCCAAGCGCGATGTCGCAAACGATGCCAAGCGCGTGAATGTCCTTGAAATCCTTGTCGCCAAAGCCTAGGTGATAGCCTCCGGGGAGAGTAAAGCTGCCAAGGCAGAAGCAACCGACAAGTATTCCCGCAATAAGATATCCCGTGACCGCAGGAAGCTTCAAAAGCTTGCAGACACGCGACATAAGCAAGCCGGCTAGCGCACAGACCGACAGACTAAGCAATATTTGAACCGTGGTATTCATAAAAATCTCCATTCTGGATCAATCAAATTTGTCATTATTTCATACCTTGTAATTATATGCCCGCAACCAAAGTTTGTCAATATGCAATATAAACAATTAAAGCATTCTTTTTATGGCTTTATTCGACAATAAAACCATTTTCCCCGACGATATCGAAGCAAATCTTTTTCCAAAATCGCAAAAAGCCCTTGACAATAAGAAAGCTTTTTGATATAATAACATAGTTGAATATTGGGATGTCGCCAAGCGGTAAGGCACTAGACTTTGACTCTAGCATTCGTCAGTTCAAATCTGGCCATCCCAGCCATTGCGGGGGTAACCACTTTGTGAACACTTTCAAAAAGGAGTTGCCCCTTGCTATGTTTTTAAATAGCAAAAAGAGAGCATCTATTTCTCCGCCAAGAAATAGATGCTCTCGCCTTTTATAATCAGGAGTTGCACTTTGTTATGTTTTTAAACTTGCGTAATATGCCGCTTCAATCTCGGATGGCGGCTTGAAATTCAAACACCGATGAGGTCTGCGGTTGTTATAGTAATCAATATACTTGCTTACCTCCTCGTCAATCTCTTCGACCGATGAATATGTTTGACGATACAGCGCCTCGTATTTCATTCTCGAAAAGAATGCTTCGCAGACTGCATTTTCAGTCGGTGTTCCCGGCGTGGCAAACGATTGTGTTACCGAACATTCCTTTAAAAACTCTCTGAAAGCATGGCAGGTGTATTGCACCCCTTGGTCACTATGGAACATCAAACTTTTGGGTTCTCCACGCCATCGAAAAGCCTTCGAGAAAGTTTCAATGGTGAGCATTGTATCAATGCATTCTTTAACGATTCAAGCATAATTGTAACACTGCTTGCGTTAGTTGCAAGCGGAATCTTCTGAACATCACAAAGACGAAGCAATGCAGAAACATCAGGCTCGTGTGGCTGGGCGGTCAGAGGATCGCGCAGAAAGATAATCAATCCAAGCTCACCGTTTGCAAGCATTGCGCCGATCTGTTGGTCGCCGCCGAGAGGTCCGCTTTTCATTCTATGTATTGGCAGCGCTGTTTCACCCATGATAAGTGTTGCCATAGTTCCCGTCGCGTAAAACTCGTAATTGGCAAGCATGTCCTTGTACTGCTTTGCAAGTTCAATGATCTCGTCCTTTTTCTTATCGTGTGCAATTAAAGCAATTTTCATTATCTTTTTCTCTTTTTCAGAAAATAGGAGGCATCCTTGCAGATGCCTCCTAAAGTAGTATGTTCTTCCGGTGGAAACACCGCAGAAGGTTGTTTCAATTAAAACGTGAACTTAAAGGTGTTTTTTCCTTCTCTCGGAATCTCAAATTCATCGGGAAGATCGGGGCCACAGGAATGAGAACCTACTCCACGCATTGCAACGTCTACACAAACGTTAACAAAATCATTTTCCTCAAGCTCAAAGGAGTGAAGTGTTTCTCTGAGCTGTTCCGTGGTATATGGGTTAACCGAGCAAGAGAAGGGTTTATCTGCAGTTACTTTAAAGAGATCCTTTACCGACATATACTTACAAGCATAATGGCTACCCGATTCCTGCGGACGAATATACTTCATATCATAGTTTTCCTCTGCGGAGCTCACGTAGTATCCGTACTCACAAGCTGCCTTCTTATCCACATAACTCTCCATCGGTCCAAAGCCAACATAAGAGAAGTTGCAGTGTCCTTTGTCTACACCAAACTCAAATCCGAATCTTGGGAATCTCTCGATATAATCAGCAAGTTTATAGGAAACCGAAACGGTTAGTTCATTTGCAACCACAGTATATTCGAGGGTGAATTCCACCGCAGGCATCAAGCAGTTAGCAGCAAGAACGCCCTCAAATTTGTAATGATTGCCTGACTTCTTACAAGAGAAGATATGGGGTTTGCAAGAGGAAAGATGGCAACGACCGATCCAATGAGGAATCAAGTCACGGTCATTATCGGTGTAACGGGTAATGTTGAAGTGGATGGGCGTGCGGAGTATTTCGTTTCCGTCTGCCGCGATCGAGGTGATCTCTCCGGTGTGCTCGTTGACCTCAATTGCGATTGCAGACGAGAATTTATAAGAACTCTTGGGAATATCTACTTCGCACATTTCGGAGGTTGTCTTGCCTCCGTAAACAGCCATCATTTCAAGAGCGTTGGATTTGAGCTTTCTATCGGGAGTCAGAAGACCATCCGCACAGAAGTTTCCGTCGTGCTCCGGCTCTTCAAAGTCACCGCCGTAAAGGAATCCGTCGTCGGTCTTGATACCGTGATCTGCCCATTCCCAAACGAAAGCGCCCATCATCTGCTCGTTGTTATAGATCATATCCCAATACGCCGCAATATCACCGCAAGAGTTACCCATTGCGTGAGTGTACTCGCAAAGCACAAATGGGCGGGTTTCCTTGGGATTGTCGAGAACGTCAGTGCGAATCTTTTCAAAGGACGGATACATCATACTGACCATATCGACAAGCTCGGTATAGTAGTATTTGGGATCTGCGTTCTGCAAGCCCTCGTAGTGAACAGGCCTTGTCTTGTCACGATTTTTAATGTAATTTGCGCCCTTGAAAAATGCTTTGCCGAAGGAGCTCTCGTTTCCGAGAGACCAAATGATTACGCTCGTGCGGTTCTTATCTCTTTCAACAAGTGCCGTGTGTCTGTCGGTAATGCCGGGAGCAAAGAAATTGTTCTCCGCATACTCTTTCCAAAGAGGAATATCATAGCGACCGTCACGGGTACAAGCACCGTGCATTTCAAGATCTGCTTCATCCATTACATAGATGCCAAATTTGTCGCAAAGCAGATAGAATTCGGGGCTATTGGGATAGTGAGAGGTTCTTACTGCATTGACATTCAACTCCTTCATCAAGTGAATATCCTTCGCCATATCCTCAAGGCTCACGGTCGCAGCGGTTTCACAGTTGAAGTCGTGGCGGTTTACACCCTTGAGCTTTACGGGATTGCCGTTGATCTTGAACACCTT
>JAFQPM010000004.1 GCA_017411745.1 Clostridia bacterium | reverse complement strand
CAACTGCCTCGTCTATAACCTCGGTGTGTCCGAGTGCCGCAACAACTTCCTGCGCCACAAGAACTTCGTTACAAACAGAGCAATGCTTACCTTCTGTAAGACCGGTTGCGGTACAAGTGGGTGCAACTGCAGCATCTATAACCCCAGTGTGTCCGAGTGCATCAATGCTTTGCGTTTCTTTTTCGCCGCAAGCACAAGCGCGCTCCTGCTCGCCCATTTCGATACAGGTCGCAGCCTTTATCGTTACCCATTCACCAAACTCGTGAATATGGGGCTGGGGTGTTTCGGTAGTTTCCTCGGTAGTACCTTCTGTAGTACCCTCGGTAGTACCCTCGGTAGTACCCTCAGTAGTACCCTCGGTGGTACCTTCAGTGGTACCTTCTGTAGTACCCTCAGTGGTACCTTCTGTAGTACCCTCAGTAGTACCTTCGGTTGTGCTCGGCTCAACAGTGGTCTCGGGAGCTTGCGTCGTGGTGTCATTTCCGCCCTTAATCTCGCACGACATCATCATTAATAACATCGCAACGATGACAACAACGGTCAACAATCTTTTCATTACGTTCTCCTTATGATGTTACCAGGATCAATCTTCTTCAATAGTTATTTCAACAAAAGTTATGACCTCTGACTCAACGTAACCACCAAGGGATGTTTCTAGCTCGTCCTCATCTGCGCCACCCCTGTCGGTAGTATTTTCGTTTGCACCGCCCTTGTCAGTGGTGTTTTCATCTGCTCCACCTTTTTCGGTAGTATTCTCATTTGCATTGCCGCCGACGGTAGTTTCATTTCCATCAGTTTTTTTGTTGCCTCCACACGCGCAAATAACCACGGAAAGAGCTACAAGCACAGAGATAAAAAGAGCAACAATTTTGATTTTCTTCATAAAATCCTCCTAAAAAGCTGTCGAACCGCGATTCGATCAGCGTACTACATCTTATATTATAACATAACAACATCTTATTGTCAAGGAGTTTCTCTATAGCAATATAATTTGTCAACTTATGTGACTATCTCTGCCCGAATGTGTCAAACAATCTTATTTGATAGGTTTCACTTTTGAAACACAGAGCAAAAGATATGAAGAGGTAGTATTATGAGCCGTACCGTCAGAAGTGCACGTAGCGTTTTCAGAGAGCACAACGTATATCCCACTCTAAACCTTTCCCGAACCATCGCCAAAGAAGCCTTTTGCGATCGTGCTCGCCCATGGGAAGCGGTGTTAAATTTACATTCATATATCAACGAATACGGCCCTCGCCTTCCTTACGATCAATATGACGAAATAGGAGATAACATCTGGGTCCACGTTTCCGCCTATCTCGCTCCAACCGCCAAAATAGAAGCACCTGCGATCATCTGCGGAGGCGCGAGAATATGCAATCATACTCTCGTCGAGCGTTCAATAATAGGCTCGTTTTGTACTGTTGGAGAAATGTCAACCGTAAAAAACAGTATAACCTTTGATCGCTCGCGACTCCTCTCTCACAATTCCCTGTCGTATTCGATTTTGGGCTACGAGTCCGTGCTCGGAGAGGGTACCGTAGTCACGGATACAAGACTCGACTCACTAAACATCTCTGTAAATATGCCAAACGGCACCTATTTTTCGGAGAGACAGCACCTTGGCGCCGTCATCTGTGATGGCGCAAGGATAGGCGCCTCCTGCGTCGTCAATCCGGGATGTGTGATAGATTCAAATGCAAGGATATACCCGTTATCCTCGGTCTCGGGATATATCCACCCATACGCCAACGTAAAATGAAAAGACCCACTACAAATGCATACGGGAATAACACCTCCTTAAAAAAGCCCCGAACGCAAAATTGCGTTCGGGGCTTTTAAATATTTTATTATTGCTCAGAGTAGTTATAGGCAATATCGGCATCTTTGAGGCAAGAGTTATCATCACCAATACTTATACTTGCCCATTCGTCCTTAGTTCCAAAGTAATAAACGTTCGTCAGACCGTTACAATACGCAAATGCGCGCGCACCAATGCTCGTGATACTGTCAGGGAGAGTTACGCTCGCCAAATTACCGCAACCGTAAAACGCCCATTCGCCTATTCCTGTAAGCTTACTACTGTTTTTGAGAGTAATACTCGTCAGATTACTGCAATATGTAAACGCACGTACTCCAATATTTTTTACGTTGTCAGGGATAGTTATGTTCTTTAGGCTGCTGCAAAAGCAAAACGCACCGACACCAATGCTGGTAACACTCTCCGGGATAGTAATACTTGTCAGATTACTGCAATAGCCGAATGCTTCGTTGTCAATGCTCGAAACACCGTAAGGGATAGTTATTTTGGTCAAACTACTGCAGTACATAAACGCATTCGCACCAATACTTGTGACACTGTCGGGTATGGTTATTCTTGTCAGCTTGCTGCAATACATAAATGCGCGCGCACCAATGCTTTTAATTACGTCGGGCAAAGTTATTCTTACTATGCTGTTGCAATCATAAAACGCTTCCTCTCCTACACCCGTAACACTATGACCGTCAGGCGAAACGGCAGGAATAACGACGTGCGTGTCGGTACACTTTCCCATTCCACTAACGTAGCAGGTACCGTCGCCGTTAGGAGTAAACTCCAGGTTTTTGCTTTCAATAAGCTCCTCTTCTGTGGTTTCTTCGGGAGCTTCGCTCGTTTCACCGGTAGTATTCGCTTCTTCGGTGGTATTCGTTTCCCCACCATTTTTTGATCTGCCGCACGCCGCAAGAGTCGGTAGGCAGAGCACTAAAACAAGCAAAAACGCCAGCAATGATATTTTTTTCATTGATTTCCTCCAAAAAGGCAAAAAAATGCGTAGCCGAAGCCACGTACAAGAATACGCTACTTCGTTCTCAGATTGATTATATCACCTCGGTATGATTTTGTCAACATTTTCGGTCAAAAAGCAGAAGATCAAATAATCACAAAAAAGGTATCGGTCTCCTCCGACCGACACCTTTTCTGATCACTGCTGATTCCTCAGTCCCTTCGGATAGTGGTTTTTGCAAATACCGTTGCTCACCTTTCCGCCTCCGACAGCGCAACCGTCGATCAGCACCGCTGCCCAACCGTCAGCCTTATCTTCAAATCTCTCAAGGCCCTCAACAGCGATCTCGAGCCCTCGCAAATATTGCGCCGCCTGAACCGACTCGCCGCCGAGCAAGATCTTACGTTTAAAGTAAGCGCCATATGCCGAGAAAAGCTGATGATGTGGCACAAGCCTTTTACCCACAAGCTCTCCAACGCAAACGCCCGCCGCAAATACCGAATACTTCGGCAGGGCAATTTTTGGCTTTATATATACGTTTCCGTTCAGATATGCCAGCTCGTACAATTCTTCGTCAAAGCTGTCGACAAGCAGGTTTTCATCAATAAAGCTTTTGGCGGCAGCTATCGCTTCGAGTTCCTGCTTGTCAGGTCTCTGTGCACTGCCCTTTTTGCCCTTGCCCTTCGCAGGAGGCTCATTCTTGCGCAAATTATCACCATGTCTCCGCATAACCGCGATAAATTGCCCCTCGCCCTCCGAAACGTGAGGATAAAATCTCCGAGTCCTCGTCATATCGTATCGACAACCGTCAAAGCAGATGCCATCAGACGTGACCTGCCTTAATTCCTCTGTTACCTCACAAAGCTCAAAATCAAAGTATTTATCGAGAAACCACTCCACGTTCTTCTCATTTTCCTCGAGCGAAAAGGTGCAGGTCGAATAGATCAAATATCCATTCTCTGCAACGCATTTTTCAACGTTCGCAAGTATCTTCCTCTGCCTTTCCGCGCACATATTAACGTTTTCCTCACTCCACTCGTCAATAGCGAGTGAATTTTTGCGGAACATGCCCTCTCCCGAGCAGGGCGCATCGCATAAGACAACGTCAAACTCGGCAGGATAAGTTTCGGCAAGCACCGCAGTGTCGAGATTAACGATGACCGTGTTCACACAGCCCATTCTCTCAACGTTGCTCTGCAATATGCGGCATCGTTTTGCCTCGTATTCGTTGGCGACCACAACTCCGCGGTTTCCAACGGCAGCGGCAAGCTGCGTGGTTTTGCCTCCGGGCGCCGAGCAGGAGTCAAGCACCCTTGCGCCTTTTTTTATTTCTATCGCGTGCACGGTCGCCATAGCAGATGGGTCCTGCATATATATCATTCCCGAATGGTGACACGAAAGTCGACCCGGGAATTTTTCTTCGGTATAGTAAGCATCAGGCGGAAAAGTTGCTTTTCTTTTGTCTATTTGAATGTCCGCCACCTCGAAATCATCTACGGAACATTTAATGCCGTTAACTCTGAAGCTTCTGACCGCCTCGCCCGATTCTATCGCTTGAAAAAAAGCTTCGCTCTGCTGACCGAGCAGCTTCTCCATTCTCTCCTTGAATTTTTCAGGAAGCATATCAATCTATCCTTTCGCCCTTATTCGTCAAATCAAGCAAAATTGCCCCAAGCTCGTCCGCATTGTCGGCAAAATAACTCGCGCCGCTTGCCGCAAGCTCATCTCTGTCTCTGAATCCCCACGTAACGCTGATACACGGTATATTCGCGTTCTTCGCAGTCTCGATATCGACCTCCGAGTCGCCAACGTAGACCGCCTTGTTGCAACCAAGCTCCCTCATAGCAAGCAAAACGGGATCAGCCGAGGGCTTGCGGCGAATATCGTCTCTATCGCCAAGGGCAAAGTCCACAAGCTCGGGAAAATGAAGATCACACAGATAACGCGCCGCGCCGTCGGGCTTGTTTGAAACCACCGCTATTTTAAATCCGTGTTCTCTCAGTCTGCCGAGCAGATCGACGATGTTTTCGTAAGGCGCGGTCTTGATACCCGAATTTTTTTCG
Organism: Clostridia bacterium; assembly: GCA_017411745.1. GTDB lineage: Bacteria > Bacillota > Clostridia > Oscillospirales > CAG-272 > SVTX01. The sequence continues at coordinate 31,027 of JAFQPM010000004.1, read as the reverse complement.
TAATATTCCTTGTATTCCTCTAAAAATCTCTCAAAAGCTTCGCCTTCAAGCGCTCCGTCAAGCGAACGCTCGATAAGATACCTCGCTCCGTTTCCTAAAAAACGGCGGATCTCAATCCGATCTTTAGACGGATATCCATATTTTTCGAGCATATAGTTAACACAATCCGTCAGGTCGTCCAAGGTGTCGAGCAACGTGCCGTCAAGATCAAAAATAACCGCTTTATTACAATTCATCACATACCTCACAATTCAATTAAACAATATAATTTTATACCATGATCGGTATTTTGTCAATGTCTTTGAAGAAAGAATCTGCAAGCGCTCGACAAAATACGTAACCTTTCGCCTCAAGGCAGATATACTGATAATGGGAAACTCCCAATATACGATCCGGAGATGAATTTTATGAATAAAACCTATAAACTGTGCGATATTTCCACAGGCGAGTCTGCAAGGATAGTTGAGATCTTGCCCTGCGGCGATATTCGACAGCGATTTTTAGATATCGGGCTTATACGAGGAACGAAGATCAAGTGTCTGCACCGAAGCCGAGGCAACGATATGAAGGCGTATATGATACGCGGAGCCGTGATTGCGATACGCAATGAGGATTGCAGATCGATTTTGGTCGAAAAGGAGGTGGAGCACGATGGGACTGACGAGAAAAAGCACGAGAGCAGAGTTGAGCCGACAAAAGAACGGCGAATTCACTCCTGAGATCAAGATCGCTATAGCGGGTAACCCAAACGTTGGAAAAAGCACGGTCTTCAATGCACTGACAGGAATGAATCAGCACACGGGAAACTGGACGGGCAAGACCGTCGCGCTTGCAGAGGGTTGCTTTGACCTTGACGGCAAGACCTGCGTTGCCGTGGACGTTCCGGGTACATATTCGCTTGTGACAAGATCTGCCGAGGAGGAGATAGCAAAAGAGGTCTTGTGCTCGCCCGATATAGACGCCATCGTTGTAGTTTGCGATGCCACTTGCCTTGAAAGAAACCTCATTTTAGCGCTTCAGATACTTGCTTTGAGGCGACCTACTGTAATCTGCGTCAACCTGCTCGACGAGGCCAAACGAAAAGGCATAGAGATAGATCTCGAACTATTGGGGCAACGGATCGGTGTGCAGACAGTGGGCGCGATAGCACGAAAAAAAGACGGACTTCGCGATCTTTTGCAAGCACTTGGAACACTTTTGTCAGCCAACAACAAGCTCTTGGACACATCACCGACGGATGATAACGCAAAAGCAAAATATCCCTTGTCAGACAAAGAAAAATCAGACACAGTTTCTCCGCGAGAACGGTCTGAATTTTATAAAACAACGGAGAACGATTCATACGAAAACGAAAAAAATTCCGAAGACGAATCGGAGCAGATCGTCCTCGCCGCCGAAAAAATCTATCACGAGGTCTGCCGACGGAAAAAGAGCGATGATCAAGATCGAGATCGCCTTCTTGACCGCTTATTCACGGGCAAAAAGACCGCATATCCGATCATGCTTGCTCTGCTTGCAATCATATTTTGGATAACGATAGTGGGTGCGAACTACCCGTCACAATGGCTCTCCACGGCGCTCTTTTTCATCGGTGATAAGCTTGGGAATCTCTTACGCCATATACAAACTCCCGAATGGCTGTGCGGAGTTTTGATCGACGGCGCATACCGTACGCTCGCTTGGATAGTATCCGTAATGCTGCCGCCTATGGCGATATTTTTCCCTTTATTTACTCTGCTTGAGGACTCGGGATATCTGCCACGCGTCGCATTCAACCTCGATAAACCGTTCAAAAAATGCAACAGCTGCGGCAAGCAAGCGCTTACGATGTGTATGGGCTTCGGATGCAACGCAACGGGAGTCGTCGGCTGCCGTATCATAGACTCACCAAGAGAAAGAATGATCGCTATGCTGACCAATTCTTTAGTTCCTTGCAATGGTAGATTCCCTTTACTGATAACGCTTTTATCAATATTTTTCGTTGGCGGCGCCGTAGGATTTTCGTCGTCACTCGTGTCTGCTTTGCTATTGACCGCACTGATAATCCTTGCCGTCGGAATGACGTTTTTAGTGTCAAAAATTCTCTCAATTACGCTCTTGCGAGGCTTGCCCTCGGCGTTCACCCTCGAGCTCCCACCATACAGAAGGCCTCAGATCTGCAAGACACTTATTCGCTCGGTTTTTGATCGCACGATCTTCGTTTTGGGCAGGGCAGTCATATCGGCTTTGCCTGCCGGAATCCTTATATGGATCATGGGGAATCTCTATTTTGGAGAGTCGAGTTTATTGGCTATTTGCTCGAATTTTCTTGATCCGTTTGCATCTCTTTTGGGGCTTGACGGGGTGATATTATTGGCGTTTATTCTCGCTTTGCCTGCAAACGAGATAGTTATTCCGATAGTTATTATGGCATATACGTCGGCAAATATGCTTACCGATTACAGCTCGCTTTTTGAGCTCAAAACGCTGTTTGTCGACAACGGTTGGACCCTTAAAACCGCTTTGTGCACAATGCTTTTCTCACTTTTTCATTGGCCGTGCGCGACCACGCTTCTGACGATAAAAAAGGAGTCGGGGAGCTGGCTCTGGACTCTGGCAGCGGTGATAATTCCAACGATCTGCGGCGTTGCTGTCTGTATGATCACAAATGGAATTTTTGCTCTTTTCGGGGCATAGATCTACAAAAAAAGAAGCGGTCGAGGCCGTCTTTTCGGTGCCTTGATCGCTTCTTTCGATTGTGGTTATATGTCAACAAATTATGAATATTTATACATAATTTAAACGACGGATTAATCTGTTAATTTTGGACAGAACAGACATTATCGCTTGCCCTCGATATACTCGATCGCGAGCGACAAGACCTTTTTATCATTGCCGTGAGTAAGCAACGATTCCGCTTGTTCAACGGGAATCCAATCGACCTGTGCAACCTCTCCCGGACGAGCTTTTATCTCGGTCTGTCTTGTAAAGGCGAGAAAATAAACGACTTCTTTTTTTACTCCCGGCTTGGGTCTGTAATATACGGGCTGTCTGAATTTTTCATTGATATGTATACGAACCGCTGTCTCCTCAAGCACTTCTCTTTCCGCGGTCATCTTCTCGGTCTCGCCTACCTCAACGTGTCCCTTTGGAAACGAATGGTGTCCGTGAACCGAATGCTTTATCATAAGCACGTATCTTTGAAGCTGACCTTCCTTTCGCTCGTTGCGAAAAACTACAGCTCCGCAGGACTTTTCAAAAGTCATTTTCCCACCTCCTATCATATAAAGCTTTAAATCAAAATGCAGGCTCACGGATATGGAGCCTGCATTCTGATCTGTGCGGGGTTATATCTGGATCGTTATGAATATTTGCTTTAAAAACTGAATATTTGCGTGAATATTCAAAATTGATATTTTCGATTATCTTTCGATCTCTTCCATCACAAATGCCTCGAGAATATCGCCTTCCTTGATGTCGTTGAATCTTTCGAGACCGACACCGCACTCGTAGCCCTGCGCTACCTCCTTGGCATCGTCCTTGAATCTCTTGAGCGACGAGATCTTATCCTCGAAGATAACTACGCCGTCACGGACGACACGGATCTGTGCGTTTCTTGCGATCTTACCGTCAAGTATATACGAGCCCGCGATCGTGCCGACGTTAGGAACGTGGATAGTCTGACGGACCTCAGCATGACCGAGCAGATTCTCGCGGAACTTGGGCGCAAGCATACCCTTCATCGCTGCCTCGATCTCCTCGATGCACTGATAGATGACACGGTACATTCTCATATCGACACCCTGTCTTTCCGCAGAGTCGAGCGCCGCCTTATCAGGACGGACGTTAAAGCCGACGATGATCGCGTTGGATGCCGCCGCAAAAGTAACGTCACCCTCGGTAATTCCTCCGACTGCGGAGTGAATAACGTTGACTCTTACCTCCTCGTTTGCCAGCTTAACAAGCGATGCCTTGACTGCCTCGGCAGAGCCTACGACGTCTGCCTTGACAATAATATTGAGATCCTTGATTCCTTCGCTGATCTGAGCAAAGAGATCGTTAAGGTTAGCTCTGGCGTTAGCCTTGAAGTACTCTTCCTTTGCCTTGGACTTTCTCTGATCTGCAAGCTCTCTTGCCATTCTTTCGTCCTCAACTGCCGCAAACTCGTCACCTGCGGTGGGAACTTCGGCAAGACCAATGATCTCAACGGGAACGGAAGGACCTGCAACCTTGAGAAGCTTACCGTTATGGTCGGTCATAGCTCTGACACGTCCTACGGACGTACCTGCGATGACGATATCGCCATTGTGAAGCGTACCGTTCTGAACAAGGACGGTAGCAACGGGACCGCGTCCCTTATCGAGCTTCGCCTCGATGACAAGACCCTTTGCGCGTCTGTTGGGATTAGCCTTGAGCTCCTTGACCTCTGCTACGAGAAGAACGTTCTCGAGAAGGTCCTCTATACCCATTCTCGTAAGAGCAGATACGGGAACGCAGATGACGTCTCCTCCCCACTCCTCGGGAACGAGGTCATACTTGGTAAGCTCCTGCTTTACCGCTTCGGGATTTGCAGTGGGCTTATCCATCTTGTTGATTGCAACTATAATATCTACCCCTGCCGCCTTTGCGTGATTGATCGCCTCGACAGTCTGTGGCATGATGCCATCGTCTGCCGCTACGACAAGAATCGCGATATCGGTGGACTGTGCTCCGCGGGCACGCATTGCGGTGAACGCCTCGTGTCCGGGGGTGTCGAGGAAGGTAATATCCTGACCGTTGATCTTGACTCTGTAAGCACCGATGTGCTGGGTAATACCGCCTGCCTCTCCGGTGGTCACGTTGGTGTGTCTGATCGCGTCGAGGAGCGAGGTCTTACCGTGGTCAACGTGTCCCATTACGCAGACGACGGGAGCACGGGTCTCGAGCTGCTCGGGAGCGTCCTCGGTCTCATCGAAGAGCTTTTCTTCGATAGTAACTACTACTGCCTTTTCGGGCTCTGCTCCGCATTCGACTGCTACGAGCGCCGCAGTATCAAAGTCTATAGTCTGGTTAGCGGTTGCCATTGCGCCGAGGAGCATCAGCTTCTTGATGACCTCGCCTACTGTAACTTTAAGCATTGCCGCAAGATCACTTACGATGATCTCGTCGGGGATCTGAACCTTCAAGGGACCCTTGATGATCGTTACGGGCTGCTTATGCTCGGGCTTGCCGCCCTTCTTGCCGTTCTTGCCCTTACCGCCAAAGCTGTTTTCCTGTCTCGACTGATTCTGCTGCTTCTTGAGCTTCTGGTTTCCGCCGCGGAAGTCTCTCTCGTTTTCGGAAACGAAGGTGTCGAGCTTCTCGTCGTACTTGGAAAGATCGACGTTAGAGGTACGGATATCTACGGTCTTTGCCGCGCCCTTCTTGCTCGTGCCGTCGCCTCCCTTGGGGGTCTGTGCGCGGACTATTGCCTGAGGCTGAAACTTCTCTCTGGGTGCGGAGGGGATATAATCGTCCTTATCCATACCGCCTCTGTTATTGTTGAACTGAGGCTTCTGAGGCTTGCGGTCGTCTCTTCTCTGAGGTGCCGCCTGTCTGTCGAAGTTAGGTGTGCCCATACGTGAGAAACGGTCGTTAGTCTGCGGCTGATTGCGCTGCTGAGCCTGCTGAGTCTGCTGACCCTGAGGTCTCTGCTCAAACGCGGGTCTGTCACGACGGGGAGCCTCGGTTTTTCTATTGTTATTGTCAGGCCTCTGTCTGTTATCTTGATTGCCTCCCTGTGAAGCTCTCTGCGCCGCCTTCTGCTGTGCCGCCCTTTCTATTGCTGCCGCACGTGCAAGCGCCTCTGCTCTGTCGACCTTGGGCTGAGTCTTAATGACGGGAGCTGTGGGCTCGGGAGTCTTTTTCTCTTCCTTGTTTTCTTTCTGGGGCTCGGAGTCCGTCTTGGCAGCGACAGCCTCCTTTGCTTTGGTTTCGGGCTGTGCCGCCTTCTCGCTCTTTGGAGAGGGCTTCTCGCTCTTATTCGGTTTTTCTGACGATTCTACCTTTGCAGGCTCCTCGACCTTCTTTTCCTCGACGGCAATCTCCTTTGCGGGCTCTGCCTTCGCGGGAGCCTTTTTCTCCACCTTTTCAAGCTTGGAGGGAATGAAGGTAACTCCGTCTATATAGTCGTCGATTCCTTCAATCTGATGTGCCGACGTAAGCGCGTCAAAAAGAACGTCGAACTCGTGAGGCTCAAGCGCCTTCTGAGTCTTCAGCTCGATCCCCTTTCCCGCCATTATGTCGGTTATTTCCTTACTCTTAAGATTAAGATCCTTTGCAAGTTGATTCGCTTTGATCTGAGGTTTTACTGCCATAAATTATACCCATACCTTTCCGGTTTACTGCAATGTTTTAATTGTCCTTGGGAAGCTTTCCCAAGATTGCGCAGCAAAAGCTTTCATCTGCTATAGCCACTGCCGCGACAGCACTCTTGCCGACTGCTCTGCCCAAAATTTCGCAGTTCGACTCTATTCTGATGTGCTTTACTTTATAATACGTACATTTATCGCTTATTTTTTTATGCGTGTTAAGCGAGGTGTCCGACGCTTCGATGACGATCAGCTCTGTTTCCTTTTCTTCACCGATCGGACGCTTCTTACGGTATTTCTGCAAATGCTCACATATCATCGGAACTCCGACGACGGTCTTGCCTGCCCTTTTGCAAATGCCGATAAGCCCAAGCAGGTTCTTTTCGTCAGCCATCCTGTTCCTCAGCCTCCGAAATGCTCTGCTCCATACGATCGTATATCTCTTCGGGGAGCTTGACCTCGAGAATATTCTCTATTCTCTTTGACTTTCTCGCCTTTGCAAAGCATGATCTTTTGGGGCAAATATACGCTCCTCTGCCTGACTTTTTGCCGACGAAATCGAGCTCGACCGCGCCCTCGGGAGTCCTTACGACTCTTATCATTTCGCGCTTCGGCTTATGCTCGTTGCATCCGAGGCACTGACGCATCGGAACCTTACGCGTTTTTTGATTATTATTTTCCATTTTTATAAACTTTTTTCAAAAGCCGTATCAGTTGTTTCTTGGAGCCTTTTCAAGTCCCTCGGCATTGATATCGATCTTGATACCCGTGAGTCTTGCCGCAAGACGAACGTTCTGTCCTTCCTTACCGATCGCCAAGGAAAGCTGGTCGGGGGCAACTACGACGCGGCAGAATCTTTCGCTCTCCATCTCCGCCGAAATAACGGTTGCGGGAGAAAGTGCCGCGGTTACGTACTCTGCGGGATCCTCGCTGTAGTTGATGATATCTATCTTTTCGCCGCCGAGCTCGCTGAGGATGCTGTCTATTCTCATTCCGTGAGCACCGATACAAGCGCCGACTGCGTCAACGCTCTCATCTCTCGAATAGACCGCGATCTTGGTTCTCGAGCCCGCTTCTCTCGAAACGCCCTTGATAACTACGATGCCGTCCGTGATCTCGGGGATCTCAAGCTCAAACATACGTCTTACAAGACCAGAATGAACTCTCGAAAGAGTAACCAGAGGCCCGCGAAGCTCCTTGTTTACTTCCTGAATGAACACCTTGATCTTATCGCCGACCTCATAGTATTCGCCCGGGATCTGCTCGGAACGAAGAAGGGTAGCGTGACCCGTTCCCGTGTCAAGAAGGATATTGCCCGTTTCGTAGTCTATCTTCTGTACTGTTGCGGTGATGATCTCCTCACGCTTGGACTCATACGCTTCCTGCATAGCTCTGTGCTCGCCCTCGCGTATACCCTGAATGATGACGGATTTTGCCGCACCTGCGGAGAGACGGCGGAAATTCTTGGTCTTTACTTCAAATTCGACCGTGCCGCCGAGTACATTTCTTCTGCTCATAGCCTTTGCGTCCACGAGAGAGATCTGAGTTGCGGGGTCCTCTACCACCTCAACGACTTCCTTCTGCTGAAATACTCTTACGTCCTTTTTCGCAGGGTCGATATGCACTCTTACGTTAGTATTGTTTCCGTATTCCTTTTTAAACGCGGATACCAGCGCCGCCTCGATCTTTTCGATCATATACGCCTGGGGAATACCCTTTTCCTTTTCGAGAAGCTCAAGTGCTGTAAAAAACTCTGTGTTCATTGATCTAAAAATCCTTTCAATCGTTATACGTTTTATGATTCTTATTTTTTCTGTTTATCACGATTTTCCAAAATCGTAGTAGGTGGCGATCTTTGCTATCTCGTCGGGCTTGAAGCTGATCTTTTCTTCTCCCGATCCGATAACTATATTATCCTGCTCGTCGTATCCGCAGAGCACTCCGCGAAAGATCTTCGAGCCGTTTCTTGCCGCATAGAGTCTTACCTCAACGTCCCATCCCTCGCAAGCCTCGATATGCGCCGACGTTTTAAGCTCGCGCTCTATCCCGGGTGAAGAAACCTCTAGAATATACGCTTCGCTGATGGGGTCTGCCTCGTCAAGAATGGGGTCTATCGCTCTGTGGAATTTTTCGCAATCCTCTATCGTGATGCCGTCTTCGTTATCAAGCGTGATACGCAGATATTTATCCGCGCCCTCTTTTACGAACTCGACGTCCCAAAGATAATATCCCATTTCGTCCGCCGTAGGAGTTACAAGCTCTTTTACGACAGAGGAGATATTTTTGTTTCCGTTAGATTTCATAAATATAACCAAATCCTTTCCCTGTTTGTGACAAGACAAAATTTAAGAGTGGATCTCTCAACCCACTCCAGCATTCTCTATACACTACGTTGTATTATATCACACTTTTTTTCGAATTGCAATAGTTTTTTAAAAAAATTCCAAAATTTCTTTTCTTTTTTCACAGCGAGCTCGCTTTGGGAGCGCAGAAAGTACGGACAGGCTATGTTTTCGACAAAACATTTCATTAAATATATATAAAACTGTGTAAATTTTGAAAATTCTGTTTACAAAATCACATTTGTGTGATATAATTATATAATGCTATAATGCGTTATTGTTTGTGTTGAGCGCAAATCAAGGAAAGGAGTCGCTATGAACGGATACAGATCGGTTAAACAAGCTCGTCCAATGTCACAAAAGGGCATTCAGGAGCTTCATTATAGCGAACCGGGAAAGCTATCCTATTCGTGTTGCTTTATGCTGTCCGCGACGACGCTTCTCTTTTCTATGCTGACGCCTCTGCTTTTCGGCAACTCGCAGACTCATCTTGAGATCTGGGCATGGGCAATGGTAATCACGTGTGTTTTGCTCGCTTGGCTTTTGATCAAAAAGATTCGCTGGACCTTTCTGACGGTGCTTATGAGTTTGATCTTTATTTCGTTTTCGGGCTCTGCACTAATCCCTGCGTTCGTGCTTGGGGCAGTCTACGGTGTTTGCTCCTACGCTACTCTTATTGGTGCTTGCGGGAAGAAAAATATTTTCTTTCCTATCGCCACACCGCTTTTGATCTACGTCATATCCTTAGTGCTAACGCTTGATCCTGTTCGTTCATTATATTCGCTGATCTTTGTGATCCCCGCACTTGCGATGGGACTTGCCTCACTGTCAAAATCGGATCTGAATACTTCGGTGCTTGCTTGCACTGTGGCAACGATAGTTCCGTTGATTGCTTTTTTTGCAATCTCGACATATTCACGTTACGGTAGCCTTTCGTTCGAAACAATGACGGGCGTTGCGGCTGACATTCGCATCTTTTTCGAAGCATTTGCCGAAGAATACATCTCGTACGCAGGTCAGACCGAGCTGACACAGTCGCTTTACAGCGAGATATCAGAGGCGGTCAACTCCTACGTTAATTTAGCTCCCGGACTTATCGTGGCACTCTGTCTTTCGTTGTCCTTCGTTATCCACTCGCTGAAAAACGATCTTTTGGAGGCGCAGGACTTCGACCAGGCAGCGATCGTTAAAAGCAGGACCTTATCCGTCAGCGCTATAACGGCCTTGGTCTTTCTCTTAGCCTACATTATGTCGTTTACGACCGATGCCTCCAACAACACTTCCTTCATTGCAGTTGTTTTCGGAAACATTTCCTTCATGCTCATTCCCTGTCTTGCTTTGACGGGAATCGGTGCTATAATGATACTTCCGAAAAAATTTGGAATCCTTGGCGTCATTCCGATAGTTCTGCTCATTGTCCTGCTTTTCAACAAGCTCTCGTCATTTTTCATTCTTCTTGCGCTTGTCGGAGCGTTTTTTGTGATCACACGGAAGATCGACTCCTGGGCGAAGGAATTTTACAATAAAGGAGATAACTAATGACTGTCAAATCACCGTCAAAAAACAAAAGTTCTGCTCAACTGCGCCGAAGATCGAGATTCCATCTTGATATGTCTGTCCCTATGATCTTTTGCGTTGCGGAGGCGGCAGTTCTTTTTTCAATTCTTGCGATTGTCGGATTCCATCTGCAAAACAAGCAGACGCTTTCGACTATGATAATCGTTTTTTCGGCTTTTTACGTTCTTTCGGCAGGATTTATATGTCTTGCTTTCCTCGTTAAGAACAGTAAAATAAAAAAAGCAAGAAGCGAGGCCCACAAGCTCGAGACCGAGATCTACGATATGTTCCGTTACATAATCGACTTCCCCTATGCTATTGTCGATGGCAACGGCAAGGTCAAGCTGATGAACGGAGCTTTGCAGGATATTCTTGGTTATAAAAGCGCGATCAGCGGTATCGATCTCTCGGAATTCTGCTCGGTTTCTATTCAATCTGTTGTTGCTATTGCCAAGAGCAGAGATGATCTTGGAGAGGCAATATTCGAGCTTCCTGAGACAGAGTCTGTTACAAACGGCACTACTGTCACTCGTCTGTCTGATGGACGCAGATACGAAATAGAAGCATATATCTTTAAGATGCATGGGGAAAATTATTACTTCACCGTATTTAACGACATTGAAAATCTCCTTTCTCTCGCGGAAAGAGAAAAAAGAGAAAGCCCTGTGGTCGCCTACATTATGCTTGATAATCTCAAGGAGCTGGCGCAATACGTGCGCGCTGATTACAGCTCGGTCGCCACAGCGGTTGAAACAAAGCTTAAAAGCTGGGTGGAGGAGATGAACGGATTTATCGATGCTTACGATAACGACAGATTTATCGCCGTGTTCTCTAAGCAAGAGCTGGACAAGCAAATGCAAAACGATTTTGATATTCAGAACAAGATAATGTCGCTGAAGATGGGCGATAACAGCTTCCCTATCACAGTATCAATGGGAATCGCCGCTATAAGCGGTTCTCTGCGCGACAAGGAAAGAGCTGCTTTTGAGGCTCTTGATATCGCTATTAAGAGGGGCGGTAACCAGATCGCAATCAGACGCGAGGATTCTTCAGGATACTATTTCTTTGGTGGCACTCACAAGACGATCGAAAACAACACTGCAGTCGTTTCCCGAGTCAGCGGAGATATCCTCGAAAAAAAGATCCGCAGCGCGTCCGAGGTGCTGATCATGGGACACGCGAATCCCGACTTCGACTCGATAGGCTCTTGCGTCGGTGCGGCGCGATTTGCCATGGCGATCATTGAAGACGAGCACAAAAACGTTGCTCCCGAAAAACGTCCCAAGGTAAAGATAATCGTCAACAAAAACAACGAGGCGTTCAAAGTATGTTACTCTCAGCTTGCTCCGCTTAAAATTTACGACGAGATATTTATCAATCGTGATGCAGCGAAGGATCTCGTTTCGGCAGGCACTGTACTTATTATCTGTGACGTAAATAATCCGTATATATACGAAGCAGCAGAGCTTACGCAGACCATATCCGATATTGCTATTCTCGACCATCACCGTCTGGCGAACACTCTCGCCTTTGAGCCCTTCTTACAGTACGTTGAGGCTACTAAATCTTCCGCTTCGGAGATCGTGGCGGAAATATTGCTCAGAAGCAGGTTTGACAATGAGCTTCTTAAGGAAGAAGCCGAGGTGCTTCTGTCGGGAATCATGCTCGACACCAACAACTTTACACGAAACGCAGGTGCTCAGACCTTTGAGATCACTCATTATCTCTACTCTCGCGGCGCTCATACGACCGTTGTAAGAGAATTTTTCAACGAAAGTCTTGAAGAACTCTTGCTTACGGGTGAATTCGAGTCAAAGGCCAAGATATACCGTGAGCACATCGCTATCACGGGAATAGATCTTGACCGTGAGCCCTCTCCTGAGGACAGAGTCGTTGCATCCAAGGTCGCGGACAAGCTGCTTCGTATCAAGGACATTGAGGCTTCCTTTGCTCTGGTCCGCATGGGTAGCGACGTGGTGATCTCGGGACGTTCAAAGGGCACCATCAACGTTCAGCTCATCCTTGAAAAGCTCAAGGGCGGCGGACACTTTGACGTTGCAGGTGCGCAGGTCAAAAACTCGGATCTATCCAAGGTTCGTGAGATGCTTACCGACGCTATCGACGATTATTTCGAATTCGATCACAACGACATCAAGAAAGCTGAATAAAAAGATCTGCCTAACGGCTATGTGCTGACCGCCATACACGCATATTAATTTTATAAAATATGAAACAGGAGAACAGCGTGAAGGTTACTTCCATCCAAACATAAAGAAAACGGTTTCACGCACGAATTTTGCCGACGGCAAAATTCACAGATTATTATTTGTGCCGCCGACGGCGGCGGAATGGAGATTATTATGAAGGTATTACTTTTAGCTGACGTTAAGGGTCAGGGTAAAAAAGATCAGATAGTTGAGGTTTCGGACGGCTATGCCCGCAACTTCCTTTTCCCCAAGAAGCTTGCTGTTGCGGCTGATTCCAAGGTGCTGAGCGAGGCAAAGAGCCGTGAGGAATCCAAGCAGTTCAGACTCAAAGAGGAAAAGGCTGCGGCGAAGGCGCTTGCAGACAAAATAAGCGCTCTTACCGTTAAGATCACCGCCACCTCGGGTGCAGATGGTCGCCTTTACGGTTCAGTCACCTCTAAGGATATTGCAGAGGAGCTCAAAAAGCAGCATGCTGTGGAGATCGACAAGAAAAAGCTCGTGCTGGGCGAAAATATCAAGGCTTACGGCACTTACGAGGTCGAGGTCAAGGTATATCCCGAGGTCAGCGCAAAGCTGAAGGTCTCGGTTTGTGAAGCCTAACCCAAAGGGTAAACCCAAGCGATCCGTTCTACGTGAACTAACCCAAAGGGTAGATCCAAGCGATCCGTTCTACGTGGAGTAACCCAAAGGGTAAACCCAAGCGATCCGTTCTACGTGGATTAACCCAAAGGGTAGACCCAAGCGATCCGTTCTACATGGATTAACCCAAAGGGTAGATCCAAGCGAACCGTTCTACGTGAAATAAACCAAAGGTAAATCCGAACGTTCAGATTCCAAAATAACAAATCAAAAGGATTTTTAAAATGGCTGAAGATATTATCAGAAAACTGCCCTTCTCCGCAATAGCGGAGCAATCTCTGCTCGGTTCTATCCTGATAGATCCTTCCTCGATAAATCTCGTTGCAGATATGATCTCTGCCGACGATTTTTATCTTGAGGAGCACAAGCAGATATACCTTGCGATGCACGGCCTTTTCATCACCAACAGTCAGATCGACATCGTTACCTTGATCGACGAGCTCGTTAAGAAGGGTATATACTCAAAATCGGGCGGCGAGGAATACATAAAGGTCATAGCGCAGACCGTTCCCAACGCGCTCAACGTCAAGGACTATGCAAAGATAGTCAAGGATAAGAGCGTTTTGCGCCAGCTTATCCGTATGTGCGACGAGGTCTCCGATCAAGCCTACTCCGAGCAGGACGAGGTCTCGGGAATTCTTGAATCGGCGCAGAACAGATTATATTCGATCACTCAGGGCCGAGAGACCAAAAACTTCCGTCACATCCGCGAGGTGTTGACCGACGTTTACGCTCATCTGCGCGAAATGGTGACCGATCCCAACGCGGCTCAGGGTACTGCTACGGGCTTCCGTTCGCTTGACCGAGTGCTTGCAGGCATGGGCAACTCCGACCTCGTTATCGTCGGTGCTCGTCCCGGTATGGGTAAGACCTCGTTCTGTCTTAACATCGGCACTAACGTAGCGAAGGCAACAAAAAAGGCGGTTGCTATCTTCTCGCTCGAGATGTCGGCAGAGCAGCTCGTAAACCGTGTCATATCTAGCGAGGCATTGGTCGACAGCTATTCTCTGCGCACGGGCGAGCTCAAGAGTGAGGAATGGGACCACATCGCGCAGGCGGCATCGTCTCTTTCGGGCTGTGACATCCTCATCGACGACACGCCCGACATCACCGTTACTGCAATGAAGGCAAAGCTGCGCCGAGTCAGCAATCTCGGGCTTGTCGTTATCGACTACTTGCAGCTGATGCAGTCCGACAGAAAGATAGAAAACAGAACGCAGGAGGTCAGCGAGATCTCTCGTTCGCTTAAAATACTCGCAAAGGAGCTTAACGTTCCCGTTATCTGCTGCTCCCAGCTCTCCAGAGGTACGGAAAGCCGTACCAGCAAAAAGCCTATGATAAGCGATCTTCGCGAATCGGGATCTATCGAGCAGGACGCTGACGTTATCATCTTCCTTTATCGCGACGATTACTACAAGATCGCAGAGGGAGAAAACGTTTCTCCCGACACCGAGCAGAACGTTGCGGAGGTTATAATCGCCAAGAACCGTCACGGCTCTACCGACACGGTCAAGGTTGGCTGGACGGGACGCTACACGAAGTTCCGCGAGATAGTCAACGAGAGCGATCTGCCGCACTAACCCTTTAATTTGCAATTTTAATATCGGAGATTTTTTAATGGTCCGAAATTTACCTGATTTTTTTAAAGATCCACACTTGATCGCATGTCTGCCGAAAAACGAGCCGATATTACTCGCGCTTTCGGGAGGAGCTGACTCATCGGCTCTGCTTTATCTGCTTTGTCGGCTTCGCGAGGTCTATAAATTTCCGCTTTGCGCGGCTCACGTCAATCACGGCATCAGAACCGAGAATTACGGCAACGAGGCTTTGCGCGACGAGCAATCTTGCGCCGAACTGTGCTCTGCTCTCGGAGTTGAGCTTTTCATTCATCACGTTGACGTCCCTATGCTTGCAGAGCGCGAGGGAAAGAGTCTTGAAACTGCGGCGAGAGACGCAAGGTATGCTTTTTTTGAGGAAATAATGCTTTCAAAGGGCATCAAGATTCTTGCAACGGCGCACAACGCCGACGACAATCTTGAGACTCAAATTTTCAACCTTTGCCGCGGCTGCGGCGTTTCGGGAATGTGCGGAATTCCAGAAAAACGAGATTTTAACCGAGTGGGGCTCGTGGTTCGTCCGATACTGTCGGCGAGCAAGTCTGAAATTCTCGATTTTTGCAAAGAAAACAACATAAAATACGTTACCGACTCGACGAATCTTGAGAACGACTGCACGAGAAATCGCATCCGTCACAATGTTTTGCCCGAGCTAAAGAGTTTATTCTCCTCTCCCGAGAGGGCAAGTCTTCGCTTATCAAGATCCGCGTCCGAGGACGACGAATTCATAAGGCTTGAGGCTGAACACTTTTTGTCTTGCGAAAAAGGTTCGATCGACGCTCACAGGTTATCAGCTCTGCACTCATCTCTTGCCAAGCGGGTCATTATGACGGCTTACAGCAGAACGTTTCCCTCTTCGTCTTCGCTCGAAGCCGTACACATTGAGGATATTTTAGACTTTATCCGTGCCAGCGGCGGCAAGAAGAACGGTCAGATCTCTCTGCCAAACAAAACTGCGGCAATGATACGCGACGGCAGATTGCAATTTGCTGCTGACGAAGGAGAGGCTGAGATGTTGCGCTATGAGATCCCGCTGAAAGAGGGATTCTTGCAGATTGATGGGACTGATTTTGCAATTTCTGTTGACAGTCAACGTCAGTCGCAGTCACTTTGCATTGGCAGCGAAGCTTATGAGTTGTACGCGCAAGCTTACGTAAAAAACATTGATCTTTCGCTCTGCTCGGCTTCAAGCAGGCGCGAGGGAGATCTGATATTTGATAACCAAATGCACAAAAAAGTTAAAAAAATTATGTGTGACAAAAAGATCCCTTCATACGACAGGCCCCTGCTCCCGATCATTCGAGAGCAAGGCGAGGCGATCTACGTACCGTTGTGCGCAGTTTCCGACAAGGTGAAGGCTACCGCCGCGGATCATCAATACGTAATTTCAATATACAGAAAACACAAATCGGAGGATTTTTAATATGCTTAAGGACATTGAACGAGTACTCGTTGACGAAAAACAGATCGAAAAGATCAACAGCGATCTGGCACAAAAAATAATGAAGGACTACGAAAATTCAACCAAGCCCCTTATCGTTATAGTTATTCTTAAGGGCTCGATGATCTTTGCCTCCGATCTGATCAAAAAGCTTGATCTTCCCCTGGAGATAGAATTTATGAAGGTCTCGTCTTACGGCGCGGGCACGAAAAACTCCGGTGAAATAAAAATACACCTTGATCTCGCAAGAGAAAATCTCGAGCAGTACGATCTTCTTATCATAGAGGACATCGTTGACAGCGGAAGAACTCTCTCGCGTCTGACCCAGCTTCTCAAAAACCGCAACGCTAACAGCGTTAAGACCTGTACTCTTCTCGACAAGCCCTCTCGCCGCGAGGTCCCCTTCACTCCCGATTACTGTGGAACCGAGATTGAGGACGAGTTCGTTGTGGGATACGGTCTTGATTATGACGAAAAATACAGAAATCTTCCCTACGTTGCTATCCTTAAGCGCGAGGTCTATTCATAATATGCGGCAAACTTACTGTAACCGTCACAAAGCCGTAACATAAACTTAACATTGAAATGTTATAATTTTTCAGCAAATAAATATTTGTATATCAGTTGAATTTGACTTTTTCGGCATATAATAAAATGATGAAGTTGAAATCGGCCGCCGCTTTATAATCGGGCGGCAAAATGCGACAGTCGCAACAACACATATGGAGGACTAAATGAAAAAAACCGCAAAACAACTAATCTTTTACATTGTTTTGATTGCAGTTGTCATCGGTATATGCGCTTTCCTTTTCAGGAGCAGCGCATCGGAGAAAATGCAATATTCGGACGTTGTCGCCGCTTTCAAGGGCGGTGAGGTCACAAGCTTTGAGATCGACACCGACAACGTGATAACAATGACTTTTACAGGGGACTCCGAGATCGGAGAAAAATTCGGATCGAAGACCTCTGACGGCGTATATATCGCAAAATACCGCCTTGCAAGTATCAGTATTTTCCACGCGGATCTCGGAGACGTTATCGTAGACCAGATTGCCGCCGGCACTCTTCAGGGTGAGTACGTTGCTCCTGCACAGTACTCAGCTTGGCTCTCATATCTGCCGATCATTCTTATAGTGGTATCGCTTATCGTAATGTATATCATTATGACCCGTCAGATCAGCGGCGGCGGTGCAGGCAAGATGAACAATTTTGCCAAGTCGCGCGCAAAGATGGCATCCCCCTCAGACAGAGACAAGGTAACGTTCAGAGACGTTGCGGGTGCTGACGAAGAAAAGGAAGAGCTTATCGAAATAGTTGAATTCCTCAAAAACCCTGCGAAATTTGCGAAACTGGGTGCAAAGATCCCTCACGGCGTGCTTCTTATGGGCCCTCCCGGTACGGGTAAGACTCTGCTTGCAAAAGCCGTTGCAGGTGAGGCAGGCGTTCCCTTCTTCTCGATCTCGGGCTCCGATTTCGTTGAAATGTACGTCGGTGTCGGTGCTTCTCGTGTTCGTGATCTCTTTGACACGGCGAGAAAAGCACCCGCTTCTATCGTATTCATAGACGAGATCGACGCAGTCGGTCGTCACAGAGGCGCAGGTCTCGGCGGCGGTCACGACGAGCGTGAGCAGACTCTCAACCAACTTCTCGTTGAGATGGACGGATTCGGCTCTCACGAAGGAATTATCGTTATCGCCGCAACTAACCGTCCCGACGTTCTCGACCCCGCACTTCTCCGTCCCGGTCGTTTTGACAGACAGATAACCGTAAATCTTCCCGATATTAACGGAAGAGTTGATATTCTTAAGGTCCACGTTCGCAATAAGCCGCTTGAGCCTTCGGTAGATCTCAAGGAGATCGCAAGAATGACCGTTGGATTTACCGGTGCAGATCTTGCAAACCTGCTTAACGAGGCGGCTCTGCTCGCAACCAGACGCGGCAAGAGTCTTATCGGAATGGACGACGTTTCCGATGCGTTCATCAGAATCATCGCGGGTCCCAAGAAGAAGGCGAGAGCGATGAAGGAAGACGAGAAGAAGAAGACCGCTTATCACGAGGCAGGTCACGCTATGATCGCTTATCATCTCGAGCTTGACCCAGTTCAGCAGATCTCCATTATTCCTTCGGGTCGTGCTCTCGGATACACTCTCAATCCTCCCACTGAGGACAAATACAGCGAATACAAGAGTATTCTTATAAAAGAGATCTCTATGCTTCTCGGCGGCCGTGCGGCTGAAGAGATCGTATACGGTGACGTTACGGGCGGTGCTTCGAACGACATTGAACGCGCAACCAAGACCGCAAAGAGAATGGTAATGCGTCTCGGCATGTCCGACAACCTCGGTCCTCGCACATTTGGAAACGATCAGGGCGAGGTCTTCCTTGGCCGTGATTTCTCGGCTTCGCAGGACTACTCAGAAAATATTGCCGCAAAGATCGACGACGAGATCCACCGCATCATCTCGGGCGCTTACGACAAGGCGAAGGATATCCTCAAAAAAGATATTCACAAAATGCATTTCATCGCAGAGTTCCTTGTTAAAAACGAGATCATGGACGGCGATCAGTTCAAGGCGGTTATGGAAAGCGAATGTCCTGTGATGGCAGAAATCGAAGCCATTGCTGAGGCGAAGAAGCAGAAGAGCCTTGAGGACAACAAGGCTAGGCAGGCAAGGGTCGAGGCTGAAAAGGCTACCGACACCTCTGACATTGCCGACCTGAAGGTTCAAGAGCTCGGGATCCAAGAGCCTGTAGTTGAAGAAACCACGATTGACGCCGAGGCTGTTTCGGATAATTCCGACGATAACCAGACAGGCGAAGATAAATAATTCAAAAAATATCCGTTATGCGATCATGCACAACGGATATTTTTTATTCTGTTAAATTTATAAGATATGCTTCGGACTCTTCTCTGCTTTTGAAGATCAATATATTCTTGTTGGAATATTGATCGAGCAACGACATCACCTGAGGACGATGAGTCTCGTTATAATTTCGTATGAAGCTCACAAACTCCGCATCGTCGTCTTCGGGAGCATTTTTCCACGGCATATCGTCCCGCGCTTTCCCCTTGCGCGCTCGGATGCCGTCTATGCAATCATCCGTCGGAAGATCGAAAAACACCACGGTAT
Organism: Clostridia bacterium; assembly: GCA_017411745.1. Lineage (GTDB taxonomy): Bacteria > Bacillota > Clostridia > Oscillospirales > CAG-272 > SVTX01. The sequence continues at coordinate 11,786 of JAFQPM010000004.1, read as the reverse complement.
CGCACGCCACTATTCTCTGCTCCATCGTACGACTGTAGTTGCCATCGATTATCCACTCGTCCCGCGCAAGTATCTCACAAAGTCGCGCGTCAAATTCCGATCTTTCAATATGACTGCCGTCCTCTTTCCACCAAATAGTGTCAAGGTGATACAGCGGCAGTTTCGTCAAATTAGCAAAAGAGCGTGAAAACACGCTCTTTCCACTGCCGCTACAGCCAATAACTATAACTCTTTTCATCACTTGCCAAGATACTCCTCAAGAGTTATCCCCTTTTCATAGATCTCGGTCGCGGCAGACACGCCGACGAATCTATAATGCCAAGACTCGTAGCTATAGCCCGTTATATCGGTCTTATCCTCGGGATAGCGCAGGATAAATCCGAATTTGTGAGCGTTTTTAAGCAACCAAGTATAAGCACTCGTTTCGGCAAATCCCTTGTCGTAGGGATTGTTCGGCGTTTCACTGCCGTAGTTCCAAAGTCCCTCCATCTCGTCGGTTATCAAGTCAACACAAAGTCCCGTCTGATGCTCGCTCGTACCCGGATACGCGGAATAGGTCAATACGTAATTCTCGACCTCCGTGTCACTCCAGGTGGGATGAGCCTCTTTTTCTTGGTTACAGTAGCGGTCAAACAAGCTTTGCTGATATTTATACGTCCTATATCCGCTGGTTACGGTAACGTTTTTGATGCCGTCGGCTTTCATGGCATCAATCATGGATAAAACTGCCTCTGCTGCTTTCTTCTCAAGCTCAACGCTCTTGCCTCCGTTAGTGTAACTCTTATCAAGCTCCACAAGATCCTCAGGAACGTAACTTTCGCCTGCGGCGTTTTCCTTATTTACTAATATCAAATACATATCTTTCTTTCCTTCGGTGTCATTGCTATCCTTGCAAGCGGTGAGCACAAGTGCGGTAAGTAGCGTCAGCAACGCAAGCGTTACCAATATTATTCTTTTTTTCATTTTTCCTCCGATCAATTACGCCTTAGTCTCTATCATAAAGAAGTACGGAGAGGTGGCAGAGTTCACTATCTTGACCTTTGTGGCACATATCTTGAATCGGCTGATTCCCGACAGATATTCCTCTATCATTTTTCCCTCTGCATCGCCTTCGGGGTGTCCCGGATAGACGGCAATGTTAAGAATTCCGTCACGGTCGAGCAGCTCTATGGCTGCCGCTATTGCGGGCATTGTGGTCTCTCTCATAGTCGTGATGCTCTTATCTCCTCCCGGAAGCCAGCCGAGATTGAACATTCCCGCCTTTATAGGCTCCTTGACGTAATTCTTTACGTTATGGTGAGAGTCGCAGATGAGCGTATAATTTTCGGGGCAGCCCGCCGCCTTGAGATTTTTAGCGGTGGAGTCGACCGCCGACTGCTGTATATCGAAGGCGTAAACATGTCCCTTCTCTCCGACGGTCTTGGACAGAAATTCGGTGTCGTGTCCGTTACCCATCGTGAAATCCACGCAGACGTCGCCTTCCTTCAAGTGCGTTAAAATAAACTGCTTATGCAGGTCAAGTAGATCTATCATTATTATTTACCATGTCCTTGCTTATGTATGTCCGAGCGCAAAAATTTCATGGAGCGCTCTACCGAGTCCTTGGAGTTATACCAAGGCTCCTCGTCGTATCTGTAGTCGAATTTTTTACAGAACCAGCTGACGTCGTCCTTCAGCTCCTCAAGATATCTTTCTTCTATCTCTTCAACCTGCTTTGCAAATTCCTGCATTCTCTTTTTAGGGAGGCGGTGCTGGGCGTACTGCAAAAACATCTTGTAATGAGGCAGGCAGAAATATGGCTGTGCCTGAAGCTTAGCCGGGAAATTCTCGTCGGTGTTCCAGAGCAGCACGGCGGTCTCGACCATGTGCTCGAAGTTGAATGCGATCCTCTCACAAACGTAGCAGGTCTGCTCGAGCTCCGCAATTCTCTTGATCGGCTTATTTCCCATACCTCCGCCAAGTCCGCCGTCCTTAAGCTCATTTTTGAGCTGATCAAGGTGGCTTTCCAGAGTGAGCGCCATACCAAGTCGGTTTTTGCGGACGAACATCATATCGTAGTGCGTGCGGCAAAAGCCTGTTTTGTTGGTCTTTATTCTCACATCAGGCTCCATCATTGACGCGCCGAGGATAAGGTCAAGCTCGTTGTTTTCCAGCTTATTATATAGTGCGCAGAATGGACAGCCACAGCTTTTGTCTGCCGCGGACGCTTCAAACGCTTCGTTGACGGGAATGGTATAGATCTGTTCCATTTAAAAATCCTTTCAAAAATTTGCGGATATATAAAATTAGTTACAAAATCGTCTTGAAATATTTTGTCGATATTGGTATAATAGACGTATAGTTTATTTTAACACATTTTTTGTTTTTTTTCAAGTACATTTTATTAATACGGAGTTTATTTTTATGGTCAACACGGCGGCTGCGGTCTCTGCGCTGGAGTATAATGGAATAAATATAACAAAGCTCGACGGAGTGGAGTTGTTTGACGTCAGAAAGGTCTTTGATTGCGGACAGTGCTTTCGCTTTGACGAGGTTTCGGACTCCCGACACGACGTCGAGTTTGCCGGAGTTGCCTTTGGAAAATATATTTCCGTAGCACAGGACGGCGACACGGTCTACATATACAACGCGACGGTTGAGGAATACGAAACGATATGGAAGAGCTTTTTAGGACTTGACTGTGATTACGGAGAGATAAACAACAATATTCTCTCGCTTTCAAGCAGCTCTGCATTATCCGACGCAGTTGAGAGGGCATCAGGGATAAGAATTCTCCGTCAGGATGCCTGGGAGGCGATCTGCTCGTTTATAATCTCGCAAAACAACAATATTCCGAGGATAAAAAAGCTGGTGGCGGCAATTTCTCTGGAATGCGGCAAGAAAGTTGATCTTTCGGGTATGGAAGAGCACCTCGCCGACGTTCACAAGGCGCACGAGGGTAACTTTTATTCGTTTCCTTCTCCCGAGAGTCTGATCGATCTCGGAGTCGCAGGCCTTGCGGCGCTTAAGGTCGGATTCCGTGCGAAATATATTTTCGATGCGGCAAGTCGGGTGTCTTCGGGGGAGATCGATCTTGATCTGATCGTGAAGATGAATACCGCCGATGCGGTAAAATATTTGTGCTCAGTCAAGGGTATAGGTCCGAAGGTTGCGAGCTGTGCTCTGCTCTTTGGATTTGCAAAGCTTGATGCTTTTCCTATCGACGTCTGGATAAAAAAGGTGATCGCAAAATATTTTGACGCGGATTTTGACCCCGACAGTCTTGGACAATATGCGGGTATCGCTCAGCAATACCTTTTCTATTACGAAAGATATCTGCAATCGCAGGAGGGCTGATATATGAATATTGAAGAAAAAATCGAGTATTTGCGTCGCGCACTTCCCGCGCTTGACAGAAGAACGATATACGACGTGGATAATCGCGGTGAAGAATTCTGCGAGATCATATATCCCAACAAGTTGCAGCCCACAATGCCCATTGCGGTAAGCATTAGTGAGCGCGGCTGCCTTATCTCGGTCGGGCAGATATCCGACGTGGTCGGGTCTTTCCCGATAACACCCGAGCAAGCGGTGAGCGCAATTAACGATATAATTTCAGACAAAATAGTCTTCGTGCTTGGCTTTGCAGACGAGGACGACATTGGCTTCGGCGCTCCCTTTTTCACCCAGATCTTCCCCATCACGGGCGAAGAGGACGATATGAGCGAGGAGCTTGAGGCGTTCGTAAAAAAAATAGAAGCTCCGCTTTCAAAATGGAAGCGCAAGCTTACAAGATTTAAGGGCAGATTTGTAATAACCAATTTTTCGGGAAGCGAAAACAGAGTTATTTTCAGATAAGCCCCATCAAATAATAGATTTCAACTTTATCGAAAGGCATAAAAATGGCTAATTCATCCCTCACCCTCGCAAAAGGCACGAAGGATATGACGCGGGGCGGCATTTATTCAAATATCATAGCCTTTGCGCTACCCGTCTTTTTAAGTCAGGTATTCCAGCAGCTCTATAACACCGCAGACGCATTTATAGTCGGCAAATTTCTCGGAACAGAGGCTCTCGGAGCAGTAACCTCGTCGGGAACGCTTATCTTTCTGCTTACAAGCTTCTTTATCGGAACGACAATGGGAGCCGGCATCGTTATCTCGCGCTATTTCGGCGAGGGTAACATGGATAAGGTTTCACGCGCAATACATACCAACATAGCATTTGGTGTTGCCTGCGGCGTGTTTTTGACTGTAGTTGGCGTAATATTCACCCCCACCCTTCTCATCTGGATGAACACCGACGAGGTGATACTCCCCTACGCCATCGAATATTTCAGATACTATTTCCTCGGCGGAATCGCACTTGTCATGTACAACATCTGCCGAAGTATTATGAACGCGCTCGGTGACAGCCGTCGCCCGCTTTATTATCTCATCTTTTCATCAGTATTAAACGTGGCCCTTGACCTCCTTTTTGTTGGAGCCTTCAAATGGGGCGTTTGGTCTGCGGCACTTGCAACCGTGATCTCACAGATGGCAAGCGTTATACTTTGCCTTATCTATCTTTGCAAAAAGGGCAATATCTTCACTATCGAATTCAAAAAAATACGCTTTCACATCGATATGCTCCGCGAGATAATCAAGTACGGACTTCCCTCGGGCGTGCAAAACTCGGTTATCGCGCTTGCAAACGTAATAGTGCAGTCGCAAATCAACTCGTTTGGATATTTTGCAACCACCGCATACGGTGTTCACGCCAAGGTCGAGGGATTCGGATTTTTGCCTATCACCAGCTTCAATATGGCAACGACTACCTTTATAAGCCAAAATCTTGGTGCAAAGGAATATGATCGTGCGAAAAAGGGTGCGCGATTTGGCATTTTGGCAGCCATTATCGCCGCCGAAACAATAGGAATCCTTACGTATATCTTCGCGCCGCAGCTTATCGGATTTTTCGATAAGACTCCCGAGGTCATAGCTCTCGGAGTTCAGCAATCGAGAACGGTTACCCTGTTTTATTGTCTTCTCGCCTTTTCACATGCGGTCGCGGCGGTCTGCCGCGGTGCGGGCAAGGCGTTCGTGCCTATGTTCGTAATGCTCTCGATATGGTGTGCCGTTCGCATCGCATATATCGCGATTGTGACTCATTTCTTTAATAACATAGCTCTTATTTATTGGGCGTATCCCCTGACTTGGGGTATCAGCTCGGTCATTTACCTGTTCTATTATCTGTTCTCGGATTGGATATATGGGTTTGATCACAAGCAGGATCTAAAGTCGATATTTAAAAGAAAGAGGATTTCACAGTAAGCAAAAACCTCGCTACCGTATGGTGCGTGTTCTTAAGGACAGTTTTAAGAATGCGTTGTCTACTGACAGGAAGAAGACAGAGAATGTTTTACGTTCTCTGTCTTCTTTTCTTGACAAGCACTATATTTGTGGACACAAATGTCTTTATGTAGACTAATTCATAAATTTATGATATAATATTTGCGAAAAACATTAACCAAATCATTTTTCTTTCACTATTAAGACAGAAGCTTCTAAAAACAAATAAGGAGGTGAGCGTATGAACGAAATCGAATTGCACGAAAAGATAGCAGAAGTATCTAAAACGATCTTTTCCTACTGTATGGCTAAAACGCCTACGCGAGAAGAAGCTGAAGATCTCTCACAAGACATTTTGTATGAGCTAATAAAGTCAGCTAAAAACATTCGCGACGATAAGGCGTTTTATGCTTTTATGTGGGGCGTTGCAGGAAACGTCTATAAGCAGTGGTATCGAAAGAAGATAAGAAATAACACTTGCGAATTAACGGAAGATATTCCCTCGGACGATGTGTTAACGGAAGATGATAATAGCGATATATATCTGCTTCGCCGAGAGCTTACTTTGCTATCCGAGAAATATCGAAAAGCAACGATTATGTATTACATTGACGGACTTTCTTGCTCTGAAATATCATCTGCGCTTGCCATTTCCGAAAGCATGGTAAAATACCTACTGTTCAAATCACGAAAAATATTGAAAGAAGGAATGAGTATGGGAAGAAATCTTGGAGAACTCAGTTACAATCCCAAAACATTGATCGCGATGTATAGTGGTCAAGGCCCCAACCAATTTTGGCAGTTTATGCAGAGCAAGATCAGACAGAACATCGTTAGTGCTTGCTATAATGACGCACTTACGGTTCAGCAGATTAGCCTTGAAACTGGTATTCCTCTCCCGTATCTTGACGATGAAATTAGAGAACTTGAAAACAAACAAATCATAATCAGAGAAGGAAATCATTATAAATCAAACGTTATTGTTATTACATCCGAATGCGCCGACGAAATTGAACGTGCCGTTGCAAAATATCACGTACAAATTGCTGATAAAATTGAAACTTTCATCAGTAACAAGATGGATGAATATAAAAAGATCGGGTTCAAAGGTAGTGATTTTTCGACTAATACTTTGCGTTGGCAGCTTACATCTATACTGTGTAGAATGATTGTATATATGTATCGTGAGGATGATTATCAAATGCCCAAAACGGGGTGGGGAGAATCCGCATATTTATGGTGTGTTGAAAATCATAATAATAAGCATACATTCAACTACTGCACTCTGAATGGAAAACAAGAAGATGAGTTGTGCTTCTTTGATTATCTGAAAAATGTTAAAGGCAATCATTCTGATTTTTATGGTAACGAGCGATATATCAATATATTTTGTGACGTTTGCAGAAATGAAAATAAGTCTTTCGGTGAGTATGATCTTGACGCTGTTGCGGAAATGATTAAGAAAGGTTACGTCATTAAAGAAAACGGTACCTACCGCGCAACGACCCCGATTTACACATTTAAGCAGTACAATACTATTGTAAATACGGTCGAAAAATTCATTTCAACTGATTTGGTGACAATTATTAACGAAATTGAACGAGTTTCTGCCGAAATTTTATGTGCGCATACCCCTAAGCATTTACAACAGCAAGTCAAAGGAATCACTTCTGTGGAGAAATTTGTGAATACCGTATGTATTCCCGTAACAACTCTCATTGACAGACAATTCTTGAGCACCGCGTGGCATCCTCTTGAAATGCCTACAACTTATGTTGTTTTGAATAAGTAAAAAATCACCGCCGAGAGCAACCGTTTGATCACTCTCGGCGGCATGTTGTTTTATGTTGCACAACCACCTCTGGTGGTGAGTAAGTGCGCACTTGCAGGCAAACAATAAGCCGCACTTTACACAAGGGAGCCTCTGTCGGTAACCGCTATCTCGCTGCTATCCTATAGAGTTAAAACTGTCCTTTAGAACCCGACGCATAGTAGCGAGGTTTTTTATTACACATTCCTTGGAAGTCCTGTTTTTAATTCGCCCAAATGTGCCATATCACTGAGCTTTATAGCCGTGAATTTGCCGTCCTCGTAGTCAAAGATATTGAACGAGGCATTCCCGACCCAGTTTATTTTTGACATTTGCTCGGTGGGAAGTCCTGCGGCAGCGGTACAGACTGCGCGGATGGGGGTCGCATGGGTGGTTATGCAGACAGTCTTGCCATCATTTTTCTTTGCAATGTCGCAGAGCGCTGACAGTATGCGAGCTGACAGCTGCTTGACACTTTCTCCACCCGTGCATACTGCGTTTCCGATGTCGTTGCGCCAGGTCGAATACGCCTCTGGGTATTCTTCGCAAAGCTCGTCAAAAAGCTTGCCCTCCCACTCGCCCGCACTGATTTCGCGTAATTCGGGGCATTTGATTATTTCGATACCAAGCGTCTCGGATATCGGCACCGCCGTATCGTATGCGCGCTTAAGGTCGCTTGAATATATCGCGTCTATTTTTTCGTTTTTCAACGCCTCGGCACAGAGATTTGCCTGTTTTTTGCCCGTTTCGGTCAGATCCACGTCGAAATTTCCTGCAAATCGACGCATATCATTTGCCACGCTGAAGCCGTGGCGTATCATTATAAATCTTGTTTTCATGATGCACCTTGTCTTTATTATTACAAGTCTATTTTACTATAAAAAAGCGTTTTCGTCAAGTATGATCTGAAATTTGTCAGATAAAAGGCGCCGCAGAGCTCACGGAGAGCTTTGCGGCGCTGTTTTCGCTTGAATATCTTTGCGTTGAGTCTTCTCTGATCGTTCTTTTGCCTGGTATCTTTGAAATTCGAGCTCATTTATCGTTTCTACTGCTTTCTTTCCGCCGTCTGCCGCTATCGGCAAGCCGCCCGGCATCTGTTGCCATTGTGTAGCTAAAATTACGTTGTCAAGTCCTTTAATGCGATTGCTCTGTCGGACGGGCAATCTGCCTTTCGGTAGGGCAAAGCTCATAAACGAGCCGATCTCTGAATCAACGTATCTTTGATAGGTGGCTGGGGTCCAGACGTCGATGCAGGTCAATTTATCTTTCAGGTGAGGCAGCTTGCTTTCGATCAAGGTCTTCAGAGTTTCGGCAAGCTCTCGCTTTTCTGCGTCGTAGGAGTGTTTATTGTTTCGCATATTGATAAATTCACGTGATGCTTTTTCGTCACAAAAGCAAAGCGTTTGCAAGATCTGCTTGCCATCCGGGGCAAAGCTCTTTTCGTGGGAAAACTCACGGAGCGCAAAGGATTCGGTGCGCAAAAGCGAGTGATATTTGGGTGGGATCTCGATCATCAGGTCGCCCGAAAAACCTGATTCGGTAGCATCGCACAAAAAAGCGCACTGATAGCTTGAAAAACGTTGTAATTTGGGGTCACGATAGAGCTTTTTGAGCTGACTTGGCATAGGAATATCGGTCAGCTTTCTGAACATTACGGCAGGATCCGCGGTCAATACGACATAATCGGCTGTTATTTTTTCGCCACTTGACAAATTGAGGGCTGTGGCTTTGTTTTTTTCGTGCTCGATCCCTATCACTTCGGTTTTTAAAAGCAGCTCGCCGCCGAGGCTTTTGAAGCGGTCGGTCATTCTATTTGCCATAGCCAATGAACCTCCTTTGGGCAATCCGCCGTTTTCGCCGCAAAAATGCGTCCAGATCGCGATCAGGGCGAGCGAGGAGAACTCATCACCCAAAAAAGAGCAGATAAATTGCTGTAGCAAAGGACTTTTGAACCTTTGCGCAAGGTCTTTTGCCGAGAGGTTATAATATTTGAACAAGGTCGGTGCACTGATTGCGATTTGTGATTTGCTGTGTTTTTCATTGTGTGCTTCTCCCGCGATCCCCACTATTCCTTGGAGTGTTTCAACTGCTTTGATCAATGACATAATCTCTTTTTTGTCTTCGGGGGAGATTTTCAACATATCGTTTTTGGTTTGCTCAAGGTCGCAGTTTAGCGATATCAAATTGCCGTTTTCTTCACAGGTATACAGGGTTGGCGGCTGATACACGTCCACGTCCCCAAGAGCCCCGAGCGTTTCCCACATTCTGTAACCGTCGGTATTCGGGTTCGTACCCGTGAGCCAATGTATGCAGTTATCAATATGATATTCTCCGCGCTGCCAGCCCGTCAGGTTGCCTCCCGCAACATGATGCCGTTCATAAATCACAGCCGAATGTCCGCTTAATTGCGCGTAGATACCTGCGGAAAGCCCCGACACGCCGCCGCCAACGATCGCTATTTTTGCCATATTTTATCCTCTTTTCTGCTTTCTTTCAATTTAATTGTTGCCACTATTTTTGCAATTAAAACAATGCACATTTTAGATCCTTACGCTCTCAGGGGCATTTGCGGGAATTCAGCAAAAAAACTCTATCTGTTAAAAGTTTCATATCTAACGTACAAGATTTTTTAGAGGATTTTGCAAAATCTGTTTACAAAACAAAAGAACCATGATATAATATTAATGCGACGCAACTGAATAACATAAGTCCTATGCAAAATAGGGGAACTGTATACATTTTTATTTGATAAAAATGTATGCTCCCTTTTTGTATACTTTTCCTATTCTATTTTGTATAGGCGATTTATGTGAACTGTTGCGTCGCGGCTTGGAGCTACGTTTTTTGTGCGTGGTGAAAGCCGCGCACTTTTTATTTTAAGGAGGAAAGAAAAAATGGCAATTGAGGCGCAACAGTTTACAGAAAAGGACGAACTTATCGCAAAATTTTACACCTTGCGAGCAGGCTTGTCGGCGATTGCGGAGGAGAACAAAGAAATTAAATCTGTGGAAAGTCAGTTATGGAATTATCAACGCAAAGAAAATTCACATAAAAATGAAATACAAAAACTGTATGAAAAAGAAGAACTTCACATATATCAAAAGAAAAGGGGGTTGGAACGTGATTTGGAAAATGTCCAACACCTTTACAATTCAAAGGAAGCAGAATTGTCCAAGGCTAAATCTAAATTAAATGAGTTAAATAAACCGGGAGCTTACCAAAAGTATAGACCTAGTTTGGGATGCGCAGTGTATTCATTTTATTTGGTAATAGGTTTTATTATTTTTATTTTTCTTCTCGCTGCGTTCATGATAAGTCCTCTGGCAAATTCATTTAAGAAATATGAGGACATTATAGGAATATTAGGAGGCATATCGGGGATTATTCTGACTATCTTTGTCATTGAATCCATAAAAAAAGCCAAAGCAAAAAAAGAATTAAATAAAGTTGCCTTTGGATGCACAAAGAATGTCTCTAAAATTGAAAAAGAATTATTACAATACAAATCACAGATGGAAGAGATAAAGAAACAAACAAATTCAATTATTAACAAATATAAGGACCAATTAAACATTAGTATATATGTGGAAGAAATCAATCAACTGCAAACCTATTTAAAGCACGAAGTAATACCAGTTCATACCGCAAATTCACAGGCAATAAAATCTGCCCTCAACAAAGAGTTTGATTCACTACTTACCGAAGCTGATTGGCAAAACGTAGACCTTTTGATTTTTTATTTGAATACAGGACGAGCCGATTCTTTGAAAGAAGCCCTTTTGTTAGTAGACAAGCAAAGACAAACCGATCAAATAGTTCATGCAATATCTGCGGCTTCTCAACACATTGCAAACACAATCCACGACAACAGTTATCGTCTGGCAACAGTTATGACAAAATGCGCTAGCCAATTAAGTAATCAGATAAATAATAATCATATAGCTATGATGTCAGAGCTTCAGCGAAACACCCATGCAATCAAAAATCTTAATCAAAATATAGGAAATATTGGCGCTCATATAGATAGCTTAAATAGTAATATTAATTCATTAGGAAGTAGTATAGGCGAGCAAACATCAGCTATTATCAGCGCTGAACAGCTGAATGCATCGCTTCTTACACAGGCTAATCAAAGTAGCGACAAATTAATACAAGAGTTAAGATATAATCAAAGGTATTGGGTAAAATAATTCACAACAGAAAAACGATAGGGAGGCTTTTGCCTCCCTATCGTTTGTGCCAAGCGTTGGTTAAGCTTGCTTAATCGTGCAAAAAACAAAAAACACGGCTATTGCCGCGCATTTTGCATATTAACTCACAATCGTCAAGGTAAAAGGAATGAGTTTGAGAAACCGAAACTCAAACAACCTTAAACTATCCAGTGTTGCAGTAGCGTTGACATATAGTCAAGCAACAAAGGAGGTTCAAGCCCTCGGTCTATTAGTATCGGTCAGCTGAACACATTACTGTGCTTACACCTCCGACCTATCAAACTTGTAGTCTGCAAGTGACCTTACTCATTCTGGATGATGGGATATCTAATCTTGAAGCATGTTTCACGCTTAGATGCCTTCAGCGTTTATCAATACCGCACGCGGCTACCCAGCTATGCCCTTGGCAGAACAACTGGTGCACCGGAGGTGCGTCCGACCCGGTCCTCTCGTACT
>JAFQPM010000034.1 GCA_017411745.1 Clostridia bacterium | reverse complement strand
TTTTTCAAGATTAGCACCATGAATGAAATACTGTGTCAAGCAGAGAACAATAATGCCCATAAAGATACCACCCATATCAATGCTGATCTCGGCGGTTTCCACGCCTGTTACTAGACGTACGATGATGCTCATAATAAAACCGATTACCGGTACAGCGATAGAAAAGATGCCAATCTCTTTCATCATACGGATATTATCCTTTTGGAAAGGAGTTCCGTTTTCCGACTTCTTAAAGATAAGGTACAGATTGCGGAATACCATTGCCATAACAGCCAAAATGATAATCCCACCAATGCCAAAAAGCATAAAGGATGTCATATCGGTATTTCCGTTAACAACAGGTGCATTCACTTCAAAGCCATATACTTCAAGGTTTGCGCCACAGCATTCCTTGGCATCGAAGTCTACAAAGTATTTAACCCAATTTGGAGCCGCCACCGAGCAGATGGTCGCTGCAAGCAATAGTGCTGCTCCAACCCAGTGGAACACTTCTAAAATTTTTGTAATGATTTTTCCGAGTTTATTTATACCTTTCATTCTTTCTACCTCCAAAGGTTTATTTGATAATAAGATTATATTATTGTATTTAATGTTTGTCAATACCTTTTTAATGTTCTGCATTAAGTTTTATATTTTTCGGATTAACTTTCGTTGACATTTAAAATTTGATTTGATAAAATATTTCTGTCTTTAGGAGGCGAATACATTATGGAAAAAGAACTCTGCCCAATGATTTTCAAAAGGAAATCCTTTCATATATTTCGTGATATCGGCAGTATAACGTCTGACGAACTTCAATGCATTGAAGAAAAATACAACACTTTTTCACCGATGATTGACGGCATACAGACTGATATCCGTATTGTCCCCGCCGATAAGACTACTTGCAAGCGTGGGCAAGAATATTGCATCTTATTTTATAGCGAGAAAAAGGACAATTATCTGCAAAATATCGGTTATATCGGTGAGCAGCTCGACCTGTACCTTGCCTCTCTTGGCATAGGCGCTTTGTGGTTCGGTATAGGCAAGCCTGATGAACCAACCTATAACGGTCTTGATTTCGTAATAATGATTGCCATTGCAAAGGTCGCAAACGATAAGTTTCGCAAAGATATGTTTAAAAGCAAACGAAAACCACTTGATGAGATATGGAACGGTGAGCATTATAGAGAGATAGGAAATATTGTCCGCTTTACGCCAAGTGCATGCAACACACAGCCGTGGAAAGTGACTGCAGAAGAAAAATCTTTAACGGTTTACCGTTATAAAAAACCGGGCAAGCGTGGTATTATGCCTGCCAATAAAGTGGCGCACTATAACCGTATAGATATCGGTATCTTTCTATGTTTTCTAGATCTTTGCCTGATGGAGAATCGTATCAGATTTGAGCGTGAGCTGTTTACGGATAACGCCAAAGATGATTGCGAAGAAGTGCTGATTGCCAAATATACAATATCATAATAACGATAAAGGCGCCGCTGCAAAGCGACGCCTTTATATCAAAAAAGTTAAACATATCTACGCACTCGTTCTACTCGGAACAAGAGTTGTCTTTTAGTCCTTCTTATGCTTGTCAGCAACATAATTACAAATACACATAACGACCGGGAACAATACACCGCCAACGGCAAAGATGATCCAAGACAGATGCCATTGATTATTGAGGAAACTTACCGCAAGATAGATTGCAGTTAAAACGCCCCAATAGCAGAATCCAACAATTTCTTTTACGCTTGTTCTCTTTTTCTCTTTCTCGGTAAAATCTCCTTCTTTAAGAAGCTTTTGCATACTTGCGTTTTGTGTTCCGGCTACAATGAACATTCCTGCTCCTATACCTACAATAATCATCAGCAAGGCAAGAGCTACCGCAACAAGTATCTCATCCTCCGAAAAAGATAATAATACCAACGGAACAACCGAGAAAATACATACACACGTTGCGATTATATTATAAGCAATATAGGTCGGTCTGAAGGCGTTTTTCTTTTCTGTAACTAACCCTTTCACTCCGTATTCAAGTTCAAAAGAGATATTCTTATCAAGGAAAGCATAGGGTTGATTCTTGAAACCGCAATAAATATAAAGCGGAACGGCACACAGAATAAAAGCAAAGAGAACCGTTAACCCCACCGAGCCTGCCGTAGTTTCTGTTATAATCGGGTTTGGCAACTCCGATAAGATGCTTAATACCATAATTGTAATTGGGGACAGAATACACAGGAACGTAGCAAGAGCAATACGCCAAGAGGCGAGTTTCCTCTGTTCAAGATAAGTATTGGCTTCTTCAATAGAAATCTTCTTTACAGTTGTGTCTGAAGAATCATCGTTTGAAAATTCTTCTTCCTCAATCTCATCTTTCAAAAGATAGTCCGTTGTAACGCCGAACAGCGTGCCAAGCTGTAATATCTTTTCTAAATCGGGAATTGTCTGCGCGCTCTCCCATTTTGAAACGGCTTGACGGGATACGTTCATCTTGTCGGCAAGTTCTTCTTGCGACCAACCGTTCTTTTTTCGTAGTCTGATAATCTTGTCAGCTAAAATCATATAAACACCTCGTTTGAAAATTTCGTAAAGCACCGTGCTTCATCGTGTCTTTATTGTATCAAAAATCACGGTTACATACCACCAACCGAGGGCTTTCAATGTGTCAACCGACAGTTGCTTTTTTCTTTTTAGGTAGTTTCGCCCTCGATCTGAGTGGAACGAGGGCATAAATCAATTTATTTTATCAATCTGTACTGTGGAATAAAAATCGGTCATAAAATTTTGACTTGCGCAACCGATATACTCAAAACTCTCAAAATTAAGGTCAGTTTTGAAAATGACGGGACAGGTTAAGTTGCACATCACGCCAAACATTGACATCTCGGTTACAAAGCCAACGAATAAATCCTCACCATTTGTAAAGAATCGCGCCACGATCTCATTCTCACTACCTTCTCCTAAAATAGCGTTTATCTCTTGTAATTGAGGACTGATTTGTAATATATCGGAATATTCAAATGATGCACACAAAGGCTTAACTGAACCGTTAAGTTCTGCAACTTTTTCTTCATTTTCATTCCATATTATGCTATATTTTGAGTTGTTGGTAATAGTAAATGTTTCGCCATTCCATACGAAAGAGTTTGGGTTTTTATAAGATTCGAAAGGTTCACCAATCATTTCTGCTGCTGAAAATCCTAAGCCTTCAAGAATTGTTATTTCTCCATTTGAGCGTTCAATCACAATTCGCTCATAATCCTTATCGCTATATGTATCTTTGTCTTTCGTAGATTCTTTGTCTTCATCAAGTGCATTAAAGCTTAGATGAGTATTTGACGGAAACGATGGTGATAATCGTTCGTATTTGTTTTTCAGATAATGAATCTCGATTGAAAAATCGTCAAGAGAAATAATTCCAACCGCCCAATGGTTATTGGAATCATTTATACCCCAAAAACGGTTTCCGCTTTTATAGTTTAGAGAAAAAACAATGAAATCATCACAGCGCTCAAAAGTACCGGACTTTTCTTTTTTAATATTATGTCCATCCTTTGAAATCTTGTTTTTGACAAGATCCTCAAAAACTATTTTTTCGGTAGCGGTAACATATTCTCGTTCTGTTATAATCGCATAATCTGAGCTTTTTTCAATTTTGTCAATTTCTTCAAACACTCGATCTCTTTCTTCTTCCCAAGGGAGCGTACAAGAGGTAAAAGAAAATGCCACGCTAAATAACAAAGCTATTGATAGTAATAAAGCTGATAATTTTTTCATTAAATCTACCTCCTACATTATCGTTTCCCATTCCAAGCGGAGCGAAGGATGTATTTATGCTGTTTTACGCTTCTTTGTTTTCACGAGATACCAAACCACACATACTGCGAGATTGATAACGTGTAAGGACAATAAGCCTGCGTTTAGTATTGAATACATAGCTTGACCGTTTTGGTCAGCTTCATCGGTTGTGACTATAATTTCCCACTCACCATTTAAGTGCTGCAAGATGTCAATTGATTCATAAAGATGGGCACAGTAATAGTATTCTTTCCCGTCGATTTCTGCCCATTTTCTATTTGGATAGCCTAATTCATTATGAGGGGGAGCAGGCAAATCCCCGTAGCCTTCCTCATACCAAGTATCGTAACCGTTCTGCATATACTCAATGAATTTATCGGGATCATTAAATCTTTCACGTTCTATGAAGGTAGATTCACTAACGGAAGAAGTGATAATATATGTCGCAAGCATAATGATTGCAAGCACAACCGTAAATACGATGCAGATTTTGCCGAGAAGGTTGCTTTCTGCATTAGCCTTGCCAACCGTCTGCTCATCGAGCCACACTATTTCTTTTTTTATGAGCGTCTTTAATACGAATATCTTATATACACAGAACGCAAGGAGAAATGCAACGGCAGCGAACAAAGAGCCGAACAAAATCCAAGAGTCGATAACAAGTCCATAGTGACTATTGAAATAAGCGAGCGTAAGAACTGCTATCGGCAGACAGAATGCGAATGTCAAAAGTATTCCGAAGAATATCTTTACTGAGCTGAACACCATATCTGTGTTCGCTTTCTTTATTTCCTTGGCGTGTTCTGCTTCTTCCTCGTCGATAAGCAATCTGAAGCTCACCGTGAAGCAGATCTGACATATCGTAGCTGCTACGAAGAATACACTTGCAAGGCAGAAGCCGAGCAGACCTTTTGAGAAGCCGAGATTGCATATCATAGCGGCTATAAGTCCTACGATAATAAGACCTATTGAGATAAGGGAAAGGTTGGTAAACCTCTTCTTTCTGCTATGTAGCATCAACTTGAACTGCTTGTCGCTTTTCGCCTTCTGCTTGGTCGTTGCATCTTCCGATGCTACTTCTCGGTCGGGATTGTTTCGTTCTCCGCGCAGAAGCTCATCGGTGGTGATACCGAAGATCTCCGCTATCGAGGGTATCAGGGAAAGCTCGGGGGTAGATTCGTCACATTCCCATCGGCTGACAGTTTTGTCCGAAACAAAGAGTCGCTCACCGAGCTCCTTTTGCGTCATACCGTTTGCCTTACGCAGAGCCGACATGAATTTACCTATCGTTTTCTTTTCCATAATGATATCTCCTTGCATTTGGTGTTCTTGCCTTCATTCTATCATTTCGTCAGAAGGAATACCACCCCGAGATGAAGGAATTACTCCCGAAATGCGAGAATAAGCCCTTGTTTACGAATCAATATCTTTCGTGGGAACCTTTTTGTTGAGCATTCTATCCTTTATTTCTTTCCCAACCCGAACAAGAAGAATGACACCGAGAATAGCTGTGAGCATATTGACTCCGACGAAGTTGAACCAAATACCGTCAAGTCCAAAGCTCCAAAGAGAGCCGAGAATTATGACGGGGAAGATAAGCGCCGTCGATACCGACATACAGGTCGCCAGAACGGGCTTTTCGATCGCACTGAGGAAGCCCTGCGTCGTCACGCCAAACCATCTGAACAGATATGCGAAGCAGAATAGCCTGATCGCGCGCGTGGATTCCTCAAGCAGCATCGCGTCCTCAGCCTTGACGAACAGAGAAGCGATGACGTCGGGAAAGAAAAAGAGAATAGAGGTCGATACAAGACCAACGATCGCCGTGCCGATATAAGCGCATTTGACGATCCTTTTAACTCTGTCGTAGCTTTCAGCGCCCCAGTTGTAGCCGATCGCGGGCGAGAGCGAGTCGCTGATTCCGTAGAGAAGCGGCC
This sequence comes from Clostridia bacterium, assembly GCA_017411745.1. Classification (GTDB taxonomy): domain Bacteria; phylum Bacillota; class Clostridia; order Oscillospirales; family CAG-272; genus SVTX01. The sequence continues at coordinate 25,102 of JAFQPM010000034.1, read as the reverse complement.
AGCAAAGATCGCTCGAGTACATCAAAACGGCGTATACCGCGACCGCCGTCGTGCCGCCATTCTCACCCCAGGCTTTGACTCCAAGCGTCATCAGGGAAATGTTCATCAGGATAGAGGTAATACGTCCCGAAACGTTGTTCAGAAATACGGGAGAGCCGCAGGCGGCGATCTCCTTGAACATAGAGACGTGAAATCTCGGTTTCGTAAATTCGAGAAGCGTTTTGCGGCGCAAAAAGGGGATCATTGCGATAATCGAGCAGATACACATTGAGATCGACGTAGCAAGCGCCGAGCCGACGACGTCCATATCAAGTCCAATGAGAAAGAAGGTCAGAAGACCGAGAGTTGCAAAATTCGAGCAGACGTTGATCACCATACTCGTCTTGACATATCCGCTGATTCGCAGATAGTTGTCCATCGCAAAGAAGATCGAGGAAAGCGGACTGCAAAGCGCGCAGGTTCGCAAATATCTGACCGAGGTGTCAAGCAGCACGTCGTCTGCACCCATAAGACGACAAAGCGGCTCCGCCGCAAAAAACATCACCGCACCCATTATGACCGACGTAATGAATATCATTATCACCGAGCAGGAGAATACGTTGTTTGCCGTTTCCTTGTCCTTTTTGCCGAGCGCGATAGAGATCGGCACGGACGCACCGACTCCGATAAGATCGGCAAGAGAGAAGTTGATCATAACCAGCGGCATCGCGATATTTACCGCCGCGAATGCACCCTCGCCGAGCTTCTGCCCTATAAAAGCGCCCTCGATGATGCTGTATATCGACATCGCGAACATACTTATCATACCGGGCAGAGCTACTATGAAAAATAGTCGCCACGGCTTCATCGTGGCGTACATCGCCTCTGTATCACGTTTCATATATCGTTCCTTCGTTGTAATTATCGTATTGTAAAGACAAGCTTCTACTAATCATACCACATTTACACCGTTTTGTCAATTTGTTGAGGGGATATTAAAAAATATATTGTAACACTATGATCAAAAATCAAAAAAACACCAAAAAATGCTTTACAAACTCAAAAAATATGGTATAATGAATATGCCAAACAAATTTAATAGATAGAATTAGCGGTATTTTTCTTTCCCAAGGAATAACTGTACCCTTTTTTGTCATGCGTTATTTTTATCGAATTTGGATAAAATGCAGATTCCATAAATAGCGTATGACAGGTATCTTATACCCTAATTCTATTTAAATTTGTTTGGCGACAATCGGAGTTTGCGTTTTTCGGTGCGTTAACTACGGTTGGCGCACTTTTTTATTTTTAGGAGGAAAAAACAATGAAAAGAAAGTCACTTTTAGCACTCTTGCTTGTTTTAGCGCTTTGTTTGCCGACTTTTGCGGCGTGCGGCAACGGCGCAAATGGTGGGGATGAGACCACTACTGCGGAAGAGACGACCAAGGCTGAAGAAACGACCAAGGCCGAAGAAACGACCAAGGACGAGGAAACGACCAAGGTTGAGGAAACGACCACGATTTCCGAGACAACTGAGGCTCTCGAAGAAACCACAGAGGAAGAGCTCGTTGTCAGCGTGGGCTTACAATTCACCTCCAATGATCACGGCACTTGCTACGTAAGTGGAATCGGCACTTGCACTGATACCGATATCGTTATTCCTGCCGTTTGTCCCGGAGGGCATATAGTAACAAGCATTGGTGATATGGCGTTCTCCGGATGTGAGAGCCTTACGAGTGTGAAATTTGAAAAAAACAGCCAGATTACAACCATTGGTGATTTGGCGTTCAATGCTTGTTGCGAACTTGAGAACATAACAATTCCCGATAGTGTAACAAGCATTGGTGATAATGCGTTCATTGGTTGCACCAGTCTTACAAGCATAACTATTCCCGATAGTGTAACAAGCATTGGTGATGGGGCGTTCGATGGTTGCCTCGGACTTGAGAACATAACAATTCCCGATAGTGTAACAAGCATTGGTCGTGGAGCGTTCGCTGGTTGCTCCGGTCTTGAGAGTATAGTCATTCCTGATAGTGTAACAAGCATTGGTAATGAGGCGTTCTATTATTGCCCTAGTTTAATGAGCATAACTGTTGATGAAAACAACGGATATTACAAATCAATAGGTGGCGATTTGTATAGCAAAGACGCAACCGTACTTATACAATATGCCGCAGGAAAGACCAATACAAGCTTTACTATCCCTGACGGTGTAACAAGCATTGGTGATTATGCATTCTATTGCTGCTCCACTCTAAGGAACATAACAATCCCCGGTAGTGTAACAAGCATTGGTGATATGGCGTTCGCTGATTGCACTAGGCTTATAGAGGTATACAATTTTTCAAGCCTTGATATAGCCTCGGGATCAAGTGATTACGGATACGTAGGATATTACGCAATGAAAATATATACCACTGCAAACGAAACAAGCAAGCTTGTTGACAATAATGGGTATATATTCTATTGTGACGATAATACGAGCGAATATTATCTTATAGGCTATACAGGAAGTGATACAGAGATTGCTTTGCCTGATGATATTAATGGACATGGCTATGTAATAAATCAATATGCTTTTTATATGTGTGATGATATTACGAGTGTAACTATCCCCGATAGTGTAACAAGTATTGGTGATAAGGCGTTCAATAGTTGCCTCGGACTTGAGAACATAACAATTCCCGATAGTGTAACAAGCATTGGTCATGGAGCGTTCGCTAGTTGCTCCAGTCTTGAGAGTATAGTCATTCCTGATAGTGTAACAAGCATTGGTGATATTGCGTTCGGTGGTTGCCTCGGACTTGAGAGCATAGTTATTCCTGATAGTGTAACAAGCATTGGTGTTTGTACGTTCTACGGTTGCTCCGGATTGACGAGTATAAGCTATAGCGGCACCAAGGCGCAGTGGAATGCAATAAGCAAGGGCTCTAATTGGAATTATGAGACTGGGGAATATACCATCTATTGCACCGATGGGAATATAACAAAATAATGGAAAACAAATAATGAGCACTTCGATAGTTTTATCAATTATTTCGTCCGCGATCGCTCTTTTCGCCCTTAGTTTTTCTATCTTCACTTACTTAATGAGCATCAAACGCGACCAACGTAGAGAAACCATAGATGCCTTTAACCGTCTTCAAGAGCAGGCATTTGACCCACTGAATTTGTATATGCCAAAAGAGATTGCCGAATATGCCAAGCATCCAACAGATAAGCAATACAAGATAATAAGCGGATACGTTGCGCGCATAGAGCATTTTTGCGTTGGTGTTATAGATAAAACGTATGACAGAAAAACCGTTTATGAATTGGCGCACGGATATCTGGACGGTAATGCTTTGTGGAGAAGAATATCTCCCATAATGGAGGCGAAAAACAACGATTGCAACAAGGAAGATTTCTATGAAAACATCCATAAAACTATGATTTGGATGGAGAAAACCACCAAGAGAAAACATCGCTCATCCAAGAAAGCGTATAAAAAAGGTGTGTAAAAAATCAAACAAACCTTTATGCCAGGATCTGCAATAAAATATCCCCCCCAAAGCGCGAGGGCAACCTCGCACTTTGGGATTTTAAACTAAATATCGGCAGGCAACACCGACTTTTAAATAAAAAGTATTTATAATACTTTACAAAATTTGAAAAGTGTGGTATAATGGGAACGATTAGTACATCTGACTAAGCCTGATTTTAGGAGGAAACCAAGATGAAAAAGACATCACTTGTAGCACTCTTGCTTGTTTTGGCGCTTTGCTTGCCGACTTTTGCGGCATGTGATAGCGGTTCGAACGGTGGAGAAACCACGGTTGCCGAAGAAACCACGACTGCCGAAGAAACGACTAAGGCCGAAGAAACGACTAAGGGCGAAGAAACGACTAAGGGCGAAGAAACGACCAAGGTTGACGAAACCACGGAAATTCCCGAAACGACCGAAGTTCCTGAGACAACGGAAACTCTCGAAACCACTGAGGAACCTACGACCGAAACGACGGAGGAGCCTACTACGGAAACGACCGAGGAGCCTACTACGGAAACGACCGAGGAGCCTACTACGGAAACGACGGAGGAGCCCACAACAGAAACAACCGAATCTAATGAAGAAGAAACAAGCGAATCATTGGGATATAGTGTTGGGCTTGAATTTTCATTGAATGCTGACGGTGTTTCATATTCCGTGATCGGTATAGGAGAATGTACGGATGAAGATCTTATAATTCCCGGTGAATACAACGGATTGCCTGTAACAGTCATAGGAGTGGAGGCTTTTAATGACTGCGATACTTTAAAGAGTGTAACCATTCCTGATAGTATTATAGAAATTAAGCCGGGAGCGTTTTCTTGGTGCAATTATCTTGAATTTGTAAATATTAGTCAGGATAGTTTGCTTGAGGTCATAGGCTCCAGTGTTTTTATCAATTGCAAAATCACAAGTATGTATATTCCCGCGAAAGTAATAAGCATAGGATTGGATGAATATGGCATGTTTAGGTCGCCGTTCGCGTATTGTAAGTTGCTCACCAGCATAACTGTTGATGAAAGAAATACGAAATATTACAGTGTTGGAAACTGCATTATTGATCCGGAAACCAAAACCCTTGTGTGTGGCATAAATAACAGTGTTATTCCCGGTGACGGAAGTGTTACCCAAATCGGTGTTTATGCCTTTTATGCTTGTAACGTAATGGAAAGTATAATCATTCCTGATGCTATTACTGTTATTGCCGATTCTGCCTTTTCTGCTTGCAGTAGTCTTGTAAGTGCAGTAATTCCCGATAGTGTTACTGATATCGGCCAAAGCGCATTTTTCCTTTGCAGTAGCCTTGAGAGTATAGTAATTCCTCGAAGCGTTACCTATATCGGTGGAAACTTGTTCGGCTCTTGTGATATGCTTACAAGTGTCATCGTAGAGGAGGGTAATCCTGTTTATCACAGCAACGGTAACTGTATCATTGAAACTGCAACAAAAACATTAATTTCCGGATGCAACAACAGTACGATTCCTACAGACGGAAGTGTAGAAATAATTGGTAATTTTGTCTTTAATTATTGCGATGTCCTTGAAAACATTGTTATTCCCGGTGTTATAACAAGGATTGGAAGTTGCGCGTATTATAGGTGTAACAATCTTACAAGTGTAGTTATTGAGCAGGGTGTTGCGAGAATTGAATGGAATGCTTTTGCGAACTGTCAAAGTCTTGTAAGTGTTATCATTCCCGATAGCGTGACGAGCATTGACGAGTATGCGTTCGAGGGATGCAGTAGCCTGACGAACATTTATTACACGGGAACAGAGGAAGAATGGACGAAGCTAGGCATTTCTGATAATCCCTATCTCGCAAACGCGACGATAATTTACAACTACGTTCCCGAAGAATAAATTTCACCCCAAAGCGCGAGGGCAACCTCGCGCTTGGGGTTTTCGCTAAATTTTCCTCACAATCAGTCGAATTCACAAAAAGTTTACAAATAAATCGAACTGCCCATTGACAAAGCATATATTTTATGGTATAATCCTTATTCGGTACGGCTTGTGATGCCCACAGCCGTCTCTCTACCGCACAAAAAGACACAGTGCGGTCGATTAAAGTCCATAGGGAGGTAATAAAACATGGAAAAAATCATCAATTCTTATGAAACTCTGTTCATCACCGATCTTTCTAACGGTGAGGAGGCTGCAAAGGCAACAGTAAACAAGTTCACAGGTTTGATCGGTTCCAACGGAGAGATCGTTGAGGTCGCAGAGTGGGGCAAGCGCCGTCTTGCATATCCCATCAACGACATGAACGAGGGCTACTACGTTGTTGTAACTCACAAGTCTGTTCCTTCTTTCCTTGCAGAGCTTGATCGTCTTTTCAACATCGACGAGACCATCATGCGTTCCTTGACAGTTAAGCTCGATTTCGAGCCTGTTGCAAGTGTTAAGGAAGAAGTTGTAGCTGAAGAAGTTGTTGTAGCTGAAGAAACAGTTGAAGCTACCGACGCTGAATAATCCAAACTTAACTTAGGAGAGGACTATTATGGCAAATTTTAACTTTAACAAGGTCATTCTCGGCGGAAGACTTACTGCAGACCCCGAGCTCAAGCAGACACAGAGTGGCATCGCTGTCGTTTCCTTCAGCATCGCGGTAAACCGCAGATACACTAAGAACTCCGCACAGCAGAGTGAAACAGACTTTTTTAACGTAACTGCTTGGAGACAGACCGCAGAGTTCGTTTCCCGTTACTTTAAGAAAGGCTCGTCCATTTGCGTAGTTGGCACTATCCAGAACAGCACTTGGACAGATCAGCAGGGCGCAAAGCACTACAGAACCGACATCGTTGCAGACGAGGTTATGTTCGTAGACAGTCGCTCTGAGTCGGGTAACTCCTTCAGTGGAGACGATTCCGACACATTCGGTGGTTCAACCCCGTCTTTCTCCACACCTTCGGGAGCAGCTCCCAAGTTTGAGGAGATCAAGACAGACGACGATCTTCCTTTCTGATAAGACGTCGTAGAAAATAATAATTGGAGGATTTCATAAGATGACTGAGAATACTCGTCCCGCACGTCCCGCAGTTCGTGCGAAGAGAAAAAAGGTATGTATCTTCTGCGCTGATAAGGTTTCCTACATCGACTACAAGGATGCAGGCAAGCTCCGCAAGTTCATCAGCGAGCGCGGCAAAATTCTTCCCAGAAGAATTTCCGGCACCTGCGCAGAGCATCAGAGAGCACTCAACACCGCTATTAAGCGTGCTCGTCAGGCTGCTCTTCTGCCTTACATCACTGACTAATCAGTAAGATGCGACCCTCGGGTAAACCCCGAGGGTCTTTTGTTTTTCGCGAATACATTGTCTCTTTACGCAAGCAAAGCTTGCTGTCCTCAAAAGCAGCTCGACTTACGTAATGTAAGCATACGCAAGCTTTGCTTGCTGATGCGGGTTTGCAAGCAAACCTCGCCATCGCTTTGCTTTTTCCGGTGCGCCTTGTCTCCACAAAAACGCGGTGGTTTTATTTTATGTCGACCCTCGGGTAAACCCCGAGGGTCTTTTTTATTTCTTTTTCAAAAAATCTATAGACAAATAAAAAAATGTATGGTATTATATTCTTGTGGGAATAATACCCACTAAACAATAAATAAAACAAGGAGATAGTAACATGAAAGAAACTAAATACGCAGGCACAAAGACAGAACAGAACCTCAGAGCTGCTTTTTCGGGCGAGAGCGAGGCAAGAAACAAATATACCTACTTTGCTTCTGTTGCAAAAAAGCAGGGATTTGAGCAGATCGCGGCACTTTTCTTAAAGACCGCAGAGAACGAAAAGGAGCACGCAAAGCTTTGGTTCAAGGAGCTTAACGGCATCGGCGATACCGCTGAAAATCTTCTTTCTGCGGCAGATGGCGAAAACTACGAGTGGACCGATATGTACGACGGCTTTGCAAAGACCGCCGAGGAAGAGGGATTTGTCGAGCTTGCGGCAAAGTTCCGTCTTGTTGCGGCTGTTGAAAAGCACCACGAGGAGAGATATCGCGCACTCTTGAAGAACGTTGAGCTTGCAGAGGTCTTTGAAAAGAGCGATGTCAAGGTTTGGGAATGCCGTAACTGTGGTCACATCATGGTTGGCACGAAGGCTCCTCAGGTATGTCCTACTTGCGCACATCCTCAGAGCTATTTTGAGATACACGCTGAAAACTATTGATTATCAATTGAACAAGCAAACGGGATGCCTTGTTTAAGGCATCCCTTATTTAAAAGGTGAAGAAATGAACAAGGTTTATCTTATTGGAAATGCCCATCTTGATCCCGTCTGGCTATGGCGATGGCAAGAGGGCTTTGCCGAGATCAAGGCTACCTTCAAAAGCGCGCTCGACAGAATGAAGCAATTTGACGACTTCAAATTCACGTCGGCGTGCGGCGCTTACTATATGTGGATCGAGCAGAGCGACCCGAAAATGTTTCGCGAAATTCAAAAAAGGGTCAGCGAGGGGCGTTGGATATTGGTCGGCGGTTGGTTTATCCAGCCCGACTGTAACGCGCCGACAGGCGAGTCGTATGCAAGGCATTCGCTGATCACGCAACGCTATTTTTACGAAAAGTTCGGCAAGATAGCCACCACGGGATATAACGTGGACTCCTTTGGTCATAACGGAAATCTCCCTCAGATACTCCGCTTGGGCAGAATGGAGAATTACGTCTTTATGCGCCCCGGCGCTCACGAAAAAACATTGCCTCAGCACCTCTTTTTGTGGGAAGGACGCGACGGAAGTCAGGTCAAAGCATACAGAATACATAACCTCTATAACGTGTCTCTCCATAGCGAGGATACCTTTGCCGAAATAGAGAGAATAGACGAGGGCACCGATCAGATGGCGTTTTACGGAGTCGGAAACCACGGCGGTGGACCGACCGTGGAGCTGCTCGAGTGGATGCACAAAAATCTCTCGGACAGATGCGTTTATTCCGATCCCGACGAGTTTTTCACCAATCAGAAGGCGGAGGGTCTACCCATAGTTCGCGACGATCTTCAATTTCACGCCAAGGGCTGCTACAGTGCGGTCAGTGAGATCAAAAAGAACAACAGATACGCCGAAAATTCGCTTCTGATGGCAGAAAAGCTGATGACTGTGTCAGGCAAGCTTATAGGTACGCCGTATCCTGCCAACGATCTCAAATACGCGTGGGAAAGAGTTCTTTTCAACCAATTCCACGACATAATGGGCGGTTGTTGTATCCGAGAGGCAGTTGATGACTCAAGATGGGTCTACGGCGAGGCAATGTCGATAGCCGACCGCGTCATCAATTTTGCAATTCAGCAGATATCCTGGAATATCGATACCGTGAGTGACGGCGGAGCTGACGATTACGTTTCGTCAGAGCGCGCGGAGAAAATGGGCTACCCGATCGTGATATTCAACCCACTTGACCACGAGGTCACGGCGGCGGTTCGCGTGCGCTATTTCAATCCCTTCGAGGGTAGAGAAGACGTTGACGAGAGCCTTAGAAATAAGTATATGAGCGTTACCGACAACGACGGAAACCCGTTGCCCATACAGACTGTCAGAGACTCCAAGACCGACGAAGGTAAGAAATACGCGCGCCTTGTCAGCGTAAGAGTTCCTGCGCTCGGTTATACGGTTTGCCGTATGCACAACACGAAGGGTGAGGCAATCGACAATCCCTTTACGTTTACCCAAAATTCAATCGCAAACGGTAAGATTAAAGTTTCCTTTGCCGAGAATGGAGAAATAATCTCTATCGTCGATCTGACACTTGGCAGAGAGCTGTTGAGCGCCCCTTCATCGCTCGGTCTTTACGACGACGAAAAGCATGACACCTGGGCACACAATATCAAATTCTTCAAGGATAAGCTGCCCGAGGAAGCAAAGGGAAGCTTTAAGATCACAGAGCAGGGACCTGTTCGCGCAACCGTTCGCACAGAGCAGACTATCGGCACAAGCACCGTGATAAGAGACTATTCAATCTACGCGGACAGCGACGCGATCGACGTTAAGGTCAAGATAGACTTCAACGAAAAATTCCGCATTCTCAAGCTCTCATACCCCGTGGCTTGCAGTAGCCCGAAAGCGTACTGCAAGATCCCGTTTGGCGTGATCGAGCGCTCGACCGACGGCAGCGAGCACCCTTGCGGCGATTGGGTGAGCATGAGCGACGAGATGGGCGGAATAACGGTCGCAACTGACTCCAAGCATAGCTTTGATGCCGACGGTAACGTACTGTCGATAACGGCTCTCCGTAGCTGCATCTTTGCGGACCATTACGGCGCACGCGACGAATTCTGCGAATTTACCGAGCAGGGAGAGCATTTCTTCAAATATCGAATCTCTCCGTTTACCTCGTTTGCGGATGCGGAGCGCAACGCGGCGGAGCTTCAACAGCAGCCCTTTGCTATTGCCGAGACCTTCCACCGCGGAGATCTCCCGTCGTCTTATAGTGGAATCACAGTTTCAAAGAGCAACGTGTCGGTTACCGCGATCAAGCAGAGCGAGGACGGCAACGGCATAATTTTGCGTTGCTACGAGACCGACGGCAAGGATACCGACGTTGAGATCTCTGTTTTTGGCAACAAGCTTGCTTTCCATATTCCGCACGATTCCATCAAGACCTACCTTGTAGGTGACGGTTTTGTAAAAGAAGTTGATTTTCTTGAATGGGAAGTGTAAAAAAAAGAGCACTTACGACGAGTCGTAAGTGCTCTTTTTTATTGTTGTGTAGCTCAAGCCTTTTTATAAACAAACTCCCACATGCTTTTCGATTTATTGAATCGAATGGTTTCAATCTCGCAAAGGGTTATTTCTCTCCAATCTCTGAAGAAATAATCGAACTGTGCCTTGTCAAAAAGCCTTACTGACCTTCCGCCGTCCTCAAGGTAGAATCCGTCCTCAATAACGCTCGATTTGTGCTCAATGTACTTGTACGCGGCGCTTGAGTTACACGAGCCGATAAAAATTCCGTCGTCCTTGAGTATTCGTTTGATCTCGCAGATCAAAGCCTCGGTCTCTGCCTTTGAAAAGAAGTGGATTGAAAGATTTGCAAACACTATGTCAAAGCTCTTGTCCGCAAAGGGAAGCGTCTCGGTCATATCAAGCCTTACGGTTGATATTTGCGGCATTTTTGCGGAAAGATATTCGAGCGCACGCTCCGAAATGTCAGCGGAAGTGACCTCAAAGCCCTTGTCGGAGAAATACTTTGAATATTGACCGACACCGCATCCGAGATCGAGAAGCGTACCCTTGTGCGCCGTGAATATATCCTCGTATTTTTCTATCCAGGGGTCCTCAATGTTGTCAAGATCGTCGTCGCGCATGTGACGGACCCAATATTTTTCATTCCAATAGCTTTTATCCATATCAAACCTCACTTAAATAAAAACAGCGTTCCAACGTCCTGCAATACTCCGTCGCAGAGTGAAATAGCGACCTTGCCGTGCTTTGTGCAAAATTCTTTTATCCTATCGCCGTCGGGGTGTCTGTCAAGCGAGCCGCAAAAATATACCTTGTCATCATAAAAGCCGCTTGCTCCGCCGATAAATCCGTAATCGTAGGGGGGCAGGGAAATATGACCCTCGCAAATGGTCAGAACGTCGATTCCAACAGAACTGCACGCACTCCCAATCGATTTGTCCGCCGTGATGACGGCATTTTCGTAAACCACCGCAACCGAGCATTTAGTATACCCTTGATTTACATTGATTATTTCATATCCGAGACCTTCCGCGGCGGCCAGAATAAGCTTTGAGACAGTGCTTTTGTTGCAGATAAACCTCTTGCCTAAAAGACAAGCGTTAAAAAGCACGTCGCGTGGGTAGTCTGCGCCTATAGGCTCGTCGGTAAGAGCCAACTCAACGCAACAAAGCGACGCTATGCGATCGATAAGCTCGCGGTTAGCTACGTAATACTTTTCGTGGCAAAAAAGCTTGCCAAATCCGATAAATATCAGCATATCGGTGTGCGAAGCCACGCCCGACTGTAAATAATCCGCGGGCGGCATAGGTATTGTTTCGTATCCGAGCCGACCAAGCGAGTAGAGGATTTGCGGATCGGTTCGGCAGTCGGTTAAAGCAAACATATATCTCCTGAGATCAATGATAATTTCTTCATAAAAACATACAGGGTGCGTCAATTAACGCACCCTATCTGCAAAATTATGAACTCCGAACTGCGCTATTAAACGCGAGTTACCTTGCCTGAACGAAGGCAACGGGAGCAAACCGCAACGGTCTTATGAGAACCGTCAACGACTGCCTTTACCTTACGGATATTGGGCTTCCAAGTTCTGTTGGTCTTACGGTTAGAGTGAGAAACGTTCTGACCGAAAACAACGCCTTTTCCACAAACACTGCACTTTGCCATGACAATTTACCTCCTTGCAAACACTTGCATCTATAATCAAGATTTTTTTATACATTATGCAACTCCGCTATTATACCATACTTTTTTCAAAAATGCAATAGTTTTTTGAAAAATATTTTCAATTTTTTTGAAATTATCGAAAACTCATTGTATAATAGGCAATTATTCCACCAAAACGCCCTCGCAAGCGTCGCCGTCGTGCGAGATAAGCTTTACAGAACGGAAAACTCCATGCAGCTTTTTGTCGGTCTTGACCTTTACCTCGACAAAGTCGGCTGTGTGACCGTGAGCGTAGCCGTCCGCACAGGTCTCAAAAAGCACCTCGCAAACCGTGCCGTTTTGCACCTTTTCTTCAAGAATCTCCGAGCGTATCTCGCGGCTTATCCTTGAAAGCTCAAGCACTCGCTCGTGCTTTATCTGCTCGGGAATCTGGTCCTTCATCGCCGCCGCGACCGTGCCCTTGCGCTTGGAATAGGGGAATACGTGGATCATCAGAAAGCCTGCCTTTTTTGCAAACTCACAGCTCTTTGCAAAGTCCTCCTCGGTCTCCCCGGGGAAGCCTACGATAACGTCTGTGGTGAATTGAACCTCGGGCAAGGCAGAGCGCAAAAGCTCGATACTGCGCAGCGCCTGATCGGCGTTGTATTTGCGCCTCATAAGCGCGAGGATCCTGCTGCTGCCGCTTTGCAAAGAAAGATGGAAGTGCGGAGCCAAGGATTTAAGCCCCTTTATTTTTTCAACAAATGAAGGCTTTATGACCGTAGGATCAAGCGATCCGAGACGAACTCTGCCGATACCCTCGATCTTATCAATGGCGCAGAGCAGAGAAGCGAAATCCTCACCTTCGGGCAGATCCTTGCCGTATGATCCGGTTTCGATTCCCGTTAGCACTACCTCACGGCAGCCTCCGTCAACCAACGCTCTAACCTCGTCGATAACCTCTCCAAACGGTTTTGAGCGTATCGGACCGCGCGATGCGGGGATAGTGCAGTACGCGCATTTTGACTCACATCCGTCCTCGATCTTTACGTAAGCGCGTGTGCGATCAAATTTTCGGATGCTCATTGCCTCAAAATCCGATTTGTCGAGGTCGGGTACGCAGATCTCGGCACTTTCATTCTTGTGTCCGCGCAGGGCAAGCTCACAAAGCTTTGTTACAACCGTCATTTTGTTGGAGCTGCCGCAAACGTAGTCGACTCCGTCTATCGCAGATATCTCCTCGGGGGAGACCTGCGCGTAGCAGCCGGTTATCAGAATATAAGCCGCGGGATTTTTCGATATCATGCGGCGGATCGTCTGTCGCGCCTTTCGGTCGGATTCGGCAGTGACCGTGCAGGTATTGATAACGTAAGCGTCGCAGATCCCGACACACGAGGCTATCTTAAAGCCCTTTTCAGTGAGCGCTTCGGCTATTGCCTCAGACTCGTATTGGTTGACCTTGCATCCAAGCGTGTAGATACCCACAGTCAGCATAATATCATCGGCTCCTTTCTGAAAATTGATTATCACCATACTATTTTATCACGAAAACGCGATTTTGTAAATAGTCAATCTAATCTTTTTAGTTTATTTTGAAAAAAGGACTTGAAAAATAAGGAAAAAGAGAGTATAATATTTTATGACAAAATAATCTGCACTGACAGAAAGGATATAATGATTATGAGCAAGCTTCACGTAGTAGACCATCCTCTGATCGCGCACAAGCTCTCCATTATGAGAAACAAAAAGACTGGCTCCAAGGATTTCCGCGAGCTTCTTAATGAGATCGCAATGCTTATGGGATATGAGCTGACCCGCGACCTTCCTCTTGAAGAGATCACTATCGAGACTCCCATCTGCAAGACCAAGGCATACACGATATCGGGTAAAAAGCTTGCTATCGTTCCGATCCTCAGAGCAGGTATCGGTATGGTGGACGGACTTCTTGATCTCGTTCCCGTTGCAAAGGTAGGACACATCGGTCTTTACCGTGATCCCGAAACTCACCTTCCCGTAACATATTATTGTAAGCTCCCCGCAGATATCGACCAGAGAATAGTCATCCTCGTCGATCCTATGCTTGCCACGGGCGGCTCGGCAAGCGATGCGCTGACCAAGCTCAAGGAGCACGGCTGTAAGCACATCAAGTTCATGTGCCTCGTTGCTGCACCCGAGGGTGTTGCAAAGGTTCAGGAGGATCACCCCGACGTTGATATCTATACCGCGGCACTTGATGAAAAGCTCAACGATCACGCTTATATCGTTCCCGGTCTCGGCGACGCAGGCGATAGAATCTTCGGTACCATTTGATGAGAGGTGGATTGTGGAACCTTTTTTGCAAAAAAGGTTCCACACCTCCAAAAAACTCCGATAAGGATAGATAAAAATACGGACAGCTTGGGTTTTGGAATCGTGAAAAAACGTTACAAAATTCATTTTCTACTATCCTCGGGAAAAGCTTTTTGGGTACCTTTTTCTCGAAAAAGGTGCGAAAAAATCTAATCACAAGGCTAACTATGCAAATATTAAAGATAAACAAGAACGACGCGGGACAGCGGCTTGACAAATTTCTTACGAAAGCGGTCAAGGGTCTTCCTGCGTCTCTTATGTATAAATACATAAGAACGAAAAAAATCAAGGTCAACCGCAAGCGTACGGAGCAAAAATACGTTCTCGCCGAGGGCGACGAGATACAGCTCTTTATCCGCGACGAATTTTTCGATTCGCCTGAAAAGGACGACGGAGCATTGTCGCGCATAACGCCAAAGATCGATATCGTCTACGAGGACGACAATATCCTGCTTTGCAACAAGCGCCCGGGAGTGCTCGTCCACGAGGACGACAGTGCCTCGGACAACACGCTCATAATGCACATAAAGGCGTATCTTTATCAGAAGGGCGAGTACGATCCCGATGAGGAGCAGTCCTTCGCTCCCGCGCTTTGCAACCGTATCGACAGGAATACGGGCGGTATAGTGATAGCGGCGAAGAACGCCGAGGCGCTCCGCGTGATGAACGAAAAGATCAAAAACGACGAGATCCGCAAGTTTTATCTCTGCGCGGTTCACGGAAAGCTGCCGAAGCGCGCTGATACCCTTACGGGATATCTCAAAAAGAACAGCGCCAACAACCTTGTGACCATATCCGACAAGAAAAAGGAAGGATACAAGAATATCATCACTAAATACAAGGTCATAATGGAAAAGAGAGATCAGAGTCTTGTAGAGGTAGAGCTCGTTACGGGAAGAACACACCAGATAAGAGCTCACATGGCGCATATAGGCCACGCTCTGCTTGGTGACGGCAAGTACGGAGTCAATCGTGACGACAGAGCGCAGGGATATAAATATCAGGCGCTGTATTCGTACCGCCTTATCTTCGACTTTGGAGAGGACAACGGATATCTTGGATATTTGTCGGGCAAGCAGGTAAATCTTGTCCCCTCTGACGTTTGGTTCGTTTCGGACTTCGTCGGAGCAGAGGAGAAAATAGAAAAATTGATCTCGGAAGGGAAATAATCACCCTGCCGACAAGAAGGGAGAGAGCGAAGTGAAAAAATTATTAAACAACTTTCCACCGCTGCTGATTCTGGCGGTCAGCGCCTTTTTCACCGCGCTCCCCTTGGTTATTACCGAGCTTGGATTTTTACAGTGGATATCTGTGATCCCCGCGGCGAGCGTTCTGATCGAAAGTGTTCGAGATAAAGAAGTAAAGCTCAAAAAAATGTACGGCAGAGGTTTGATATTCTTTTGGGTGTATTACGCCGTAGTCTTTCATTGGTTTTTCTATATGTATCCGCTTGATTTTGCGGGCCTTTCAAATGGCGCTTCGCTCGTTGTGGTTTTGGTTGCGTGTCTTGGACTTTCGTTTTTGCAGGCATTTTTCAGTGCCTTTGCATTCGTCCTGATCACCGCGATCTCAAGAACAAAAAGCGTAGAAAAACTACCGCTATTCATACCGTTTATCGCGGCTGCGGTCTGGACTGTTGCGGAGTGGTTTCAGACTGTCGGGTGGTGGGGAGTTCCTTGGGGCAGATTGCCGCTGGGACAGATCGACGCGACTCTGCTCGTGCGAAGCTCCGCGCTTTTTGGATCATATTTTGTAACCTTTACGATAATTGCCGTCAATTTTTTGCTGGCTATGGTGCTGATGAACGTCGGTGCAAGAAAATTGGGCATCGTTTTGTCGACCTCGCTTTTTTGCCTCAATCTCGTGCTTGGAGTCGTTGTTACCGTCAGCTACAATGACAACGGCGAGACCGTGTGTGTTGCAGCGGCTCAAGGTAATATTTCTTCAAGTGAAAAATGGGACGCAGATAGTCTTGATAATACCATGGCAGTATATGCCGACCTCACGGAGCGCGCGGCGACGAACGGTGCCGAGATAGTACTATGGCCCGAGACCGCTTTGCCGTACGATCTGTTCAAAAGTGAAAAGCTTTATACTTACGTAAGCGAGTTGGCAAAGGAAAATCAAGTTACTATCTTGGTCTCTGCGTTCACGGAGGACGAGAAAAGCGGTCTGCTTCTTAACTCATTGATAGAGGTCAGCCCCGACGGTAGCTTCGGAGAAACGATCTATTCAAAGCAAAGGCTTGTGCCGTTTGGTGAATTCGTGCCTATGCGCGAGCTTGTAATGTTTTTGTTTCCGCCGCTTGCCAACGTAGGTATGCTTGATGAGGATCTGCTTGCAGGAGAAACAAGCGCGGTGATCCCCACCGAGTCGGGAAACGTTGGTTGCGGTATTTGCTTCGATTCTATATATGAAACGATTATAATCGATTCGGTTCGTAACGGAGCCGAGCTGATCGCAATATCAACTAACGATTCTTGGTTCAGCAATTCTGCGGCACTTGATATGCACAATTCTCAGTCGAGGCTCCGTGCAATAGAAACGGGAAGATACGTTGTCCGTTCGGCGAACACGGGAATATCCTCGGTGATAGATCCGCTTGGAAATGTTAAAGAAGAGCTTGGTGCACTTAAGAGTGGATATGTGATATCGGACGTACGTTTAAAAAATGACACTACACTTTACACCGTTATTGGAAATGCGTTTGTATATCTGTGTATGGCCTTTTGTGTGGCAATAACGATTTGCGGTTTTTGTCAAAAATTACAGAATAATAAGTTTGTTAAGACTTTTTAAATTCACCCTCAATGTGATGATTTTGTGAAAAAACTCTTGACAAAAAAATCTTGTAGTGGTATAATAATCATACAGTTTTAGAAAGGAGATTTTTTGAAATGAAAAAATCTATCGTAAAAATTCTTGCACTTTCTCTCGTAGCAGTTATGATGTGCGTAGTGCTCGTATCCTGCGGCGGCCCCAATGCCGATCCCGATAAGGCACTTGCTAGCCTTAAGGAAAACGACTATGCTGCAGCAGAAGACAAGGTTCTTGTTCCTACTGCACTTCGTTTGCTCGGTGTTGATGATATCGACACAGTTGTTAGCGGAACCAACAAAGATGGCGAACACGTAACTATCGTCTACTTCGAGGATAAGGCTGCTGCAAACGATGCTTGGGAAGATGTTAAGGAATATTTTGAGGACAAGAAGGACAGTGATTGGACAATCAAAAAGTCTGGCGCTATGATCTACTGGGGAACTTCCGCAGGTATCAAGGCTGCAAAGTAATATAAAACATAAAAAAAGAACCGCCGCGGCGGTTCTTTTTTTATCTTGACCGTTGAACAGAGGTTGAATTTCAGCAAACTACTTTACAAAAGCGTGAAAAAGTGGTATACTATATATATCTGTGTGTATAATTTTGTCGAAAGGAGATTTGACCTGTGGAAAAAGAATATAAATATCTCGGTAGAGTCAATTCTCCCGAGGACGTAAAAAAGCTGAATAAGACTGAAACGGAGGAGCTTTGCGCAGAGCTGCGAGAGTATATAATATCTATAACCGAAAGAAACGGCGGACATCTTGCCTCCAACCTTGGAGCAATAGAGTTGAGTGTTGCTATACATAAGGTTTTTGATTGCCCGCGAGATCACGTTATATTCGACGTCGGACATCAGAGCTACGCGCACAAGATCCTTACGGGGCGTTTTGATAGATTTGATACCTTAAGACAGCCGGGTGGCGTTACGGGATTTACAAATCGTGACGAAAGCGAATACGATTGCTTCGGAGCAGGACATAGCTCAACGTCGCTGTCAGCGGCGCTTGGATTTGCAAAAGCTGATCAGCTCAGCGGAAACGATGCTTATACGGTGGCAGTCCTCGGAGACGGCGCGTTTACGGGAGGAATGATACACGAGGCGCTTAATAACTGTGATAAGGATCTTAAGCTCATTATCGTTCTCAACGAAAATGAGATGTCGATATCAAAAAATATCGGAAGATTTGCATCGAGTCTCGCCAAGCTTCGTCGCAAGAGTGGATATTTCAAGGCAAAGCGCCGTACGGTGTCGTTTGTCAAAAAGATCCCGCTTATAGGCAAATGGCTTTTCAACACAATAAAGGAAATCAAAAAATCGATAAAAAACTCTTTGTACGGCAGTAATTATTTCGAGGATATGGGTCTTTATTATATCGGTCCCGCCGACGGAAATAATTACGAGGACGTAGAAGCACTGCTTACCGCCGCGAAAAACGCGGGTGAGAGCGTGCTTGTTCACTTGAAGACCAAAAAGGGTAAGGGCTACGCCCCCGCGGAGACCGATCCCAATAAATATCACGGACTTCGTCCATTAAGCTCTACCAACTCAACGGGCTCTGATTTTTCCACCGAGTTTGGCAAGGCGATTTGCTCACTCGCCGAGAGTGACGATAAAATATGCGCAATAACCGCCGCCATGAGCTCGGGAACGGGACTTGACGACTTTGCAGAGGCATATCCCGAGAGATTTTTCGATGTGGGAATTGCAGAGGAGCACGCGGTAACGTTTGCCGCAGGGCTTTCAGCAAACGGATATAAACCCGTGTTTGCGGTCTATTCTTCGTTCTTGCAAAGAGGCTACGACCAGATGATACACGACGTGGCACTTCAGAAGCTTCCCGTGGTGTTTTGTGTGGATAGGGCAGGCTTCAACAATGCCGACGGAGTGACTCATCACGGAATTTTCGACGTGGCATTTGCCTCACAGATGAATGGAATGAGAATATACTCCCCCGTAACGTATAAGGGATTGTTCGCATCTCTGAAAACGGCATTGTCAGACGAATACCCGTCGGTCATTCGTTATCCAAGCGGATACGAGAGCGAGATCGTTTCGGAAGTCTTCTATAAAGATGGATTTGATGGAAAAATCTCGATCAGATGTGATTTTTCGCACGAAAATATGCCTGATAATATAATAGTGACTCACGGACGCATCGTGACCGAGTGTATAAAGGCTAAAAAGATACTTGAGGATAGCGGAGAGAGCGTTGGGATCATACTTTGTGAATACGTCGCTCCGTATGATAAGCTTTCCGATGAGATCGCGGCTATATTGAATGACAACATGCCTCGAAAGTTGATTTTTGTCGAAGAAGAAATTAAAAACGGAGGCTTCGGCATGACACTTTCCGAGCACTTGAAGAATAAAATAAATTGTGAAAAGGTAAGATCAGATATTCTCGCGGCAGAGGACGCTTTCGTAGAAAGAAAAGTCGGAGAGTCCTATCTTGAGGCTTCGGGACTCGATGCCAAGGCTGTTGCTGAGAGGATTATATCGATCTGACCTGTTAGATTTAAGAAAAATGAGCTTTAACGAAAAAACATTACGATCACTGGAATTCGATAAAATATGTGATATGCTGGCGACGTACGCGCCGACCGACGGCTCGAAAACGGTAGCAAGGCTTCTTATGCCCTCGGACGATATCGACACGGTACTTAAAAGACAGAGAAGGACCACGGACGCGAAGCGCCTTTGCGATGCAAAGGGAATGCCCACGTTTGGTATGGTCAAGGACGTCTCCGAGTCTTGCGAGCGCGCAGACAAGGGCGCTGTGCTTTCCCCCGGAGAGCTTTTGTCGATAGCGGGCGTTCTTCGCACGGCAAGAATGCTTATTGACTACTGTCACGGGAATCATCTGTTTGACACCGTCCTCGATGAGACGTTCGACCGCTTGATGCCCAACAGAACGCTGGAGGAGAAGATCAGCCGGTCGATCATATCTGAGGAGCTGATAGCCGACGAGGCATCCGATACGCTCGCCAATATCCGCAGACAGATAAGAATTACCAATAATAAGATCAAGGAAACTCTCCAAAAATACGTTCAGGGAGGTTCTCACTCGAAGTATTTGCAGGAAAACATCGTTACTACGAGAAACGGCAGATACGTCATACCTGTAAAAGCCGAGTGCAAAAACGAGGTAAAGGGACTTATCCACGACACCTCATCGTCGGGTGCGACTATATTCGTCGAGCCCGTTGCGGTCGTAGAGGCAAATAATGAGCTTCGCGTGCTTGAAGCCAAGGAGCAAAGAGAGATAGAGAAGATCCTCGCAGCGCTGTCTGCGGCGGTCTCCGAGATATCCGATGCTATATGGCTTAACTATCGCAATATCACCGAGCTTGCATTTTGCTTTGCCTGTGCACAGATGTCGATCGCTATGAATGCGTCTGCCCCCACGGTCACCGATGCAAGATCGATAGATCTGAAAAGAGCAAGACACCCCCTGATAGATAAATCCCGAGTCGTGCCCATAAACGTTCGCATAGGTGACGGCTACGACACGATGATAATCACCGGACCCAATACGGGAGGAAAGACCGTTACTCTGAAGACACTTGGACTCTTTACACTTATGGCTCAGGCAGGACTTCATATCCCCGCTGACGAGGGCAGCGTAGTTACGGCCTGTGACAATATTCTCGTTGATATCGGAGACGAGCAGAGCATCGAGCAGTCGCTCTCCACCTTCTCGTCCCACATGGTCAATATCGTTTCATTTATGGATTCTGTAAATAACCGATCTCTCGTTCTTTTCGACGAGCTTGGTGTTGGAACAGACCCCGTTGAGGGCGCAGCTCTCGCGGTTTCCATAATCGATTTTGTTCGAAGCAAGGGTGCTATGTGTGCTGCGACGACCCACTATGCCGAGCTTAAGGCATACGCTCTTGATACCGAGGGCGTTTGCAATGCCTCGTGCGAGTTTGACGTCGAAACTCTCAAGCCCACTTATAAGCTTATTATCGGCACTCCGGGTAAATCGAATGCGTTTGCGATCTCAGAAAAGCTCGGTCTGCCGAGGAGCATAATCGAGAGCGCAGAAAACTATATAAGCACCGACAACCGTAAATTTGAGGATATTATCGGTCAGCTCGAGCGCACCAGACTTGAAATGGAGCGCAACCGAGAAGAGACCGAGGCTATGCGCGCTGATTACGAGCGCTTCAAGATCGAATCGGAGCGACAGATAAAGAAGCGCCTCGAGGACTCCGAAAGGGAGCTTGAAAAGGCGAGACAAAAGGCGACGAGCATGGTTGCAAGCGCCAAGGCATCGAGCGACTTTATCCTTGAACAGATGGATAAGGTCAGAAAAGCAAAGGACTCCGAAAGACTCGGAAGCGAGCTTGACAGTGCGCGCCGCGCAGTACGTGAGCATCTGCGCGAAAACTCGTCGAAATTCGACCCCGTCGAAAAGCCGAAGCGTGATGAAAATTACGTCTTGCCCAGAAAACTCAAGAAAGGCGACGAGGTAACGATCATAACGCTTGGAACCGATGCAACGCTTCTTGAAGAACCCGATAAATCGGGTAACGTTCGCGTTCAGGCGGGAATACTTCAGACGAGAGTAAATATCAAAGACTTGCGTCTAAAGGAAAATGAAGTCACCGTAACGAGTGGAGATAAAAAAGTAAAGGCATCGACTTATTCGGTCAGCAGAGCCACCTCGTTCAAGGGCGAGATAGACCTGCGCGGAATGACGGGCGATGAGGCTTGGCTCGCGGTAGACAAGTATTTTGATGAAGCAAATTTAGCAAACGTCCGAACCGTAAGGCTTATTCACGGAAAGGGAACGGGAGCGCTGAAAACTGCGCTTTGGAAATTTCTTAAAGGAGATAAACGAATCTCCAATTTCCGCATAGGTCAGTGGGGCGAGGGCGACGGTGGAGTTACCGTAGTTGAACTCAAATAAAAAAATAACATAATATCAATCTTTTATCAGAAAGGAAATTTATCCGCAATGGTAAGGATAGCGGCGTTGTACGATTTATCACACACGCTGGCAAAGGGCTTTCTCTCGGAACATACTTATCCGTGGGAGGCCCTTTTTGCCATCAAAGAAATCATAGTTGCCCTCGGGCACAGCTTGAGTAAAAATGAATATGATATAATAGGAGAGGACGTTTGGATATCCAAGAGCGCAAAGATATATCCCAACAACTATATCGAGGGCCCCTGCATTATCGGGCATAATACCGAGGTGCGTCCCGGAGCTTTTATTCGCGGTAGCGTACTTGTCGGCGAGAACTGTGTTGTCGGCAACTCTACGGAGCTTAAAAACTGTATTCTTTTCGACAACGTCCAAGTTCCACACTATAATTACGTTGGAGACAGTATTCTCGGATATAAGGCTCATATGGGTGCAGGTGCGGTTACAAGCAACGTCAAATCCGACAAAACTCCCGTAGTCATCAAGGGATTGGACGGCTTAAAGATCGCAACGGGCAGAAAAAAGGTCGGGGCAATGCTTGGAGATTACGTCGAGATTGGATGCGGATCGGTGCTCAATCCTGGCACAATCATAGGACGCGGCTCTTCGGTTTATCCGCTTTCCTCGGTGAGAGGAGTCATTCCCGAGGGTTCGATATATAAGTCCGCGGGAGATATTGTCAAGCGCATTTAAAAATACGATAATGGAGTCAGCGTGAAAGTTACTTTCATCCAATAGAAAAATATACTTTTTCACGCACGAAATTTGCCTTCGCGGCAAAATTCATCGATTACTATTTGTGCCGCCTACGGCGGCGGAATGGGGTACTATGGGAAAATACTTCGGAACTGATGGCTTCAGAGGTGAAGCAAACGTAAATCTGACGGTAGATCACGCTTTTAAGATAGGTCGTTTTATAGGATGGTATTACGGACGGGATCATAAAAATGATAATGAGAGCGCACGGATAGTCATTGGAAAGGACACAAGGCGCTCCTCGTATATGTTTGAATACGCTCTTGCCGCAGGAATTACCGCCTCGGGCGCGGATGCCTGCCTTATGCACGTGACCACAACGCCCTCCGTGGCGTATATTGCAAAGGTGGATTCATTCGACTGCGGAATAATGATCTCCGCAAGCCATAATCCATACTACGATAACGGCATCAAGCTCATAAACTCCTTGGGCGAGAAGATGGAAGACGAGGTGATCGAAAAAATAGAGGATTATCTCGACGGCAATATCGGCGAGATACCTATGGCGATCAAGGACAAAATAGGTCGCACGGTCGACTACGTTGCGGGAAGAAATCGATACGTCGGGTATCTTATCTCGCTCGGGCTATATTCCTTCAAAAAATATAAGGTCGCGCTTGACTGCGCTAACGGCGCGTCGTGGAATATCGCAAAGGCGGTCTTTGATGCGCTCGGAGCAAAAACCTACGTTATAAACGCCGACCCCGACGGAACGAATATCAATCGCGATGCGGGAAGCACGCATATTGAAAATCTCTGCAAATACGTCGTTGAAAACGGAATGGACGTTGGATTTGCGTACGACGGAGATGCCGACCGTTGTCTTTGCGTTGACGAAAACGGAAACGTAGTTGACGGCGATAAGATCCTTTATATTTACGCTCGCTATCTCAAGGAGCAGGGCGAGCTGACCAACAATACCGTCGTGGCTACAGTTATGTCAAACCTCGGATTTTTCAAGGCTCTCGAGGAATTTGGAATCGACTATGCCCAGACCGCCGTGGGAGACAAGAACGTCCACGACTATATGTCGGAGCACAACAACTGCATCGGCGGTGAACAGTCGGGGCATATCATATTCAGTCAGTACGCTTCCACGGGTGACGGAATTCTTACGAGTCTTAAGATGATGGAAGTAATGATAGCGAAAAAATCGACGCTATCGAAGCTTGCCGAGCCCGTAATTCTTTATCCTCAAATGACCGTCAATGTCCGTGTACGTGAGGAAGATAAAAGCAAGGTCGTAAGTGATCCCGAGGTGCTTGACGCTGTTAAGACTGCAGAAGCAGCACTTGACGGAAATGGAAGAATACTTCTTCGCAAGTCGGGCACAGAGCCGCTTATTCGCGTTATGGCAGAGGCGGCAGACGACGATACTTGCCGTAAGTGTATAAAAATTGTGACCGATGCGATTGAAAAGTGCGGATATACCATTTAAATTACAGCTCCGAGGCAGACAAATGTCTGCCTCGGAGTATTTTATCATATTTGAGCAGAGTAAAAAAGCTCTATCGGCGGCAAAATATCTTGACATTACTTTAGCAAGGTGGTATAATTAGAGCATATAGAATACTGCAAAGGAACCTTGATATATGAACAATAATCCTTACGATCAGAATCAACAAAACGCAAGCTCTGAAAATCAGCAGAGTTTTAATAATAACCCCTACGCGCAGTACGAAAACAACAACTATATGCCGAAAGAATCAATTACGAGCGAGCCGCCCAAAATGAACGGTCTTGCCATCGCTTCGATGATCTTGGGAATAGTGTCGCTGGGTTGCTGCTGTTCTAGCTACGTTTGCGGACTTCTCGCGATCGTCTTCGGTATCGTGGCAAGATCGTGCGGTAACAGATCGGGAAAAAGCATGGCAGGTATTATCTGCGGTGCAATTTCTCTGGGCCTGACGACATTGATGTTTATTTTTTATTTCGTTATGGGAATGCTCACTGCTTCAGAGGCTACAGAAATGGCGCTCCTTATCTCGAGAATGCTTTTTTGAGGCAAACTTGAAATAACAAGATAACTTCAAGTGGAGGCAGGATATGGATAGAAAGAAAATTCGCTTGATTTCTTTGTGTGTCGCAATATTCGGTGCTTTGCTGATGTGCACGGCGATGATAGCTTACGGCTTTACGTTTTATCGGCTTGTCGAGTCTATGCAGACAAACGGTGGCGGTATAATCGGCGGAGCAGGTGTTCCTACCATGTCTTTTGTGCTAAGAAATAATGGAGCGATACCCGTCCTGTTCATTTTCGGCGCGGCAACCGCTATCGGCGGTATAATTGCCTTGATATTGTCTAAAAAAGCACCAAGTAAATAAAACACAAGCGACCGCCGCGGCGGTCGCTTGTGTTTTTTGGTTATAAACAAGCAATCTTTGAGAGAACATCCATTTCGTATGTTTCGATTTCCATGA
>JAFQPM010000033.1 GCA_017411745.1 Clostridia bacterium | reverse complement strand
TTTCTTTCAAGAAAAGCCCCTCCTCCCCTGCATTCTCTCTCATCTCTCACGCCATCTCCTGGCGCAAAAAGGACATGATCTTTTTTTCCTCGCGCGAGACCTTGACCTGCGAAAGCCCGAGCAGATTAGCGACCTGTTGTTGAGTCATATCGCGGTAATATCGGAGCAAAACTATTTTGCGCCAGTCGGACGGCATTTTGGCGATAGCTTGTCCAAGCGCAATGCGGTCGTTGAGATTTTCAAGCTCGGCGGCGGCTTCACGGTCGGGAATGACCGAATCGAAGGTCTTTGAGTCCTCGCCGTACACGTTATCGGACAACGATGTTATTGGTGAGACCGCATCGATCGCTATCGCCGCCTCCTCGACCGAAACCCCGGCCAACGCGGCAAGCTCGGCAACTCCCGCCTCTCTGCCTTCCTCGGTCATAATGCGATTTTTTTCGCGCATGATCGTAATCCCCGTGCGCTTGTATCCCCTGCTGACCCTAATAAGCCCATCGTCGCGCAGATGTCGGCGGATCTCTCCTATTATCAAGGGCACGGCATAGGTCGAAAAAGCCGTTCCGCGCTCAATGTCAAAGCTCCTGATCGCCTTGAGCATCCCGATCGTGCCGATCTGCATAAGATCCTCAAATTCCGTGCCTCTGTCTCGAAATTTCAGCGCTATGCTTTTGACTAAAGCGGTGTTTTCGACTATAAGCGTCTCGGCGGCATCTTCATCTCCTGCTTGCGCCCGCCGAATAAGCTCCCTGTTGCGCAAAAACCTATCGTCCTTGGCGTCTTGAGGGACCTGATC
Source organism: Clostridia bacterium (assembly GCA_017411745.1). Taxonomy (GTDB): domain Bacteria; phylum Bacillota; class Clostridia; order Oscillospirales; family CAG-272; genus SVTX01. The sequence goes on along the minus strand of JAFQPM010000033.1, from coordinate 73,976 downwards.
TGCAATATTCGTAATATCTTCCATTTTATTCCTCCGCGGAGTGATCCGTCAGGACAAATCCCGACTATGTAAACTCACAGATCTCCGCGTTCGCCGAACGCCTTGTACATTATCACGTTAGTTCCCCTTCCGGGCTTTGACGTCACACGAATAGCGTCGGTAAAGCTCTCCATAACGGTAAAGCCCATTCCGCTACGCTCGCTTGCCGCGTCGGTGGTAAAGAGAGGCTGTCTTGCCTCCTTAACGTTTTCAATTCCGCAACCGCGATCCTTTATTTCAATCTTGGCAATCCTGCCCTCAAGCAAGGACGCAGTTATATATATCCATCCATCTCGATTTTTGTATGCGTGAACGATACAGTTGGTCACCGCCTCCGAGACCGCACATTTTATATCTGCGATCTCGACCGCGGCGGGATCAAGCTGCGCGCAGAATGCCGCAACTGCCGCCCGTGCCATTCCTTCGTTTGCAGAGAGCGCGGGTAACTTAAGCTGCATTTTGTTTATGACTGATCCGGAAAATCTTCCTTTTTTCATTTTTCATCTACCTCTTTTGCATTTTTTGTCTTGCTTTCACTGTAAGCCGTTGTATTCATCGCGGCTACTGCCGCAGGTGCTTTTGGAACTGCCGTTTCCTGATTCTTTTTCGTTAATCGGACTATTTTTATTATTCTCTCAAGCCCTGCCATCTTCATTATCTTTTCAATCGAAGGCGAAGGATCGGCAACCTTGACCGTGCCACCGATCTCCTTGATCGTGTTATATCTGCCCATTATCAGTCCGAGCCCCGAGCTATCCATAAAATCAACCGCCGACATATCTATGATCAGCTCTGCGGGGCGCTTCGTTCGGATCATATCGTCGATCGCGGAACGCACCGCGACCGCGCTGTGATGATCTATCTCCCCTCTTAGCTTTATTTTCAGTACCGTTCCCGTAAATTCGCTGTCAAATCCCGGCTTTCTGTCTCTCGCCGCACACATTTTGTAAATTTTCCTTTCTTTGTTTTCTCCCTTAAGGGTGTGTTCTTATATATTTTATCACGCGTGATGTGCAAATTTTGTCATAACGGGCTGTCGAATTAAATTTTTTGCAATGTCGTATCGCCTGTCGCAAGATGTCGTTGACACGGTCGTTTTTGGGTGGTATAATGGAAACAAACCCAAGAAAAAAGCGATCGGAGGAGAAAAATGGAGGAATATGACGTTATAATCGTCGGCGCAGGACCCGCAGGCTCAAATTTCGCCCGACTTTTAGACACACAAAAATACAGAACCCTGATAATCGACGGATCGGAGGATCACGATAAAGTCTGCGGAGGATTGCTCTCCCCCGACGCGCAGGATATCCTCGCGCGGTACGACCTCTGTCTGCCAAAGGAGATCCTTGCTTCCCCGCAGCTTTTTTCGGTAAGAACGATCGATCTTTCAAATAACCTCGTCCGTCATTACCGCCGAAGCTATATGAACGTCGACCGCAAGGGGCTCGATTCCTTTTTTAAGAGTCTGATACCTCCGACCGTGGACAAGATCAACGGAAGATGCAAAAAGGTTGTAAAAACCGACTCGGGATATGAAATAGAGCTCGTCGATGGAGAAAAGCTCCGATGCAAGTGGATCGTGGGCGCAGATGGAGCGTCGGGCAATGTGAGACTGTCTCTTTTCAAGCATAAAAAGCTCCAAAAATACGTAGCTATACAGCAATGGTTCCCCGCAGGAGAAACCAACCCCTATTATTCCTGCATTTTCGATAACGAGACCTCCTCGGGGTGCTCCTGGATCTTTTTCAAGGACGGAATGTTGATCTTTGGCGGAGCCTTTGACCTCAAAAACTGCCGCGAGGCATTTGAAGCGCAAAAGAAAAAGCTCACAGAACAAGGCTTCGTTAACGAAAGCGTATTCGGCGATCCGAAAAAGACCGAAGCCTGCCTTGTGTCGCGCCCAAGACTTTCACGCGGAATCTTCAGAGGCAAAAACGGTGCGTTTTTGATCGGTGAAGCGGCAGGATTGATCAGTCCGAGCTCGTTTGAGGGGATCAGCTATGCGCTCTTCAGCGGAGAGATGCTTGCCGACGCCTTCAACCGATACACTTCCCCGAAAACATCGGGAATCCACCGTTATTACAATCGACAAACCCAAAAGCTTAAAACCAAGGTCGCTATGCGTTGCATAAAAAGACCCTTTATGTATAATAAACTCTTGCGAAAGCTCGTTATGAAAAGCGGGCTGACGTCGATAAAAATAAAAACACCCAAGGAAAAAGAATAAACAAAAAGGCAGAGCCGTTCATTCACGAACAGCCCTGCCTTCTCTTTTTATTTCCCGTAGAAAGTAGCACTTTGCCTCTCTTATCTTGTTTCGGGGAAAGTTCTTGAAAGGAAGAGGGGTGTGGGGAGGAGGAAAACTTCTTTCAAGAAGTTTTCCTCCTCCCCACAATTAACCCATATTATTTTCCTGTAACCTTAGCGGCAACGTTCTGAGGAACGGTATCGTAACCGGTTACGTTATACTCGAATACGCCACGTCCCTGCGTCATAGCGCGGAGAACGGTAGGATAGTCGGCAAGCTCAGCCTTAGGAGCCATAGCGTGAACGGTGGTATAACCCTCCTTGTCCTCGCAAGCATCCATACCCATAACTGCCGCACGTCTCTTGTTAAGGTCGCCCATAACGTCACCGACCATATACTCGGGAACGGTTACGTCGAGGTCGCCAACGGGCTCAAGGAGCACGGGACCTGCAAGCTCGAGGCACTTCTTGTATGCAAGAGAAGCCGCGGTCTTGAAGGACAATTCATCGGAGTCAACGTCGTGGTAAGAGCCGTCGTGAAGATCAGCCGCAAGTCTGGTCATAGGATAGCCGTAAGCACCCTTGAGCATCGAGTCCTGAAGACCCTTTTCAACTGCGGGATTGAAGTTCTTGGGAACAGCACCGCCGACAACCGATACGGTAAAGATAAGTCCTTCTTCCTCGGAGGGAGAGAACTTGATCCAAACGTGACCGTACTGACCCGAGCCGCCGTTCTGCTTCTTGTGCTTACCTTCAACGTCAACGGTCTTTGTGATCTTCTCGCGATATGCAATAGCGGGAGTCTCATACTTGATGTTTACGCCGAAACGGTTCTTGAGGTTAGCCGCAAGAATGGTGAGGTGCATATCGCCCATAGCGTAGATAAGCTGCTGCTTGGTCTCGGGATTGTTTTCATATTTAAGAGTCATATCCTCCTCGGTCATACGCGCGATAGCCTGGGAGATCTTGCTCTCGTCCTTCGCGGTGAGAGGATACATAGCCTTGCAATAGTAAGGAGTAGCGTAGCTTACGGGCTTGTATTCTACCTTGCCCGAGCGAGAAAGGGTGTCGTTCGTGTTGGTGTCGGAAAGCTTGGATACCATACCGATATCGCCGCACATAAGCTCGTCGACCTCAACCTGCTTGTTGCCCTTCATTACGTAAATGTGAGCAAGCTTTTCTTCCGCACCTGTTCTGGAGTTCTTGAGAACCCAATCCTTCTTAACGGAGCCGTTCATGACCTTGAAGAAGGACATCTTTCCAACGAACGGGTCAGCGACGGTCTTGAATACGAAGATCGCGGGATCACCCTCAACGTCGATAGCGATCTCTTCACCTGCAGCGCTCTTTTCAACCTTCTTGGCTGTATGTCTGGGGAAGGAAGCCGCGATGGAATCCATCATAGCGATAACGCCCCAAAGTCTGGTTGCCGCGCCACAGTATACGGGGGTGATAGTACCGTCAATAATACCCTGGTGAAGACCCTCAACGCACTCCTCCTTGGTGAAGGGCTCGCCGTCGAAGAACTTCATCATAAGCTCCTCGCTGGTACCTGCAACAGCTTCCCAAAGAACCTCCTTATATCTCTCGGCAGCTGCCTCGAGCTCGGGGGTGGTATCGGTGGGGAATCTCTTTCCGGAGTCATCGTAAACGTAAGACTGCATATCAAGCAGATCTATCATCGTGATATCCTTACCGTTCTTACCAACGGGAATAAATACGGGGCAGAGAGACTTGCCGAATCTTTCGCGGAGCTGGTCAAAGGTTGCGTTAAAGTGAGCGTCATAGTTGTCGCACTTGTTGATGAAGAACGCCTTGGGAATACCTGCTGCAACCGCCTTGTCCCAAGCGAGCTCTGCACCGACTTCCAAGCCTGCCTTACCGTCAACGCATATGATCATACTGTCGGCAACTCTTGCCGCCTGATTTACCTCACCCTCGAAATCAAGATAACCGGGGGTGTCGATTACGTTGATCTTAACGTCCTTCCAATAGATATATGCAGTGGATGCGGAAAGCGAGAACTTTCTTGCCTGCTCCTCCTGGTCGTAGTCGAAAACGGTGTTTCCGTCAGGAACGTTTCCGAGTCTGTCTGTTCCGCCGCTAACATAAAGCATAGCTTCTGCAAGGGAGGTCTTTCCTGTTCCGCCGTGTCCTGCAAGAGCGATATTTCTGATCTGTTTTGTGTTGTACTGAGCCATTGTTTTGGTCCTTTTACCCACGCGTGTGGGTCCTTTCGTAAGTTTTGCTTTATGTACAATCTATTCGCCAAAGCCAATAAATAAACATTCACACTATTTATTATACAATATTTTGTCCGTCTTTTCAATAATTTGCCTCAAACTTTTTCTGCTCTATTTGTAGAAGTTGTAAGGCAAATTTTGTACATTTATAACAATTTTGGGCATTTTGCACACAAAACCGCTATTGATAAAATAAGCCCGCAGCTATACCGTTGAAGAAAGCTGTGGGCTTGTGTTGTTGTGATCTGTCTTATCAAAGCTTAGAGAATCCAAAGTTGTTGACCAGCGCGTCTATCTTCTCTCCGCGCTTGCACATAGGACACTCATGAGAGGGTGTAATAGTATAGCCCTCAAGGTCGTTGGGATTGAAAGCAGAGCGCACGGGAATATCAAGGCAGGAATCCGCCGTTGCAAATATCGACGCTATTCCCACGACTATTCCGCCGTAATAGCGAACAGCCTCAACAGCCGCTTTTGCGGTATATCCGGTGTTGACGGACGCGGCAAGAATGAGGACGTGCTTGCCCTGAATCATCGGAGCAAGTCCGTCGCGGAAGATCATCTGACTTCCCGAGGTATGCTCGGGAGTAACGACGTAGATAGTCTGATGCGCGTTCATGTTCATGAATTCGCCCTTTGTGAGATCGGTAGCCATACAGGTTCCGATCACCTGAGTTTCATCAAGGCAGAGAATAGTATCAACTATCGTGTTTTGTTTGTAATATGCGGAAAGCTCCTTGGCAACTGCGCTCGCTTCGGAAAGACGCGATTTCTGAACCGTTACGTCGACGTAATAGTTCATATGAGAATGGCTCGTTGCAAAATGTCCCTTTACAACGCGAAGATGAAGGTTTTTGCCCTTCGTGCTTATTTTATAGGCTGCTAAGGTTGGCATGTCAGATCCTCCGTTAGTTTATGTATAATTATTTTACACCAAAAAAGCGGATGTGTCAAGTGGAATTTTTGGAGCTGTGATCAAGCCGCGTTCAAGTTGATTTTGTAATCCGTCTTCCGGTTGAAAACGGCACGCTTCTCACTCGAGAGATCAGAGCCCAAACAGCTCGCGCGCGTTTTCGAAAGTTCTTCGTACGATCTCGTCATAAGGTAGAGAAAATACGTCCGCGATCGCTTTTGCGGTGTTTTGCATATACATCGAATTATTCATTTTTCCGCGGTGCGGAACGGGAGCGAGATAAGGCGCGTCAGTCTCTATCAAAATCCGATCAAGCGGCACTGCGGCACAGGCTTCCCTTACTCTGCTTGCGTTTTTGAAGGTGACTGTTCCCGAGAAGGACACGAACCAACCTCTCTTGACCACCTCTTTGACCATCTCCGCGCTCATAGAGCAGCTATGAAGCACTCCTTTGACCGATGAATATTTGCATAATAATTCAAAGGTGTCACCATGAGCCTCGCGGTCGTGGATTATGACGGGAAGACCCAATTCAGCCGCCAAAGCCATCTGCTTTTCAAAATATTCGCGCTGCAGATCCTTGTCCACGGGCTGCCAATAGTAGTCGAATCCGATCTCTCCGATAGCAACTATTTTGTTCTCTTTTCGTGTATTCTCGTCACAAACGAGCGTTTTTATTCTTGCAATCTCCTCATCGGGCGTCAGTTTGCATTTTGTTTGCGCATCCTCGGGGTGAATTCCCGCCGCCGCATACATAAAATCGTATTTTTTAGCCTGCTCGATGCACAAAAGCGAGCTTTCGTATGTCGTTCCGACGTTTACAACGCCGCCAACCAATGCCTGAAACTCGGCAGAAGACAAAAGCGCATCAGCGCCGCCCTCAAGGTCGTTGAACTTTGAATCAAAGTAGTGGGCGTGAGAGTCAAAAAGCTTATACATCAACGGAAATCGAACCTTTCTCCGATAACCTCGAGAGAGTTTTTGCCTCCCGACATTTCGGTTATTTTCTTGTTTAGTGCATCGACAAGAGTTGCCTTGATCGCAAAACAAACGGTCACCTTGTCGGTAAAATCGGTGCTGTCGATTATCGCATTGAAGGTAGGCAGCAAGACCGAATATTTCTGATAATCGGAGTAAGAGCAAGCAAGAGAGAGCTCGGTGTATTTTTCGTAGGTAACGATCTCTGCCGCGTCAAGCGCGATCTTTGCTCCGTGCGAATATGCCCTTACAAGACCGCCCGCGCCAAGCAAAATTCCGCCGAAATACCTTGTAACGACAACGACTGCGTCGCAAACTCCGCTTTTTCGTATAGTCTCGAGCATAGGAACTCCTGCGGTGCCCTGCGGCTCGCCGTCGTCGGAATATCTGGCGACGATACCGCCCTTGAGAAGATATGCCCAGCAGTTATGCGTTGCGTCCGAATATTCTTTTTTCTTCGCCTTGACGAATTCCATCGCCTCCTCCTCGGAGGTGATATGCTTCGCGTGGCCTATAAAGAGCGAGCGTTTTTCTTCAAATTCGTCGCTTCCCTCGCCCGCAAGGGTGGTATAAAGCTCGGGGGCAATATCTGTACTCATATCTGAATCCTTTAGTGTGATTTTAATTGTATAGCTTAATAGTCCTCGTCTGATATCGGAGGGTTAGTATCATATTTGCGGAGCATTCCGCGCGTTTTAGAGTCAACGATCGCCTTGACCGTGACGAACTCCGCGCCGTATTCAACGTCCTCGACCGTTGCGTCCTTATAAAGTCGATTGAGAGCGCCCTGCTCGGCGTTGGGGATCTTAAACGTGACCGAGCACTTGTCGCCATGGATCATTTTCTGCAAAAGCTCTGCAAGAGTATCACATCCCTTGCCGGTCAGAGCTGAAATGTGCACCACGTTTTGTCTGTCGCGGGTGCGGTCGATGACGGGATCGTCGTAAGCGCCCTTGTCGCACTTGTTAAATACGTACAAGGTCGGCTTATCTGCCGCGCCAAGCTCCTCAAGGGTCTGCTCGGTGCATTCGAGCTGCGAGAGATACTCGGGGTCGCTTGCATCGATAACTATCATAATTATATCTGAATAGACCGCCTCGTCGAGCGTAGATCGGAACGCCTTGACGAGATGGTGAGGCAGCTTTTTGATAAAGCCGACCGTGTCGGTAAGCAGCACCGTTTCGCCGCCCGGGAGAGTGAACTTTCTCGTGGTGGGATCGAGCGTTGCAAAGAGCTTATCCTCGGCGAGAATACCCGCGTCGGTAAGCGTGTTGAGCAGAGTCGATTTTCCTGCGTTGGTATAGCCGACTATCGCGATCTTTTTAAGACCGCTTCTGTCTCTTGCCGCACGCATCGTCTTTCTTGTGTTGGCAAGTCGATCAAGCTCCTCCTCAAGTGCGGTGATCCTTCTCTTTATATGTCTGCGGTCGCTTTCAAGCTTCGACTCGCCGGGACCTCTGGTGCCGATTCCGCCGCCCAGACGGGACAGCTCCGCACCCTGACCGATAAGTCTCGGCGCGGTATATTTGAGCTGTGCGAGCTCGACCTGCAATTTTCCCTCTCCGCTGGTCGCGTGCAGAGCGAAAATGTCCAATATCAGCATAGAACGGTCGATCACGTTGACGTCATTTCCTATGTCGTCCTCGAGATTTCTTATCTGCGCGGGCGAAAGCTCCTCGTCGAAGATCACGAGCTTGACTCCGTTACCCGCGCAAAGCTCGCCTATCTCTGCCACCTTGCCCTTGCCTATAAGCGTTCTCGGGTCGGGAGTGCTCTTGTTCTGAAGCACTGTGGCGAAGACCTCGCCGCCTGCGGTGTCGAGAAGCTGCCCGAGCTCGTATATGGACTTTTCTGCCTCCTCGGCATCCGCACTGTCGGTCACGATGCCTACGAGGATGGCTTTTGTCTTGATATCATTTTCTTTTATATTCACGAAAGCTCCTTTCTGTACGTTAAAGCTGCATATATTATTGACGGTTTTTCAGCCGAAAACGGCAGAAAACAAAAAATTGCGCAGTACTGTTGTACGTGCGCAATTTTCTATTGCAGAGAGACCTGCCCTCTTTGTGCGGATTACTTCTTGAAGTTTTCGAGTCTCTTCTTGAACTTATCAACACGTCCGCCTGCATCAACGAACTTCTGCTTACCGGTGAAGAAGGGATGGCACTTGGAGCAAACTTCAACTCTGATCTCGGAGCCCTTGGTGGACTTCGTTACAACGGTTTCACCGCACGCGCATTTGATCACGCACTCTACATACTTGGGCTGGATAGCTTCTTTCATTTTATTATACCTCACAAAATTATTTCGCTGTTAGTTGGCAGCGATTTCACAAGTAGAGTTATTATATCACTATTTTTTTGTGTTGTCAAGGGCTTTTGGCGATTTTTTTGCATATTTTTTGACGATTTCACTTTTTTAGCACGCAATGGCGGCCGTTGCGGCAAAAGCTTATTAACACACGTGTGTGTTTTTGCATATTTTTATATCAGGAGATACCAAATACGAAGACGGAGGACGCTTATGAATACACAACAAGATAGCGGATACGGCTACATGATAGTGCGCGTGACCACGGCGAGAGGGGCGATACCGCTTGAGAATGCCATTGTCACCGTACATAATTACGATCCCGAATTTGACGGAGGACGCGGCGATGTGATCGCGGTATATACCACGGATCTGTCGGGACTGACCGAGCGTTTTGCTCTTCCCGCCCCTCCGCGCGAGCTTTCGATGAAGCCGGGAAACGGAAAGTCATACGAGACCTATAATCTCAGCGTGACCAAGGAGGGCTATTATCAGCAATATTACGCCAACGTGCCCGTTTTCGAGGGGATAACGGCGGTTCAGAATGCCGACATGATCCCCCTTCCCGACAACGGTCAGATCGACAACAAGACGATCGAGGATAATATTTTCTTTGAGACCGAAAATCCTGCGCTTGAAGCAAAGCGCACAAAACCGAGTCAGGAGGAGTAATATGCCAAATACACCATACATTCCCGAGTTTATAACGGTGCATCTCGGTCCGCCCGATTCCGATGCGCCAAACGTGACGGTTCCCTTCGTAGACTACGTTGCGAACGTCACCTCGAGCGAGATATATCCCACCTGGCCCGAGAGCGCGATCCGCGCCAATATGTACGCGCAGATATCCTTTGCATTAAATCGGATCTACACCGAATACTATCGCTCGCGCGGATATGATTTTGACATTACCAACTCGATCGCGATCGATCAGTCCTTCGTAAATGGCAGAGATATTTTTGACAATATCAATCAGATAGCCCGTGAGCTTTTCACAAGCTATATCAGTCGGCAGGGCTTCGTTGAGCCCTTATACGCTCAATACTGCGACGGCATAGAGCTTCAATGCGACGGATTGTCTCAATGGGGCAGCGTCGAGCTTGCCAATCAGGGATATTCGCCGTACGACATTCTTACATACTATTACGGAGACAATATTGATATAATTACAGATGCTCCCGTTATGGGACAGACGGCAAGCCTGCCCTCGTACCCCTTACAGCTTGGCAGCACGGGAGACGACGTGCGGACGGTACAGATCAGATTGAACCGAATATCCGACAACTTCTCCGCCATACCAAAAATAAACACTCCCTTCGGCGTCTTTTCGTATGACACCGAGGAGGCAGTCAAGGCTTTTCAGTCGGCGTTTGGTCTGTCTCCCGACGGAATAGTGGGTCAGGCGACCTGGTACACGATCCAGCAGATATACAACAGCGTCAAGCGGCTTAACGATCTCGATTCCGAGGGCTTGAGTCTTGAGGACGTAACCAAACAGTTCCCCGGTGAGCTTGAGCAGGGCGACAGCAACGTAGGCGTAAGTGCGCTTCAATATTATCTCAGCTATCTTTCGGAGTTTTACAATACTATCCCCAGAGTATCTATTGACGGAATATTCGGTCCCGGAACGACCGAAGCTGTGCTCGCGGCACAACGCACCTTTGGTCTGACTCCCGATGGGATAGTAGGGGAGGAAACTTGGCGAAGAATATACAACGCATACATAGGCATAGTTTCCACGATACCCGTGGAATACGTCGAGGGCAACGTGATCCCCTTCCCGGGCGTGTTTTTGCGGCTTGGTGTCGAGGCCGATGAGGTCAGGGTGCTGCAGGAATATCTCAATTATATCTCGCAATCCATCCCCGAGATACCTGCGGTCAATCCGACGGGATACTTCGGAACACGCACGCAGGAGGCAGTGGTCGCGTTTCAGCGGCTGTACGGTCTTCCCACAACGGGAGTGGTAGGACCTGTAGCGTGGGGCGGAATCGCAAGTTTATACAGCGATCTTTATAACGGATCGAGGCTTGGGGAGGGTCAATTCCCCGGGTTCGTCGTGGGTCGGTGACGGGGGGGTAAAGTATGGCAACTAATATTTTTGAAAAGGATGCTATCAAAAACGTACAGCGCTATTTGCGACAGCTTTCATTTCACGACGATGGGATAATCCCCGTGCCGATAGACGGCATATGGGCAGATCAGACAAGGCGCGCGCTCATACAGTTTCAAAGGTCGCAGGGCATACCCGCGACGGGCACGGTGGACAACAATACTTGGGCAATATTAAAGCAGAAATACGACGAGTCGGTCGCGCTCAACTCGCCTCCGCTTAAGCTCGATCTTTTTCCGCGTAATATTTATGGTTTGGAATACGAGATGGCTGCTGGTGAGATAGGTTTTCTTGTGACCGCGGTGCAATATCTGCTTGGCGAGCTGGCACGGCTCTATAACTTCCCTGACTATACTCCGTCGGGTGTTTACGACGAGGCGACCGCCGATCTCGTGCGGGAGTTTCAGACGAGAAACAAGATCTCTGCAACGGGGACCGTGGGCAGAGAGACTTGGGACGCTATGGTGGCACAGCACAACCTTCTGCTTGAGGCGGAGGAATGATAAAGAGGCTACTTCATTTAGCGTAGAACAAAAGCCACTTTTAAAAAGAAAAGACAAAATACAACTTAAAAGTACAGTTTTTTGTTTTTTGAGATGACGAAAACCGCCGAATTTTCGGCGGTTTTCTCCATTTTATGTGGCTTTTTAGTCGCGCTTTGGCTCTCGCAGACGAGAACCAAATCGCGCCTTCTACATCTAAATGACGCAGCCCCTTGTTATATCCTTCTGACCTTCCCCTCGGGAGCACTTTCTTTGCGATGCTCCTCAATGATGCGGTCAACCTCGGAAGGCGTTTCCGTTGTGAAAAGAAAATGTCTGTCTACGATTCCCGATGCCGTAAGCTCCTTTTGTCTGTCCGACATATTCGTGGGCAGACTGTTGAATACTACGTTTCGGTGGTCAGGCTCGCGAAGTATCGGGAAGATAAAGCCTCGGCGGTCCTTCATCTCGGCTTTGTTCTGCGAGCAGATCTTACAGCCGTCCTTTTCCCCGTAAAGCGCCTTGATAACGCATTTTTCAAGCGTCATCAGAGGAATTCTGCCATAAACGACTGCCGCCTTTGCACCGTGAATATCACGCAACTGTGGTAAAGTCAGCTCCGCAGAAAGAACGACGCTTTCAAATCCAAGATCTTCGAGGAAAGACATCGTTTCGTCGTTTGCGACGTTGAATCTGAAGTCGGCTATCATATTTATATCGGGCAGGTCTTCTTTGAGCTTTTCTATCTGACCGATATTTGTGACGACCGCGTATTTTGCCCTGTTCGTCGCGGATTTTTTTAAAAGCTCGGTTATCTGCTCTTTTTCCGAGTCGAATATCACGGGGGGCATAAAAAATCCGTCGGCTTTCTCGGGATCTTTTGCAAATTTGTCAAGCGGGAGCAAAACGACGTCGAAATAATCTCTTGCGGTGTTTGTTATCTGTTCGTGGGAATAAAATCTGCCTACGTTGCGTTTGTGCGCCGATTTTTTCGGCGTTTTTTGTGTTATTGGTTCAACTTTTTGCATTGGTAGCGCGGTTATAGCCGCCTCGAGCGCGGCGACTCCATCTCGGCGCAGGGCGTTGAGGAGGGATATCGGCATCATAAGACCGCTATCGAGGTCAATATCAAGGCTTCGGATGCTGAAGCAGGTATCTCCGAGCTTTGACATGCATTTTTTTACTGTGTCCTCGTTTATAGGCGCATTGATTGCCGCTTGCGGCATCTCGCCGCACACCGAAACGGTTTTGCCGTTGCAAGACAGAGTCAATTTGGACGGACTGCCCGCAAGGATGCTGACGCTCATATCTAAGGGTACTTTTCTTTGGATCTTTACGAATTTGTCGGCTTCGCGGGAGGCTTTTTTGTCCTCCTCGCTGCGTACGCCGAGCATTTTTTTATCTATTCTTTCGGTATAATATCCGTCGGAAAAGCCTCCGCGCGAGAAAAGGTCAGAAAGCTCCTCAATATCGTCTGCGGTAGCATTTTTGCCATCATCAAGTAATCTTCGCCATATTCTCGTTACTCCGCGGACGTATTCGGGGGATTTCATTCTTCCCTCGATCTTCAGCGAAGCCACTCCGCTGTCTATGATCTCTTTGACGTGGCCGGCGAGCGACATATCCTTGAGTGACAAGGGGTACTTATCTCCCACTCTCTGATCCGCGCAGGAATACGGCAAACGGCAAGGCTGGGCGCAAAGACCTCTGTTTCCGCTTCTGCCACCGACCAAAGACGAGAAAAGGCACTGTCCCGAATGGCTGACGCACATCGCTCCGTGTATAAATATTTCAACCTCGAGAGGATTGTTTTCAACAAGCGATCGAATATTCTCTTTCGACAGTTCACGTGCGGGGACGACTCGAGAAAAGCCGTAGTCGGCAAGCAGTCGGGCTCCGTCGGAGTTGTGAATGCTCATTTGAGTGCTTGCATGAAGCGGCATTTCGGGCAGATGAGCGTGGATCAGACTCGCCGCACCGAGATCAGAAACTATAAAAGCATCCACTCCAATTTCTGCGGATCTTTCTGCGGCGCGAATCAGCTCGGTGAGCTCTCTGCCGTGTACCATAATATTTATCGTTTGATATACTTTTACTCCGTACAGATGTGCGAGCCTGACGGCTTTTGCGAGGGCTTCGTCCGAAAAATTTTGTGCGTTAATTCTTGCATTGAAAGAGGCGCCTCCCACATATATTGCGTCGGCGCCTCCGTCTATTGCCGCTTCAAACGCCTCGGGTGAGCCTGCCGGACTCAAGAGCTCGGGCAATATTATTTTATTCATATTGTTTCCGATCAGACATCGGTGAATGTGAGAAGGTCGAACATCGAGCCTACTCTGTTTCTGTTTGCGGTCTTCTTTGTTTGATTCTTGGTGCCGTCGTCGGACGCGTCGCCTTCTCGCTGTTCGAGCTCGCTTGCAACATAAACGTCACCTACAGGCGCAACTATCTCGGGCTCTGTTTTGTTTGTTGCGGGAATCTCCTCGCGAAAGCTCTTTCCTGCTCTTACGTCGTCGAGCATTGCGCGAAGTCTGCTGTTTTCTACCTCAAGTCTTGATCGGTCGCGCTCCAATCTCTCGGAATTTTTCTGTATCAGCTCAAGCTTCTCGTTCAGATGATCAATGCTCTCCTTGCTTTCGTTGAGCTCATCTTCAAGAGCTTCTATACGATCCTTAAGCTCGATCTTGTCTGCACAGAAATCCAAGGCACAAAGAACTGCCGCCTCGCTTTTGGTGCATTTTTTGCTTTTGAGGGATATCTCTCGGATCTTTCTATCCAATACACCGACTATGTACTCAACGGACTCCTGGGGAGCCTCGGTTATTACGTTTATTTCCATATCGGCGATCGAAAGAGTGTATTTCTTTTTCATTACTGTTCCTCCGCGTGTATATTATTTTAAAATCTACTTGAAAAGTAATCGTTTTTGTTGTATAATTAAGACAAGCGATAACAATCTCACCTATATTATAATACATATTTGCGAAAATTTAAAGAGGTTTTTTAAAATTTTTTTATTTAAGTGTAAAAATATGATTGTTTAGCTCAAAAAAGCCGCGAGAATACAATATTTTACTTTTAGTAAAGTTGTTTTGAAACGACATTAATGCGTAATTTTGCAGGAGGATGCCTTGGATGCTCGAAAATACTTTTGAGAAAAAAGATACTATTGAATATGGCGAGAATGAGGACGGGCTTCCTTTTGATGATATGCGCCTTGACGATGATGATATAGATCTGGATCTGAGTAGTCTTGATGGCGGTGATGATGAAATGCCCAACACGGTCAATGATGTCGATGAAGATGTTGAAGACTCAAATTATGCGAGCTTAGCCGACGATGAGCCAAGATCTCCCGAAACGGTTTGTTTGGAAACCATAGATCTTCTTGAATCGGGAAAGATGAGCGTTGATAAAGGGATATCGATACTTAGGGCGCTTGCAGAGGAATCTTTCCCTGAGGCGTGGACAAATCTTGGATACATATATTCCGAAAACGCTTTGGTCTACGATCCTGCCGAGGCTTTTGAATGCTTTGAAAATGCTACAAAAGCTGAAGTCGCAGATGGATATTACTATCTTGGCTCGTGCTTCGCCGACGGCTTTGGTTGTGAAAAGAATGAAGAAAAAGCAGTTGAATGCTTTTTGACTGGTGCAGAGAAAGATCATATTGGCTGTATTCGTGCATTGGGCATTTGCAGAGAATTTGGAATCGGATGTCCGATAGATTACGAGATTGCGGCAAAGCTCTACTCAAAGGCGGCAGAGCTTGGCGATGCCGTTGCTATAAATAATCTGGGCGGTTGTTATTTTTACGGACACGGAGTCCCTCAAAACAAGAAATATGCAGTCGAATTGTACGAAAAAGCCGCAACACTCGGCAACGTAAACGCCCAATGTCGTCTCGGGATTTGCAGAGAGACGGGCGATGGGTGCAAAATGGACACTGCTCTGGCGTTTGAATGTTATCAAAAAGCCGCCGCCGAGGGAAATGTAACGGCGCAATACCGTATGGCGATCTGTTATGACAAGGGTCTGGGTACGGAACAAAATCTCGCGCTTGCTTTTGACGCATATTCCACGGCAGCAAAAGCGGGCCATGCCGAGGCTATGTGTGAGGTCGGCAACAAGTGCAGACACGGTAAGGGCACACGCAAGGATCAAGAAATGGCATACCGTATGTTTTTGGCGGCATCCGAAGCAGGCGTTCCCACCGCTGAGTATGAGCTGGGCAACTGTTATTTCGAAGGCTCGGGAACAGTCAGAAACCGCGAGCTTGCATATCAAAGATATTTGAACGCGGTCGAAATGGACGACACCAATGCAAAGGCGGCATACAAGATCGGTCTTTGTAATCTCAGAGGTTTGGGAACAAAAAAAGACGAAATTGCCGCATTTGAATGGTTCTGCCGCGGAGATCAGCTTGGATCGCGTGGAGCAGCCTATATGATGGGCGAATGCTGTTTTTTCGGTATTGGTGTTGAGGAGGACCGCGCCCGCGCGGTCGAATGCTACGAAAGATCAATTTCTTATGCCTATGAGCACAAGGACAGAACGGTTCCTGCCCTGCTGGCATTGGGACAGTGTCTGGAACATGGGTACGGTGTCGAGAGGGATTCGCGCAGAGCCTTGACGCTTTACAAGCAAGCCGCCGAATTCGGTAGCGAGGAAGCTATGTACAGGACCGGCCGTGCGATCTTGTCGGGCGTTGGAATGAAAGCCGAATACGCAGCCGCAAGAATATACATTCTCCGAGCCGCGAGAAAAGGCTATGTTCCTGCGATAATGATGATGGGTGTGTTTGCGGACGAGGGCAAAGGTATTCCTCAAAATCGCAAGGATGCTAAACAATGGTATATCAAGGCTCTGAACGCCCCTGTAGATAAAAAATTAAAGCTTTATGAATTCCCTGAAAGAGCGAAAAGAGAGCTCGAGGTCAGAAAAGATGCCGAGATCGAGGCGCGGTACAGACTTGGAATGCTTATGGCTCGCACCGAGCCGACGACCCAGTCGTATATTTCCGCTATTGAGCACATTGCGCTGGCGGCGTCGCTTGGACACGAGGATGCACAGATTGAAATGTCTAAAATATACGTTCACGGGGGAGATCTCAAAAGTTATTTTGAAAGTCCTTTTTCCAGGGAAGATGCTCTTTTTGACAACGGCGACTCTATTCCAAGCAAGGAGATCCTCGGAGCAACTATGAATAAGCTCGGAGATTCAATGTATGACGGCAAAAGCTTGGTCAAAAAGAACGAATCCGCCGCCGCCAGATGCTATAAGGTAGCTGCGGAGCTAGGAAACACGGATGCTTGTTATAATTACGGTTGGTGCTTGCGCCACGGAGTCGGGGTTCCCGAAAATGATGCCGAATCGATCAAATGGCTGAAGCTTGCAGCCGACAAGGGCAACAGCAACGCCGCGTACAGCTACGGTCTTTGCTGTGAAGAGGGCGCAGGCTCGGGAGTCAAAAACAAGAGAGAGGCGCTTTTCTATTACAGAATTGCCGCTGCGGCGGGACACGCAGAGGCAGCTAAACGCTATCTCATGCTTACGTCTAAAGAATGATTTAAAAGATTCAGAGAGCTTTTCGATCGGATAGAGACTTCGGTCGAAAAGCTCTTTTTTATGGGCGTTTTGCTTTTTCCTGAAAATCTATTGACAAAAAATGCAATCAAGTGTATAATATAGGAGTTGTTGACGAATCAACGACTCGGTCAACGTTGTCGCAAGTAGAAAGGATTTTTGATATGCTTGAAAGATTTGAACTGTTTTCCTATTCCATACATAATATATACAAATATATAACACAGATTGAGCGCGAAGAGATGGAAAAATACGGTCTTCGAGGCGCATACGCCCAGTATCTCGTGATAATGAGTCGATTCCCCGAGGGCATTACATCCTCCAAGCTCAGCGAGATATGCGATAAGGACAAAGCGGCGATATCTCGCATGATTGCGGAAATGGAAAGCAAGGGTCTGCTTATCAGAAAGACCGACAAGGATAATCTGTATCGGGCAAAGCTGGTTTTGACAGAAGAAGGTCAAGCCGCGGCGGAATACGTTTGCGACAAGGCCTCGCGCGCAGTATCTCTTGCGGGGGGCAACCTTGGTGACGAGGAAAGAAGAATAATGTACGGTGCGCTTGCGATAATCGAGACAAATCTCAGGCGAATCAGTCGCGACGGTATTCCTGATAGGCATAGGAAAAATAGAGATAAATAAATCGTATTATCAAAATCAAAACAAGCATATTCGGTTTTTGTGCCGTATTCCTAAACAAAACGATATGCGGTCGGATATCCGACCGCATATTTTAATTATTTGTGCTGATATAGCTTTGCCAATCCGCCCTCTCCCGTTTCGCGATATATGTGTGACAGGTCGATTCCCGTCTGATACATAGTTTCAACCACGAGGTCGAAGGATATTTTTCGGCTATCCGACAGAAAGTTTGCAAGGCTGAGCGCGTTTATCGCTCTCATTGCTGCTACTGCGTTGCGCTCTATACACGGGATCTGAACAAGACCGCATACGGGGTCGCAGGTGAGTCCAAGATGATGCTCAAGTGCGATCTCAGCGGCATATTCTATCTGATCTATTCCCATTTCAAAAAGCTCCGCAAGCGCCGCGGACGCCATAGAGCAGGCTGTGCCGATCTCCGCTTGGCAACCGCACTCTGCTCCGCTTATAGACGCGTTCGTAGAAACGATCTGTCCTATTAGTCCCGCGACGGCAAGTGCTCTGATAACATCATCGTCCGAAAACGAGTTCTTATCCTGCATATATTTAAGGACTGCGGGTAAAACTCCGCAGGATCCGCAGGTGGGCGCAGTGACGATAAGACCGCAGTCTGCATTCTGCTCGCTTACAGCAAACGCATAAGCACAGACAAGTCTATTTTCCTTGGTTTGCGGACTTTCATCGATATGCCTTTGGTTGAAGAGCTTTTGTGCCTTCCTCTTGACTCCGAGGCCTCCCGGAAGCTCTCCCGTGCGAGAAAGTCCGTCTCTTATCGCCGCCTGCATCGTGTGCCATACGTTACCGAGAAAATTTCGGAAATCGGGGGCCTCGTGTTCGAAAACATAGTCTGAAAGTCGTATGTTTCGTTCTTTGCATATTGCTGCGATCTCGGAAAAGCTGTTTTCGGCATACAGATCGCTGCCCTTTTCGGTTTTCGCGATTTCGCCTTTTGTCCGTATTTCTCCGCCGCCTATTGACAAAAAAGTCGTTTCCGCTATTTTTTCATCGCTTTTATATCCCGCGATGGTCATTGTGTTGGGGTGTTCAAGCGGTATGCTCTCGTCGGTGTTGAAGATTATCTCCGTTTCAACAGGAGAGAGTACCTCTAAAATCGCACGGTCGGTTCCGTGACCCTTTCCAGTTTTGGCAAGCGAACCGTAAAGCGTTACCTGTATGCTTTCGCAATCCGGATATTTTTCGGAAAAACTTTTTGCCGCAAATGCGGGGCCCATGGTGTGAGAGCTTGACGGACCGATACCTGTTTTGTATATATTCCTGATAGATTTCATTGTTTTGTGTCTTCTCCGGACATTCTGGAAGAATGAGGAGTCTTCCCTTTGATTTTTTTGTAGGTCCTTGAAAAATAATTCGCATCGTCAAATCCGCAGCAAAAGGCAATCTCGGATATTGACATATCGGTTTTCCAAAGCAATTTTTCTGCTTTATCGATCCTCAAATGATTTATATACTCTACCGCGGTTTTTCCTGTCACTTCCTTAAATACTTGACAAAAATATCCTTCGCTCAGGTGTACCTTCTCGGCAAGCGTTTTTGTGGTCAGATGCTTGTCGTAGTTCTCGCTTATGAAGCTTATGGCATCGTTTACCTTGTTTAGCTTGTTGAAATATTTTGAATACACCGTGTCGTTGAGAGAACGAAGAGCATATTTTTTTATCAAATGTGAGATCAAAAGATACGAATATCCTTTTATTTCAAGAAGGTCAACAGGCGAACCCGTGCAATACTTCTCAAATATATTGTGCACCATCTGGGACACGTATTCATCTTTCACGATTCTTTCGAAAATTATATGATTTTGCTCAAAAAAATTTGGAGGAAGGATGATACATATAGAATCGCAGAGTCCACCTGCGCCCTCGTGAAGCTCGTTGGTGTTTATAATGGCACAATCCTCGGCAGAAAGATCGAAATACTCCTCGCCGCATTTGAGACGACAATTACCCTTAAATATGTAGTGAATTTCGGTGTGCTCATGCCAATGTAGAGGAAAATCAAACTTGTATTCTTTGCGCACCAGTATTCGTATAGGAAATTGTTGCAGAGGTATCTTTTCGTACAAGCTTATGTCGTTCATGCTTACTCTCCTCTGTTTTTCATAGATTTTTACAATAAAATTAATTTTGTGCTATACAAAAATAAAATTTCTTATTGACTCTGCCCGAATTTTATTATATAATAAAATTAACAACAAGTCAAGAGAAAGGAAGGACTTTTTTATGAAAATAGGCGTACAAACTTTTCTCGCGCCCGACATGAGAGAAAAATTCAAAAAAATGAGAGAAATGGGATTTGACAACTGCCAGATGACCAACTGGGACGAGTCTCTCCACAACGACGAGATGGCGGAGCTTGTAAACGCCGCTGCCAAGGAATACGGTATCACTATCACAGCGCATTGGTGCGGCTGGAGTGGACCTTCTGCTTGGAATTTTACCGAAGGTCCTATAACCCTTGGAATAGTTCCTCGCGAGTACAGAGAGATGAGAGTGGCACAGCTCAAGAAGGGTGCTGACTTTGCAAAGAAGATCGGCGTTACCGACGTGATCACTCACGCGGGCTTCCTTCCCGAGTGCCCTACCGATCCCACCTATCCCGAGATCCTTGAAACTATGCGCGGTCTCGCTCAGTACATGAAGGATCAGGGTCAGTATTTCCTGCTTGAATCTGGTCAGGAAACTCCCACCACCCTGCTTCGCTTTATCGAGGCGTGCGGAACCGGAAACATCGGAATCAACCTCGACTCTGCGAACCTTATCCTTTACGGAAAGGCAAACCCTGTTGACGCGCTTGACGTTATCGGCAAGTATGTTCGCGGTATTCACGCGAAGGACGGCTTCTATCCCACCAACGGCATGGAGCTTGGACACGAGGTAAAGGTTGGAGAGGGCAAGGTAAACTTCCCCGTATTCGTTGCAAAGCTCAAGGAGGTCGGTTACGACGGCTCGCTTACCATCGAGCGTGAGATCTCGGGCGAGCAGCAGCTGAAGGATATTATCGAAACCAAGGCTTACCTTGAGAAGCTGATCTGAGTTATTTTTAGGAGGATAAATAAAATGAAAATAGCATTAGTCGGCGTTGGAGGAATGGGCGGCGTTCACTTCAACGTATACAGAAATATGACAGACATCGAATTCGTTGCGGCTTGTGATATCCGTTTGGATATGCTCAAGGAAAAGGTTGGCGACTACCCCATCCGTCTTTATGCGGATATGGACGAGATGCTTGAGGCTGAAAAGCCCGATATGGTAGACCTTTGTACCCCCACATACATGCACGTTGAGCAGGCAATCAAGGCTATGGAATTCGGTTGCCACGTTCTTTCCGAGAAGCCTATGGCGCTTAAGACCGAGGATTGCGAAGTTCTGCTTGCGGCCATCAAGCGCACCGGCAAGAGATATATGACCGCGCAGGTCGTTCGTTTTATGAACGCATACAAATATCTCCGCGGAGTTATCGAGAGCGGAAAGTACGGTAAGCTTGAAAGCCTCCATATGAAGAGAGTCAGCCCCACGCCCCGTTGGAGCTGGGACAACTGGTTCCTCGACGAAAAGAGAAGCGGTCACGTTGCTCTGGATATGATGATCCATGACGTTGATTATATGCAGTCCGTGTTCGGTGAGCCCAAGGCTATCACAGGTGTTTACCACCCCATGCAGGGCAATCTTTCCAACTACGCCTTCGCAAACTATATCTACGACGGATTTGTCGTTGCTATTGAGGGCGGATGGTACAACGACGAAAAGCTTCCTTTTATGGCTACCTTCAAGGCAGTTTTTGAGAACGGAAACGTTATTCTCGGCGCGGATGCTCAGCTTCGTGATTGTGGAGTTCCCGTTGAGTTCGACAAGGTCGAGTCTGTCGGCGAGACCGGCATCAATATTTCCAACGTAGACGGCTACGCGGGCGAGATCAAGTACTTTATCGAATGCATCAGAAGCGGCGAGCCTAACAGCCTGGTTACTGATAAGAGCGCAAGGGATACTATCGCGCTCGTTGAGAGAACGCTTGCTTCTCTTACCAGAGTTTAATGAAAAACGATAACAAAAAACGGAGTCTTTGGAAGACTCCGTTTTTTGTTGTTTAAAATTATTTCTCTTCGAGATAGATAACGATCTTACGGTTATTCTCGGAACCGATGGAGTTTGTCGAAACGCCCTCGATGTTCTGGATCTCGGAGTGGATGATTCTTCTCTCGTAAGGATTCATAGGCTCGAGCATAACGCTTCTCTTCTGCTTAAGAACCTTATCTGCCATTCTTCTTGCAAGCTCGCGAAGGGTGTTTTCTCTCTTCGCACGGTAGTTTTCTGCGTCTACGGTGATCTTTACGTAGTCGGGCTTTACGCCGTTAACTTTCTTGTTAGCGGCAAGATTTGCAAGATACTGGATGCTGTCAAGCGTGTCGCCGTGGTGACCGATAAGCGCGCCTGCGCCCTCGCCCGTGATGTCGATGAGCTTGCAGTCCTTATCGGAGCCCTCGACGTTCTTCATCTCAACGGTCACGTCAAGGCCCATGTCCTTAACGAGCTGATTGATGAAGTCAAGTGCGAAAAGCTCGCCCTTGAATACAACCTTTGCAGAGATCTTTGCGGGAACTGCTCCGATTCCGAAAAGACCCTTCTTAGGTTCCTCGATAACGGTATATTCAATGTTTTCTTTGGACGGAACGCCAAGCTCGGCAACAGCTGCCGCGACGGCATCGTCGATAGTTTTTCCTGTTGTTATAATTTCTTTATTCACGTTAATGTCTCCGTTTTTGATTAGTGTCAATCTTTTTTGTCTTTTTTGCCGAAAAGAGACTTCCTCTTTTTAGTCTCTGCCTTGTCGGAATCATCCTTCAAGGATGCGCCCTCGGTCATGCTGTTTTCGGGAAGCTTGGTCGTTTGTTCCTCTACGGTCTCCTCGGGAGTTTCCTCAACCTTGGGAACGTAGTTTCCGTGCTCGTCGTAGTCCTCGTCGTCGATGTGGTGGAGCGAACGGACCTTGCCGACGTTTGCGGATTTCTGGATCTTCTTGGGCTGTTTGCCGAGAAGCTCTCTTTCAGCCGCCTTATAATCCTCCTCGGTGAATACGGGGAGAGGCATCGACTTACTTAAGATAAACTGCTTTACCATTCCGATCAAGCTCTTGAATACCCAGTATATACCTACCGCACCGGGAACGATGAAGGTCATCCACACGCTCATCAGAGGCATAGTGATATCCATCATTTTATTGGAGCAAGCCATCTGTCTGTCGCCGCTGTCCTGGCCGGGCTGATAGGTCAGCCTTCTGTTCAGTTTCATACTGAGGAAGTAGGTTGCGAAGGTAATGACGGGAATAACGAGCAGCCAATACTGCATATTGTCTGCGGGAGTAAAGGAAGGTGTTATGCCAAGATTTACGGGTCCGATGTTGAAGTTGAGCGACTGAGCCGCGATATCTTCGATCTGTGCGAATACGGCTTCGCCGTTTGCACAGAAGGTCTTTATTCCCTCGAATGCGCCCGCACCGAGCTCGTTAATCTTACTGAGCATTTCGATAGAGCCGTTGGTAGAGCTCAATTTCAGACCAAGACCGCCGTTTTCAGTAGCAGTCGTGATATAAGCGTACAATACGTTCTTGAACTCCGCGGAGCCGTTGAACATATACATGATGGGGTCTATGACCAGCCAGTAAAGGATCATGATGATCGGGAGCTGAAAGAGCAAAGGCATACAACCCGACATGGGATTGAAATTTTCTTTCTGATAAAGCTCCTGTATCTCCATGGACATCTTCTGCTGAGTCGCCTGGTCGTTTCTGCCCGCGTATTTTTTGCGGATAGCCATTTCCTTAGGGCGAAGCATAGACTGCTTGATGGAATTCTTCTGCTGCTTTACAGAGAAGGGCAACATAAGAAGCTCCATCAGGATAGCGAATATAAACAGCGTCAAAATATAGCTGTTGGCAGGCATAATTCTCGTTATCCAGCCGAGGAATATTCCGATCCAGGACAAAAGCTTGTTGATAAAGCCCGTGTCAGCGGAGAGGTTGACCTCGGTCTTATCCCAGCCGGCCTCGGGAGTTGCGGTATTGATGACCGTCTGGTTGCCGCATCCCGAAAGCACGACAGCCAAAACCGACACCATTACCAGAAGCAATGCTATTCTGGACAAAATTTTAGTGATCGTTTTTTTCTTGTTCATTACGAATTAGTCCTCTCAATTTGTTTTTTCTTTTTTGGACTTCTCTTTGCGGTCTTCATAGGGCAGGTCATAATAAAATATAAACATTTTTTCTGCCATATAACCGCTGTCATATACGTTTTCTCTGTTCCGACCGATTTTTTTGTTGCGGAATCCCGTTTTCGGAACGGGGTCATATCCTCCCGGACACAAGGGCTGGCATCTTGCGATGCGGCCGACCGTCAGGATAAATCCCACAAAAAAGCCACGTTTCTGAAATGCCTCAAGGGCATAGGCTGAGCATGAAGGTGTGAACCTACAGCACGGTCTTCGTTTTAGAGGAGACAGGAATTTACGGTAAAAGCGGACGAGTGCTATACAGACGTACTTCATCTTCGTTCGGTTTTTTTGAGGCTTTCATCAAACATATCAAGCTTGGAGAATGCATATTTCAATTCCCTTGCTATATCGGCGCTCTTTTTGCCGACTATCTCGGGCTTTGCGCTGATAACTATTAAAAATCCCTTTTTCAAGCTATCTTTATTTACGGCATACGCTGCTCTTATGATGCGCTTTGCGCGATTACGGCGCACTGCTCCCCCGACCTTCTTTGAGACCGAAAGCCCCAGACGGTTTACGAGGATCTTTTTCGGGTGCTCCTTTTTGAGCTTATTGGCGTGCAGATCCTTGAGGACGTACACGCATACGTATCTGCCGAAGAAATGCTTGCCCGAGCGATACGCTTTATTATAAAGATGATGCTCTTTTATTGCAGGGAATTTCATTGACTTACCTCATTTTCGGCTTGTGTTTTGTGCTTGCTTCCGTCAAATTTTTGTTTTCTTCTTTGCCGAGCTGATCTCGGCGACGCAATTTTTCTCTAACGCTAAAAACCCCGATGGCCATACATACAAGATCATCTTGAAATGAAACGGTCATCGGCGGTTTTTATTTTGCCAATTTGTCAAAAACAACTTGTTTTAAACAATGAGATTAGTGGGTCAGTCTCTTTCTGCCCTTTGCACGGCGTCTCTTCAAAACGGCTCTGCCGTCCGAAGTCTTCATTCTCTTTCTGAAGCCATGCTCCTTTTTTCTCTGACGCTTCTTGGGTTGATAAGTTCTGAGCATTTGCTGCACCTCCTTAAGTAATAATCGGAAGCGTTTGTCACAGCTCACGCGACGTGAACCGAAACAGCACATAGGCTATTTTACGCTTTTACACAATGACATCCTATATTATACACGATAACTTGTCCCGTTGTCAAGTGTTTTTCTAAATTTTTCTTTGTTTTTTTCGATACTTTTGACCGACGGAGTACAATTTTTCGCGTTTTTTTATTGTTTTGAAGATTTTATTCGGGTATTTTGGAGATCGTCGACCTATAAACTACCACGAAAAACACTGCGCTGACGATAACCGACATTATCTCCGCAATCGGGAAAGCCCACCAGACCGCAGTAACGTCGCCAAGCTGTGCGAGCAAGATCGCCACGGGAACGAGAACGACGAGCTGACGCGCGATCGATACGAACATTGAATATATGCTCTTTCCAAGTGCTTGGAATACCGAGCCGATTATGATACAGAATCCCGCGAACACAAACGACAGCGAGATCGTTCTCAAGCAAGGAACCGCAATAGAGAGCGATGCCGTGTCGTGCATATTGAACAAGCCGAGCAAGGTCTCGGGAAAGAGCTGGAAGGCAAGCAAGCCGAGAGCCATATAGCCGACGGCGTACATTATTCCAAGTTTGACCGTCTTCGTCATTCTCTTGCGCTTCTGCGCGCCGTAGTTGTAAGCAACTATCGGTACGATTCCGTTATTAAGTCCAAAGACGGGCATGAATATAAAGCTTTGGAGCTTGAAATAGACACCGAACGCATTCTGCGCTATCTGACCGATAGTCAGCTCTGTTCCCTTGACGAAAGTTGAAAATCCGTCAAGAACTCTGTTGAACATTACGTTCATTACCGAGCCGATCGACGCCATTACTATCGAGGGGACACCGATAGCGTATATTTTGCCGATTATTCTTCCGTCAGGGCGGAAGCCCTTGAAGGAAAGCTTGATGTCGGTGTTATATTTTGCATTGAGAAGGATGCCCGCAAGGAAAGCTACGATCTGACCGATAACGGTTGCTATTGCCGCGCCCTTTATGCCAAGTCCGAGCGTAAAGATAAATATGGGGTCGAGTATAATATTTATGATGGCACCGATACCCTGTGTTGCCATCGCAAGCGAGGTCTTACCCGTGGAGATCATCAATCGCTCCATAACGACCTGACCGAAAACGCCGAAAGACCAGATATAGCAGATCGAAAGGTAATCCTCGCCAAATCCGATGACTGCTTCGTTTGAGGTCATCCAGCCCATATAGCCCCTTATACAAGTCAATCCGAGCACGAGGAAGACTATATAGCTGCAAAGCGCCAAAAACACGCCGTTTGCCGCGATCTTGTTCGCTTTTTCATGGTCTTTTTCGCCAAGGCTCTTTGATAAAAGCGCGTTTATGCCAACTCCCGTTCCCGTTGCAACGGCGATTATAAAGTTTTGTGCCGCAAATGCAAGCGAGATCGCAGTCAGCTCGTTTTGAGTTTCCGAGATCCTTGCAACGAACAAGCTATCTACGATGTTATACAGCGCCTGAACGAGCATTGACGCAACCATAGGCAACGACATACTCAAAAGCAGCTTGTTGATGGGCATCGTGCCCATTTTGTTCTCCGCGGGAGCGCCGTTTGCTACCGCCATTCTTTTCTTTTTGAACATTTTTTCTCCATTATTATATATGATCTATTATATATGATCTTATTTTTGTCACAAACAGGACTATCATAACATTTTTTGACCCGAAAGTCAATAGCATAATCAAATTTTTGCTCTTTATTAACATTTTGTCAAATTGCTTGACTTGGTGAGTGAAAAATGATATAATTATCATATACTTTGTGAAGAAAGGAGTGCGTGCCGTATGGATATAATGAAGGAAGCGGATTTTCGCAAGGCGATCAAGTCGGATCCCGACAAGGCATACTTGTTTTTCGGCGACGAGGATTATATGAAAAATTTTGCCGTTAATACTGCAATAGAGGCCATATCGCCCGATCCTTCCCTTGCCTTTTTTAATGAAATAAGACTCGACTCCTTTACCTATTCCCCTGACGCGTTGTTAGATGCGCTTATGCCGCTTCCGATGATGGCAGACAGAAAGATCATCGTTATCTCGGGGCTTGATCTCGGAGCGATGAAGCAATCGGAGATAGACGCACTCTGCGCTGTGCTCGATCAGCTTGAAGAATACGATTACAACACGGTCATCATCAGCGTTGCGGCTGACAGGCTGGATCCCGGCATACTTCCGAAGCGGCCCTCTGCCCTTCTCAAAAAGCTTGGGGAGCACTTGACTCTCGTTAATTTTGAAAAAAACACACCTCACCGTCTTGCAGTGTGGGTGGGCAAGCATTTTGAACACAACGGAGTATATGCTGCCCCCGAGGTGTGCGCCTACGTTGTGGATCGTTGCGGCAGAGATATGTTTGCGCTTGCCTCTGAAACCGACAAAATGTCATATTACGTGCTTTCTGCAGGAAGGAACGAAGTTACAAAGGGTGACGTTGAAAAGGTCGCTGTCCCTGCCGCCGAATACGATGCCTTCGCCTTTACCAATGCCATCGGAGCAGGTCGAAAAAACGAGGCGCTGAATATTCTCAGCGATTTCAAGCTCAGAAAGACCGATCCGATAATAATTATGTCAGAGATCACCAAGACCGCTTGCGATATGCTTGCGATCTCGTCGTTGCGCGCCGAGGGATTGACCTCGGGTGAAATATCGTCTGTTTTGAAAATGCACGAATACAAGGTCTCCCTGATCTTGCGTAGCTGTCCTAAGGTCGAGGAGTGCAAGAGCATGGTCCGCAGATGTCGGGAGGCAGATCTTGAACTTAAGACCTCGAGAGACGGATATGCGGTGCTTGAGAAGCTGATCTGCGTTATCTGACCTTGTTTTTGTACATATTGCCCAAGAGTTTCCCACACTTTCAACAGAGATTTCAACAGGCAATTTCTCGCAAACTCATACGCGGTGAGGCTTTGCGCGTTTTTTCGACATTTTTGCAGTTTTGCCCCGACCTTGATTTGCTTTGTGTGTCAATGGGTCTGTCCTTTGTGCACTTTTTTGGATGGGTTCGATCTTGACTTGGTTTTAAAATTTGCGGCCGTCGAATCTGCGTGCTTTTGGGCGCAAATTATCTATTGACAAAAGCCCGTTGATGTTATATAATAATTTCAGAGGGTCCAATAAAGGATACATTAATCAAAATGAAGAAAGGAACAAAAAAATGACACTTAATATTCAGGTAAAAGAAATCAATGACGTTTATAAGCTCGTTAATATTCTCATAGGCTTTGACGGAGACGTAGATCTCGAGTCGGGCAGATACAAGGTCGATGGAAAGTCCATTCTCGGTATTTTCAGCCTTGATCTTCGCCAGCCCATTAAGCTGACCTACGAGTCCGAAAAAGGCGCAGATAAGCTCTACGAGCAGCTCAAGCCCTTTATCGTTGAGTAATTTTTAAATCAGAGGGCGGCGCAAGCCGCCTTTTAACATTTCGAGGTTTTTTATGAATCAACTTGACACTATCGCCGCGATCAGCACACCTTACGGTAAGGGCGGCATTGCCGTGCTTCGCGTTTCGGGAGAGGATGCTATCAATGTTGCTTCAAGGGTATTTGAGGCTAAAAGCGGAAAGGCGCTTGAGGACATGGCGAGCTCGCGGGCGGTATACGGTTATATTTTTGAGAATTCAAACGGCAAAAAGGTGCAGATAGACGACGGAATTGCCGTCTGTTTTCGTGCGCCTAATTCGTTCACGGGCGAGGACACGGTTGAGATATCCTGCCACGGCGGAGTGTTGGTGACTCAAAAGGTGCTCTCTGCTCTGCTTATGGCGGGAGCAAGAATGGCTATGCCGGGTGAGTTCACCAAGCGGTCGTTTATAAATGGCAAGATGAGTCTTACGAGTGCGGAGGCGCTTGGCGATCTACTTGAGGCACAGACCGACGAGCAGATAATGCTTGCCCGTTCGGGAATGAAGGGCGTTTTGTCGGGCGCGGTCGGAGAAATATACAACTCGCTTTGCGACGTGCTTGCGGCTATATACGCCCACATCGACTATCCCGACGAGGATCTTGCCGACATCAGCCAAGAGGAAGCTCTGTCGGTTGCCAAAGAAAATCTCGACAGACTAAAAAGGCTGTCAAACACCTATTCCACGGGACGAGCCGTTATGGGAGGCATACCCACGGTCATTTTAGGAAGAACAAACGCGGGCAAAAGCTCGCTCTATAACAGAATAGTCGGCAGAGATGCGGCGATAGTCACCGATATTGAGGGAACGACGCGCGACGTGTTGACAGAGACTGCAAAGCTTGGCAGAGTTATTTTGCGTCTTTCCGATACCGCGGGCCTTCGCGAGTCGGGTGACGTAGTCGAAAAGATCGGAATAGATCGCGCTCGCCAAACGGCAGAGTCTGCGGAGCTTGTATTGGCGGTGTTTGACGGAAGTCGAGTCCCCGACGAAAAGGATTCGGAGTTTGTTGAATATTTGCAAACGCTGGGCGGAGTCAAAATTGCTATAGTGAATAAGAGCGATCTTGGAATATTGCCCGAGGTAAATGGTCTTTTGTCGAATTTTGATCATATCTGTCAGGTCTCTGCGGAGTCGGGCAACGGATTTGACAAGCTTGCTTTTTTGATAGAACAGTTATATATTGACAACGATCTCGACACGGGCAGCGACGCTATCATATCCAACGCGCGTCAAGCGGCATCCGTCGGATCAGCTATTGAGGCACTTGAGATCGCAGTCAATGCAATTTCGGCAGAGCTGCCTCTTGAGATCTGCTGTGCGGAGATCGAAAACACGCTCTCTGCCCTCGGTGAGCTTGACGGAAGAACGGTATCCGAGGATATCGTTTCTCGAATTTTCGCTAATTTTTGCGTAGGAAAGTAATTAATATAGAAAGATTTTGAAATGAAAATACTTGCCATAGGCGATATCGTCGGTGTTCGGGCGATAGAGCATTTAAAACAAAATTTGTGGGGGATCAGGCGCAAGCTTGGTATAGATTTCGTCGTGGCTAACGGCGAAAATGCTACCGAAATACACGGTCTTAGCGCCTCCGATGCCCAAAAGATACTTGATTCGGGTGTGGATCTCATCACTATGGGAAATCACACCTGGTCGAAGCGAGATCTGTATAATTTTCTTGACGACAATCCAGACAAGATAATCAGACCCGCAAACTACCCCGGAAACGCTCCCGGCTGCTCTTACACGACGGTCGACGTTTGCGGATACAGATTGCTTTGCATAAACGTTCAGGGCGTGGCTTTTATGGAGCCGCTTGCCGATCCCTTTGAGGCTGTTGAATACATACTTGCGCGCGAGGAGGGAGAATACGATCTTTCCCTGCTGGACTTTCACGCTGAGGCAACCTCTGAAAAATACGCGATGGCGCGCGTTTTCGACGGCAAGATCAATATGATCTTCGGCACGCACACTCACGTCGCCACTGCCGACTGTCAGATCCTTCCGGGCGGCACGGCGTACGTCACCGATCTTGGAATGACAGGCCCCGTGAATGGAATTCTCGGCACGGACAGCGAGCGCGTGCTTCGAAAAATGAGAATGCACATGCCGTCTCAATTTATCGTCGCTGACGGAGAGATCAAGGCTGACGCCGTGATCTTTGAGACTGACGGTGAAAAAATGACGAAGATCTCGAGAATAAGATTTTAATTTTTTGTAAAACACTGAGAGGAGTTTTATATGGGACGCATGCTTGGCGCTCACGATTCGAGTGAGCTCGACAGACCCGATCTTAATAAATGCCCCGATTGCAGATGCTTTTTTGCAGGCGACAACTGTCCCTTGTGCGGCAAGGAATGCCCCGAGGAGATGCGCGCGGGAAACAGAGCGAAGGTAAAGCCGCCCAAGCGCCGCCGCGGCGATTCAGGAAGAGTGACCTTCGTGTCGTGGTATCACAGCTGGTGGTGCATAATTCTGGCGCTGATCTTTTCGCCGATAATTGGTATTATTCTGCTTGTTACAAGCCCTCACGAAAAGTCAAAGAAAATAACCGTGGTAGTTATTGGAGTTGTATGGCTACTGCTGTCAACCTTTGGGCTTTCTATTCTTTCAGGAATAATGAATATTTTTGACAAGCCCGTTGACACTTCCTTATCCCGTGAGGAATATATCGCAAAATGTGAAACTGTAAGCGTTGAAGATTATTACAGACACGCCGACCGATATGAAGACGAATTTGTAACGATGACTCTGGTCGTTACCGAAAAATTCGTTGACGTTGAAGGTTACAAATACACTACGTATTATTTTTGCTCCGATTCCGACGGAAAATATCAGATAATGATCCGCGATTGCTCGCAGGACGAGATCTGCAACTATGCCGTGGGTGATGAGATAGTCATATACGGCGAGGGTGCAGGGGAAAAAGAGGTATACGACGCTCAATATAACGTAAAGACAGGAATCTGCATAAACGTAGCGTATATTGAGATCGTGCAATAAAGCATAAAATAAAGCTACCTAAAAGGAGAATTTATATGTATAACGAATGGTCACTTGACGTTTTTTACAAGGGAATGAATGACCCGGCACTCGAGAACGATATGAAAAAGCTCGAAGGAGCAGTTGCAGACTATAAATCCGTCATTTCCACGCTTTCATATGACGATACGGTCGGTACACTTCGCAAAATCATAGATCTGAAAGAAACGATTTCTCTTCTCGTGCGCCGTTTGAGTGGATATTTCAGCCTTCGCCGTTCGACAAACAGCGCCGACTCGGAGGTTTCGGTTCCTCAGACGAAAATTCAGATGCTTATGTCTGGCATGGCAAAGGAAAACGTCATGTTTGAAAAATATGTGGGCAATATAGAGGATATCAATGAAATTATAGCCAAGGACGACGTGCTTGCGGAATATTCCTTTTATTTTGGCGAAATAAAACAATCTGTTTCCCACAATATGAGCGATGACGCCGAGGCCGTGTTCGCAAAAATGAATGTTTCCGGCGGTCGCGCATGGGGAGATCTTTTCTCTTATCTCACCGCCACTGTTGAGGTGGATTATAAGGGTGAAAAGACCACTCTTGCGTCTATCCGCGGTCTTGCGGAGAGCAACGATGCCGCCGAAAGAAAAGCTGCTTATGAAGCAGAACTTGCCTGCTACAGTAAATACAAGGATTCCGTCGCATTCGCACTCAACAGCATAAAGGCTCAGGTCAACACCGAGGCGGAGCTTCGCGGATATGCAAGTCCTCTCGATATGACTCTCGAGCATTCGAGAATGCAGAGAGCAACGCTTGACGCAATGCTTGAAGCTATGCGCGAGTATCTTCCCAAGTTCCGCCAGTATCTCAAACATAAGGCGACTTTGCTCGGCTATGAGAACGGTCTGCCCTGGTACGAGATTTTGGCACCTATGGGCAATGCAGGAGAAAAAGTCTTTACGGCACAAGAAGCACACAAATATCTTGTCGAGCACTTCGAGAGCTTTGCGCCCGATCTTGCAGAGATGGTAGACGAGGCATTCAAGAACGAGTGGATAGACTTCTATTCCCGTCCCGGTAAGGTCGGTGGCGCGTTCTGCTCCAATCTTCCCTTCCTCAAGCAGAGCCGAGTTCTGACCAACTTCTCGGGTAGCTTTGGCTCGGTGGTTACTCTTGCTCACGAGCTCGGTCATGCATATCATGGAATGATGATACAGGACCACCGTCCTCTCAATACAGGATACACTATGCCCGTTGCCGAGACTGCTTCCAATTTCAACGAGCTTATAATCGTTAACGATGCTATAGCAAAATCCTCGGGCGAAGAAAAGATACAGCTTATTGAGAGTCAGATCCAGGATTGCACGCAGATCATAGTTGACATTTATTCGAGATTTCTCTTTGAAGATGAGGTCATTCGTCGCCGTAAGAACACCTTTATGTTTGCAAAGGATCTTGAAAATATTATGATAAACGCGCAGAAGGAGTCGTTTGGCGACGCACTTGACCCCGAATATCTCCATCCTTATATGTGGTGCTGCAAGAGCCACTACTACAGCGCGGGACTCAGTTATTA
This sequence comes from Clostridia bacterium, assembly GCA_017411745.1. Lineage (GTDB taxonomy): Bacteria > Bacillota > Clostridia > Oscillospirales > CAG-272 > SVTX01. The sequence goes on along the minus strand of JAFQPM010000033.1, from coordinate 41,089 downwards.
TAACTTCCCCTATGCGTTTGGCGGTCTTTTCTCTCGCGGACTTTACGCGAAATATCTCGAGGAGGGAGAGGCGTTTCTGCCCAAATACCGCGCTCTGCTTAAGGCTACCACGGTAGATACGGTTGAGAATGTTGCAAATATCGCGGGAATAGATCTGACAAAGCCTGAATTCTGGAGAAAGAGTCTACAGGTTATAGCTGATAAGATCGATGAATTTATTGCTGAAACAAGCAGATAAGATATAGATCAAAAAAACGAACAGCTCTGCCGATTATTTGGAGGAGCTGTTTATTATAATCAAGAGGATGAAAAGTTTTTTATTTGAGTATCGAGATCTTGAAAAAAAAGACCCGCACGGCGAGGCTTTGCGTAGCAAAACTCGGTGAGTGAGCGATAGCGAACGTAAGAATCGTTTCGCTTTGCGAAACAGGAACCTTTACACACAAATTGCAAGCAATTTTGGACGATTAGAGTTCGATTGAATCTGCATAGAAAGCAAAAAGACCCGTACGGGAATCTGAACCTTTGCACACAAATTGCAAGCAATTTGTGGCGATGGATTCGATTGATATCGCCACGGGTAATCAAAAAAGGAAACGTCCGAACCGAAAGTTCGGACGTTTCCTTTTTTGGTGAGCCAATGATAAGCTAAAGCGAACGGGAATAATTATTTGAAAATATCCCAAAAACTAAACGTGGTTTTATTATAAACTCTGTTATATGCCGCCTTTTTGGGATTTTTTACCCATCCAGCCCCCTTCTTCCCATATCCCGGTATTAAAGCTTTTTTTATAGCACGTTTTGCCCTACCCGTAGTCCTTGCTTTCAAAGACCTTTTTAATGATGGAGTGCGAAAACCAAATTTCATACAAAAAACATCTCCTTACTTGTAATTACTTGAAATTACATCTATTCTGCAATCACTTTTTCCATAAGACAGTTCAACAATAGGTACATAGGTTTCAACAGTAACAGAATTACTAATCTTGTAATCGCTAACCATATATTGTTGAGACTCCAAATATTCTATTGCTGAATTTATTTGAGCATCGGTTATGCTTTTATCAAGTGTTTTTAAAACTTGCTTAAAAACAGCAAACATTTTATCTCTATCGGAAGTTTCTTTGCCGCCGTTGATACTAACACTAAAGCATTCGGCGTAGGCATCGTTAGCATTGAGTATTTCGACATAACACTCATTTGCATAGGCATAATATTTCGTTCTGATGTTGCCTTTCCTTATATCACTAAAATCATATCCAGATTTATCGTTAAATTCCGTAATAAAACGATTGACCACAGTATCTTCAGCGTAAACTGTCTGTGAAGGATTTTCGCCTTTGTTTACATCATCATCTTTGCTGCTATCATTAGCGGAATTACCACTGTTAGATGTTTCGCTGTTGCCGTTAGGATCATAATTAGTTGACGTATCACACGAAACTAACATAAACGTTAAGATGGCGATGAGTAGAATGGAAATAATTTTGTTTTTCATTTTAACCTCCAAAATTAAAAAGTGCGCTGACCAGAGCCAACGCACAAAAAACGCAAACCCCGAGTCGCTAAACTAACCTTACATAGAAAAACATTTCTGTATATCCTATCAAGTGGAATTTGCATTTTTATCAAATTCAAACGATAGGAATATACAAAAGGGTATAATACCCCCTTGGATATAAAAAGAGAGTTTTTCTATTAAGTTAGTTTAGCTTCTACATTATATCATAAAAACAGTAATAATTCAAGCCGTTTAGAAGAAAAAAGCCGATATAAATAAAAAATAATAACTTTGGCGCCGAGGCGTGTGCTTGTCTTGATACAAGTCGGCTCGCTACGCTCATTGAATGACAAAATAAACTGAGCATAGTACGGGAATCTGAACCTTTGCACACAAATTGCAAGCAATTTGTGGCGATGGATTCGATTGACACCGCCACGGGTAATCAAAAAAGGAAACGTCCGAACCGAAAGTTCGGACGTTTCCTTTTTTGGTGACCCGTACGGGAATCGAACCCATGTTACAGCCGTGAAAGGGCCGTGTCTTAACCGCTTGACCAACGGGCCTTTATTTCACCGCTTTTGCGGTGAAATCTTTTAAAATGTGGTAGCGGGAATTGGACTTGAACCCATGACCTACCGGGTATGAACCGGTTGCTCTAGCCAACTGAGCTATCCCGCCATAGTTGTCGTTCGTTTGCGAACGCTTAGATATTATACCACAATCCGTTTGGCTTGTCAACACTTATTTTAAAAATTCATAAAATTATTATTTTGTTAACACAATGGAAATAAAGAGGAGCAGTTCCTCTGATTTTCGAATTGCGGCAAAACGACATTTTCGAGAACCCAAGCAAGGCGGTCGTTGTCGACCGCCTTGCTCTTATGATTTTAAATTAATATTTAGAAATAGAAGTTACCTCTTCGCCGTTCAAGACTCTTTCTGCATCGGCAATTATCTTATCTATATAGCTTCTGAGCACGTAAAAGCTTCCGTATGCTTTTTCGGAATCCGATACGTATTCTCCGCTTTCCTCATCGTAGGATATTGACTCGATCGTAATATAAGACTTTCTTTCGGTGTACTGATAGAATCTGTATACGGTGTTTTTTTCGTTTCCGTAAAGGTCCTTGCCGTATATGGTGATCACTGCCTGACACTTGGAATCGTCTAAGGCGCGGAACGCCGCCATTTCCTCCTCGCTAAGCTCCGCCATGCCCTCGAGAGATGCATAAAGCAAAGAACCGTAAACCTGCTGGAAGTTTTTCATAGCGGAATATACCACTTCTCTTCCTGACGAATTCGTCGCGCTAATATTATAATCAAGCAATTTTCCGTTGGCGATTACGTTAGCCACGTAGGTTTCATTTGATGCCAAAGTAACAACTCCCCAGCTTCCCGTTTCCTCATTTACGACAAGAATATTGCCGCCCTCGGTAACATAGTAAGCTCCTGTGCTCCAAACGCCGATAGTACATTCCTTGTATGTCGCCTTTGCCCAGGCCTTTTTACTGCTGTCGTATGCCTGGATCATATTTGCTTCCTCGTCGTACTGAAGCTTCTTCTCGCTAAGCGGATAATAGGTTTCGGGGTATCTGGTCAGATTTCCGTTGCTGCCGTATTTCGCTTCGATCTCGACTGCTCTCTGAGCCAACATACTTGTCTTGCTGTCTGCAAAATAAATTCCGCTGGAAAGGTCGTCAAGTATGCTCCACTCTCCCGTCTTCGAATTGATGAGCACGTATTTTCCGTCTGAGGTTACGAACAGATTGCCGCTTCCCCAGCTTCCTCTGTTATAGGCTGCATATTTCTGCTCCAGCTCCTGTCCTACGTGAGAGGTTTTGGAGGTCAGATACAAATAGCCGGTCTTTGTAATGAAGAAATCGGTCTGAAGATACGATTCTCCCTTGACAACGTCGGAGGCAAGCACGTTGCCCTCGGCATCTGCTATAGAGATCTGTGCGTACAAATAGTATCCCTTGTTGGGATCGTATGCAAGATTATAGAAATAATATGCGGTCGCATCGTTTTCCCCGTCTCCATTGACATCAAGATCGCCGGTTTCAACGAAAAGATACCTTTCGTTTTCCGCTACTCCTGCGGTGTATACGAGGGGGGTTATCAGATAGTCGCCCGTATAGGTCGCTACAAGATCCTTTCCGTTGCATTTCAGCACGTACTTGCCGTCTGCATTTTTTACAATGCTGTAGACATTATCGCCTTCGCTGATCTTGTTTCCTGTTCTTTCGGAGTAGATCATATATTTCGACGCTGAATCTTCTATTACGAAATTCACGTTGAGCTTCGGCGACTCGATAACTATCTCGGAAACGTGGCCTATATCAAGCTGGATATAGTTGGGACTGTACCATTCTATTTCGTCCCACTCAAGAAAATACAGGCTGCTCTCCGAGATTCCGACGATCATATCGTAAAGAGTAGAATATGCGTAATAGATTCCATCGTCGGTTTTTTCGCTTATCTGGATGAAATTCTGTACGATCATTGGGTCGCCCTTTTCGTCGGTGGTGTTGTAACCGAACGAAATGACGTAGGTCGGGTCGGCAAGACCGTATTTTTCGAGCTCATCATTGTCAGGCGACAGTTTTATTACTTCCGTGAATGCCGTATCGTAGAAATTATACAGCATATTGGAAATGTTATCACTGTTTATATAATATCCCTCGGCATATTTGAGCTCTGAAACGTATGGAAGATACTGATACATTCCCACTCTTTCTTTGAGGGGCACGTATGAGAAGTGACAAGCCAAAGAGCTGTTGGAATGCATCAACGAGACGTAATTTTTCCAGAATTCCTTGACGTCTATATCGCCCATGTTGTCCACATCGGTACCGTATATAGCCTCAAGTCCGAGCTGGATCGCTTCGTGATCAATGTTCTGATATATAATGAAGTCTGAAACGTCGAAATGCGTATTCAGTCCCATAGGATACACGATGGTAGGGGTTATCATAGACTCTATGCTCTGAAGCACCGTATCCTCAAGTCCGTATGAGGTGAGAACGTATATGGTTTCTCTTCCCTCGTATAGCGCGTAGTATCCCGAGCCGTCTACGGTAGCATCTCCGATGAAGACCTTATGGCTGACACCCTTCATATTGGTTATAACGAACCACGCGGGAGTATATTCGTATTCCTCGCCCGTTTCTTCGTCAACTCTGGTTTCGGAAATCAATCCGTATTCCGAAAGATCTACCGATCCGTCCTCAAGAGTGAGGGGGGATTCGAGCCGCATTGTCGAAAGCGTATATCCACAGGCCGATGAAAGATACGCGAATTTATTGATGTCGTAAGGAGCATCTTCGTTTCCTACTATTTCGAAAACGTTGCTTTTTTCGTTGGGCCTTTTGAAGGTATACGTGCCGTATTCGTTATGGACCTCGATCGAGCTTATGATCTTTGATTTGTCCTTGGTTGACGAAGCGTCGTAGGTCCACTGCGGGAACATCAGAACGTATTGAGCGTATCCGACCTCCTCGGTTCCCGACACGTCGACGACGGCGTAGACCGAGTAACTTCCCGTCTTTGCATCTATTATTACCTGCGTTCCTGCGTCGGTCTGATAGTATCCCTCTTTGTTTCGGTCCAGAACCTCGCCGCTTTTATTACAAAGCATATATTCGCCGTCAAATTTTTTGATATAATATTTTGTTCCGTCTACATCGGGATAAGTATATATTTCGACCAAATAATTTACGGCAATAAGCGTCAGAACGAGCAGTGCCACGGCAACGACCATAAGGACTATTGCCAAGCGTTGCTTTTTCAGCGCAGAACGCTTTTTGATCTTTTTGATCGTCGAATTTTCGACGCTTGTGTTAAGGTTGTTTGTTGACATAATTTATAATTCCTGATTGGAAAATTTTTGCGTTTTTATCTGTATTTTCTGCGAATTGTTATAACGACTCCCGCAGAGAAGATGAGAATAGGCGGAATCAGTACAAGACAATACAGCCAAGCGGAAGTGTTAGAATCCTTGTACGCTGCCTCGTCCTTGACATCATAGACGTAGATGCCCTTGAGGGAAAGATTGGTCGCAACCGTTTCGTTGCCCGTGTTTCTCAATGCAGACAAAAGGACGTCGGTATTGCCGTACGACTTGGAGTCAAGCACCTCGTTAGTCAGAAAGTCTGTAGAAGCCAGTGCCAAAACGTACGAGGACTTCGTGACGCTCGTAAGATTAGTTTCCTGAAGCTGCTTGGACTCTTGTGATATAGTCATAAGCTTGAACAGGTTAGAATCTGTGGCGATCTCGTAGACTTCTCCGTTCGTTAATGCGGATGCGGTGTTATAGGTCGTGAAAACGTCGAGCATAGTACGGACCACACCGTTTTTATAGTAGCTATAGTAAACGTATTCGTCCGTGGTTTCGGTTGCGGCTGAATACCTTCTGACGTAGTTGTCGGCAGGGGCGATCGCTGTGCTGTTTCCGAAAATGACCTTTGCGGGATAAACGCTCTTTCTCATATCCTCGGTCAGAGTTGCGCCGAGACCTGCGGTTGCGTAATTTCCGACAACTACGCTTCCAACGCCTCCGTTAGTGCAGTTTATCTGATCCTCGATGACGTAATTCTGAGAGTTCTCGTCCCTGTTTACGCTGACTCCCCACTCTTCAAGATATTCTTCAAGGCTTGGGAGCTTCGGTGTGTCGGGATTGCAGATAAAGAAGAAGGATTTTGACTGGTCGAGATACTTATCGAGCTTTTCTATCTCGGAAATCTCTCCCTCGTCAAGCTCACCAAAGGCCTTGTAATCCTCAGAGGGATCAAAGGTTATTATCATTCTGCAATCCTCGGGGATATCCTCGTTTTCAAGATCCAGGATCTGCACGGTGTATCCCGCGCTTTCGATCAACGAGATGAAGGTTGAATATTCTTCCTTGACGTTCCCGTTGCCGTCAAACAGAGATTCTCCGTGGTTGGAGGTAATACAGCAAATTGGCGACTCGACTCTTGTGACCGACATTATCATAGCGGTCAATCTCTGCTCACCGTTGTAAGCCCAAGGCTTATCTGCCGTAGACTCCGTGTAATAGAAGGAGTTGACACCCTGAACGAGATATTCCGAGCCGAATTCAACTATAACGTCGGAATTATACAGTGTTGCCGCCGAGTTGACCTTATATTTCTGAACCGACGACGGATTTGTGGCTATATTGATATATTGCACGCTGACATGATCGGGGAATCTTTTTGCGATAGAGCGCGCGGTATAGCTCACGTATCTCGTAAGCTCGTCATCCTCGAGGACGTCTCTGTCGGAGCAGAACACGATATTGAGCTTTATCGGGTCTTCTCCTCGCCCTGCTCTTTCCTTATTGGTCTGATCTATCATAGGAATGACGCGATCGGCGATCATGTCCTTGCAATCATCCGACAAGGTGTACATATTTGTTTTTCCGCTTTTGTAAAGTGTCTGGCTTAAGTCTATATAAAACATCTGCCTGTCGCCGATCACGGAGAACAGTATATTGAAAATGACAACAGCCAAAAGCACGACCGCGGTGATCACGGTCAATTTCTTGGGGCTTTTGCGGATATATATTGCCTCGCTGTCGGCAGAAAGCTGAGAATTATCATTTTTTCCTTGATTGTTTATCATATAGTGTCCTCCTTTCCGTTGGACTTGCAAATTATCATAAATATCTTCTCCTTACGAGAACGAAGATGCCCACTCCCGCGCAAACGGCTGCGGGAATGACCGTAAGCAGCACGGTAAGCGTGTTAGCCTGACTTGTCGGCAAGCTTTCAATGTTGGTGTTCCCAAACGATTTGGCAGCCATATTAACGGGGGCTTTATCCATGCCCATATATCTGAAAATATAGGTCAAAGCCGAATTGTTAGAAAGTGCGGCGGATTTGAGCGCAATTTGCTTGGCAAACTCGGTAGATGCCGAAGCGACCAGACAAGCCTGCTCTCCGTTTTCGCAATCCTGCGTAGCTATCGCCATCAATACAAAGGGGTCCTCAGACGCTCTTGCTACTGCTCTGCCGCCTGCCCAAGCCTCCGCGGAGGAGTGCGAGGTCATCAGAGCGCTTACTGTTCTAGCTCTATCTCCAACTGTTTTGGTATAGTTGCCCTTGCCGTCGGACTCAAATCCGTTCGCAAAGTCGATACAGGTAGTATTTCCAAAAGCGCTGGACGCGTCAATTTCAGACAATATTTCCGCGCCGATTCCCTTGTCTGTTTTCTCGGCAAGAACGGTATAACCGTCAACCGACAACGAATGACTCGGGTCCTTGATCATGTAACAGTCTTCAATCCCGTCCGATCCTGTTTCATGCTTATATGTGATTCCCCAATCTGCCATAAAAGCTTCAAGGTTGGCTCTGCCCCCTGAAACGAACGTGTCCGCAGACAAGAAGATCATATATTTTCCACCCGCATTCATATATTCGTTCAGCTTTTCAACCTCGGATACTGCCGAGATGTTGTCTGAAACTATAAGGTCTTGCTTGGGATCAAAGGTGATGAGAAGGTCACAATCCTCGGGGATATCTTCGGTCGAAAGGTCGAGATAGCTGATTGCATATCCTGCCTCTATCACCGTTCTCAAAAGTTCGTAGTCGTCCATAGCTTCACCGTGATTGGCGGTGAAATAGCACATAGGAGTGTCTTCCTGTGTGACGAGCATAAGGCTCGATGCAAGCACTTTTTCGCCGTTATAAGCGTTTACTTCCGTAGAATTGTACGAATCAAGAATATAAAAATCAGTCAGACTGATCGCTTTGTAATTGCCGTTGAAGGTACATACCACGTCGGTGGTCGCTGTAACCCCATATGCGCGCGCCCTGGATGGATTTTCCCAAATGTTCAGAAATTCGATCTCTATATATCCATCAAACATTTCCGACAGCTGGCGAACCGATTCGAGAACGTATTTGTGCGTGGTCTCTGCAACGACGTTTTCTTCTTCATCGCAGAAAATGACCGTTATTTTCTCGGGCTTCTGCCCATTGGCCTCAAGCTGCTTATTCGTTTCGTCGACCGCGGAAATGACGTACTCTTCAACGTAGTCCTCGCAGTTTTCGCCAATGTTGTGGACGAAAGAGGCGTTCATGTTTTTGTACATCCATTCGTAACGAGCTGCCAAGGTTGCCGTGATCACGTTTATTATGATCACTACAGCCAATGCGAGCAAGGTCACTATCGTCGCAACGCTTCCGTATCGCAGCTTTCGGCTTTTGATAAATTTTTTCATCTAAATTACCTCAAACAAACGATAAGCGTCAATTCCAACGGCGTTTTTCGTAAACGCGGACGGTAAGGAACAGAAATACGAACGTAAGCGACAAATAATAAACGACTGCCGCAATATCAAACACCCCGCTTGACAAATTTGAGAATCTGCCAAGCACGGAGATCCAGTTGAGCGCGGTTCTGATCCATACTACGGGAACGAACGAAGAAATAAGGCTTGTAAATATCAGTCCGAATATTGCCGCCATAGTAATTATTGCTGCCGCAAGCTGATTTTCTGTAAGCGTGGACACAAGTGTTCCGAGAGCGATAAACGCCGCGCCGATCAGTATTATTGCGATCATACTTCCGACGATCTGTGCGGTCACGGGGCCCACGTAGGTCGTGGAATACGACAAATTGCCTCTTTCAGCAGCCGCTATCGCATACAGCGGGATAAGGTTTATGCAGGAAACCAGCATACAGCCGAAAAACATCGTAAACGCCGCGAAAAACTTGCCAAGCACCATTCCCGTCAGAGAAATGGGCGCGGTCAGGAGCAACTGCTCGGTGCGGAGCTTTTTTTCTTCTGCGAAAAGACGCATAGTGAGCAATGGAAGCAAAAGCACCAAAACGAATATCATCAAAAGAAAATACGATGACGTGTCGTAGGTTTTGGAAAGAAAAGTCGTGTATGAGAAAAGAAGCGCGGAGACCGCGAGAAAAATTCCCACGAAAACAAATCCAAGCGGATTTGTGAAATAAGAGCGCAATTCTTTTTTATAAATAGCAAGCATGGTCTTTGCCCTTTCAGTTGATTTTTACATATCCTCGTCTGATACTTCCGCCGCCTCTGCTCTTTTCTGCTCGGCGTCCTTTACGAGAGTATCTGCAAGGTCATTTTCGAGAGTGTTTCTCGTGCGTCTGGTTCGTTTCGGCGCGCTTGATTTGTTGCGTTTTCCCGACTCGGCGTCAGACTTGTCCTCCTCGGTCTTGTTTACCACGGTTATAAAGATGTCCTCAAGACTCATTCCCAAGGACTCGAGGCCGATCATTGCCCAATCGTGCTCGGCGACTGTATAAAAGAGCTTTTTGCGGACGTCAACTCCAAACTCGCTCTCTACCATATATGTACAAGCATCGCCGTCCTTCTGCGCGAGCAGCTCGGCGTATGAAACTCCTGGCAGACTCTTGATCGTGTCGAGGACTTCTCTTTGAGGACCGCAGATCTTGACGTTGAATCTTCTGTTCCCTTCAACGACTCGGGTGATGTTCTCGGTCTTCTCGTCTGCAACGATCTTGCCCTTGTTGATGATGATTATACGATCGCAGACCGCCTGGACCTCTTGAAGAATGTGAGTAGACAGAAGAACGGTATGATCCTTTCCGAGCGAACGGATCAGGCTTCTGATCTCGATTATTTGCTTGGGATCAAGTCCGACGGTGGGCTCGTCAAATATGATCACGGGGGGATTTCCGATAAGCGCCTGTGCCACTCCTACTCTTTGTCTGTATCCTTTAGAAAGATTTCGGATCAGTCTTTTTCTGACGTGGGATATCTTGACTACCTCGCAGATCTCCGCAAGATGAGGCTCGCGTTCAAGCGTGCAGCCCTTGAGCTCGTAGTTGAATTTAAGATATTCATCTACCGTCATATCAAGATATACGGGCGGCTGTTCGGGCAGATAGCCGATGAGCTTTTTTGCTCCGATAGGGTCGGCAAGAACGTCTATCCCGTCAATCGCCACTCTGCCTGCCGATGCCGACAGATATCCCGTTAAAATATTCATAGTCGTACTCTTTCCCGCACCGTTCGGGCCGAGAAATCCGACAGTCTCTCCTTTTTGTATCTCAAAGCTTATGTCGTCCACGGCGCAATTAGAGCCGTAGTTCTTTGTTAAACGTTCGATTTTAATCATCCGATCTTGACCGTTCCTTTTATAGATTTAAAAATAAGCATACATCTTGTATTATAGCACCGATTTGTAAACTACCAATGAACGCACAGGCAAAAAACGATACATAAATCCTGATTTTTATGTGAGTTTCGGGTGTTTTTTGATATTTAGTGCAAACCACTTGACGAGATCACGATTTTTTGGTAGAATAGTATTTGTGAAAATATGCACTTATATATTAGGAGACGATTATGAGCAATATCAAGGATATAAGCCTCTGGGAATCGGGCAGAGATAAGATCGAATGGGTGCGTTCTTATATGCCCCTGCTCTCTACCATTGAGGAGGAATTCAAAAAAACACAGCCCTTTGCGGGACTTAAGATCTCTATGTCTATCCATCTTGAAGCAAAGACTGCAAACCTTGCCAAGATTTTGTGCGCAGGCGGCGCGCAGGTGCGCGTCACCGGTTGCAATCCCCTGTCAACGCAGGACGACGTAGCGGCGGCACTGGTCCACGAGGGCTTTGAGGTCAACGCAATACACGGAACCGACGCGGAGGGATACACAAAGGACCTTATCAATACGATCTCTTTCTCTCCCGATCTTCTGATCGACGATGGCGGCGATCTTATGAGCCTTTTGCACGGCGAATACCGTGAATACGGAAAAAATCTTATCGGTGGCTGCGAAGAAACAACAACAGGTGTTCACAGACTGATCGCACGTGAGAAGGCAGGTTTGCTTGACTACACGATGATCGACGTTAACGACGCCGACTGCAAACATTTGTTCGACAACAGATATGGAACGGGTCAGTCTACTCTCGACGGCATCATGAACTCCACAAACCTTATGATAGCAGGAAAAACCTTCGTTATCGCTGGCTACGGCTGGTGCGGCAAGGGTCTTGCTATGCGTGCTAAGGGTATGGGCGCGGTAGTCGTGATCACCGAGATCGATCCCATAAAGGCTATCGAGGCGGTTATGGACGGATTTACCGTTATGCCTATGGACGAGGCGGCGAAGATCGGTGATGTTTTCGTTACCTTGACGGGCTGCTCCGACGTTATAACCGAAAAGCATTTCAGCGTTATGAAGAACGGAGTTTTGCTTGCAAACAGCGGTCATTTTGACGTTGAGATCAATAAGAATCAGCTTGAAGCAATGGCGGTCAAGGTATGGGATCGCAAGCCCAATATCAAGGGATATGAAATGGCAGATGGCAGAATTATAAATCTGCTTGCCGAGGGCAGACTTGTCAACCTCGCCGCAGGAAACGGCCACCCTGCCGAAATTATGGATATGAGCTTTGCAATCCAGGCGAAATCGCTTGAATATCTTGCGAAAAACCGTGGAAAGCTTGAAAAGAAACTGTATGCGGTTCCCGCAGAGACCGATCGTGCGGTCGCGGAGCTTAAGCTGAAGACGATGAATATTAAGATAGACAAGCTTACACCCGAGCAAGAAAGCTATCTTTCTAAGGTGGACTGATGGAGCTTAAAACACAGGTCGTTGTCGTTGGTGCGGGACACGCGGGCGTTGAAGCCGCGCTTGCTTCGGCGAGAATGGGCGTGGACACGGTCCTGTTCACTATGTCGCTTGACAGCATTGCCAATATGCCGTGTAATCCCTCTATCGGAGGCACAGCCAAGGGTCATTTGGTTTACGAGATAGATGCACTCGGCGGCGAGATGGGGCGATCTGCGGATCTCGTGACCTTGCAGTCGAGAACGCTCAATCTCGGCAAGGGTGCGGCGGTGCATTCCAAGCGAGTTCAGGCGGACAGAAAAAAATATCAGCAGATAATGAAGTCGGTGCTCGAAAAGACATCAAATCTTCGTTTGATACAAGCGGAGATAACTGAGATCGTCACAGAGGAGAATGCCGAAAGCCCTTATTCCAAAAGGGTTATTGGAGTTAAGACGAGTCTTGGTGAGACTTGGAGTTGTGATGCTGCAATAATTTGCGGCGGCACCTTTCTGAACGGTAGAATATTCGTTGGCGACGTGAATTATCCTGCGGGGCCCGATGGATTGTTGGATGCCAAGGGCCTGTCGGATTCGTTGCTTGCCAACGGTATCAAGCTTATGAGATTTAAGACCGGAACGCCTGCAAGAGTTAAAAGGAGCACGATCGATTTCTCTCAGCTCGAAATTCAGGAGGGAGAGACTGCTTTTTTGCCTTATTCATGGAAAACAGATCTGTCCTATTTCGAAAACAGAACAAATGTTCCGTGTCATATCGTGTATACAAACGAAAAAACCCATAAAATTATTCGTGATAACATTCACCGATCGGCAATGTATTCGGGTCAGATACACGGTACGGGACCGAGATATTGCCCGTCGATCGAGGATAAGCTCGTAAGATTTGCCGATAAGGAAAGGCATCAGCTTTTTGTTGAGCCGGTTGGAGAAAACACGGAGGAGATGTATATACAGGGCTTTTCAACTTCTCTGCCGACCGACGTCCAGTATGAGATGCTCAGGTCACTTGCGGGATTTGCAAATGCGGAAATTATGCGATATGCATATGCAATAGAATACGATTGCATAGACCCTACACAACTGTATGCAACTCTTGAATTTAAAGATGTTTCGGGTCTTTATGGCGCGGGACAGTTCAACGGCACCTCGGGATACGAGGAGGCTGCCGCGCAGGGCTTGATCGCGGGAATGAATGCCGCGTTGAAAACAAACGGCAAAGAGCCGGTGATCCTTAATAGATCTGAAAGCTATATTGGAACCCTTATCGATGATCTGACTACTAAAGGAACGAACGAGCCCTACCGTATGATGACCTCTCGGTCGGAATACAGACTGCTTTTGCGTCAGGATAACGCCGACGAAAGACTTACTCCCGTCGGAAGGCGCGCAGGTCTTGTGAGTGATGAACAATATTCAAAATTTCTGGTCAAAAAGAATGAGATAGTAAAAGAAAAAGAAAGGTTGGAGACAACTTATATTTCGAAAGAAAAAGCCACGGAATTCCTTGTAAACAAAGGACAAGATCCTGCTAAATCGGGTGTTTCGCTTGCCGATCTTATCAGAAGACCCGGCTTTGATTACGATCTTATTGCTGAATTGGACGGTGATCGTCCGTCGCTTCCAAAAGACGTAATATTGACCGCAAGCACGGATATAAAATATGCGGGATATGTAAAAAGACAGCTTGCGGAAGTGAAAAAATACGAGAAAATTGAATCGAAGCCATTGCCCCGAGACCTTGATTATCTCAATATCAAAGGATTGAGAATCGAGGCGGCGCAGAAGCTTGATAAGATAAGACCGCTAACGGTTGGTCAGGCATCAAGAATAAGCGGTGTTAATCCTGCAGACATATCGGTTCTGCTTATTTATCTTGGAATAAAGTGAGGTTTGCATGGAACGTCAATGTTTTATAAAATTGCTGTGCAAGACATTTGAAGAAAATGAAATGGAAGATCTGCTTGACGACAATTCCGCCGAGCTCCTCTACAGATTTGCTGATCTTCTTGTTGAAACAAACGAGCATACTAATCTAACTGCAATCACCGATGAAAAAGGAATAATATTGAAACATTTTGCGGACTCGGCGGCTATAAGCAGGTATATTCCGCAAGGCGCATCGGTTTTAGACGTTGGTTGCGGCGCGGGATTCCCGTCCGTGCCGCTTGCAATAATCAGAAGAGATCTTGCGGTAACTTCGCTTGACAGTACAGGAAAAAAGATCGATTTTGTCTTGTCGGCAAAGGGTAAACTCGGCATTGACAACTTGAATGCCGTTTGTGCAAGGGCTGAAGAATGTGTTGAACAAAACCGTGAGACATACGACGTTTGTACAAGCCGAGCTGTTGCACGCCTTAACATTTTGTCGGAGCTTTGTGTCCCGTTTGTCAAGGTCGGCGGTTTGTTCGTTGCCATGAAGTCCGACAAGGGCGCCGAAGAAGCCGCAGAGGCCGAAGAAGGAATCAAAAAGCTTGGAGCGACCTCGACAGAAACGCGTGCATATAGATTGATATGCGAAGAGATGGCCATCGACCGTGAGATAAGGATTTACAATAAGATTTCTTCGACGCCGAGGCAATACCCAAGAAAATATTCGCAAATTTTAAAAAAGCCGCTTTGATAAGCGGCTTTTTGTTTCACGTGAAACATCGCTGCTTGGGCTCGGCTTACTCGTTGGTTTGTCTGGTGTGTTTCACGTGAAACACGATGCATGACTTTAATGTGAGAAATTTGGAAACACGCCCGCTTTGTTTCACGTGAAACAAGGTGGGGCTCTTGCTTCGCACGAACCGCAACTTTACGCGCGGTTTGCGCGAGGACTGTGGGCTTTTGGCGAAAAACTTTTTGATATTTTTGATAAAACCTCTTGCAAAAAGGTTGTAAATATAGTATAATATATTCGAACACTCAAAAAAATTACTGGGAGGAATCCGATTTGGGAAAAATAATATCTTTTTCTAATCAAAAAGGCGGTGTCGGCAAAACGACGTCTGCTGTCAATGTGGCTGCTTCGCTGGGCATACTTGGTTACAAGGTTCTTTTGATAGATCTTGACCCTCAAGGAAACGCCACGAGCGGAGTTGGAATATCCAAAAAAGGATTGAAAAACTCCATAAACGATGTGCTTCTTGGAGATATTGAGGCAAGAGAGGCGGTCTTGGAAACCGAATATAAGAATCTTAGCGTTATTCCTGCAAACATAGCTCTTGCAGGAGCAGAATACAATTTGTATCAAGAAAACGGGGCTGAAAGAATAATGAAAGATGCCTTGGCAACAATAAAAGATGATTACGATTACATAATCATTGACTGCCCTCCGTCCCTCAGCATGCTTACGGTTAATGCGATGGTCGCGAGTGATGGCGTCATCATTCCGATGCAGTGTGAATTCTATGCGCTTGAAGGACTTTCACAGCTTACCGTTACCATAAACCGAATTAAAGCAAATTACAACAACTCGCTCAACATAACGGGAATACTTGTGACAATGTATAATTCGAGGTTGTTGCTCTCGCTCCAAGTTATTAATGAGCTTAATAAGCACTATGCGGACAAGCTGTTCAAGACCAAAATATCAAGAGGAGTCAAGGTTTCCGAGGCTCCCGGATTCGGCATGCCTGTATATTATCATGAAAAGAGAGCAAAAGGCGCCGACGAGTATCTGTCGGTTGCAAAAGAGCTTGCTTCCAGAATATAAACAAAGGAGAATTGTAATGGCAAGAGGAGGACTTGGCAGAGATTTTTATTCGATACTTGACGATAATATGATCGAAGATAAAAAAGACTCTGTTTCGAAAATAAAGGTAAACGACATAGAACCCCGAAGAGATCAACCGAGAAAGAATTTTGATGAGGAAAGCATACAGCTTCTCGCCGATTCAATATCTATACACGGTGTGCTTCAGCCTATAATTGTTCGCGAAAACTCTGATTTTCCTAACACTTACGAGATAATTGCGGGTGAACGCCGCTGGAGAGCAGCAAAAATGGCAGGACTTTCTGAGATCCCTGCAATAACCGTTGATGGCGACGATCTTAAGGTGGCACAGATTGCGCTTGTTGAAAACGTTCAGCGCGAAAACCTCAATCCTGTTGAAGAAGCGTTTGCGTATCAGGCGCTAGTTGATAGATTTGGGCTAACCCAAGAACAGCTTTCAAAGGAAGTAGGTAAATCCCGTTCCGCTATAGCAAACATGCTCAGACTTATAGATCTTCCCGACGAAGTGCTCTCTCTTTTAAAGGAAGGAAAGATCACAAACGGCCATGCAAGAGCCATTCTTGGACTTGACGATGAGGACCAGATGATTGCTTTGGCACAAAAGGTATATGAGAGAGATCTTTCTGTTCGAGAAGTTGAAAAAACAGTAAGACGCTTGTTAGCGGAGCAAGACGTTGAAGCGCTTAAGGTTACTCATGATGAATCCGTTCAAAAACGAGTCTATATGCGTGATCTTGAAAGACGCGTTATGGATAAGCTCGGCAGAAAGGTCAAGATCAATCAGACCACCAAGAAAAAGACCGTCGAATTGACGTTTGATAACGATGCGGATCTTGAGGAGCTTCTGACGCTCATTTGCGGAAAAGGACTGTTCAACTCCTGATGATCGCACAACATTATTGAAAGGACAAAGAAAATGCTTGATATAAATTATATAAAGGAAAACCCTGCCGAAGTGGTTGAAAGACTTGCGGCAAAAGGAAAAGATGCTGCCGAGGATATTGCAAAGATCCTCGAGCTTGACGCTAAAAGAAGAGCTTTGATAACGGAAACTGAGGCTATCAAGGCTGAGCAGAACAAGCTTACAAAGCTTATTCCCCAGTATAAAAAGGAGGGCAAGGACCCCTCAGAGATCTTTGCGCAGTCCAGAACCCTCGGCGCGAAGGCAAAGGAAAATGACGAGGTTCTCAAGGGCGTTGAGACAGAATTGACTTCTTGGATGCTCGGTCTTCCCAATCTCCCCGACAGAGATCTTTTGCCCGGTGGAAAGGAGAATAACGAGCCTATTCGTTTCTTCTCTGAGCCCAGAAAGTTCGATTTCGAGCCTAAGAACCACGTTGATCTTTGCAATGACCTCGGTCTTATTGACTATGAAAGAGGCGCAAAGCTTGCGGGTTCGGGCTTCTGGATCTATCGCGGAATGGGCGCGCGTCTTGAGTGGGCTTTGCTCAACTACTTTATAGACACCCATATTTCCGATGGTTATGAGTTTATTCTCCCCCCTCATATGCTTGAATACGAGTGCGGCGTTACTGCAGGTCAGTTCCCCAAGTTTGCAGACGAGGTTTATAAGATCGAAAATCCCACCGACGACAGAATCCACTATATGCTTCCTACCGCCGAGGCTGCTCTTGCATCCCTTTACAGAAAAGAGATTCTCACCGAGGCAGACCTTCCCAAGAAGATGTTCAGCTATACCCCTTGTTTCCGTCGCGAAGCGGGATCTTACCGTTCTGATGAGCGCGGAATGGTTCGCGGACATCAGTTCAACAAGGTTGAGATGTTCCAGTTTACTCTGCCCGAGCAGAGTGACGCCGCATTTGACGAGCTTGTAACTAAGGCGGAAAACCTTGTAAGCGGTCTTGGATTCCATTTCAGAACCGTAAAGCTTGCTGCGGGCGATTGCTCGGCTTCTATGGCGAGAACCTATGATATCGAGATCAACATTCCTTCGATGGACGGCTACAAGGAGGTCAGCTCGGTATCTAACGCAAGAGATTATCAGGCAAGACGTGGAATGATGAGAGTGAGACGTGCAAACGGCAAGATAGAATATATCCATACGTTGAACGGCTCGGGTCTTGCAACCTCGAGAATTCTTCCCGCGCTTGTTGAGCAGAATCAGAATGCAGATGGAAGCGTGACCGTTCCCGAGGTTCTTCGCAAGTACGTTGGAACTGACATTATTAAGAAGTAAAATTCCGTAAACTCGAAAACAGGAGATCATTTATGCTGAATGTTGCGTTAGCCGGCAATAAGGGCCTTTTGGAAGAGATATGGGAATACATCGTTGATAATTATTTTTCGGTCGATATGCCGTATCTTGAAAATTTCACCGTCAAAGCAAATGCTCTCGTTTCCATCAGAATGATAATTATAGGAATCACAATTGGAATTGTCATTGCGGCAATAAGCACCGTGTACACTAAGCGGTATATCGGTGATTTTGTAAGAAAGATGATATACGAGGAATGCTTTGATAAGGATTCAGCTAAAACGCTTTACGACCTAGGTTATCTTAAAAGCCCGGGTGTGCGCGGGTCTGTTAAGACCGGGGGAACTCTTTGTCGTTGGGTGCGTTGCGTTGAAGAAGATGAATTCTTGACGGAAGTCAACAAAAAGCGCGAAGAATTCTTTGAATTGCACAAGAACGACGAAAAACCGCCCAAATTCAAAGCTCCCGAATTCATTCGAGATTGCAATACGATGCATTTTTATATCCCCAAAGATAAGACCTATGCCGCAGAGATAAAATTTGACAAACGCGGAGCAAATATGGGATCGGCGATCCTTGTGTCCGTGGCAGCGTTATTACTGTGCATATTTGCGTGCTATATAGTGCCTGATGCCATAAAGCTGGTAGATAATTTTATCACGGTTGTCGGCAGATGATAATATACCGTTAAAAACGGGTAGAGAGATGGGAATGATCCGTTGGATCGTTCCCATCTCTGTATAAGAGCCGCAGTAGTGGCAGAACGGAGAAATAATGAATAGACCAAAGATCGCTCTTATGTGTGGAATGGATGGGAATTTGCAATCCTTAAACAAAGAATATCTTGAGGCGATATGGAAAAACGGCGGTATTGGAGTAGTGTTACCATATACATTCGATGATGCGCGGATAAATGAGTATGCGGAAATATTCGACGGGTTTCTATTTTGTGGTGGTGGAGATATTGACCCAAAATATTATAATGAAGAAATCCATCCCAAAACCGCGAACATTAGTTCTGCAAGAGACGAGTTTGAGTTCAGAATGTTTCACGCGATATATCCGACAGGAAAGCCGATTCTTGGAATATGTCGCGGGGAACAGATCATAAACGTTTTTTTGGGAGGGACTCTGCATCAGCATATAGAAAATCACACGGAAAACCGTGGCAAAGACAGAGGAGAACGTGCCCATTATGTTTCCATTGATGAAAAAGGACTTCTCTTTGATCTGATAGGAGAGAATAGCATTCTGACGAATACCTATCACCATCAATGTGTAAAGCTGCTTGCCGATACTCTCGTATGTGATGCGATAAGCGAGGATGGATATATCGAGGCTTTTCATTCCCTCGAGCACCCTTTTTGCCTTGGGGTTCAATGGCATCCCGAGTTATATTACGAGGACGATGACTCTGCTGATATATTCGAGGCTTTTGTGAAGGCTTGCGGATAAAAACAGCCGAAACCGTTATAACTCAACGGTTTCGGCTGTTTTCTTTTATGGTTTCTTTGACAATATTTGCGTTTGTTTTAAGCCAATCAAGATAAGAGCGTAGGTGATCTGAGATCGGAAGATCTGTTTTGTGGGGTAAAAAGAACCTTTTTCTGCGATGACGTCCCTCGAGGGCATTAACAATGATATGACGAAATTTACTGTATTTAACGACTATGTTGTTTTCTTTTGCAAATTTGCGGATTTTGGAAAGCAACCTGCAGGAATATACGACGTCGATTGAAAATATTCCGAAGTAAAATCCTATCGCAAACGAAAAAGCGAGGTTTTTTGATAGCCAATCAAGAGCCAATATGATGTTAGGGTGTATCAGAAAGTAATATATAGCCCCGAGAATTGCCCAAAATAGAGAAAAACGAGGGCAGATGATTCCCTGTATATTTCCCCATTCGTTAGAATAGTCCCAAAGATGAACCTTGAGTACTTTGACAGAGAATATTCCGGCAACATATTCAATGGCTGTCATGCAGATCGCCATGATCAGAAACAAGAACGTCTTTTCGACCCATCCGTTGCCTGCGATATATTGCTCAAGTCCCGCCAAAAGATAGAGTAAACATAGACCGAAACCGTAGAGGGGTAACCAAGGCCCTGAAAGAAATCCGGGATTTATCCATTTTCGTTCGGGGTTTTCCTTTGAAAAGAATCTTCTGAAGAACAATTCGAGCACCCATCCGACAGAGCAGCCTATACAAAATAAAAAGGTAAGCTTCAGTAAAACGTACATATCCCGATCCTCTTTGTGTGATAAAGATATTATACGCGCTTTTTATTAAATGTATTTGAAATCCACTTGATTATTTTGCTTTTGAGTTCTTTTGGCTTGTTAGTATTTTGGCAAGGAACGGACGGTGAACGTCCATCGCTCCAAACGGGCAGAACTCTTGACAGCAAAAGCATTTTATGCACTTGCTGCGATCGATCTGCGGCTTGTTGTCTACCATTTTGATCGCTTGCGCGGGGCAGATCTGCCTGCATTTTTCACAGCCCTTGCATTTTTTGCTTTTCAAAGTTGGCTTCGCTTCAAGTGCGAGCTTTGCTATTTTTCCGAACAGCTTTGATCGGTTATCAAATAACAAACTGTTTTTTACTGCGATGTTTTGATAATCGGGAACCACGAGCGAGTCGGGATCGCCGAATATCTTTAAATCATCTACATTTTCGGGAATAAGCCCACGCTCGCGCGCGGCGCCAAGAGTTGGTATCTCGTCTTGGGAAAGCCCGATAAGCTTTGCGCATACCATATCGAGCTTGTGAGGACTTTGTGATGCTATAAAACAGCCGATCTTTCTCGGCGTTCCTTTGGTTGGCCCGTTTCCTTCCATTCCTATTATAGCGTCCGCAATACATAGTTTGACTTTGGGCGCAAAGTACTCATCGATATCTACGATCATTCTCGCAAAATCTGCAGCATTTGGATATCGAAAATGATATTCGGGCTTCATTGTCCCGGGGACTACTCCAAACATATTCTTTGCGGCGGCACTCATACCCATCATTCCGTGAGTTTTTAATTTGCAGAAGTTAATTATTGCGTCGGCTTTGTCCAAATATGCGGTGTACGTGAAGTCGTGAGCAACCTTGGCGTCTTCAAAATGCGCCTCAGCGTGTCCAAAATCGCGGTTTAATTCGCCGCCTGCCGCCTCGACTGCACCAAGACCGCACACGCTGTATACACGATTTAGAAATGTGGCGTTATAAAGTCCTCCGGGACTGTCTCCGACTATAACCTTTGCTCCGCGCTCGCATAACATTTCAATAAGAGTGCAGATCAGCGCGGGGTGCGTCGTAACGGCTTCATCGGGATGAGCGAAGGTTACAAGGTTGGCTTTTATTGCAATGCACATATCTTTTTTGACCCAATCAAGTCCTCCGATGGCAGAGAGCAACTTTGAAAGGGCACTTTTTACACGCTGACTGTCGTAATCTTCGCACGGAACGATCGAAATTTCGTAATTTTGCATTTGTTACCTCGTTTTGTTTAATAAAATCGGCTAAAAATATAAATGTAGGCAATATAAGATTAACATAAAAATGAGAACATTGTGTGAACGGCGAAGACTTGCGCGGATTTTCTTGCATAATGATGTTTAAAAAGCATGGAAAACGAAGGTTTGCTTGTATAAAATATGCAATATCCGGAGATGCAAATTGCAAAAAGAAGTTTCACTGTCCGATAGATGTTTGTTTTTTTGACGAGAACATTCCAAAAAATGAAATTTTATTCATATTTATATGCAAAACTGTTGTGCAATTATAACAATTTCTTCGGAATGGCATCCTAATATGATGTAACAAATGCCCATTTTTGATCGAAAGCACAAAGTTTTTCGCAGTTGCTCTTGACATTTTTGAAAAAACGATGTATAATGAGGCATAGTTTGAAGTGTTTGTTTTTGCACTTTGGCTCATAAAAAATTTTTATTGGAGGATTTTCATCATGAAAAGACTGATCGCAGTTCTTCTCGCGCTCGTGATGGTTTTCGCAGCGGTTGCTACTCTTGCAGCTTGCGACAACAAAAAGGGCGGAGATGAAACTACTGCTACTCCCGAAGGCACTACGGTTCCCGAGGGTACCACTGACGGCGAAGGCACTACAGACGAAACCGTTGTTGATGAAGACGAAAAGCTCGAATTCATCGCTCCTGCTCGTCCTGCAGATGCAGTTCTTCCCACCGCTAAGTTGGGTGATTACACCTACAACAGCTACGCTATTTCTCTCGGTTCTAACTGGAACCCCCATGCATGGGAGACCAATGGTGACCAGTCCATTCTGAGCTACCTTACCTCTCCTTTCGTAACCATGGAGGCTAAGGACACCGAGGAAGGTCTCTACCAGTGGGTAGGCGAAATGGCAACCGCTATCAAGGACGTTACTGCTCAGAAGCAGGATCTCCTTACCAAGTACAACGTAACTCTTCCCGAGGGCAAGACCGCTGAAGAGGTTGAGTCCGGTTACGTATTTGAGTTCACACTCAATCCCAACGCTAAGTGGGAAGATGGTACCGTTATCAATGCTGACTCCTACGTTTACTCCATGCAGCAGCTTCTTAGCCCTGACATGAAGAACTACAGAGCAAACCTCTACATCTCCGGCGAGTCTGCAATCGCAGGTGGTTTTGACTACTACTACTCCAAGGATGAGGGCTTCTACAACGGCTATACCACTAAGTACGCTTCTCTCGCAGACGCTATGGCTGCAGAAGACGTTTACATCAACGTTTGGGATTTCTGGGGCGCAAAGGGTTACACCGACGCAGAGGGTAATGCTTGTCCTCAGTGGGTTTCCGTTAAGGACGAAACCGTTTACGGCGAGTCTGTAGGCGATGCTTTCTCCGGAGCAGCTCTTCTCCAGGGTTACGGCGCATACCTTGAGGTAGGCGGCGGATACGAAGCTTACGCAGGCATTTACGTAGTTAACGAAAACGTTGGCGCAACTTGGGACGGCGTTGGTCTCGTTAAGACCGGCGACTACAGCTTCCTCTACGTTTGCGACACCGCAATCGACTTCAACTACTTCCTCACCTCTTGCACCGACACTTGGCTCGTTCACGAGGAGCTTTACGAGGCTGGTAAGAAGGAAGTTGGCGGCCTTATCGTTACCGACTACATGACCTCTCTTGCAACTTCTATCTCCTACGGTACTTACAAGATGACCGTATTCGAGGACAACAAGCAGGTTGTTTACGTGCAGAACGAGAACTGGTACGGCTTCGAGAAGACCTCTGACGGTAAGCTCGTTTCTTACACTCAGTTCACTGTTGACGGCAAGTATCTCCAGCAGTACATCACCACCAAGATCGTAATCGACGTTATGACCGAGGACGTTGCAAAGCAGAAGTTCCTTAAGGGTGAGCTTATGGCTTACTCCCCCACGGCTGCTGAGCTTAACGAATACAAGCTTTCCGAAAGACTCCAGGTTGTAGACGAGACATACACCATGTCCTTCTTCTTCCACACCAACCTTGATAACCTCAAGGCTCTCGATGCTTCGGGTAAGAACGCATACTCCGTAGTTCTCAACAACTACAACTTCCGTAAGGCTATGTCCTTCGCAATCGATAGAGCAGACTTCGTAACCGCTACTCAGGCTTGGACTCCTGCGTACTCGCTTATGAACCACCTCTATCACTACGATATCTACAACGATCCCGCTTCCTCCTACAGAAAGAGCGAAGAAGCTATGCAGGCTATCGTTAACCTCTACGGTGTAGAGTACGGCGAGGGCAAGCTCTACGAGACTCTCGAGGATGCTTACGACTCCATCACCGGCTACAACCTCACCGAAGCTAAGGCTCTTATGACCAAGGCATGCGATGAGCTCGTTGCAGCAGGTCTTTACACCAAGGGAGAGGCTATCAAGATCCAGATCGGCTGGGCAAAGGGCTCTCTCACCGAGGACGATACCAAGCAGTGTGAGCTTATTCAGAAGTACCTCAACGCAGCAGTTGAGGGCAGTGGATTCGGCACCATCACTCTTGAGCCTCTCGGCAACATCAACGACCGTTACGGCGATACCGCTGCAGGTCTCTATGCTATCGGTTACGGTGCATGGGGCGGCGCTGCGTTCTATCCTTTCCGTAACTTCCAGGTTTACACCGATCCTACTCAGTACTCCATCAACGAGGCTGGATGCTGGGATCCTACCACCGAGACCCTCACTCTCACCGTTGAGGGCGAAGAGGTTACTATGACCTGGCAGGCATGGGGTAACTCCATGATCGGTACCGGCGCATACGCCAACACTGATAACAAGGTTAAGCTTGCTATCACTGCTCAGATGGAAGAGGCATTCCTTGCTAAGTTCTACAGAATTCCTCTTGCAGTTACAACCGTTTGCACACTCAGCTCCTACAAGGTAGAGGACTACACCGATGAGTACAACATTATGTACGGCTTCGGCGGATTCCGTATCATGGACTACAACTACAATGATGCTGAATGGGCTGCATACGTTGCAGAGCAGGGCGGAGAGCTTAACTACAAGTAATACCGCAAGCAAATAATTTTAGAGAAATCTAAAAACGCGCATGGTAATGGGAGAATTTATTCTCCCATTACTTTGCGATTTTAAGACCTCTTAATTTGCATGATTTGCTCAGACAATCACCCAAGAAAAGCTATAAAAAATGGTAATACATTGTTTATAACCTTGGGAAAATTGCGTCAAAGCGAATGCGTTCGCTTAAGCGTGCGAGTTGGCTTTGGCTCGATTTTCCCAAGGTTAGGTTGCCCTTATGGGTAAATCAGAAACCTAATTTTGAAAGGTTAGTTAAAATGATCAAGTATGTATTTAAAAGAATATTGCTGATGCTGGTGGCATTATTCTGTATCACTACGATATGCTTCGTGCTCATAAGAGCGCTGCCTATGTCCCCTCCCGAGGGTGCAACCGAGGCTCAGAAGCAGCAGATTGAGGATATATGGAATGCACGTGGCTACGATGAGCCCCTGCTCGTTCAGTACGGTATATATCTCAAAGGAATTTTCACCAAATTTGATTTCGGAACGTCGTGGGTAATTAAGAAGACGGCTCCCGCCTGGGACCTTCTAGTCGGCAGACTTCTGCCTACGGTTCTTGTAAATCTATACTCGCTTTTGTTCGCGGTTCCGGTTGGCATTCTTTTTGGTATCTATGCGGCTATCAAGAAGAATAAGTGGCAGGACCATCTCATAAGCGTTATGGTCATACTTTTCGTATCGGTGCCAAGCTACGTCTATGCTTTCTTGGTTCAGTATTTCCTGTACTTCAAGCTTGACTGGTTCCCGCCGGTAATCTCCTCTCTCTCAGACGCGGGCGGAACTTGGTTTTCTTGGACCATGTTCCACAGTATGATCCCCCCGATACTCGCGCTTTCCTTTGGACAGATCGCGGGTCTGTGCCGTTTCACCAGAGCTGAGCTTACCGAGACATTGACCTCCGATTATATGCTTCTTGCCCGCACTAAGGGTCTTACCAGATCGCAGGCAACTACCCGTCACGCTCTTAAGAACGCAATGGTTCCGATCCTTCCCTCTATTTTGGGAAGCTTTGTCGGTATTCTCGGCGGTTCGCTCATCATAGAGCAGATATTCTCCATCCCCGGCGTCGGCGCGCTCTATACCCAATCGATATTCAGCCGTGACTACGACGTATTTATGATGGACTGTGTCTTCTACACCGCTATCAGTCTGCTTTCGGGTATTATAATCGATATCAGCTACGGATTTATAGATCCGAGAATAAGAATGGGAGAAAGATAATATGGCAAAAGAAATTAATATTAACTCGATCCCGAAGGAAAAGCTCGCCCTGGCTAATCTTGGCGATCATATCAAGGACCAGAAGTTCGACGATAAGCCCATAGGCTATTTTAAAGATGCTTGGCGTCGATTCTGCAAGAATAAGGCGTCTATCGTTGCGGCTATCATCATCCTTCTCATAGTTGTATTTGCGGTAGTAATGCCCTTCTTTGACACGGGCACGGGTACTGATTTTGACACCTACTATGCAAAGAAGACTCCCAGAAACCATTTTCTTACCCAGTTCGGTATAGCTACCGGAGACATTGAAAAGGATTTTAACGAGCGCGCTTATATCAACGAGGTCGCAAAGGGTCTCGCCGCTACGGGAGATTGGGGATCTGACAGAGAGAATAATCCCATATCTATCGGAGCTGCTTTGGATGCCGACAACGCTCTCCAGCCTATAACCAAATTCAAGGAAGTAAAGGCAACGCTTCAGGGTCACAACGTTAATAACATCTACTATGCAATGGTAGATGAATATGTGTCTGTTGGATTTATCTATAAGCAGGTTTCTCTCGACGAGCTTAACAAAATGAAAGCTTGGCAAGAGGAAACCGGAATACAGCTTCTTTATCCTCTCATCGACACCAAGAGCGAGTATTGCTTTGATCCCGATGATGCTAACTGGTGGTATAAAACAGACTCGAAGGGAAATCCCGTCGAAGTAGTAACGAAGGGTAGTAGAGAATTTGCCAAGGTGATCGAGTTTGAAAGCGTTGACGAGCTTGTTCTTGAGGATAATTATCTTCGCTACAAAAGCGGCGAAAAGAAGGGTCAGCTCAGATACGATAGACCTCAGGGCGGCGGAAGCACTGCCGAGACCGCTGAGTATCAGGTAAGAGTTCTTTACTACAACTACTACCGTTATATGCACGACGGTGCAGAGCCCGAGTTCCTTTTCGGAACCGACGTTTCGGGATACGATCTCGCACAGCGTATCGCAATGGGTCTTCGTTTGTCCCTTTTGTTCTCCGTGTGCATTTTCATCATTAACTTCATTCTTGGAGCTATGTACGGAGCTATTGAGGGCTATTACGGCGGAACTGCCGACCTTGTAATGGAATTTATTGTTTACGTTCTCTCGGGCGTTCCGTTTATAGTAGTATCTACGCTGTTCCAGATACATCTGGCGGCTAAGGTGGGTGCTATCCCAAGCTTGATATTTGCATTCGTATTAACGGGATGGATAGGCACGGCGGGTCTTGTAAGAACTCAGTTCTACAGATTCAAGAATCAGGAATACGTTATGGCTGCAAGAACTCTTGGCGCAAAGGATAGACGTATTATCTGGAAGCACATTTTCCCGAACACTCTCGGAACGATCATTACCTCCTCGGTGCTTGCAATTCCCGGATTTATCTTCTCCGAGTCTATGCTCACGTACTTGGGTATCGTAAACCTCAATTCGAGAACCAGCACCTCCTTGGGTACCGTTCTCTCGCAGGCAGAGGGTATTTGGACGTCAAAGCCCCACGTTATGCTGTTTCCCGCGTTGTTCATCTCGCTTCTTATGATATGCTTCAACCTGTTTGGTAACGGCTTGCGTGACGCATTCAACCCATCACTCAGAGGAACGGAGGAATGATAAATGTCTAACAACATTCTTGAAGTAAAAAATTTAAAAATATCCTTCCGTACCAACAGTGGTACCGTTAAGGCGGTAAGAAACATCTCCTTCAATCTCCAGAAGGGAGAAACCCTTGCGATCGTTGGTGAATCGGGCTCCGGTAAGTCGGTTACCTCTAAGGCGATCCTCGGAATTCTCGCAGGAAACTCGATCGTTGAGGGTGGAGAGATCCTTTATGATGGACGTGACCTTCTTAAAATTCCCGAGGAGGAAATGTGCAAGATCCGCGGCGATAAAATTTCTATGATTTTCCAGGATCCGCTTTCTTCTCTTGACCCTATTGTTAAGATCGGTAAACAGATTACAGAAGCTATGCTTCTTAAAAACAAGACTAACCGCAAGAGAGCAAGAGAGGAGTTTAATACTACTCTGAAGTATCTCAAGGAGGCTATGCTTGCATCCGTTGCCGGATCGGACAAGTCGGAAGAGCAGATATCCGAAATGATCAAGACCTTTGATGATTTTAATATCCTTGCTATCCGTCTTGAAAACAGCTATAATGCAGCTCGTGCTTATGCAGAGGAGCTTAAGGCTCAGGTCGAAAACTTCCTGTATATGGCAGAAAAAAAGCAGAAGCTTGACGTTAAGCGTGATCTTGGCGAGTATATCCAGACTCTCGGTAGAGTTAAGGACGACTTCCTCACTGCAGGATACGATAAGCAGCTTGCATCCACCATTGCAAAGCTTGAAAGATGCAGAAGTGAATATAAGGCCCCCATCGGCGAAGACGGAAAGCCTCAGACTTACGTTCTTTCTGAAGAGCTAACAACAGCTCTTACCGACCTTGTTAATAATCTTCTCACAGGAGTTCTCGCGCGTCCTCAGCCTAACTTCTTCCGTATAGGATACTATGTTTATAAGAATCCCGGTGTTTCCCTCGACAAGAGAGACATCGAGGCACTTAATGAAATGGCTGTAAAGTATCTCGACGAGACTTATATGACCGAATTCATTAAGTATGAAACCAAGGCTATTCGTTATTCGGCAGAGAAGTCGCTTGAGCGTAAAAAGGCTGTCCTTTGTGAGCTTGCAAAGGGAAGAGATTACTTCCTAAACACTCCCCATCTTGAAAAGGGAAAGACAAAGGAAGTCGTTGCAGCTCTTTGTAAGGTCGTTGAAGGTTCTATCGACAGACTTGAGTACAATAAGGACAATATTGCTTATACCTTCTCCTCCAGCTTGAAGACTGCAGCTAATAAGTATTTCACTTATGAAAAGCTCAATCCTAAGGAGGAAAAGCGTTTTGCGCGTCAGAGCGCAAGGCGCGAGGCTCTTATTGCAAGAGGAAAGAAGATAGATTGGAAGGTCGTGCCTAAGAACGTATATGATCTTGAGGACCTTCTCGATGATTGCGTTTCGGTCATCGACCGCCTTGAAAGAAAATACAAGGCTGATATTGAGAATTTTGAAAACCGTGATTTCAATAATAACGCGGTTGGTTTGATCGATTATTTGAAGGCACGCGCATCTGAGGTGGTTTATACCATTACCAAGCGTATGGCAAAAGAGAAGGCGATCAAGTTGATGGAAGAGGTTGGTATCCCCGAGCCTCGTACCCGTTATAATCAGTATCCCTTCGAGTTCTCCGGCGGTATGAGACAGAGAATCGTTATTGCGATTGCTCTCGTTGCAAACCCCGACATCCTTATCTGTGACGAGCCTACCACGGCACTTGACGTTACGATCCAGTCTCAGATCCTTGAGCTTATCAATAAGATCAAGAAGGAGAGACAGCTTTCCATCATATTCATTACGCACGACCTCGGTGTCGTTGCGAATATGGCAGACAGAATCGGCGTTATGTACGCAGGTAAGATCGTCGAGTACGGCACCTCGGAAGATGTCTTTTATAGTCCGGCGCATCCTTATACCTGGGCATTGCTTTCTTCTATGCCTGACCTCGATACTAACGAGAAGCTTGAAGCGATTCCCGGAACTCCTCCCAATATGATCTATCCTCCCATTGGCGACGCCTTTGCGGAGAGAAACAAATATGCTCTTAAGGTAGATTTTGAGGTACAGCCTCCTATGTTCAAAATTTCCGAGACACACTCGGCTGCAACCTGGCTGCTTCATCCCGATGCACCTAAGGTTGAGATGCCTAAGATTATCAGAGAGCGTATTGCCAGAATGAATAACAAGGGAGGTAGCGAAGATGTCTGATAAGAAATATCCCGAAATTCAGACGGGAGAGGTTCTTCTTAAGGTTGAAGAGCTTTCCCAGCACTTCGGTCCTCTGAAGGCAGTTGATAAGGTTTCCTTCGAAGTCAAGAAAGGAGAGGTGTTCGGTCTGGTTGGAGAGTCCGGATGTGGAAAGACTACCACAGGCCGTACTATCATCAGGCTTTACAATCCTACCGGCGGCAACGTTTACTTCAAGGGTCAACGTATTGGCGCGGGAACTCTCGGTTACAAGGAAGCGATAAAATCCGCAAAGGCGGAAGCGCAGGCTAAGATCGTTGCGCTTGAGGCCGACAGCAAGGCTAATCCCGGCAAAAAAGCTGAGAATGATAAGGCTATTGCAGAAATTAATGCAACGCTTAAGGAGACTATTGCCGAGAATAAGATGGCAATGGCAGCCGCAAAGCGTGAAAACGCAAAGGTTGACAGAGATCTTGTAACACAGATTCAGATGATCTTCCAGGATCCCGTTGCATCGCTTAACCCCCGTATGACTGTTCGCGAAATCATTGCCGAGGGAATGGTTATCAAGGGAATCAAGGACAAGAAATATATCGACGAGCAGGTATACGACGTTCTTGACAAGGTTGGTCTTGTAAGAGAGCACGCAGGCAGATATCCTCACGAGTTCTCGGGTGGACAGAAGCAACGTATCGGCATCGCAAGATCGGTAGTTATGCGCCCTGAGATGATCATTGCCGATGAACCTGTATCCGCGCTTGACGTATCGGTTCAAGCGCAGGTAATTAACTTGCTTAACGATCTTCGTGAGGAGCTTGGACTTACTATTCTCTTCATCGCGCACGATTTGTCTGTCGTTAAGTACTTCTCAGACCGAATCGGCGTTATGTATTTCGGAAAAATGGTTGAGCTTGCCGATGCAGACGAGCTTTTCCGTAATCCTATGCATCCCTACACCCGTTCGCTTCTGTCGGCAATTCCTCTGCCCGACCCCAACTACGAGAAGACCAGACAGCGTATCACATACGCGCCGCTTCGCGACCATGATTATTCGGTAGAGAAGCCCAGCTTCAGAGAAGTAGTTCCCGGACACTTCGTTCTGTGTTCCGATTCTGAAGAGAATAAGTACAGAGAAAGCATAGAGGGCTAAAAAGTGAAGAAAAAGCTTTTGCAGTATGGAGTTTGCAGTGCCATTGGCGTTGTGTTGGCGGTTTTTGTCATGGCGTTTGAGGGATTGTTTGGATCCTCCGGATTGTCTGCAAAGGATGTAATGGCAATTCTCTGTGATGCGTTTTTCTTCCCCGGTGCCTTGATGGCTTCTATTGGAGGTCTTGCGTGGATAGCATCAACAGGCTTTTTCGATATGATCAGTTATGCGGTAAACGTTGGAGCTCATTCGCTTTTGCCGTTCATCAAGCTTGAAAGCCGAACTTTTTACGACTACAAGGAGGCAAAGGCCAAGAAAAGAGGCTCTGCTCCGCATTTTATCCTCGTGGTAGGATTGATATTAGTCGCTTTGTCGGTTATTCCGATCGTTATTAGAACCATCTTATAAGAAAACAGGGTGTCGCAAAAGCGACACCCTGTTTTTCAAAGCTGCAATTTGTAGCAGTTTATTGACAAAAATGAAAATGAATGGTATAATTCAAGTGTATCCAAAAAATTGCGGAGGGTTATTATGTCGGAACAGATCTATGATAAATATCTTGAGGGCGAAAACATTATTTATATTGAAAATGAGCATTTGAAGCTTGGCGCGAATCTTGCGCTTGGCGGCGCGCTTACCTATCTTGCCGAAAAGGGCAAAAAGAATCTGATCAACAGCTCTGACTGGGGCAGACAAGTACAGATGTCGTTTTACGCGCCCCCCGTTCCTTTTCACCCCGACGGCGTGCAGATGGCAGAAAATTGGAAGTTTATCGGTTGGAATCCGATACAGTCGGGAGATTATTACAGAAATCGCTCAAGAGTGCTTGACTATCGTTGTGAAAACAATGAAATATACGTAAAATGCATTCCTATGCATTGGCCGTTGAACAACCACCCGGGCGAGTGCACCTTTGAGGTATGGTACCGCCTTGACGGCTATTGCGTAAACGTGACCTCACGCATCAATAACGCGCGCCCCGATACCACGCAATACCCGGCGCGCCACCAAGAAATGCCCGCAGTTTATACCAACGGGGAATGGTATAAGGGAGTTTCGTACATTGGGAAAGAGCCGTTTACAGACGGAGAACTGACCGAGCTTGTCACCAAGGAAAACGGTCTTGGCTGGCCGTGGCTCAATTTCATAGCCACGGAGAACTGGTCTGCGCTTGTTGACGACAATAATTACGGCCTTGGCGTTTATATCGGTGTGACCAATCTCTCCAAAATCGGATTTTTCGGTGAAAAGGGCTGGGGAGGGCCCAAGGATTCGCAGACTGGTTATATTGCACCTCTGGCGGCTGCGATCCTTGACCACGATATCGTCTATTCTTATGATTATTCCTTGATCGTTGGTGACGTTAGCTTTATTCGCGAGGTTGCAAAGCAAAAGGATAAGCTCGTGGACCGCAAGAAATATAGTTTTGAGTACGACAGAAATCAGTTCTACTATCATAATATCAGCGATAAGGGATGGAGAACGGGCGGTTGTCTTGAGTTTGATTTCAAGAAAGCATCCGAGCTCAAGAGCCCTGCGGTTTTCATCGGCAAGGGCGAATGTAAAAAGATCAAGCTTGACGCTTGTCTTGACGGCGAGATTTTGGGCGAGATCGTTTTCAATCTCTATAAGGGATTGGACGAAAAGAACTGCTTTGTGCTCGAGCACAAAAAACTGCCTTTTAATATTGTTGGAAACGGAGAAAGAAAGATTTTTGACCTTGATATCAGTGATGTTGACGACTGTTTTGTCGGATTTTCGCTCAGATTTGCAAACGAGGGACATCTGAAGCTCTATTCGGTCGAGTTAGCGTGAAAGAACAAATAGAAAAAGCCTTCAAGCTTTTTGCTTGAAGGCTTTTTAGTAATTTTTGAAGCAAATTTTTTTGTTTGAAATCGTTGCTTTGTATTGACTTTTTCCCTTAACCGTGTTAAAATCACCTTGTGTAGGTTTGCGGACACAAGAAAGGAGATCACAACATGTCAAATCAAGAGCCTCATTATCGTGCGCTCGAGGAGGATTACAAGATCCTCGACGAAAACGTAGTTTATATTGAAAATGAATATATCAAGCTCGGCGCGAACATCGCACTTGGCGGTGCGATCACGTATCTTGCCGAGCACGGAAACAGAAATATTATTAATAGCTGGGACTGGGGAAGACAGGTACAGCTTTCCTTTTACTCGGGGCCGGCACCCTTTCATCCCGAAGGAACCGAGATGGGAGAGCATTGGACCCACACTCCGTGGAATCCCATACAAACGGGAGATTGCTTCTTCAATCGCTCAAAGGTTTTAGAGTACAAAATTGAGGGTAACACGATGTACGTCAAGTGCATTCCTATGCAGTGGGCACTCAACAACGTGCCCGGAGAGTGCACCTTTGAGCTTTGGTATACACTTGATCATAAGACGGTCAACGTAACAGCAAGACTCAACAACAATCGTTCTGATAAGACACAGTATCCCGCTCGCGGTCAGGAGCTTCCGGCGGTCTATACCAACGGTGAGTTTTATAAGATCGTATCCTATATCGGTGATCAGCCGGGAACCGATGGCGAGCTGACTGAGGTCGTCAGCAGGACGACCGAAAGACGCTGGCCATCGGAGTTTGTGCTTTACCCTGAAAGCTGGGTGGCGTTACTTGATGACAGCGATTACGGTCTTGGCGTATACAATCCTCACACGTGCGGCGCGATCACGGGATTTGCAGGTAACGTTTCCGATATGGGCTGGGGCGGAGCAAAGGACGGTCAGACGAGCGTTATATCTATGACGACACGCGTTATCCTTGATTATAATATCGTATATACGTTCAATTATTCTCTCATCGTAGGAGAAGTCGACGAGATCAGAAAGACTGCGCTTGCATTGGATTCCAAGGCGGAGCATCGGAAGTTCAGCTTTGCCGAGGACCGTCAGAACTTCTATTATAAGGGTACAAAGGACAAAGGATACGGCAACCAAAATTGCTTGGATTTTGATTTTGAGCCGGAAACAGCTCTTTGCTCGCCGCACGTGTTTGTTTCTGCGGGCAAATGCAAGAGGATCTTGTTGGATGCGGAGATTGACGGAGAGGTTGTTGAAGGCAACGTGGGATTCAGCTGTTACATCGATCCTACGCACCAGAGCGATAAGAGAGCCTTCCGCACAGCGCAAAAATTGCCCTTTAAGCTTGAAGGGAATTGCGGCAGAAAGATCTACGAGATAAATATCAGCGCTCTTGACAAGCCGTTTTTTGATTTTAGCCTTGAATTTTCGAGCAGCGGTCACGCAAAGGTCTATTCTATTGAGTTGTCTGAAACGTAATTGTTGAATTTTTAGCTTATCGGCTTCGGATTTCTGTGTGCGGCACTACTCGAACCGCAGAAAAGGAGATCAGCGTGAAAAATGCTTCTTACTGACTTAACTGTTTCACGCGCGAAATTTGCCGTGGCAAATTTTTTGCCGAGGCCAATTTCATCGGTTACTATTTGTGCCGCCTTGGCGGCGGAATGGAGTTTAATATGTCAAATCAAAACCCTCATTATCTCGCGCTTGAGGAAGATTATAAGATCCTCGACGAAAACGTAGTTTATATAGAAAATGAATATATCAAGCTCGGCGCAAACATCGCACTTGGCGGTGCGATCACGTATCTTGCCGAGCACGGAAACAGAAATATTATCAATAGCTGGGACTGGGGAAGACAGGTGCAGCTTTCCTTCTACTCGGGTCCCGTGCCCTTCCATCCCGAAGGGACAGAAATGGGCAAGCATTGGACCCACACGGGTTGGAATCCCATACAGACAGGCGACTGCTTCTTCAATCGCGCAAAGGTTCTTGAATATAAAATCGAAGGAAACACACTCTACGTAAAGTGTATTCCTATGCAGTGGGCACTCAATAACGTACCCGGAGAGTGTACGTTCGAGCTCTGGTATACGCTTGATCATAAGACTGTCAACGTAACCGCGAGACTTAATAATAACCGAACCGACAAGACCCAGTATCCCGCTTGCGGTCAGGAGCTTCCCGCGGTCTACACCAACGGTGAGTTTTATAGGATAGTTTCCTACGTCGGCGAGCAGCCCGGCACGAACGGCAAGCTGACCGAGATAGTCAGCAAAAACACCGGGGACAGACATTGGCCCTCGGAGTTTATGCTCTATCCGGAGGGATGGGTAGCGCTCCTTGACGACAACGATTACGGTCTTGGCGTTTACAATCCCCACACCTGCGGAGCCGTTGGCGGATTTGCGGGCGGAGTTGAAAGAATGGGCATTGGCGGCGCGAAGGACGGACAGACGGGAACTGTAAGCCCGACCACCAGCGTTATTCTTGACCATAATATAGTTTACACCTTCTATTATTCCTTGATCGTGGGTGATGTTGATTCGATTCGCGAGACCGCACTTGAGCTCGACAAAACGGTCGATCACAGAAAATTCTGTTTTGACAAGGACCGTCAGAATTTCTATTACAGAGGCATTACCGACAAGGGATATGGCAATCAGGACTGCCTTGACTTTGATTTTAATCCCGAAGGCATGCTTTGCTCCCCGTTCTTCTTCGTAAAAGCGGGAGAATGCAAAAAGATACTCATCGATGCTTGCATTGAGGGCGGCGAGATAGTCGGAAAAGCAGGTTTCCGTTGCTATGCGGAAACAACAAGACCCGATTACAAGGGAACTCCTTGTTCGTTTGCATCAATTCCTTTCAAGCTGTCGGGCGACGGTGTTCGCAAGATCCACGAGATCGATATCAGTAAGCTTGATAAACCCTTTTTCTACATGATGTTTGAGTTCTTGAATAAGGGAAAGGCGAAGATATATTCGATCGAACTAGTATAAGTATAATTAAAAATAAAAACAGAGCAAAGCGTAAAGCTTTGCTCTGTTTTTTAGAATTATTCAACCTTTGGCAACCGGTTAAGAGCCTTGTTTATCTCCTCATCGGTGGGGATATAGTCCTGCATTATGCCGTTGTGGAACTTTTCATAAGACATCATATCGAAATAGCCCGTGCCGGTCAGACCGAAGACGATGGTCTTTTCTTCTCCCGTCTTTGCACATTCCTTAGCCATATCAAGAGCTATCTTTATAGCGTGACTGCTCTCGGGCGCGGGAAGTATGCCTTCAACACGCGCGAATTCTTCCGCCGCCGCAAAGACCTCGGTCTGCTTTACGGTCACAGCCTCCATAAGCTTATCGTGGTAGAGCTGCGAGAGCGTGCTGTTCATTCCGTGATATCTCAAACCGCCTGCGTGAGTGGGGGCTGGCATAAAGTTGCTGCCAAGCGTATACATTTTTGAAAGAGGGCAGACCATACCCGTGTCGCAGTAGTCGTAAGCGTATTTTCCGCGAGTGAAGCTCGGGCAGCTCTCGGGCTCGACGGCTATTATTCGGTAGTCGGCTTCGCCGCGAAGCTTTTCGCCCATAAAGGGCGCGATAAGTCCGCCGAGATTTGATCCGCCGCCTGCGCAGCCTATGATAACGTCGGGCTTTATGCCGTACTTGTCAAGCGCGATCTTGGTTTCAAGACCGATGATGGACTGATGTAGCATTACTTGATTGAGCACGCTGCCAAGCACGTAGCGGTAGCCCTCGGTGGCTAGAGCCTTTTCTACAGCCTCGGAGATCGCACAGCCGAGACTTCCGTTAGTGTCGGGGAACTCTGCGAGGATCTTTTTTCCTACCTCGGTTTCAAGAGAGGGAGAGGGAGTGACCGACGCGCCGTATGTGCGCATAACTTCGCGGCGATGCGGCTTTTGCTCGTAGGAGCATTTTACCATATAAACCTTGCAGTCAAGCCCAAGATATGAGCAAGCCATTGAAAGCGCCGTGCCCCATTGACCTGCTCCGGTCTCCGTGGTGACACCCACGAGACCTTGTTGCTTGGCGTAATATGCCTGCGCGATCGCTGAGTTGAGCTTGTGGCTACCGCTTGTGTTGTTTCCTTCGAATTTGTAGTATATCTTGGCGGGAGTTTTCAGCTTTTCTTCAAGACAGTACGCGCGAACCAAGGGCGCGGGACGGTACATCTTGTAAAAGCTTCTGATTTCTTCGGGGATCTCGAAATACGGAGTTGTGTCGTCGAGCTCCTGGTCTATAAGATCGGAACAGAATACACCTGCCAGATCTTCTTTTGTCATAGGCTTCAAGGTCTTTGGATCGAGAAGCGGCGCCGGCTTGTTTTTCATGTCCGCGCGAAGATTGTACCATGCCTTTGGCATCTCCGATTCTTCAATATAGATCTTGTAAGGAATTTGTTTGTTGCTTGACATAATTTCTGCCTTCCTTTCGTCAAACTGGATGTTGCGGGACACAGATTAAACAAAAATCCCCGTCCCATAGCCTTAATGCCGGGACAGGAAACTGAAATATCCTGCGGTGCCACCCTGCTTGATGTAAAACATCCACTTTTCATACGCGGACTCCCGTGATATTGGTGTCCGATATATGTCGACCTTTGTTCACGGAGGGTCACTCCGTCGCACATACTCCAAAGCGTATACCTGCTTTGTTTCCGATTGCCCTCGGAAGTCCATTCGGTCCTGCTTTTTTCACCGCGATCCCACCATCCGCGATTCTCTGTGCAAAAAGAGGCAAAACTTACTTACTCTTCCTCGTCGGTTTGCTTTAGCTTGCTAAATTTATTAACATTATATCACTTGAGAGAGAGATTGTCAATACCCTTTTGTTTTTTTGTGGGTAGCAAATCACAATTTTTAGCCTAAGGTGTTCTTTTTGAACAAGTTAAGGCAACTTTTATACCCATACGTCTGCGAATCTGTGGCAGAACCGCAATTTGAATAAGGGAAAAAGATACCTATAGCGCCCTGTGAGAGCAGAACGCTATAGGTGTTTTAACATTTAAGGGCAACCGATCATCAGATGCTGCTTATAAAAGTATTAGCCTATCTGAGTGATCACAAGATGTGCGGATACGGGGCGAGTTCCTCCTGCGAGGGGCGTGATAGTAAGTGCTGCAGCGTTGCCCGCAGGGTTGCGGACGGTGAGAATCGAGTTTATTGTCGTGGTCGTTAGTATGGCCATTCCCACGATCTGCGACGTTCCCGTGGCGCGCCCCACGACGGTATAATCAAGATCTTGACCGTTTAAGGTCAAAACCAACTGTCCCGCTTCGGTGACACCAACCTGGAATAATATCTGATACGTGCCGATAGGACCGAGATTGAAGGACGACGAACCGAGACGGCCGATGTTTGTGTTGGCGATCGGACCGTTCTGCGGAAAACTGACGTCGGTTCCGGGAGCCACCGTTGCCGAATTGTCAGGCGGCATTAAGGCGTAAAAGTCAGCATAACTTAGTACGCCTCCGGGAATTCCCTGAGGACCTTGCGCGCCTGTATCACCTACAGGACCCTGAGGACCGATTGGACCTTGAGGACCCGTGGCACCTGTAGCGCCTTGTGGACCTGTAGGGCCTGTCGGACCGACCTCGCCCTGCGGGCCTTGAGGACCGATTGGACCAGTTTCGCCTATGGGACCCTGCGGTCCTTGTGCGCCTGTATCTCCTGCGGGACCCTGCGGACCGATTGGACCTTGAGGACCTGCAGGACCGGGTTCACCTGCGGGGCCTTGAGGACCTGCAGGGCCGACGTTGCCGGTAGGACCTTGTGCGCCGGTAGGACCTTGAGGACCTTGTGCGCCTGTATCTCCTGCGGGACCCTGCGGACCTGCAGGACCTGCATCGCCCTGTGGTCCTTGAGCGCCGATAGGACCTTGCGGACCTTGAGCTCCGGTAGGTCCCTGTGGACCGGGTAATCCTGTTTCGCCTCTTTGACCTTGTGGACCGCGCGGACCTACAGGACCAATAGGTCCTTGAGCGCCCGTAGCACCTCTAGGCCCTTCGGGTCCCTGTGGACCAATAGGCCCTCTCGGTCCTTCTGGACCCTGTGGCCCCTCGGGACCGGGTGGACAAACTACGCACGGATTTTTATCTTCATCGTGACAATCGTCACAGTCATCGCAACAAGACTGACGATCACAGCAATTATTTTGACCGCCGTTTTGGCAGCTGTTGCAATAGCGGTCGCCTGTATTTCTCATAAACGAATTTTTTCTGTTCATAAAATCCTCCTTTGTAATTTTTGGTGAATCACCATTACATTATATGTCGTATTTTGACGAAAAGATACTAAGCGGGATCTCAAGAAAGGTGTACGCCAAGACACGAGAGGAATGCGAGGAAAAGCTCGCAGAGTTGATCAAAACCATGAAAGCGGAAATAGCAGAGATGAAAAAGGCAGCAAAGAACGCATAACGTACAGAGGGGCGACCACGAATGGTCACCCCTCAAAATTTGCGTCGGAGGAAACAAAGAGTACAATTACTCTTGTAAATCTTCAATTATTATTTTTCCATTTGCAACTTTTCTCACAGTTGTTTTACTATATTCATCCGATTCGCATCTCGGTATCGGCGTAGATGCTTCCGTCGATACCATCTGCACGTATCTTCAAAGCAGGTATTGAACAAAAAATTTACAATAAAATTTCGACTCCCTTCGCTTGAAAAAATTGCGAAATTGTGATATAATTAGGTTGTAGAAATTCTACCAAGAGAGCGATGTAGCCTGTTCATATCTGCGGCAGTTAGATACGTTCAAACTATATGTTTCGCTCGATCCTCTCTGTATTACGATTCCGTCGGTTCTGCCCGAGCCGCGACATCGAGAGAGGAGGATCATATAATGAAGCGTGTAAAAGCAGGGTGTATTCTTCAAACGCTTGTATTTTTGCAGAAGGAAGATTGCGGTTTCAGCAAGGAATCCCAACTCAGATACAATCGTGAGGAGGTCGAGAAATACAAGAAAGACCTCGAGAAGAATAAGACTCGTTATCAGATCGTGTCTGTCGAGGAGCAGGAAGATGCGTCCATCATCGTGCGTGTCAGAAAGCACCTGAACGACAAGACCGACGTAAGCGAATATTTCGCTTGACAAGCAAAGCCGTCCGAGTCTTAATCGGGCGGCTTAATTTTATGATTGAGGTATAAAAATGAAACGAATTAAGGCAGCTTGTATTTGCCAAACCCTTCACTTTATGCTGAAGGAGGATATTCCTCACGAAGTGGCAGTTCGACAAGTCAAAGAGGATTTTGAAAAGTATAAAACCACTTTGGAGCGCAACCGTACCAAGTACAAGATCGTAGAGCAGACCGAACAGCCCGATGGCTCTCTTATTGTAAAAGTAATTAAGCAGAGCAATATGAGTCCCGTCGGTGATTATTTGGATTAATGAAGGGAGTCACGCATAGGGCTTCGGCTCTATGCGTGATCATTAGAGGAAGTAGTTATGGATAGTATGGATTACATAAAAAGCGGTATCGGAAAGCTTTTCAAAACCAATCCGAACATACACATCAGCGTGAGCAGAACACATCCGAAGGTTATCGTAGATGCATCACCTGCGAAGATCGTAGGCGTATATAAGAATATCTTTCAGGTCGAGGAATGCGAAGGCGGTAAAATGCCGACTCGTCACACCTTTCAGTACGGTGACGTGCTGATCGGTCAAGTAAAGATCGAGGAACTTGACTACGTGCCGATGGTGAGTATATTGAATAAGAAATAGTGATGAGGGCTGACGAAATCAATCGTCAGCCCTCAAAATATCTGAGTAATTATCACTTTCTCATATTATTGAGAAAATCTATAATAACACCTCCGACCTCGTCAAGCGACAGGTCGATATTGCCCTTAAAATAATCCACCATTGTATCCACGCAATCATTGGTAAGAAAACGTATTTGCGCGTATTTCTCGGCTTTATTTTTGAAAAACGGAAGCACTACACTATCCTCAAAAATATTCTTGGATATTATTGCCTTCAGCTTTTCAATAAAAAATCTGACATCGGGTGATGTGATTGCCTTACGGTATATATCCTCATTCACCTTCAAAAACTCGATGACCTTTCTGAAATAATTCTCATATTCGATCGATCTTTCAAGCTCGATCTCATCAAGCACCGCCGAGAGCTTGGCAATCAGCTCATTTTCAAACTCCTCCGCCACGGCATATACGTCGTCGTAGTGGTTATAGAATGTGCTTTTTGCAATATCCGCACGCGCCGCAAGCTCACCGACCGTGATGGTCTCCATATTTTTCTTTTCTCCGACAAGCTCAACAAAAGCAGCCCGGATCATTTTTTTCGTTCTCAAAGTGCAGCGATATTCCTTTTTCATACCTTTTCCAAAACGATCTCTCCCTCTCCTCGTATCGGATACATGGTGCATCCCAAACATCTTGTCAAAACGTATGAAGAAAAGCTCGGCTTTTACTCCTGCACCGTTCCTACCTTTATGCAATACGTTCTCACTGGACTTATTGACAACGGTG
>JAFQPM010000032.1 GCA_017411745.1 Clostridia bacterium | reverse complement strand
TGGCAATTAAATTCGTGCGGAACGCAGGATATCTTTTGGAGGCGACGGTATGATATACAGACTTCAAAAGAGATTCATTCTGATATGTACCCTGTCGGTGCTGACGGTCATTGCCTTGGTGTTCGGTGTTATCCTCGTACTCAATATATCCTCAATGAACAGAAATATGGATATGCTTGCAGACCGAGTATCCGAGGGCGGCGGCAGATTTCCCGGCTCTATGGAAGAAAAACCACAGCCTGATAAGATGCCTCCACCAAACGCTCAGGACTTTGAGTTTATCACCCCCGAAACACCGTTCTCCACGCGCCATTTTACCGTATTCTTTGATAAACAGGGAGAGGTGGCAAGAACAAATACCGAGTCGATCTATTCCATCACAGACGAGGTCGCAATCGAATATGCTGAGAACGTTTTGAAGGACGGCGATGAGCGCGGTTGGATATCGAACTACCGATACAAAGTGTTTTCGACGGAAATGGGAAAAGGAGTCGTGTTTGTTGACGGCAGTATGAGCCGTTCCTCATTGATGCAGTCTATGACGATTGCAGGACTTGTTCTGCTCGGATGCGCCGCACTCGTGCTGATTCTTATATTCCTACTCTCGAAAAAGGCGGTAAAGCCGATTGCCGAGAGCTATGAAAAGCAGAAGCAGTTCATCACCGATGCAAACCACGAGCTGAAAACTCCGCTGACCTTGATCCTCGCAAACCTTGATATTGCCGAAGCTGAGCTTGGCAAAAACGAATGGCTTGACGATATTCGTTCAGAAGGACACCGTATGACTGAGCTTGTGAACCAGCTTGTCGCGCTCTCCCGTATGGACGAGGAAGGACAGCCGCTGAATATTACCGAGGTTGCCTTGGATAACCTTGTTGGTGATACCTTTGCGGAATTTGAACCGCTTGCAAAAGAAAGAGGAAAGCATATTACCGCAAGCATTGATAAAGAAATCTCCTATCTCGGAGACGAAGCACTTTTACACAGGCTTGTCGGTATCTTGATGGATAACGCCATTAAGTATTGCGATCAGGGCGGCGAGATCACCGTAAATCTTCACAGAGGAAGAAGAACTGTTCTCACCGTGGAAAATACCTATGCAGCCGTGGACGAGCTTGAGCTGAACCGCTTGTTTGACCGCTTCTACCGTGCCGATAAAGCAAGAAAATTCACGGGTGGCTATGGCGTAGGACTTTCTATGGCAAAGGCAATCGTCGAGAAGCATAAGGGCGAGATCACGGCGTACAAAAAAGATGAAAAACATATCGGCTTTAAGGTTGCATTATAAAGTTGTGTTTGACGGTATGAAAGCCGTCAAACCTTATGAATTCAAGCGTTTGAAAAGTTCACAGAATATGATATAATAAACCAATCGATCAATTACAATTTATCGGGGGAAACAGAGGCATTCTTTTTGTCAACTCTTTGATTTTTAAAAGCATCCCTTCAAACTCGAAAAAAACGTTGAAAATATTTCAAAAATTGCTGAAAACCCTTGATATATAAGAATTTTCGCCATTTTGAGCTGGCATCTTTTTTGTCAACACGCCTCAACACGTGTTGACAAAAAAGATGCCAACCGAAAAACCCGAGATTTTCTCGGGTTTTCTTCGTTTTTCGCCGTTTTCCTCACTTTTTTGAAATTCGGATTTTAGTGAAAATAAAAAGATGCCAAACGGCATTTTCGAGCAAGGGAGTAGAAGTGAACCTTTACCATGCCCGATTCTCTGAAACATGAGAGTCGGGCATTATTATTTTAACAGAAAGGATAAAACTTCAATTCTAATCAATCAGGTCGCAATGATCTACGGTGACATATTTGGCGGGATTGAATACCGATAATGTCCGATTTGTAGTGCATTTTTGCGTTTTGTGTCCGATTTTGCTATTGACACGCTTTCTTATTAGTTTTATAATTATGTTTGTAGATAATATAAGAAAGGCGAATTCATTTCGGCTCAATTTTCCGAATGTAACGGTGAAAACATGATAGCTTTTATTGGACATATGCGGAGTGATCCGAGAGCATTATATTTCAGAAAGAAGTTCGTCGTCAGGAAGGCTGTTCGCAGGGCTACATTGGATTATACTGCACTCGGAATCGTTAAGGCATACTGCAATTCTGAAGCCTTTGGTGAGGAAATGCTGACTCCCGGGTGGACCGATTATAACGTCAGAATACCTTATTATTCAGTCGATTTCACGGATAATCTGAAGGTTGGCGCTAACACGCTTACCTTTGCGCTGGGCAATGGATGGGCGGTTGGCAAGATCGCGTGGTTTGGGGATAAGTCGTATATGTCAAAGCCCCTGCTTTGGTGCAGAGTTTGCATTGAATATGAAGACGGAGAGGAAGAGATCTTCGGAAGTGACGATAGCTTCCGTATGGCCTTCGGTCAGACGCTTGAAAACGATCTTTTTGACGGAGAGGTGCAGGACGGCAGGTTTGATCTCGGAGATTTCGGGCACTCTGATTATGACGATTCAGAATGGATGAATGCCGTTATGTATCACGGCTACACCGACCGACTTGAAAGAGCG
Organism: Clostridia bacterium; assembly: GCA_017411745.1. Lineage (GTDB taxonomy): Bacteria > Bacillota > Clostridia > Oscillospirales > CAG-272 > SVTX01. The sequence goes on along the minus strand of JAFQPM010000032.1, from coordinate 10,630 downwards.
ATCGTTCCGCTTACACTGAAAAAGGAACGTTTTGTCGGTAAATATTTGTACGAAAAGGATGGATTTTTGATCTACGATTTCGGACAGAATCACGCAGGCGTTCCCGAAATAAAAATATCTGATGCGTCAGAGGGAAGCGAGCTGACCTTTATATACGGTGAAATGCTCGACGACGACGGAAGCGTTTACGTCAAAAATTTTCGCACCGCCAAGGTCACCGACAAATACATCTGCAGGGGCGGCGAGCAGAGATTTTGCCCCGAGATGACCTTTCACGGCTACAGATATATGGGTGTTAAGATAGACGGTGAGTGCAGACTACAGAGTATTGAGAGCCGAATGATATACAGTGATATTGATTTCCGTGCAAGCTTTGAATGCTCCGACAAAAATATTAATAAGCTTTACTCCAATATAATTGCAAGCCAGAAAAGTAATTTCATAAACGTTCCGACCGACTGTCCCCAGCGCGACGAGAGACTTGGCTGGACGGGCGACGCGCAGGTGTTTGGTCTCAGTGCAATGTATAATGCCGATTGTCGCGCTTTTTTCAAAAAGTACCTTCAGGACGTTCGCGATGCACAAGCGGACAACGGTATGATCGACAGCGTTGCACCGATAGTCTGGAGCGATTTTGACAAGGTCAAGGGCTCTCCTGCCTGGGGCGACGTTATAACGGTAATACCTTACGAGTATTATCACGTTTACGGAGATGACAGCATCATCCGTGAAAACATATCTGCGGCAAAAAGGTGGGTGGATTACTGCCTTTGCGACAGTGTTGATAATATTCGCAACCCTCGCGGGTACGGAGATTGGCTGTCCTATGACGGTGGAACAGACAAATCGCTTATCGGAACGGCGTTTTGCGGATACAGTGCGCTTTTGGTTTCCAAGATGTGTGATATTATCGGAGACGGCGATTCGGGAAAATATCTTGAAATATTTGAAAATGTACGAAATGCCTTCAGAAAAAGGTACATCACCGAGGGCGGAAAGCTTTCAAGTGATTCACAGACCGCATACGTTTTGTCTTACAGCCTCCAAATGATGGATGCCGACGAGATCAAGGAGCACCTCGTGCGCTGTATCGAAGCGCAGGGATATCATATTGCTACGGGATTTGTGGGCGTTAAGTATCTTTTGCCCACCCTTTGCGATATAGGTGAATACGACCTTGCATATAAACTGTTTACCTCCACCGAGCATCCCTCGTGGTGTTATCCCGTCGTTAACGGCGCCACTACTATGTGGGAGAGGTGGGATAGCTATGTTGTAGGGCGCGGCTTCAGAGAGCAGGGATGCAATAGCTTTAACCACTATGCGTTCGGATCTGTGGCGGAGTGGATGTTCGCTTACGTTCTTGGAATACGCTTTGAGAATGGCTGCATCAGTATAAAGCCGATTATTGATGAGAGTGGAAGCTTGAGTTTTGCTTCGGGTAGTTATCGACTTGATAAGGCTTACGTCGAGGTATCGTGGAAAAATCTTGAGGGCGGCAGAACTGCGCTCGAGATCCATAATAGCAGCGACGTAACGGTCGACCTTTCAGACTATTCAGAGGTTGAAAGGGTAAGTGAAAGTCTGTATTTAATAAAAAGGTAAAGGTGCTTTGTCAGAGCCGCTGAAAAATAACGACAAAAACGAGAACACGCCGCTTTTTTAGGCGTGTTCTCGTTTTTTATTCCTTTGACCCTCGCAGAGCGCGATATTCGGTTAGACCGCAATGGTTATATCTCTTGAAAAATTGATTCATGCCGTATTCGTCAGCAAAATCGCAAAGCTCGGATATTTCCTTGAATGAAAGAGTAGTGGTTGCGACCAATTCCTCAATTTTTTCAAGCTTTTGGCGGTTGATAGCCTCCTTGAGCGTTTTTCCCGTTACACTGACAAAAATGCGGTTGAGATGTCTTTCGCTTATGCTGAACCTTTGAGAAACGTCCGCAGGCCGTATTCCTATGCCGTTGTGGTCGGCAATAAATCTTTGGATTTGCGACACTCTTGCCTCGTTTTCGCTCAAGTCTTCGATCTCTGCCAGTTCCTGTATACGATATGGGCAGGCGGCCTCAACAAATTCTAGCATAAGACATTCAAGATAGCTTGTAATCAGGCTTCTTCTTATCGGTGTATCGTGATAATTCTTTTTTATGGCAATATTCAGAATATCACGCATGTGCTTCGTTTCGTGATAAGGTATAAGCTTTGATAATTCCTCGGGTAAATTTTTCAAATGATTGGATTTGATCTCGAGAGAGAACGCCATAATAAACCTCGCTCCCACAGTATCGCCGTCAACTATCTGGTGAAACGTATCGGGAGGAATGATTATAAAATCGGATTGCTCTATGCAGATCTGCTTGTTTTTTTCGATCTGCATTACGATACGTCCCTCAAGCGCGTACTGTATTTCATAAAACGTATGCTTAGTGTACTGTGTGAAAAGGCTCTCTGTTTCGCTTCCGATGACCCTTGCCCAATATATACGGCATTTCATAAAATCATTTTCAACGATGATATCGTATTTTCCTATGGAATGAGATCTTCTTTCTATTGGTCGTTCGGTTTCACGGTTTTCCAAGCTCATGGCAGCCTAAGTGCTCCTTATAACATTGTTCTAAGAATATTATACATTCTTTTTTTGAAAAATCAATACTTATGTCCGAAAAAAATTGTTAAATGTCCGATTTGTAGGGTAATTTGGCTTATTATGTCCATTTTTTCGGTTGATTAGAATTTGTGTAGCGTGTTATAATAAAGCAGAATACAGAAAAGGAGGATAATCGTGATAAAACTCGGATGCGGAACGGTACTGTTCAGAGAATACGATCTTGAAAGAAGCCTTGATGCTATCAGAAATATCGGATATGAATATTTTGAGACGCAGGCGGTCGGTCCTTGGTGTCCTCACGTCAACATAGAGAAGGACGATCCCGAAAGCCTTGTCAGGCTTAAGGAAAAGTTCGGATTCAAGGAGATCACGGGACTCTGGTCGCTCAACGGCAATATTCTCTCCAATCCCAACAGCGTTGCTTCGGGTATTCGCTCTATTGAGTGGGCGGCTGCTGCGGGAATTTCCATCGTCCATACGGGTGACGGTCACAAGCCCGAAGATATGTCCGTTGAGGACGCATATAAGGTGCTTTGCGAAAGAATGGGACTTATTCTTGAAGCGGCAAAAAAGCACAATGTGACCCTTGCCATCGAGCCTCACGGGACCTTTTCTCTCACCGCCGAGGGTCTGAAGCGTATTATGACACTTGGAGATCCTTCCTGTCTTGGCATCAACTATGATGGCTGCAACGTCTTTCGCGCAGGCTGCGTTGAAAGCGGAAACGGACAGTTTGGATATAAGAGCAACGACAAGGGTGAGAATGAGGTCAAGGTGCTGGAGGGTATCGTTGACAGAGTCGTTCACTGTCATGTAAAGGATATCAACGAATCAAGGCAGTGTGTTGCGGTTGGCGAGGGAATTGTAAACACCAAGGGAGTCGTTGAAACTCTCACGAAAAACGGTTACAACGGCGTTATCTCGGTCGAAACCGAGGGCGGCGGCGAGTTCGACGATATAGTCACTCTCGCAAAAAGGAGCTACGATTATCTTAACTCGCTCCTGGTTTACAGTAAATGATGGGAAGCGAAGATGGATGCGATGAATAAGATCGTGGAAAAATTTATTTGAAAACGATAATCAATGAGAAAGGGAAAAAAATATGAAACATACGTTGCAAAACAAAATTATCAGAGTCCAATACGACCCCGAGACGATAACGCTTAGCGTTTCGACCGAGGGCAGCGGGATAGTCTGGTCCTGGAAAAGCACGGGCAGGGTGCGCCTGGGCAACGGCGTCGAGCTTGATCTCGCAGACGCAAAATGCGAGAGCTTTTCCTACAAGAACGGAACGATGGACGGCGTGCGCGCAAGCTATAGCGATTTTTGCGGCTCTGACGGACAGGAAAGAACGTTTACGGTCGAGACCTTCGTCGGTGTCGACGAGGCTTCGGGACAGCTTCGCATTCAGGCGTGGCTGGAGGGTGACGGTCACGGTGAGGTCGCCGCACTTGTCTACCCGCCCCGTATGAAATTCGAGGCAAAAGAGGGCGAGGGATATACTGTCCTTTCTCGTATGCAGGGAACTCTCGTGCCCGCAGGTAATCCAATCAAGATCAACAACGGTCTCATTTACGAGCGCGACGGTTATATGCCCCTCTTTGGTCAGGTTCATAACGGTTGTGGCTATGCTGCGATCTATGAAACGCCTTACGATGCAAGATATGAGCTGGTGGGCGAGGAGGTCCAACCCTATTTTATTCCTTCGCTAGGCTCTATGTCGTATAGACGAGAAATGGTCTACAGCTTCTTTGCCGACGGAGATTTCAACACCATCGCGAAGATCTATCGCGCATATCGCAAGGAGCGCGGCAGACTGACGACTCTGCGCGAAAAGATAGCAAAGAACCCTAAGGTCGCAGAGCTTATAGGTACACCTATCGTACATACCGATACCGCCATACATATACATCCCGACTCTCACTACTACAAGCCCGACGACCCCGCAAATAACGATTCGTGTCTGCCCTTCGACTACACGGCAGAAGGACTTCGACGGCTTAAGGAAAACGGCGCGGAGAAGGTATATCTCCACCTCGACGGCTGGGGATATCACGGGTATGACAATCTGCATCCCAATCCGTTCCCGATTCACGAGGCGGCAGGCGGAGCCGACGGTATGCGCGCGCTTGAGCAGACCTGCCATTCTCTCGGATATTTGTTCGGAATTCATGACCAATACCGCGACTATTATTACGATTCTCCCGGCTTTACCTTGGATAATGCCGTGGAATATTTCGACGGCAGTCATTTCTACAGCTCGTACTGGTACGGCGGTCCTCATACCTTTTTGTGTGCCAAGCTTGCACCCGATTACGTGCGTCGCAATTACGACGAGTTTGAGCGCCTAGGCATCAAGCTTGACGGCTCGTACCTCGACGTGTTCTCGGTAGTTGAGATGGACGAGTGCTTTAACAAGGATCATCCTATGACGAGGGAGGAGTGCGCAAAATACAGACGCCATTGTCTTGATATGCTTACCTCGCGCGGAATCATTCCATCATCCGAGGAGGTGCTTGACTGTATTATCGAATCGATGGCTCTCTGTCATCACGCGCCATTCCCTTGTACCGACTTTGAGGATCCCGAGAAGGAAAACGTCGGCATCCCGATCCCACTTTTCAATCTTGTTTTCCACGATTGCATCGTGATCCCTTGGGATTGCAGACAAAAGCGCGGAGCGTGGAGCATCGCTCGCACCGATTCTGCGTTCATTTGGGGTCTGCTTTGTGGCGGCACAATTTATTTTAAGCTCCACGCCTCTGCACAGGAGGTCGAGCACGGTAAGATCGCGCTTGAATTGCACAAGCAGGTTGCACTCTGCGACTTGACCAAGCACGAGATCCTCGATGAGACCACCCGTGCTCGCCGTTCCACCTTCTCGGACGGAACGGTCGTTGAGGCTGACCTCGATAGCGGAGAATTCACTATCAAATATCCCGACGGTCGCGTTGTAAGAGGTCGCGACTGATCCGATTTTAAGCATTGAGGGTGACTATGATAGAGGAATTTATCGGACAAATATTCAGTATCATCGGTATGGCTTTGACAGTCTTGTCATTCCAGATGAAAACAAAAAAACAGATCCTTGTGATGCAGACAGCAGGCTCGGCTTTTTTTCTCGGCAGCTACGTACTGCTTGGAAGCTGGGCTGCGGTCTGTCTGAACATCGTGTTTCTGATCCGAAATGCCGTGTTCTACTTTAAAGATAAAAAATGGGCAAGTCATGGAGCTTGGCTTTACTTCATTTTGGCTTTGGTGATCGTGGCAGGAGCCCTGGGCTTCAAGACGTATTGGGATATTATCCCCATTGTCGGCGCGATATTCGGCACGGTGGCGGCATACATGAAGAGGGAAAATATGTTCCGCTTACTGAAGCTTGGAGATTCTCCATGCTGGTTGATCTATAATATATCGATCCCATCTATTGGCGGAATCATTTGTGAGATCATTAATATCGCATCAATTTTGATAGGTCTTATCAGATACAGAAAAGACGGTTTTTTGACAGAAAAACAGAGAGGATAACTTAAAAAATGACAGAATTACGTATAGAAAAGCTGACGCTGCCCTCTGTGGACTTTAACGGAGTCAGCTCACTTCCTTCGATCTCCGAAAATTTGAGACTTTCCTTTATGCAAAATGAATTCGAGCTTGGTGAGGATGACGGCCTGTTCGTCAATTACGGAATGGTGGATTATGCCTTTCCGTATAAGGCGCAGGACAATTATACCCGTGATCTTACCGACCGTGAGCAGAGTTGTGTCGTTTTGGAAAACGAATTTCTCAAGGCCACCTTTTTCCCACAGTTTGGCGGCAAGCTTCATTCTCTCTTTGACAAAAAGGAGAGTAAAGCCCTTCTGTTTTCAAATAGCGTAGTGCGTCCTTGTCATCTTGGCGTTCGTAACGCTTGGATGAGTGGCGGAGTTGAATGGAACTGCGGATACGTGGGTCATAATGCCTTCACCTGCGATATGATGCATACCGCTATGACGAAGCTTGAAGACGGAACTCCCGTTTTGAGATTTTATCAGTATGAACGCATCCGCGCCATCGTCTATCAGATGGACTTCTTCTTGCCCGAGAATTCCAAGCTTCTGTTCGTGCGAACCAAAATAATAAACCCCTCGTTTGAGGTGGTTCCTATGTATTGGTGGAGTAATATCGCTACTCCCGATGTAGAGGGAAATCGAGTTATAGTTCCTGTAAACGATACGTATACGGCGAGAGATTCTCACCCCGTTAAGATCGCAGTACCCGAGTATAACGGAATAGACGTGACTTATCCTGCGGATAACGTCATCTCGATCGATTATTTCTGGAATATCCCTGAGAACGAAAGAAAGTTCATCTGTCAGGTAGATAAGGATGGTTACGGTCTTGTTCAGTCCTCAACCAAGCGGCTAAAGGGAAGAAAGCTTTTCGTGTGGGGCAACAGTAAGGGCGGTGACCGATGGAAGAATTTTCTCACCGCTGATGCCGAAAGTGGAAGTTATAACGAAATTCAGGCGGGTCTTGCTAAAACGCAATACGAATGTCTGCCTATGCCTCCCAAGACCGTTTGGGAGTGGGTCGAGGCGTACGGTGCTATCCATACCGATCCGGGGAAGACCCACGGCTCGTGGGATGAAGCAAAGCGCGAGGGTGCCTGTCGTTTAAATGAGCTGATAAGCGAGGATGAGCTGGAAAATATCCTGCAAGCCACTAAAAAAATGGCAAAGAGCCCCGCACAGCAGGTCTTGCTTCACGCTGACGGCTGGGGAGCGTTGGAGCAGGAAAGAAGACGTATGTGCGGCGAGGAGGCAATGTGTGACTATCTTGATTTCGGCGAGCTCACCGCAGAGCAGCTTCCATGGCTCTCCTTGCTAAAAGATGGTACCGTTGGAAATCACAATCCTGCCGATCCGCCCATATCCTATATGTGTCAAATAGAATGGACGAACGCTCTCAAACAGGCAGTCACGGATAAGGACACTGACAACTGGTTTGCTTGGCTCCAGCTCGGACTTAACACTTTTATCGAAAAGGATTACGAGCGTGCGGAAAAAATGCTTGAAAGATCGATAGAGGTCAAGGAATCTCCTTGGGCACTCTATTCACTTGCGATATTGAACCGAGATCGCGGCGATCATGAAAAAGAGATAGAGCTTATGCTTCGCGCCTTTGCGTTGCGCCCCGATGACGTCTCTCTTGCCAAGGAGGTCTTGCGTTGCCTTTATAACAATAAGAATTTTGAAGATCTGAGCAAGGTATATGAGAGTATGCCGCTAAAGATCAAGGAAGAGCCGAGGTGTATGATCTATTACGCTTTTTCGCTCTTGGATAGCGGAAACATATCCGATGCGGAGAATATTCTTTACAAGGACGGCGGAATTATGCTGCCCGATATCCGCGAGTGCGAAACGATAACCCTTGATCTGTGGATCGCGCTTGAAAAAAAGAAGGCGGAAGCATGCGGCAAAAACTTTGACGAGAAGAACATAGACCCGCCTACGTTTGTCGACTTCCGCATGTTCTCCAATGCTGATTGGCTTAACGGAGGAAAAATAATCAGAGAATGATATAGTTGCTTTTTCCGAAGCTCGCGGCGATGTTTACAACACCATGGGAGTTCGGAAAGGTCAAAGCCCCCCGAACGATCACTTGATCTTCGGGGGGCTTTGGTGTGTGTCTTTATATCAAACGTGGGAGTGGTCGCGTAAAAACTTCGAGTTTACTATGTGACTTTCCAGCCACATAAAAGTGGAATCTTTTTCGTAAAAGCGTTGATTTCGCAAAATAACGCTACCAACCGATCAAACGGCTGAAAAATAATTGCTATAAATCTTGAAGTTCCTTATAATACAAGGATTGTTACTATTTTCAAGGCGGCATCTTTTTTGTCAACACGCCCCAGAACGAAGCAACCCATCAGGGTTGCTTTTTTCGTTCTGGAGGTGACGGTCTACGTTTGAATTGGTACACCAAACCGCTTGCGGTTTGTGTATGGGTTCTAAATCCGGCCGCCGCCGACCGTTAGTTAAGTCTTACCCCCACCCCCGCACCACTTTTATATAAAAATATAGCCCTGAAAAAAACTTTCCACCACCGTATTGACAAGCATTTTTTGCCATGCTATAATGAACTCAAGAAAGCGGTATGTTCTTGTGGGATCCTATACCGCAACACATCGCCACTTTGGCTTTTGGTATGCAGCAGCCTGAAAAGATGTGTTTTATAACAAATAAAAACAAAAGGAGTTTGTCGCCGATGAAACGAATAATCCTATCCTTGTTCTTCATTTTGATGTTTTGTGTTTTTTGTGTTTCATGCGATATCAGACAAAATAAAAATGCCATTGTACTCGCAGACACGGAAGGCTCGACAAACTCAACCGAGCTGCCGCCCGAGTCTGATATTTTTCTCGACTGGAAAACCGCTTATTTAGACTTTATAGAATCCAAAGAAAGCGTATATGATTTCGATTATCGTTATGCACTTGTGTATGTCGATAACGACGATATCCCGGAGTTATATGCGATGGGTGTTTGCGAGGCTGACGGAGATCTCATTTGTTCTTACAAAAACGGTAATGTTATTGAGCAACATTTGGGTCGAATGTTGGGCGGAAAATATGTCGAACGAAGTGGAATTATTATCAATCAGAACGGACATATGGGAAAATATTACGACAACGTATATAAGCTCGACCAAACCGGATTTTCTCTAATTCTCAATGCATCATATTCAGAGCGTTATGTGACTCTTGAAAACAATGATTTTGAAATTATTAACGAGTATTTTATAGATGGCAAAACCGTAAGCAAAGACGAGTATAATAATGCTGTAAATTCTGCCGTTGATCTTTCACAGACGATGGAATTTTACGAAAAATCAGTATCGTATGACGTAATAAAGCAACAAATCGAAGATTGTAAATAAAAAATACGTTGTTTAATTGAAATGATAATGGCATCTTTTTTGTCAACACGAGCCAGAACGAAGCAACCCAATAGGGTTGCTTTTTTCGTTCTGGAGGTGACGGCCTACGTTTGAATTGGTACACCAAACCGCTTGCGGTTTGTGTATGGGTTCTAAATCCGGCCGCCGCTGACCGTCAGTTAAGTCTTACCCCCCACCCCCGCACCACTTTCATATAAAAATATAGCCCTGAAAAAAACTTTCCACCACCGTATTGACAAGCATTTTTTGCCATGCTATAATGAACTCAAGAAAGCGGTATGTTCTTGTGGGATCCTATACCGCAACACATCGCCGCTTTGGCTTTTGGTATGCAGCAGCCTGAAAAGATGTGTTTTATAACAAATAAAAACAAAAGGAGTTTGTCGCCGATGAAACGAATAATCCTACCCTTGTTCTTCATTTTGATGTTTTGTGTTTTTTGTGTTTCTTGTGATAGTGAATATAATAAAAATGCTTACGATTCTAACCAATCAAGATTTGACGAACTACCTACGGGTTTTGATGCATCAAAACAACAGGAAGATACGGATAAACTTTATTATATTCCAATAAGTATCACCGAGAAGTATAACGGTAAAACTTATTCTTCGATAATTACACTTGCTTCTAACAATCTTCCTGCAAATATAACATATGGAAAGGAAAATATCCCCACCCGTGACTACACATACGACGCAAACGGAAATGTGATCAAATTAGTGTGTACATATGCAGATGGGGGCAAAACTATCACGGATTATACCTATGATGAGAACAGCAATGTGATTAAATATATCTATACAACCTTTAACGGCAGTAAGGAAACTACAGATCGTTGTTATGATAGTAATGGAAACTTGATAAAGAGTATCTTTACATTACCGAGCGGAGCCCGTCAGATTTTTGATCGCATCTATGACGCTAATGGACATATTGTCAAGGAGAGTCACGAATATAGCGATGGAGATAAAATTGTTACGGACTATATTTACGACGGCAACGGAAAACTGATTAAGAAAATTTTTACCGATTTTGATGGAGCTGAGATTGTTACCGATTACATCTATGATGTTAATGGAC
>JAFQPM010000031.1 GCA_017411745.1 Clostridia bacterium | reverse complement strand
TCTCACTTGTAGCGGATGAAAAGACTCTGTGCGAAAGATTATCAATGGATGTAAAAAGAGGTATTCGCTCTGAAGATGTAATTGAGAGAAGCATAGCAAGAATACCGATGTATCAAGCATTGGATACCATTAAAATTGATACAAACGCAAAAGCTGTGGCTGTGATTGCAAATGAGATAAAGCAGTTGTAATACTGACAAATTCCAATTTGTCGAGCTGAATAGGCGTTAAGCGTTGGTGTGATTTTGGTGCAAATTTGGTTATATAAAGGCTCTGCTTCAGCAGGGCCTTTTGTGTTTTGTAGGGCGGGGGTTTACTCCCGCCGAAAGAGAATTCTATATACAAGCAAACGGCGGCAGCAAGCCACCGCCCTACATTTGTGACGAATCAATTTGTAAAAACCCCGCCGTACTATTTACTTTTGAAAACTTTTATGGTATAATCAAATTGGTTAGGTGTGTACTCGATAAATTTGAATGTGACAAGGAGGGCTTTGTTATGAAAAAAAGCATATTAATTATTTGCATTGTTATCTCGCTTTTGTTTTTATTGTGCGGATGTGATATCCCAGAAAAATCAGACGAATCAACTGTCACAAGTGAAACCGAGCACACGCATCAATGGCAGGACGTTTCCGGTGAGCATGCAAGGATCTGCGTTGAGTGTAAAGAAAAACAGTTAAAGCCCGAGGCTTGCGATTTAGTTAGCGTATGTTGCGGAGAACCTATGGTATGCACAATTTGTGGCGCCATAAGCGACGAGCTGTCAGAAGATCACGATTGGGATTATTCAGGCGAGGATAACGACTGCTGGTCTACAAATATTTTCTATTCTTGTTCAAAATGTAATATGCAACAAGTCACTCACGGAGATCTGGCGTTGCCAAACCATATATGGTCAGAGGAAACGGCTGACGGAAAAATCACGTTTACTTGTACTCGCTGCAAAGAATCCTATACTTTCGCAAGTGAAATCGTAGAATTCAGCTACGCCCAAGTACTCGAGGAATACAAGATCGGTGATCCCGGTGTAAAGCACGAGCACTTTAATAACTTTGACATTGAGTCCGAGATTACAAGTGCGATCGATGCAGTGGTGAGGGCAGAATTTGAGCTTACCATTGAATACGATACTATTGCCGTGTCCTTTGATAAGGAGTCGGACGTTTGGTGTATACATTTTTATACATCAAATATAGCTGGCGGAGATCAGTCTGTATATTTGAACGGGAACGGATTGACATGCTATATTGTTTACGGTGAGTAGCGTGAAAGTTACCTCTATCTAATAGTAAAGCATGCTTTTTCACGCGCGCAAATTGCCTTTACGGCAAAATTCATCGATTACTATTTGTGCCGCCGACGGCGGCGGAATGAAGGTTAATATGAACAGCACGATAAGAATTATGACGAAAGAAGACAAACACTGCATTATGGAGATGATGAGGGTTTTCTATGCATCGCCTGCGGTGCTGAGCAACGGCTCGGAGGAGATCTTTTCAAACGATATATATAACTGTGTAAATGACAGTCCCTACCTTGAGGGATACGTATTCGAGGATGATGGCAATGTGCAGGGATATGCTATGATCGCAAAAAGTTTTTCAACCGAATTTGGCAAGCCGTGTATCTGGGTCGAGGATCTTTATCTCAAGGATCAGTACAGAGGATCAGGGCTTGGCAAGGCGTTTTTCGATTTTATCACAGAAAAATATACCGACTGCATTTTCCGCTTAGAAGTTGAAGAAGAGAACGAGCGCGCAATCGGACTTTATAAAAAATGCGGCTTTGACGTGTTGCCGTATATGGAAATGAAAAAGTGAACTTTATTTTTAGGAGGATCGCTTTATGAAAAAAACCGTGTTTTGCATAGTCAAAATACTGTTATCAGCCGCTACGATCCCGTTGTGGTTTGTTAAGATCTTCAAGGGTGTCGGACATCTTCCGGATAAGGTGACGGGAGAAATTGTAGAAGTAATATTCCGACATAGTATGTTTGAAAATATGCGCGACGGATTTAATTCTATCCTCGCATACGCATCTATGGCGGTTTCGATCGCGGCTGTTGTTTTGAATATCATCGCTTTGAAATATCCCGATTCTAAAAAAATACAAACGATCGGAAATATTATATTCGGGGCGACAATCGGTTTGTTTCTCATTATGCTACTCTTGGCATCCTCGGTAGATCGGGGTTATTAAATACCGACAGATAAATTTCGCAGGAGATATTACTATGACGATAAAATTATTCATTCAAGCAATAGCCAAGTTTGTTCTGGGCGTTGTTTTGGTTGGTTTATTGATATTCCTACCCGCAGGGACTTTGTATTTTTTTAACGGCTGGTTGCTTATGGGGATCTTGTTCGTGCCAATGTTCTTGGCGGGGATCGTGATGATGCTCAAAAATCCCGCGCTTCTGCAAAAACGTCTTAACGCAAAAGAGAAGCAAAGGGAACAAGATCTCGTGGTAAAGCTTAGCGGACTTATGTTCCTTATAGGATTTATCCTTGCAGGACTTGGATTTCGTTTTTCTTGGTACACCTTGCCCAGAGGCGTTGTAATAGGTGCTGCGGCGGTGTTTCTTGTGTCCTATATTCTTTATGCGGAGGTACTCCGAGAAAACACCTACCTCAGCCGTACGATCGAGGTTCAGGAAAATCAAAAGGTCATCAGTACGGGCTTGTACGGTATTGTCAGACACCCGATGTATAGCGTTACGTTGCTTTTGTTTTTGTCGATGCCGATCGTGTTGGGCTCAATATATTCATTTTTCATTTTTCTTGCATATCCCTTTATAATTGTCAAAAGAATAAAAAACGAAGAAAAGCTTCTGGAAAGGGAGCTTGACGGTTATATTGAGTATAAACAAAAGGTAAAATATCGTTTGATACCGTTTATTTGGTAATGTTCCTGCTCGTCTATTGTAAAAATATTGACAACGGTTTAATTTTATGTTACAATTATAAAAACCATATTTAAGGAGGAAAAACTTATGGCACTCGGCGGACTTTTTGGAGGCTGCAGCTCATTGATCTCTTCTTCGGCACTGGTACTTATGGCGACCTCGCTCATCGGTTCTGCAGTGGTTTTCTTTAAGAGAAAGAAATAATAAAATTCAGTTAAAAAAATATCGGGAAGGCACTTGTCCTTCCCGATATTTTTGCCATATATTATTTCAATTCAATAACACTCTCGTCCCACTTTGCAGGAGCTTCGTAACCCATAAGATTTACCATGGTCGCCGCAACGTTGGAAAGCCCGAAGTTGCCCTCGTCTGCCTTTACGGTGTAATGGTCCTTCGCATCGGTGTTATCGTAGATGATGCAGGGAACCTTGTTGAGCGTGTGGCTGGTCTTGGCTTTCATCTTGCCGTCCTTCGATACCTTGGGCTGACCCGATTTCTTGTCCATCTCAAACATTTCGTCCGCATTTCCGTGGTCTGCGGTGATAAGCGCAACACCGCCGAGTCTGTCAACTACGGTAAGAATTCTGCCGAGCTGAAGGTCAAGCGCTTCCATAGAGCATCTTGTAGCTGCAAGAGAGCCCGTATGACCGACCATATCTCCATTGGGGAAGTTGACTCTGTAATAGTCGTACGCGCCGCTTTCAAGCGCCTCGATGAGCTTATCGGTGATCTCCGCACACTTCATCCAGGGTCTCTGCTCGAAGGGAACGACGTCAGAGGGAACTTCAACGTAGGTCTCAAGTCTATCGGAGAATTTACCCGACTTGTTTCCGTTCCAGAAATAAGTTACGTGACCGTACTTCTGGGTCTCGGAGATAGCGTACTGCTTAACACCCGTGTTCGCAAGATATTCACCCATAGTCTCGGTGATCTCGGGGGGATTTACAAGGAACCTTGCGGGAATATGAAGGTCGCCGTCGTACTCGAGCATACCCGCGTATACTACCTTGGGAACACGAATTCTGTCAAACTTATCGAATGCGTCGACGGGAGCATCGAAGGTCTTGGAGATCTCAATGGAACGGTCGCCGCGGAAGTTGAAGAAGATAACGCTGTCGCCGTCCTCAACGGTACCAACGGGCTTGCCGTCCTCGGCAATAACGAAGGGGGGAAGATCCTGGTCGATAACGTGAAGCTCGGATCTGTATGCCTCAACCGCCTCGTGAGCGCTTGCAAACTGTCTACCCTCGCCAAGCACGTGGGTCTTCCAGCCAAGCTCTACCATAGACCAATCAGCTTCGTAACGGTCCATAGTTATCTTCATACGTCCGCCGCCGCTTGCAATCTTGATGTTGCAATTAGCATCAGAGAGGGAAGCGATATATTCTTCAAAAGGATCGATGTATTCAAGCGCACTTGTTTCACCCACGTCACGTCCGTCGATAAGAATATGAACGCGGATAGTTGCCACGCCTTCTGCCTTCGCCTCTGCAATCATTGCCTTGAGGTGATCGATGTGAGAGTGAACGTTACCGTCGGAGAAGAGTCCGAGGAAGTGCAGAGTGGAGTTGTTCGCCTTAACGTTGCCAATAACCTCCTGCCAAGTGCTAGATGCAAACATCTTTCCGCTTTCAATGCTCTGCGTAACGAGCTTTGCGCCCTGCGCGAAGACCTGACCTGCGCCGAGAGCATTGTGACCAACCTCACTGTTACCCATATCATCATCAGAAGGAAGACCAACGGCAGTTCCGTGTGCCTTAAGTGCAACCATAGGATAGTTAGCCATAAGCGCATCAAGATTGGGAGTATATGCAGTAGCGACCGCATTGGAAACGGTGTTGGGGGCAAGACCCACGCCGTCCATAACGATAGTCAGCACAGGACCCTTAACGCCGTCAAATTTTGTAGATTTGTTAAGTGTAAGTGACATTTTATCTTTTTTCCTCCAAAAATCATTACAAATTTATACCAAATTATAGTATAACCTATTTTTGCTGATTTTTCAAGAGATTTTTGCAAAAATATGCGATAAAAATAAAAAAACGGCTCTCAAATTGCTATCAAAAAACATATTCAACGTAAAAATGCCCGAAAACACACAGAATTCACACAAACTCAATAAATGTTTACAAAAAGCTCTTGCCTTTTTCTTACAAATAGTGTATCATATATGATATATTATTAATTCTATCACGGAGATCGCTATGTTCGGATATATTCGTACCGACACGCCCGAGCTGCGCGTGCGCGAAAATGAATATTACAAAGCCGTCTATTGCGGAATGTGTCGCGCGCAGGGTAAATGCACGGGACAGTGCTCGCGAATGACCCTGAGCTACGATATGGTCTTTCTGGCTCTTTTGCGACTTGCGATATCGGGGGAAGATCCCACGATAAAGACGGGAAGATGCATCGCGCACCCATTCAAAAAGCGCGTATATCTCGATTTTTGCGATTCTCTTGCATACTGTGCCTACGCTTCGGCATTGCTCGTGTGGGGCAAGACCGCAGACGATCTGAATGACGAAAAGGGAATCAAAAGATTAAAGGCTCGCTTGACAAAGCCTTTGGCAAAAAGGATGCGTAAAAAAGCGCTTAAGCAATATGCAGAGCTCGATGAACAAATAAGCAACGGTCTTCAAAAGCTTGCCGAGGTCGAAAAGGAGAGGCTTGAGTCGGTCGACGCCCCCGCGGATCGCTTTGGAGAGTTGCTTGCCGATATACTTTCCTTCGGTGTTGAGGGAGATAACTCGAAGATACTTCGCAATATCGGATTGCATATAGGAAAGTGGATATACATCGTCGACGCTGTGGACGACCTTGACGGAGATCTGAAAAACGAAAGATTCAACCCGTTTATATGTCTGTACGGCGCGCAAAGCCTTGATGAAGATAAAAAACGTGCCGTTGCCACCTCACTCAAGCTTGAGCTTTTGGCGGCAGAGCCTGCATTTGATCTCATTGAATTTGGTGAAAATCCAAATATTGAGGGTATAATAAAGAATATAATCTACCGTGGCATGCCCGACGTGGCTGACCGCGTCCTTGAGCTTGACGGAAAGACCAAGCGCAAGAACAAAAAGACTTCAAGAGATAAAACACGAAAGGTTAAATAAAATGGCTGACTATAAGGATCCGTATAAGGTGCTTGGGGTATCTCCCAATGCAACCGACGACGAAATTAAAGAAGCTTACAGAAAGCTTGCCCGCAAATATCATCCCGACAAATATTCCGACGGCGACCTCAAGGAGCTTGCGGAGGAGAAGATGAAGGAGGTCAACTCCGCATACGAGGAGATCCAGAAGATTCGCTCATCGGGATCTCGCGGAAGCTCCTACAATTCTTCATATAGCGGCTCGCGTAGCAGCTCCTCGGGCAATTCCTCGGGATATAACTACGCAAACGTGCGCAGAAATATTAATTCGGGCAACGTTAGCGCGGCAGAGGCAGAGCTCAACAATATAAACGAGGGCGACCGCGCTGCCGAGTGGCACTATCTTATGGGCTGTGTGCTTATAAAGAGAGGCTACTACGTCGACGCACAAAGAATGATCAATACCGCGTGTATGATGGACCCTACAAATCAGGAATACCGCGCGGCACTTGACCGTCTTAATATGCAAGCAAGAGGATATGGCAGCGGATATAATACGAACAATTCCGCAGGCTGCTCGGGATGTGACGTTTGTCAGACGCTTATCTGCGCGGATTGCTGCTGCGAATGTATGGGCGGCGACCTGATCCGTTGCTGTTAACGTACCTTGAGAGAGGAGGATTGCCGTGTCTCGCGGAGTTTCTCATAAAACGAAAAAAACGACCCTTGCGGCGCTGTTGGCGGCAATGGGTGTGGCTTTGATCTTTCTCGGGTCTGTGATCGAGGTGCTTGACCTGTCGGTTGCGGCTTTAGCCTCGTTTTTCTGCATATTTGCCGTGATCGAGCTCGGCGGAGCATACCCGTGGCTTTTATATGCCGTAACGAGTCTGCTTTCCGTGATACTTATGCCGTATACTATGGGCGGCTGGTTCTATCTTCTGTTTTTCGGTTACTATCCAATACTTAAAGAGAAACTGGAGCGACTGAAGAAGCCGATCGCGTGGTGCTTGAAGCTTGTGATCCTGAACGCCGCACTGCTTATCAGCGTTGCGCTCGCCTATTTCTTGTTCTTTGGTAAATCGGACGGAGGTCTTATAGATGCCTTCGTCTACATCTTTGGCGGGGAGGGATTTGGCGAGATCTTGGCGCTTGGAGTTTACGCACTCGTTAACGTAGTGTTTATAATCTACGATATCGCGCTTACAAGGCTCATAACCTTCTACTTTGTAAAGCTAAGACACAGATTTAAATTTTTGAGATAAAAAATATCGGCAACCTGCATTGAGCAGGTTGCCGTAATTTTATTTAAATCAGATACCGTATTTTTCCTTCATAAAAGCGTCAATTTCCTCGCGAGAGGGCATTGACTGTGCCGCGCCGAGACGTGTGACCGAAATAGCGGCAGTGCAGTTAGCAAATTTAAGAGCCGTTTCAACGTCCATGCCCTCGCCGATTGCAGTAACGAATCCGCCGTTGAACGCGTCGCCCGCGCCCGTAGTCTCAACTGCCTTTACCTTGATACCGGGAACGTGGATCTCCTTATTACCGTCAGTATAATAAGCTCCGTTTACGCCGAGAGTTATAATAACGTTCTTAACGCCCGAAGCGAGAAGCTTTTTAGCCGCCTCCTTCGCATCGTCGATCGAATTGATCTCAATACCCGTAAGATATCCTGCTTCGGTCTCGTTTGGGGTTATGTAGTCCACCATAGAGAGCAACTCGGCATCGAGGGGATGATAGGGAGCAGGGTTGAGCACGAAGGGCTTGTTGTATTTCTTGGCAAGTCTTGCCGCAGCATAAATAGGCTCGTCGGTGGTCTCAAGCTGGGTCAGAACAACGTCCGCATCGGCAAAATCTGCCTCTGCCGCCATTACGTCGTCTGCGGAAAGCACGAGATTAGCGCCTCTGACGATAAGGATTCTATTCTGCGCGTCGACCTTGTCGATCTCTATAATCGCCGTGCCCGTGTTTTCGCCCTTGCATACCTTTACGTACTTTTTGCTAAAGCCTTTTTCGTCGTAAAAATCATGGAGGCAATTAGCAAGCGCGTCATCGCCGATGCAGGCGATAAGCAATGCCTCGCTGCCCGACATGTGAGCCGCTACCATCTGGTTAGAGCCCTTTCCTCCGGGGCTTGTGCGAATAAGATCTCCAACTGCAGTCTCTCCCGCAACGGGAAGGTGATTTGCATATCCGGTAAGGTCTACGTTACAGCTTCCGGGACCGATAATTTTTGCCATAGTAATAATTCCTTTCGTATATCAAATGTTATTTTTTTCTTCTTTAAGCATTTTCCAGACTCGCAAAACGGCGATCTGGGTCTTGGCGTCGGTTATCTCTCCCGAGCAGACCATCTCGACCATTTTTTCAAGCGGAATGCACTCGCATTCGAGAAATTCGTCTTCATCAAGGTGACTTTCTCCGAAATTAAGTCCGCGAGCAAAGTACATATATATGACCTCGCTGAGCAGCGCGGGGGAGGGGGACATTTCGCCAAGATAAATAAGCTCGTCGCACTCTGCGCCGGTCTCTTCCTTAAGTTCGCGCAGAGCCGCCGCGCGAATATCGTTTTTCTCACCAACCTCAAGCTTTCCTGCGGGGATCTCAAGCACACACTTGCGGTGAGCATATCTGTACTGACGAACGCAGATGACCTCGCTGTCGTCGGTCAAAGGAAGAACGCAAACTCCGCCATTATGCTTGCAGTATTCACGAATACCCTCGCTACCGTCGGGTAAGATCACCTCGTCACGATACAGATGAAGCACTTTGCCGTCAAATATCAGCTCACTTGACTTTTCTCTTTCAATAAGATGCTCTTCATTCATCGCAAAAACCTCAAAATATGTGATTACTCAATAATTATACACTATTTTTGGGTTTTTGTAAAGTATGGACTTGATTATTTTTTGAAAATATGCTAAAATATTCTAAAGAAAGTATTTGGAGGTGACTTTAATGCCGATCAGGGAAGAAATGTCGCGTACCGCCTTCGTCTACGGCGAGAGTGCGGTTGAAAAACTGAATAACGCGAAAGTGGCGATCTTCGGAGTCGGCGGAGTCGGCGGTTATCTCTGCGAGGCGCTTGTACGCGCAGGGGTAGGGAGCATAGACGTTTTTGACCGCGACGTTGTTTCACTCTCCAACATTAACCGTCAGATAATCGCGCTTCACTCAACCGTGGGACGTCCCAAGGTAGATGTTATGAAAGAGAGAATGCTCGACATCAACCCCGAATGTAAGGTGAACGCGTACAACGTGTTTTATCTTCCCGAAAATGCAGACGAATTTGACCTTTCAAAATATGATTATATCGTCGATGCGGTCGACACCGTCAGCGCAAAGCTTGAGATAATCGAGCGCGCATACAAGCTTCATATTCCCGTAATTTCCGCGATGGGCGCAGGGAATAAGACTCACCCCGAGTTATTTGAGGTCGCGGATATAAACGACACGAGCGTTTGTCCTCTCGCACGCGTTATGAGGCGTGAGCTTAAGTCAAGAGGCATCAAAAAACTCAAGGTCGTCTATTCAAAAGAGGAGCCGAGAAAGAGCGGAGTAATAGACTACGAAAGCGGTAAAACTGTGCCAGGCAGCCTCTCGTTCGTGCCTTCGGTTATGGGACTCATCATGGCAGGGGAGATCGTCAACGACATTGTGAAAAGCATTGAGAAATAAGCAAATTTTCTCGGTTCTACTTATAGTAGAGCCGAGAATTTTTTATTCCACTCACAGTTATTGTTGATTATAGAAACAACAGTAATGTGTAGATTGACTTTTTAGCATTTATTGGATATAATATCTTCATCATAAGAACCAAAGGAGTCTGAAAATGAATTATTTGATAGTTGCCGACTCGTCGGCAGATCTCGCGCTTCGCGACAAAAGTAACCGAGGAATTGCATTCGCGTCGGTTCCGCTCAAGATCATCACATCGGTCAAGGAATACGTTGATGACGAATATCTCGACGTTGAGCAAATGGTAAAGGAACTTGAAGAATACAAAGGAAGATCGTCATCCTCTTGCCCCAATCCGTCTGATTGGCTTGACGCCTTTGGCGATGCAAAGCATATCTTCTGCGTTACGATCACAAGCGGACTTTCGGGTAGCTACAACTCCGCCTACAGAGCAAAGGAGGAGTACGAGGAAATGTATCCCGACCGCAAGGTGTTCGTTATAGACTCTCTTTCTACAGGTCCTGAGATGCATCTGATAATCGAAAAGCTTGAACAATATATTCTCGATGATATGGATTTTGATACGATATGCGAGAAAATACAAAGATATCAAAAGCACACGGGGCTTCTTTTTATGCTCGAATCAATGAAAAACCTCGCAAATAACGGCCGTGTCAGTCCGATTGCTGCAAAGCTTGCGGGAATACTCGGCATCCGTGTTATCGGCAAGGCAAGCGACGAGGGAACGCTCGAGCAGCTCGAAAAAGCAAGAGGAGAGGGTAAAGCTCTGACCTCGATAATCGAGCAAATGAAAAAGCTTGGATATGCAGGTGGCAAGGTCATTATCGCCCACTGCATCAATTCGGGCGCGGCACACAAGCTTAAAGAACAACTAAAGGCTCAGTTTAAGGATGCGAAGGTCGACATCCATCCTTGCCGTGCGCTTTGCAGCTTCTACGCAGAGCGCGGAGGACTGCTTGTCGGCTTTGAAAAGCAACCCGTATAAAAGAAAAACGGCATACTGACGTATGCCGTTTTTTATTTACCCAAAAATGATCTCCTCAACCTCCGCGCATATAGCGTGGTAAACGGGGAGGTGAAGCTCCTGAACCTTGTACGTCTCGGTCTCGGGGACCTTGATCGCAACGTCGCAAAGCTCTGCCAACATGCCTCCGCGCTCTCCGGTCATTGAAATCGTCTTCATACCTTTTGCGCGTGCAACCTTTGCAGCCGCGCAAACGTTTTTAGCGTTACCCGACGTGGAAAGACCAAGGAAAACACAATTTTCCGTGCCGTAAGCGTAGACAAGCTGCGCATATATCAGCTCGGGGTCTACGTCATTTGAAAACGCAGTACTAAGCGCCGAAAGAGAGGTCAGAGGAATCGCTCTGATGCCGCCCTGAAGCTTTGCCGATATATCCTCGGGTAAGCCTGCCGCCTGATCGGCATTAAGGGGTCTTTTCTTCAGAAATCCTTTAAGCAGCTCTCCCGAAATATGCTCGCAATCCGCCGCGCTTCCGCCGTTTCCGCAGATAAGGAGCGTACCCGCGTGGGAATGCATTTCAACGATAGCCTTTACCGCCGCTTCGATCGACTCACGGCAAACCTCAAGGGCAGGGTATCTTTCAATCATAATATCAATATGCTTCATTATCTTTCACCTTCCATAGCAACTGCTATCGCAGCGTAATCTCCGATCTGCTCATCGAGAGCAGGAGTTTTTATTTCGACACGGTCTGCCACGGCAGGCAAAGCCTCTCGTCTGAATTCGCGCAGCGCGTTTTCCTCGAGCAGATCTCTGCATCGCGCAAAAACGCTTCCAATAATGACCATCTCGACGTTGAGTATATCGCAAACTATCGCAAGACCTCTTCCAAGCATTTTGCCGCAAAGCTCAAAGGCGTCAAGAGCGCATCTGTCGCCATGTCGCGCCGCCTCCGCCATCTCTGCGACTGTAAATGTCTCAAGCGACGATGCCGAAATAAACGAGGGAGTCTCGCCTCTCTGCAAATATTCGCGCGCAAAGGTTCTGCCAAGCTCACGAAGTCCGCCGCCCGAGCAAAAGCCCTCAAACGAGCCGCATTTGCCGTATCCCGAAGGACCGTGATCAGCCAAGCGGATATGACCTATCTCACCCGCAAATCCGCAAGAGCCCGAATAGAGCTTACCGTCGAGGATAAGACCTGCGCCAAGTCCCGTGCCGAAGGTCATAAATATCATATTTTTAGTGCCTTTTCCCGCACCGAATTTCCATTCCGCGATAGCGCAAGCGTTAGCGTCGTTGCAAATCTTGGCGGGAACACCGAAGCGAGCTTTAAGCATTTCAACGATATGTACCTCGTCCCAACCGGGAAGATTGGGCGGAGAAAGGATGATTCCTTTTTCCTCGTCAAGCGGACCTCCGCAGCTGATACCTATGCTCTTGCACTCACCCATACGCTCAACGGCATCAAAGATGCGCGATATAGTCTCGTCCTTATCGGTCGTTTCAAATCGGATCTTATCGATGATCTTGCCGTTTTCGTCGCTCTTGATCACGGCGCATTTCGTTCCGCCGATATCTATTCCTACGTACATAGTCTCCTCCGATGAATTTGTTTTCGTATACAAGCTCATTATAGCATATATTGAGTATTTATTCAAGAAAAATTTGATTATTTTTTCACTAAATTTATCGATTTATATTGATTTTGTTACAATTTAGTGCTATAATTTATGCAACAGGGGGTGATAACTATGTCAGACGGCAACAGAAGATTAAAAAGCTCCGAGCTTATAGCAAACGATACACATATAAAAGTTGCTCTTCGTCAGGGCAATTACCCAATAATACATTCTCACGATTATTTTGAAATAGAGCTCATAGTCAGCGGAACGGGCACGATGCTAATAAATTCTACCGTTCACGAAATAAAACCTGGAAGCGTCTGCATACTTACACCCGCTGATTTTCACAAGGTCATGCTTGACGAGGATAATCTTGTCTGGAATATATCCTTTGACGAATCGGTTCCGTCGCCCGAGCTGCTTGAAAAAATTTTCTCACTTCAAGATAACTTCTGCACCGTTTCCGAGAGCACGCTCAAGGCTATAGTATCGACCGCCGAGCTTCTTTCCAAGGAAGAAAATGCCGACTGCATCAGAATATTGCTTGAATATATCCTGAAAAAAACGGGACTTTGCGACAGCGTAGCAGAGCGAGGGACTCCGATCCAAAGAGCCTTGCTTTATATACAGACCTATTTCCGTAACGACCCGACACTTGCCGAGACCGCCGAGCACGTCGGACTTTCGCCGTCCTACTTCGGCACGCTTTTTCACTCGGTCGTCGGGGATACCTACGTTGAATATCTCAACAAGTGCAAATCCAACTGCGCTATGAGACTGCTCGATCTTGGCAAAAGCGTTACCGAAAGCTGCTTTGACTCGGGCTTTGGCTCACTCTCGGGCTTTAGATATATCTTCAAGCAGATCACGGGAATGACCCCGACGGAATATAAAAACAGAACAACAAATTAGGATAATTTTATGCTGAACGAAAATATAAAAAATCGCGTTAAAGCAATACACGATGATATTATTGATCATATAGAGAGCAAGCACATTTGCTGCTTTTCGGGCAGGGAGAAGCCGCTTTTTCTAATTTCCGAGGAGTACCCGGGCGTTTGGATGGAGCATATCTACGATAGTGTGATGTATGCCATCCTTGACCCTTCGAAGAGCGAGCTTCCCAAAACAACGCTTCTGTCTTTCATTGAGCTTCAAAAGGAGGATGGGCAGCTGCCGTTTGCTATTTTTGATACCGCGAGGCTGAATAGGAGCGCCTCGGGGTATTCTCAGATACAAGAGTGCGTCAGCTTTGCCTCTCTTTGCTATGACACCTATGAAATAACTAACGATGTCGACTTTTTACATACCGCGTACGCGGCTTGTAAAAAGTGGGTTGTTTGGTTGGAAAACAACCGAATGACTCGAGGTGGCGGGCTTGTGGAAATGTTTGTTGGATTTGACACGGGCCACGACCATAGCGGAAGACTTGAGGGGCTTTCTTGCCAAGGGAATTATCGGCTTCCCGATAAAAACGAGGAAGAAAATGCGGCTATATTGCCCCCAAATGATAACGTTGCTCCGATATTTGCCGTTGATATGAACTGCAATTTTTACGGTAATCTCAAGGCTATTGCCCAAATGGCGCGCGAGCTTGGTAGCGGAGAAGCCGATATATACGAAAAAAAGGCAGCTGACGTTAAGAAAAAGCTGATAAAGATCTGCTATGACGAGTATGATGCTTTTTTCTATGATGTAGATAAGCACGGCAATAAGAGAAAATATCTCTCGTCCACCGTTTTTCATCTTTTCCTTGAAAAGGTCTTGACGTGGGAAGAGGACGGGGAAATGATAAGGCGAATATATAGTGAGCATATAAAAAATCCTAAGGAATTTTGGACGGAATATCCGTTCCCGTCCATGGCGATCAGTGATCCATCTCTTAAGAGAAATGCCAAGGGGAATTGCTGGGGATATTTCTCACAAGGGCTTATCGCACTTCGTTGCACTCGTTGGATGGATGCTTATGGCTGGGGTGAGGACTTTGACCATCTTTGTGAAAGATGGCTCGAGGCATGGACAAGAGCGTACGATACCTTTAAGCTCGGGCAAGAGCTTGACCCATTTACGGGCAAACCCTCCGAATGCTCCGAGTGGTATTCAAGCTGTATGCTGTTCTATGTTTACGCGGCAAGAAGATTAAGCTTGATTTGATAAATATAAAATAACCCAAAACCACCGTGTCGCAACACGGTGGTTTTATATTTATCAGTTCGTCGCCTCTAAAAACTCATTCTCAATCCAATCAATAAGCTTCTGAACGATCTCGGGCGCACCGCCTCCGACGGGCTTGCCGTCGATCATATTACAGTATCTGATGGGCGCGGTAGAAGACGAGGTAAGCACCTCCGCCGCCGACATCATCTCGTCAAGCGTGAAGGGAGTTTCGTCAACCTCAATACCCAGCGCGTGACAAGCCTTAATAAGATGTGCGCGAGCAATTCCGGGGAGGATCAGATTGTCGGTCGGAGCGGTCTTGAACACGCCGTCCTTCGTAATTATGTGTACGTTGGAATGTGAGCACTCGGTAACTCTGCCGCCCTCGCGGTAGAGGATAGTCTCATAAACACCCTCTCTTTCTGCCTTCTGCGCATAAAGCACGGCAGGGAGCAGATTGAGCGTTTTTATATTACAGTGCAAAAATCTCGTATCAGGCGCAGTAACCGTGGCAATAGGAGTGCGAAGATCCTTGATCTTACCGGGCTTGAGCACGACCCAAAGGTTGCCCTTCATATCCTCGGGATAGGTGTGGTTTCTGACCTGCGTGCCGCGTGTGACCTGCCAATATACCATCTGATCGGGACAATCAAGCTTTTTGACGAGATCGCAGAGAATAGCCGCCATCTCCTCCTTTGTCTCTCTGATATTTATATCGACCATAGCCGCGCTTCTGAACATTCTGTCGATATGCTCGTCAAGCAGGTTGATCTTATAATTTCGCGCGAGCGTAGCCTCGTAGACTCCATCGCCAAAAAAGTGAACTCTGTCGTTGAAAGGCACGGTCAGCTCGTCGAGAGTGCCGATTTTACCGTTATAATATCCAAGATCCTTCATTGTATCAAGATTTCTCCATAATTAGTATTATTATATTCAGTATATACTAACACGCGAAAAATGTCAAGATAAAACACGCGCTTTTTCCAAATCTATGTAATAAAATTTCAATGGGTATTGACATTAATTAATTAAAATGATAAAATATATCTACAAGTTTAAATTGGAGAAAAAAATGAGTATACAAATAGGAGATGTGATCCTGAAGCACGGTCTGATGCTTGCCCCCATGGCAGGATTTACCGACTATTCCTTCAGAAAGATCTGCAAAGATCAGGGCGCAGAATATACGGTGAGCGAAATGGTGTCCGCAAAGGCACTCTGCTACGAGCAGCGTTCCAAAAAAGCCGTTTTGTCAGACTCAAAAACCGCGCCCTTGGCGGCGGTCAGCCCCGAGGAAAACCCGATGGCGATTCAGCTTTTCGGAAGTGAGCCCGAGTTTGTGGCAGAGGCAGCGGCAATGATAGAGTCGCGCGAATATAGGTCCTGCATATCGAAGGCGTCGCCCGTGGCGATAGACATAAATATGGGGTGCCCGATGCACAAAATAGTCGGCAACGGCGAGGGAAGCGCGCTTATGAAAGATCCCGCGCTTGCCGCAAAAATAGTTGAGGCAACCGTTAAAGCGCTCAAGCACACCCCCGTGACTGTAAAGATACGCGCAGGCTGGGACAGTAACAGCAAGAATGCCGCAGAGATGGCCAAAATACTCGAAGCGGCAGGAGCTTCGCTGATCTGCGTTCACGCCAGAACAAGAGAGCAGATGTATAATCCCGGAATCGACATCGACGTAATATCCGCAGTCAAAAAAGCCGTAAATATTCCCGTTATCGGCAACGGAGATATCTGCACAGCATCCGACGCCGTAAATATGATGAAATTTACGGGCTGCGACGGAATAATGATAGGACGTGGCGCGCTCGGCAATCCTTGGGTCTTTAGTGAGATATCCGCGCACCTTGACGGTGAGGAATATGAGCAGCCGAGCATCGAGGAAAGGCTCGACACCTGCCTTTACCACGTTGATCTTATGGTAGAAAACAAGGGCGAATACACAAGCTCTGCCGAAATAAAGAAACACGCCGCGCTTTATATCAAGGGCGTTCGCAACGCCGCGTCGGTGCGCGACAGAATAATGAAGGCGCATTCAACGACGGAGATCAAGGAGCTTATAAACGAGCTGAAGGGAGCAAGAGAATGAAAAAATACGCAAAAATAATCTCAAACGATGCAAAATTCTCGCGTATGCTCTCGCTTGAGCTTGCGGAAAGTGGGATCGAGACGGTCAATGAGGCAAAGTCGATCGCAGATGAAGAAAAACTATTTATCGTTGCCGACCTTGACGAATGCTCTCTCGAGGATCTGAACGCGACACCAGAAAAGGCGACCGTTATCGGTTACACACGTGAAGATCCCTCCGAAATTGCCGAAAAATGCAAAAAATGCTCGTCGGTGCTTTGCAGGCCATTTTATATTTCAGATTTTCTCGAAGTTTTCGGAGAGCAAACTGCGGTAGAATCAAAGCGCAGCTCTCCCGCGAAAAAACGTCATTTTCTCTCGGTCGATCAAGCATCCAAGGTCGCTTTGTGGGGAGATATGAGAATTCCTCTCAGCGACAACGAGTGCAAGGTGCTTGCTGCTCTATGTGATAGCAGAGGAGAGATAGTTGAAAGGGAAAGGATCTACGCTTTGCTCGGCGCGGAGGACGGCAATATGGGTGACGTTTACATCTGCCACCTTCGTCGCAAGATCGATAATAAGCTTGGTCTTAAGCTTATCTATACCGTGCGCGGCAAGGGGTATATATTGAAAAACTAAAACAAAAGGGGCTTTCGCCCCTTTTTTATTTGATATTCAACACATCAAAATAGTATATCGGCAAAGCGCTCCAGCCGTGGCAGAGGCTTCCCGCATTGCTAAATGCCGACGCGCCCTCGATGGTCTCCCAGAAGGTAGTCGCACCGCAGGAAAGCATGTAGGAATACTTTTCTTCGATATCCTTCATAATATAGTCCTTGTAGGACTTATCAACCGAAAGCAAGGCATCGTAAAAGTAGCAATTCATCGAAAGTGAAACGTCGGTCAGAGTCTCTCTTTCTCGAACGATCCTTTCAGCGATCTCGCGTCCTGCCGCGCCCGACAGAACGGCAAGAGAATTGCCTATCACAGAAAATCGACCGTCGATAGAGCTGTTTTTATAAAGTCCGCGCTCATTGTCGAGCAAGACCTCATTCAGCTTTTTTCGCATAAGATGGGCATCCGCAAGAATTTTGCCGCCGATCTCACGGTACATCGAAAGCACATAAATGAACATCGCATTAAGGCAAAGATCGTATCTTAAGGTGTTGTCGCGCAAAGCTCCGTCATTTCCGTCGGTCCACTCGTAAAAATTCCAAGCAGGAGCAGGGAATGCGGGGATAAGACCGTTTTCGTCGATCCTTCCTGCGAATGTCGCCATAATTTCGTCAAGCACGGGCATGACCTCGTCAAGAATACTCCTGTCGCCACTAAACTTTACATATTCATACACCTGCTGAACAAATGTAAGACTGAAGAAGGGGATCGGAAGCTCCGTGTCGGTCGGAGAGGTTATTTTCAAAATGCCGTTGTGAAGCGATTTTGCAAGCAAGATAATATTATATCTCGCGTATTTATATTCTCCGAACGCGATATATCCGCAAAGCATCTGATTACGGCTATCGAGCGAATATAACGCCTGCTCGCGCCAAGGACAATCCTCATAGTGCTCGTGCATACAGCACTCAAGCGTGTAAGCGCAGGTGTCGTAAATTCTTTGATGGAGCTCATTTTCAAATCTGCGCTCTATTTTATCAAGCGGATAAACGACGGGGCGCAGACTCGCGTATTTAACCTGCAGAGGAGAGGAATACTCAATTTCAATATATCTGCCCGCAAGCCTTCTCATCGCGCCGAGAAATTTATTTTCTCCCTTTTTCGCGATGAATTCGTAGCTAAAATCACGCGAGCCTATGATTCTCGGCACTCTTCCGCACTCGTCGAGGTGCTCGCCGTAGATCACCGTGAGCTCTTGCTCCGTATCGCTTTCAAGCGCAAGATCAAGAAAGCCCACCGTCTCACGTCCAAGATCGACTAAAATCCGACCGCCAAGGTCACTCACCGTGGCGTTTACGCGGGGCAAAAGTCGGAGATTTTCTATATTTCTCGGGTTTATATTGTAAGTCTTTTCGACCTCTACAGACCTGCAAAGCTCCACTTTGTTGAGAGCAGTTGCATCGTATTTGTAGCTCGGCCCAAGCTGCATTGTAACGATCTTGCAACGGCCGCTGATATAATTTGGATTGAGCCGCGAGAGTATATCGCAGCTACTCGTCACAAGCTCACGCTCGCCTTGTCTTACGTTGAAGATAAGTCCTGCATTCGTCGCCGCATAGACAGAGCTCGGCACTCCGATATGCCATACGGTTATTTTGAGCTCGTTTTTGCCCGCTTTACAGTATTTATCGAGAGAAAACTGATCGTAGAACTTATAATGAGGATAGTCCGCACAAGCGCCTAAGGCACAAAGCTCGCCATTGAGATATGCCTCAAAATTGCCGTCAACCGAGATGTTGAGCTCTACTCCTGCCGCGTTTTCAAGTTCAAAGCTTGCATAAAAATCCGCGTACTCGTCGGGATGCTCCTCGTTATTTATCCATATCCATTTGCAATTTTTAAAAATGCTCATAATACCTCTTTAATAAGTCAGCGCAAGCATATCTGCGCGTTTAAGGATCTCTTTTTCCGAAAAGGGAACTCGCTTGCCCATAATAAGCTGATAGCTCTCGTGTCCCTTGCCTGCAAGCAGAACAAAATCTCCGTCCTCGGCTATATCAAACGCCTTTTCAATGGCTTCCTTTCGGTCGGGGATAAGGTAGACGGGCTTGTCCGTGCCCTCAAGTGACGCGTTTATATCGTTTATGACGTCCATAGGGTCTTCGTTGTCGGGATTATCAGAGGTTACGATGATAACGTCAGCTCCATTTTTCGCGGCAGCGCCAAGCTCGGTGCGGCGACCAAACGTCCTGCCGCCAACACTGCCGAAAAGGCAGATTATACGTTTCGGATCATAGTCGCGCAAAGCCCCAAGGACCGCCGAAAGACTTGCGCCGTTGTGCGCGTAATCTATCACGAAAAGAGTGTCAGGTCGGCTTTCAAGCTCAATCACCTCAAAGCGACCGGGAACAGAAAGCTTTGCAAGCGCCGAGATAATAAACTCTTGGGGAACTCCGAGAATACGGCAAACGGCAAAAATCAAAAGACCGTTTTCAACGCTGTAAAGCCCGGGCGCAGACATAAATACTCGTTCTCCGTGCTCGCCAAGCGGCAGAAAAGAGCCAACACCCGAAAACAGCTCGAACGAGACGCCCGGACGGATGCCGTTCATCTCCTTTTTAGCTGATCGAGCAAAAAGATCGCAATCCTCGCGGCCCTCTGCCGAAACGGTAACTATATTTTGACAGCTCACGCCGTCAAGAATATATGCGGTCACCTCGGAATCGGCGTTAACTACTATATTTTTAGCCTCATAATCGGTGAAAAGAAGCTTTTTGCAATCTCGGTAGTGCTCAAGGGTCGGATGCTCAACGCCGCCGACGTGATCCTCGTAGAGATTGGTAAACACACAGGTATCGAATTTGATACCGTATACCCTCTGTTGCCATAGCGCCTGCGATGAGACCTCAATAACAACGACCTCCACGCCGTCGTCGCGCATCTCACAGAGAGCCTTTTGCAGTTCAAGGCAGTCGGGGGTGGTGTTGGCAGTCTCGAAGACCTTGCCGTTGTAATAAATTCCATTAGTTCCTATGTATCCGACTCTGATTCCGCTTTCCAAGGCAATATTGTAAACCGAAAGAGCGACAGTGGTCTTTCCCTTGGTGCCTGTTATTCCGATCACGCGAAGCTCACTTGCAGGGTCTCCGTAAAACACGACGGAAAGCCTTCTCAAAGCCTCATTCGAATCCTTGACGATAATGACCGCCGCATCGTCGGGGAGGTCTAGCTCGCGCTCGGCAACGAAAAAGCGTGCGCCGTTTTCGTACGCATGAGGGGCGTATTTGTGACCGTCTGTCAAAGCGCCGCGCTTACAGAAAAAAAGGCAAGTGGGATCTGCATATCTTGAATTGTGACAGAGTGAAACGATCTGTCTTGAAAGCATATTCTGCGGAACAGAATGCGATACGATATCAATATTTTGCAGAATATCTCTTATTCTCATCATTCATGCTCCTTTCATTTGCTTTCATCTTCAAAAAAGTCTTCGTATCTGATAGCAAGACAAACGCTTTCTACCGACGCGGAGTTTTGCTCTACGAATCTTTGGATGCGCTCGTCACATATTATTATCACGGGGCAGTAAAATTCTTCGATAGAGCCAAGATAGGAGGTAAGGCTCTCCAAAAGGAACTCGTCCCTCATAGGATCAACAGTATGGCATCTATAAAATGCTCTTTGCCAAAAAGGGAACTTCGATGCAAACAAATGCACCCTCGCGCCCGTTTTTTTATATATTTTTTTCGCGGCAGAAACCGCATCTTTACCGTTTCCGAGTATTATCGGAAGCAGATATTCGTGTTCTGAAATAATCATAGTCCACCCGTAATACCATAGTTACCTTATTATAGCATATTCGGTGGCATTTGTCTTAAAAAATCAAAAAAATTTACACATATTCCAATATTTTACTTGAAAGAAGTCGTAATATACTGTATAATAGTCGTAGTAATATCAAAAGGAGGTCGTCCGATGAAAAGAGAAGCAGTATACTCGATATTTTCAAAAATTCCAACACTTGAGACCGAACGCTTTACGTTACGAAAGCTCTCGATGGACGATACCGACGATATGTACGAATATGCTTGTCGCGCGGACGTTACCGAATATCTCACATGGTCACCACACGCCGAAAAATCGTACACCTTTGAATATTTGTCTTACCTCCAGAAAAGATATAAAACGGGGGATTTTTTCGATTGGGCGGTGGTTTGTCATGACACAGGAAAAATGATAGGCACGTGTGGATTCACACGATTTGATTTTCAAAATGACGGCGCAGAGGTCGGCTACGTTATCAATCCCGAATTTCAAGGACAGGGAATAGCGACCGAGGTCGTCGGCAGAGTTATAAGATTTGGCTTTGAAAATCTCGCGCTTAATCGCATAGAGTGCCGATTCATTCCGCAAAATCTTGCTTCACGCAGAGTTATGGAGAAAAACGGCATGACCTTTGAAGGAATCAAGCGCGAGGGCGTGCTGGTAAAGGGCAAGCACTGTGACGTCGGAATTTGTTCGATATTGAGATCTGATTTTTTGGAAAAAAAGTAAAATTATACTTGAAATCCGCTTGATTATGTGTTATAATTGAGCGTACGCCTCCATAGTTAAATGGATATAATAAGCCCCTCCTAAGGGTTAGTTGTGAGTTCGATTCTCGCTGGGGGTGCCAAAAGGGGCAAACGGCACGCCGTTTGCCCCTTTTGGCATCCCCGGACGAGCTCAATCGAAATCTCCGCCAAACGACAACGTCGTTTGTGCTAAGGTTCGATTCTCGCGCTTCAATACGGCACGCCGTTTGCCCCTTTTGGCATCCCCGGACGAGCTCAATCGAAATCTCCGCCAAACGACAACGTCGTTTGTGCTAAGGTTCGATTCTCGCGCTTCAATACGGCACGCCGTTTG
>JAFQPM010000030.1 GCA_017411745.1 Clostridia bacterium | reverse complement strand
GCGCAAAACAATGTTCTAAGTCACATCACCAGCTCCAAAAAAGGAACTTGTCGGTTTATCCGATGAGTTCCTTTTTTAGTGTTTGTTATCGACGAAGAACACCGTAAACGCGAAGCGTTTGCTCGTTTGACGCGCAATTAAAAAGGTCTGTTCCAAGAACAGACCTTTTTAATTATTCCACGTAAAGCTTGGGGCATTCCCCACCCGATTTATACGCGGCAATATATTGCTTTAGCCACTGATAATACTGATCTCCGTGACCGCCCTCCATAGGCTCGATGTCGCGGCTGTATTCCTGCGTGTAATTGTCGACGAATGCCGTTTCGCCGTCCACTATAAATCTCTGCGCCGCCCATTCGTTCCACCAGGTAACCGTCACGACCTTGGGATGCACGGCAAAGGCATTCTTCCACTGCTTGTAGAAAAATCTTCCGCCGTCGCGTCCGTGCGCGGTCGGTGCCGACATATAGGTCTCCTGTGTTGCAACGGCAACGCTGATCTGCTCATACTCGCCGTCCTTGACGTAATAGCCCTGAGCTCTGTTGTTTACGCTCAAGAATTTCCAACAATGATCACTCGTCAACCCCCACATTTTGCGGATCGTGAAAAGCTCGGGGCGTGGGAAAAGCTCGGTGTCCGCCGCGGTGATCATAAACGGCTTTTCGTCCCAATAGACGAAGCAATCCGCCCACTCCTCCACGGTGTAAAATTTCTCGTAAAACGCGTCTATCAGAGGTCCGTCAGACCTGCCGCACCAGAGCACTATATAGGGCGTTTTCTTGCCCTCGGCTCTCATCTCGGTGATGACCTCGCAAAGCGTTCGCAGAGGGGCAAACGCCCATCGCTCACCCATTTTTTTGTTTTCAACGTAGCCGTCGTTGGCGTTGGTGTAGTCGAGTATGATGAAATCGACCCCCGCCTCGCCAAGCAGAGTCATATTATTACGCGCGGCAGTCTTGTCGGTGCTGCGATAGTAGCCCTGCGCGGGCTTTGACCAATAGTGAAACTGCCCTTCAGCGCCCCATTTCTGTCTGCCTGCGAGCACCTCGGAGATATTATAAAAATCGGTGATCGGCTCGTCGCCCGAGCCGTGTATTCCGTCAAACCAGACCGAGTAGCAAATGCTCACAAGGTCGGTCTTGTTCGTGATATCAAGTCCCACTTCTCTCTCCTCGGTTTCTTCCTCTGCGGTGGTTTCGTCGCTTCCATCGGTCGACTCAACGGTTGTTTCAACCGTCGTTTCGTAGGTGTTATTTGCGCCGTCACAGCCAAACAGAGCCAGCAACGACAAAGCCACTATGATGAGTGCCACCATCCTTACGGTTCTCTTGATCTTCAATTATATCTCCTCAAGCTTTGCCATCTCGTCGGGGAAACGGATGTCGACAAACTTTGAGTATCCGTCCGCCTCGAGCTTCTGCTTCTGGAAGCCGACGTTCTTGTTCATCTTCTGCACGAGGACTATTCTGCCGCCCTCGCGTGCCGCCATTGCCTTTTTCTGCATCAGCGCGATGTCCGCCGCGCCCATTCTCTTGTCGTAAAGGATCGCGATCTTCTCTGCCGCGCCCTCGGGCTTAAAGTTCTTTTCAACGAGCGCCGCGACTATTCTCTCAAATCCGATCGAAAATCCGCACGCCGCCGTGCTCTGACCTGTGAAATTGCCGATCATCTTATCGTATCGACCGCCGCCGCCGATGCTCGCACCCTTGAAATCTTCGCTCTTGATCTCGAAGATCGTGCCCGTATAGTATCCCATTCCGCGCACGAGCGTTACGTCGAAATCGAGCTTGAACCTGCCGTCCGAAATGATCGCAACGCTCTCGCAGATCTCCTTGAGATTTGCAATAACGCCGCCCTCGATAGCGTCGCCGAGCGCGCCCTCAAGGTAGCTGAAGCGATCCTCTGCCGCCATAGCTCCGCGGAAGATCTCCATATATTTCGCAACGCACTCTGCGTCGTAGCCCGACTCAAGCAGCTCCTTCTCGATGCCTGCCTCGCCGATCTTGTCGTATTTGTCGAGAATGATGAATACCGTTGAGAACTGCTCCTCTGCAAATCCGCTTGCCTTTGCCATTGCCGACAAAAT
This sequence comes from Clostridia bacterium, assembly GCA_017411745.1. Lineage (GTDB taxonomy): Bacteria > Bacillota > Clostridia > Oscillospirales > CAG-272 > SVTX01. Next base: position 24,552 of record JAFQPM010000030.1, on the reverse strand, counting down.
TCTGCGGTCATTGATCACGATAGTAACACCGCCGACTCCTACACTTTCAAGGTAGGTCGAGGTCGCCGTGATCAGCTCGATCTCCGCGGAGTTCGAGTTGTCGCCGAGAATGTCTATGTCACACTGCACGAACTGACGGAATCTGCCCTTCTGCGGTCTGTCAGCTCTCCACACGGGTCCGATCTGCATCGCCTTAAAGGGCAGAGTCAGGTTCGCCGCGTTATTCGAGTAGTATCTCGACAGCGGTACGGTCAGGTCGTATCGAAGGCCCGAGTCGACAAGCGCGTCTACGTCAAGTCCCTCTGCCGCCTCGTTCAGCTTCTCTCCCCTCTTGAGTATCTTGAAGATCAGCTTCTCGTTGTCGCCGCCCTGCTTACTCGTCAGATTCTCTATGTGCTCAACGCACGGCGTCTCGATCTGCGAAAAGCCGAACGACGCGTACGTCTTCTTCATCTTCGTCAGTAAATATTCTCTTATCTCTGCCTCGCGCGGCAGGATGTCTCTCATTCCTTTTGTTGTCTCTTTTACAAACATTGTTAGTTTTCCTTTCTTTGTCTCCGACGGGTCGCTTTTTTGAAAAAAAGCGACGCAAAAAACTTTCAATTAGGCTAGTTGAATTTGTCTACATTTTAATTTTGGAAATGGGTGAGTTTTTTCTTTTGCTCTACCGCTTTAAAACCTAATCCGTCTTTTCTATTTCTATCCTTGGGGAAGTTTTTTGCGCAACTTTTTTTCAAAAAAGTTGCAAGGTGCGTCCCCTCACATCCCCTCGCACCCTTATCTGTAATAAACGTAGTGAACTATAACGGTTCGTTCGATGCCGCCGTGCTCAAGGTCGGGTGCGGTGATAACGACGCCGTCCTTACTGAGCAGCTCCCACGCCTGCATCTCCTCGATCTTACAGCGCATGAGGACGTCTGCGGAGGCGAAAACGAGGAGCTCGTCGTCGCGAATATTGAGCGCGCCCGAGCGACCGATGACCTCGTGAGTACCGTTTATCTCCTCGGTAACGTACTTGACGTGGTGACCGCAGATCTGCTTTGCCATATCCCACTTAAATCGTTTACTGTCGGGGTTTTTGCTTTTAGTGGCTTTTTCAACTATCTTTTTAAATAATCCCATAATTACACTTTCTTTATTAAAGACCTTTTTGCGATCATTTTGACGCTCCGAGCAAGAAATCATATATCTCGTTATACTCTGCCATAAGCCTTTGCGCCTTTTCGCCGTTTCTGTCAAAGCTCGGCTTGCGGATACCGCGAAGCATTATGTTTTTCGGCGTTTCCTCGGGGTCGATGAGCTCAAGCGCCGCGGTCTCGTATCCGTTTGCCTCGAGAAGCTTGAGTCGCAGAGCGTCGGTCGCCGCGTCGCAAAGCTTTTGGCGAAGCATTGAGTAGTCGGCGATAAACGAGAGCTTCTCACAGTTAAGTCGGCGGTTGAGATCGTGGTGACAGCAGGGCGTGGACAAAAGCACGTCCGCTTGCCATTCGATCGCCTTGCCGATAACGATATCGGTCGCCGTGTCGCAGGCGTGGAGCGAAATGACCATATTCACGCGGTCGATGGTATCGTAAAGATTCACGTCGCCGCACAAAAATTCAAGTCCGTCAAAGCCGAGCGTTTTCGCGACCGACGAGCAATACTCGATGACGTCGCTTTTGAGATCAACACCCGTCATTTTGACCTTTCTTCCCTTTATCACGGCAAAATAATGATAGACCGCAAAGGAAAGATAGCTCTTGCCGCAGCAGAGGTCGCAGATACGAAGCGGATCGGTGTCGGGGAGCGCGTGCTCAACGTCACGTATCAGCTCTAAAAATCGATTGATCTGACGGAATTTCGCCTGCTTTTTATCGTAAACGCGTCCGTTTTTGTCGCTGACCTCAAGCAACTTGAGAAAGGGCTCGTCGCCTTTAAGTATATAGTTTTTATTTTTATTGTTCGAGCCGACGGTGACCTTCGCGAAGGTCTTTACGGTCTCGTTATTTTCGGAAAAGAGTATTCTTTCGAGCTTTGCGCCGCCGAGCAGGACGGTGTTGCCTGACTTCGACCGCTTAAATTCGCAATCTCCCACCGTTGTAATGAGATTTATCTGCGAAAAGCTCTCGACCGTCTCGGCGAGCAGGTCAAGCTCCTCAAATTTTATATTTTTATGCTTCGCCTTGTTGTCGGTGCAGAAGGACTCAAGCTGAAGGACTTTTTCGTTCCCGATCGCCTTAAGCGTGAGCGTCGCCTTGTTGACCTCTGATACAAGCGACTTTGAAAAGACCGCTTTTTTGAGCGTTTCGGTCTGCGCCGCTTTGCCGATCAGTCTTAGCAAAAGCTCGGCGTTTTTGTCAGTTAAATTTGTCATTTTGATTTTTTCTTTCTTCCCTTTTTGTCGTCCTCACGAGGCACGTATGCGGGGTTTTTCTCTCCACAGTAAACGCAGACCGCGCGGGATCTCGGAATAATTCGTCCGCAGTCACATTTCACAAAGTCGTCGTCGGAATACTGCTTTTCCTTGCGCGGTTCGACCTTCTCCTCGGAAGTTTCCTCTGCCGAGGGGTCGCCGACCTTATGCTTGTCGGTCTTTTTGAAGGAGAATTTCGATTCCTTGCCCTCGAGCAGTCTCTTTATGTTCTCTCTGTGCATAAATACGACGAGCGCGCCGATGAAAAATGCCGACAGAGTCGTGCCTCCCTTCAAGGGATAGAACACGTAGCTGAGGAACGGAAACAGCATTGCGCTGATGATCGACGCAAGCGAAATGAATCTCGACAAGAGTGCTATGACGATAAAAACCGCCAAAATGATCGGGAAGGTTGCAGGAGCGAGGATCAGAATACAGATCGCCGTGCAGGCAACTCCCTTGCCGCCCTTGAACTTATAATATATCGGGAACATGTGACCGAACACGACGAAAAATGCCGCGATCGCACCACCGATCTCTCTTGTCAGCAAAAGCGTGCCGAAAATGACCGCCAGAGCCGCCTTGATCATATCAAGCGCGAGAATAAGCACCGCCATCTTCTTTCCGTAGGTTCGCAGGGTATTCGTAGCGCCCGCATTTCCGCTTCCGTACGATCGGATATCCTCTTTATATATCTTTCTGGATATGATGATCGAAGGGTTTATACTGCCGATAAGATAAGGCACAATAATACAAAGCACAGCCGCACCGATAAACAGAATCGAGCTATGGTCATCTCCGACGTTCAGGGCTTGGCACAGGTAGGAATACAGATTCCAAGCCACGCGCTGTGTTGCTCCCTCGGCGGAGGCAGTAAGCATTAAAATATTCATAGTAAGATATCCTTTCGGACAAATTTCAGGATTTTTTCGAGCGCTCGATCAGTCTTTTGAGTCTTGCGCGGTTTGCCTCGAGTCTGCGATCTCTCTCCTCGGGCATCGGGGTGATATCGCTCAGCTTACCGTCAGAGAGCTCTGCGCTGAACACGTCGCGCACCTGCATACCCCCGAGCAATTCCTTTTTAACGTTCACGGTATCGTCGTCGTCAGAGATGCAAACGAAAAGATCTCCCTCGGCGCGATCTATTGAAAATATCTTCTTCATATCAGAAAAGCTCTATGATCTCCTTGGGGCTGTGGGTGAAGTCGTAGGTCGAGCCGTCGGGCATGATGGCTACCATATCCTCGATACGACAGCCGTAAAGTCCCTCGATATAGATTCCGGGCTCGTCGGTAACGACGTGACCTCTTGCAAGCACAAGATCCTCGGGTGCTCTCGACGAAAGTCCGGGAGCTTCGTGGATATACATACCGACACCGTGGCCGAGGCTATGTCCGAATCTGCCCTTATATCCCGCGTTGTCGATTATATCTCTTGCGATCTTGTCGCAGTCGCGGCAGAGATTGCCCTCCTTGATGTGCTCAAGTGCCGCAAGCTGTGCGGTCAGCACCGTGTTATAGAGCTTTTTCATTTCGGCGTCCGCCTTGCCGAGCACGACGGTTCGAGTCATATCCGAGCAATAGCCGTCGACCTTTGCGCCGTAGTCCATCGTGAAGAATCCCTTTTCGAGCTTGACGTTTCTCGGTACGCCGTGAGGCAGTGCCGATGCCGCGCCCGATACCGCGATGGTCTCAAACGCAACGTCCTCGCTACCCATTCTTCTCATGAAGAATTCGAGCTCGAGAGCCGCGTCGATCTCGGTCATATTGGGGGTCAGGGTCTTGAGAATATGAGTGAAAGCCGCGTCGGTGATCGCCTGCGCCTTCTTCATCTTTTCGATCTCGTCGGCATCCTTGTAAAGACGAAGTCCGTCCGCGATCTTCGATGCTCCGGGAACAAGCTCCTTGCCCACGAGCACCTTCTTGAAGTTTTCGCAAGCCGCGACCGAGAGGGTTGCGTCCTCAAACGCGACGGCCTTGCACTCGTTCTCGTCGAGCAGACCGCACATACAAATGCCCATTGAGGTATCGGGCATAACGATCTCAAATTCGTCAGCGTTCACCGCCGCGCGTGCCGCCTCGATATAGCGGAAGTCGGTGATGACGTAGGACTTGTTCTTGGTTACGAGAACGTAGCCGTCCTGATAGTCGAAGCCTGTGATATATCTGATATTAACGTATGACGAGATGATAGCGGCGTCGATGCCCTGCTCTGCCATTTTTGCCTTAAATTTTGTAAGCTTGCTCATAATATTCTCCATTCTATCGGTAAAACTCGATTGTTTGATTATTTTTGCGCTAAGAACGCCTCGTAGCTTGTCTTCATCGCCAGCGCGTCCTCTGCCTGCGTGCCGTCTGACTCGCAGATGATCGTCGGCGTGAGTCCGTCCTTCGCGATCGCCTCCATAAGCGGCTCGAAATCGGGTCCGTAGACCTCGTCGGAAAAGGTGAGATGCTTTTTCTCGCCCGCGCCCGTGTACTCGATCTTTGAAAAGTGACAGTGCAGATCTTTCGCGACCTCGGGCGAGCAGCCCTCCGCGATCTTATCGAATATCCGTCTGTAATCGTCAACGGTACGGAAAAGTCCCTGCTCTCGCGAGTTCATGTGACCGAAATCGACGACAGGCACGTAGTGCTTGTCAACTCTGCACTGCTCTATTACCTCGTCGAGCGTGCCAAGCTGATTTACCTTGCCCATAGTCTCGATGCCGAGCTTGATATCGGTATCTCCCACCGCCTCGATGACCTTTTCGAGCGTATCGCAGGAAAGTCTCATCGCTTCCTCACGGCTGATCTTCGCCGCGCTTCCGCTATGGATAACTATCGTTTTCGCGCCGAGCAGCTCCGCCGCCCAAAGCGATTTTTGTATATAGTCGATGCTTTTGAGGCGTTTTTCGGGGTCAACTCCCGAAAGCGAGATGAAATATGGCGTGTGGAGCGACATCGCTATGCCGTGCAGCTTCGCCTCCTCACCGATCTTGCGGAGCGTTGCCTCGCCCGCCGTCAGACCGTTGCCAGCCTCAAACTCATAAGCGTCGAGTCCGTAATTTTTAACCCAAGCGGGTGCCTGAACCGTTCCCTTTCCGCCTTGTGCGTAAAAGAGATCGCCGTTTCCGCCGGGACCGAATTTTGCTTTTGACATATTTTATTTCCTATTCTTTTTCTTGTATTTTTTCTCAAGCCAGAACGAGCAGACGCGCTTTGAGTCGTCCCCGTGGAGCTTGACGTATTTTTTGATATGTCTTACCTCCATAGCGCGCTTGCTTCTGAAAAACGCGTTATTTTTATCGTTTATCGGGGGCACGATGATCGTTCTCAGACCAATGTGCTTGCCCGCTGCCGCGTCGGTCAGTAGCTGATCGCCGAGCATCGCGGTGTTCGTGCGGTCGCTGCCCATATCGCGCATCGCCCTCTTGAGATTTTTGGCAAAGGGCTTGCCGCTTTTGTAATAGGCGGGCAGACCGAGGTCTTTATTGAAAAGCTCCACTCGCTCGCGGTCATTATTTGACACGAGAGTTGCCGAGATGCCGTTCTGCTCAAGTGCCGCAAACCACGCCTTGATATGCTCGTCGGGCAGGGGCTGCTCGTATGGTGCGAGCGTATTGTCTATATCTATAAGAAGCGCCTTGATCCCAATGCTTATCAGAAACTCGGGAGTCACTTCCCTATATGTCGCGAAAATGTAATCGGGCAACAGCCAGCTTGACACGGCACAATCCTCCTATTATAATTTATCTTATATATTATACTATAATTAAAGTCAAGTATCAAGGGGTTTTTTCTAAATTTTTATGAAAAATAGCTTGTTTTTACACTTTTTGCGGCAAAACATCGCACGGCTTGCGCGCAAGCGCGCGACCGTGGGTGAGATTATCCCGTTACTCTCCCCGAGAGAAAACAAAAACACCAAGCGTGTGCTTGGTGCTTTGGCATTTCCATTTGAGTGGCGATGTCGGGAAATGGCGACGTTTTGCGGAGCTTACGTAAGCCTTCGGCTTACTCATCGAGTTTCCTCGCAGGCGAGGAAGCCTCGTACGCAACTAAAGGTTGCTAGCCGTGGGCGAACACTTTTTTACATGGGATTCTGAACCTTCCGCAAATCGCGAGCGATTTGCTCACCGAGTTTTGCCTTGCGGCAAAACATCGCACGGCTGCTCGCTTGCGCTCGCGCCTTTGCGATGTTATCCCATTACTCACCCCAGAATGCAAAAAAAAAGACACCCAAAGGTGTCTTTTGCATTCTGGGGTGAGTAATGGGATTCGAACCCACGGCCTTCAGGGCCACAACCTGACGCTCTAACCAACTGAGCCATACCCACCATCGTGGCGTGCCTTGAGGGACTCGAACCCCCGACCTACTGCTTAGAAGGCAGTTGCTCTATCCAGCTGAGCTAAAGGCACAAAACTAATGCCACGTAAGGCGATTGCCATACACGGCATTAAAAGAAATGGAGCGAGTGATGGGAATCGAACCCACGCGACCAGCTTGGAAGGCTGGGATTCTACCATTGAACTACACTCGCACATATTCAATTTTCGGCGGTCATTTTTCAACCGCCTATATATCATACCACAAACAGAGGAGTTTGTCAATACTTTTTTTCAATTTTTTTGAAATTTTTTTCGCGCCCTCAAAACAGCAAAAAATAGTCTTAAAGAGCCGAAAACAGCTGTCACGCGGACAGATCCGCGTGACAGCCTTATCAACATCAAAAACTATATTATTTGCCGAGGTTGATCTCAACGTTCATAACGATCGCGAGATTCTGGAGCTTTTCTGCAAGCTCTTCTCCACCGCCGTTTTCAACGTAGTAGTTCTCAAGAGCCTTAGTTACGTTTTCCTGCTCCTTCTCGTTTGAATACTTTACTCCGTAGGGGTTGCCGCCCTGCTCCTCGTTCTCAACCGTCTGATTAACGGTCTTCATAACAACGTCGGAATTGACCATCTGACCGATGAATTCATCGGGAGTCGCGTCTATCGAGCCCTTGGTATCCTCAGTATTAAAGACTGCGCCGTCATCAGCACCCGTCATCGCGAGGGAGATTACCTGACTGACCGCCTCTGCCTCGGAGGAAACCGCCTCGTCGGTCGGATCGCCTTCCTTGAACTGTGCCATATTGTTGATAAGATGGCTGAGAGAGTCTGCTACGGTGTCCGAATTTTCAACGTTGGAATTGACTCCGCTTACAACGTTACCCGTCACGATAGTGGTAAGCATTTCTGCGTTATCGGTGTTAACGCTATGGATCATCGCCTCAACACTCTGGATCTTTTCCTCCTTAGTTGCGTTCGTGTCAGCACTGACCTTGACCGCGTCAACGGTGGTTGCTACTGCGCTCGTCGCACCCGCATAGCCGTTTTCCTTATCGAGCGCGTGAGAATTAAGATTTTCCGCGATATGAGTCAGATCCGCACGGGACAAGCCGAGCTTATCTACGAGAGTTTCAGACTGCATAATTGCGGAGAGAAGCTTGCTCGTTACCTCGGGGCCGAAGATCTCGGAATACTTCATCTCGTCGAGCACCTGTCCGATCTTTTCAAAGACCTCGGTGGTCTTTCCCTCATTGATTCCGTCATCGGCAACCATTGACAAGAACTCTCCGAATATATCACCGATCTTCTGTGCCTCAGCCGCGACGTCCTCGCATTCTCCGTACTCTCCGAGCAGCCCCATGATCTCCTCAAGAGTTACGACCGAGGACTTCATGCTTGCAGCAGAATAAAGTGTTCCTGCATCGTCAAAGCTTACTCCGCTTGAACCAAAAGCGTAAGCCGCAGAATTGCGGTAGTTTTCAGAAGTATAATTCTGAAGGGTCACGCCGTTTACGGTCACAGTACCGTCGGAATTGATGACCACACCGTTCGACTTTGAGGTTGAAAGGTGAACAAGTCCGTCTGCCGTGCTTGCGGAAGAATCCTCTGCACTTGCAGCTGCGTAAAGGATAAAGAATTCCTTGACGTCGTTGCCTTCAAGATCGCCCTCGCTGCCGAGGTCAGCAATAATTCCCTGTGCTACAGACTCAAGAGCCTCTCCGCTGACCTCAACGCCGTAATCGCTGAGTGCCTTTTCAAGTCCGTCTGCAACCGCGGTGTATCTCTCATCTGCGGACGTGCCGTAGGTATCGTTCATAACGGATGCGATCTCATTCATAAGAGCATCGTATCTTTCGTCTGCGTCATCGGGAATTCCGAGAGTAGATGCAAGCGTCCTCAGTCCAAGACGGGTGACCTCGTCTGCCAAGGGATACATACGCTCGTTCTCTCCGATCACGTCGAGCATTTCTGTAATTATCGCTCCGTCGTTGATCTTATCAAGCACGTCGCCACTCTCTTCCTCGACCGAAAGCATATCGTGCTTTGCCAATACGCCGAGCACGTCAACTACCGTGCGGACATCGGAGATTACCGTATCCTTATCGGTGGTCGACAATATTTCAAGCATAGTATCGATAATAGGATTGAAAAGCTCGTCTGCGCTGATCTTTTCCAGTCCGAGATATGTCTCGCCGTTGCTCCAGCTCTCTGCCGCATCGGAAAGGATGCTCGCAAGCACACCGCGAATAAGGGATGAGCCCTCAAGCTCGTCGAGCGCCGCGCCCATCTCGTTCGTCGCTTCTTCGTCTATAGACTCAAGGTCAGAGAATGCGTCGATTAGCTTATCTACAACGTTCACTATGATATTGACGTCTTGACGGAGATATACCTTCTCGCCGTAATAGTTCTCACTTGCAAGTCCGTCGTAAAGAAGTCCGTAGCCCATATACTCAAAGCCCTTATAAGCCTCCTTGAGTGAGGGCGTTTCAGCATCTTCTTCAACGTCGGCTTCAGCTTCTGCCTCTGCTTCTGCGATAGCCAGCGTGTCTATAACGTCAGCGCCGACCAATATCGTGCCAACGACGGGAACGAGCGTAAACAGAGCTACGAGAAGACCCGTTACTATGCCGAGTCCTGCACCGCCAAGACGCTTTGCAACGCCGGGTATCTTGTTAAGTATCGGGATAAACTTAACAATGATCGACAGAACTATACCCAAAACAAATGAAAGAACAACGTAGACCGCCGTAAAGAATACAGGCTTGATCGCCATTGTGATGTAGTACACGATCACCTCACCGACACTTCCCGGCTCTAAGCCGACTGTGATTCCAAGCTCGGTTTGAGAGAGAAGATCGTTTATCAGACCCGTTGCCCACGTAACAAGTCCGGAGTTGGGACTGCAAACTATAGTTGTAACTATTGCGGAAACGATCGCAGAAATGATGATCGCAACAAGCGCCGCAAGTCTCTTTTTGAGTCCTCCGATAAGACCCGTAATAACGTTTATTATGACTATCAGAGCAATAACTCCCATCAATATAAGCGGGACTAAGTTAGTCAAAATAGGCATAATTTCACTCATGATGAATTACCAACCTTTCAAAAAGTCACTTAGCGTATAACACTACATTATAGATTATACCTCTGAAAGAAGATAATGTCAAGAGATTTGGCAAAATTAGCGCCGATTTCATTTTTATGCCCTGTTTCTGATATAATGCTTGGCGTAAAGCGTAAACGCAGTCTCTGCTTGTGCGCTCAATTTCACGTACTCATCGTAATTTCCTGCCGTGAATTCGATCATCGCAGCAAGATATAAAACGTAGAGTCTCGAATATGCGTCGGGTACGGTCAATACCGCCTCGTCGCTTTCGGGAAGTTTAACGCTCTCGGGCGATTGCTTGTATATCTCACAAAGCACTCTGCCCTCAACGTCGCATATCCAGCGTATCTTCACGTCGTCGCATATCTCGTTTGGCTTCATTGCATCTACCGTTGCCAATAAATTCTCTACCGTCATTTTTCGTCCTCCTTTCTTTGTTTTTTCTTGTTTTCTTGGGGAGCTTTTGGAAAAACCTCCCCAAACCCCTCAAAACTTCCCCGCAAAAATGGGAAAAAGGGATTTTTCAAGCTTCAATACGTTATTTTTGGGGGGATTAGCAAAGCAGACAGCAATTTTGACATGTTCAAGCTTCACCATTTTAAAACCCAAACTGTCTGTCTTATCTCTTTCCTACAGGAAGTTTTGAGGGCTTTTTCACCTTCAATAAAATGGCAAATTGGTCATTTTTCAAGCTTCATCATTTCAAAACCTAAACCGTCTGTCCCTTTTTCTATCCTTGGGGAAGTTTTGAGGGCTTTTTCACCTTCAATAAAATGGCAAATTGGTCATTTTTCAAGCTTCATCATTTCAAAACCTAAACCGTCTGTCCCTTTTTCTATCCTTGGGGAAGTTTTGAGGGTTCCAAGGGAACTTTTTCAAAAGTTCCCTTGGCGCGTCTCCCTTCGCATCTATTGTACCACAAAAAATGAAATAAGAAGAGCCCCCCGAACGAAAAACTCGGAGGGCTCGAAAGTCCTTATGATATAATGGGTATTATCGATTTGTCAGATGGTGAAAAAAACGGGAAGACCGTCCTTGTATTCGGGATAGCACTCGCCCTTGATAAGCGGGAGGATATAATTGAGACACTCGTCGGTGACATGGTTACCGCGCTCGTTGATAAAGTGCTTGGGCACGAATTTGGTCTTGTTTGCGATAAGGTCGATATCCATATGACCGTAGACCGAGGAATAGGGCTCACCCGGCTCGTTGTCACGGAGGATCACCATCATCTCGCGGCTGACTCCCTGCACCGCCGCCGTAACTGCGGCAGAGCCGACACCGAACGACTCGTCGATATCGCACTTGGACGCAATATGAGCCGCGCATCTCTGGGGAAGATTGAGCTCGATCGAGCGAACCTTACAGCCGAGATTTTCCTTGATAGCAAGCTCGAGAGCCTTGCCCGTACCCGAAAGATATTTGTGACCGAAGGCATCGACCGCACCACTCTGCGCGGACTCGCCGACAAAGGTTCCGTCAGCCATTCTCAGACCCTCGGAGACCGCTACGACGATATTCGGCTTTTTCTCAAGTGCCGCCGAGAGATCCTCGAAAAATTCGTCCATATTGAAGTCTCGTTCGGGGAGATAAACGAGATCGGGAGAAGGCAGACCGAGCACTCTTCCAAGCTCGCTCGAAGCGGTGAGCCAGCCCGCGTCGCGTCCCATGATCTCAACCACCGTGACCGCCTTGACGGTATAAACGGCAGTATCGCGAATGATCTCCTGCATAGTGACCGAAATATACTTTGCCGCCGATCCAAAGCCGGGGGTATGGTCGGTTCCGAGCAGGTCGTTATCGATAGTTTTGGGCACGCCGATGATCCTGACCTCATAGCCGCACTCGTTGGTGTACTTAGAGAGCTTTGCGACGGTGTCCATCGAATCGTTGCCGCCTATGTAGAAGAAATATCTGATGTCGTACTTTTTGAAGATCTCGATAATGCGCTCAAAGGTCGCCTTATAGTCCTTGTCCTCTTCCTTCGGAAGCTTTTTGCGGCAAGAGCCGAGAGCCGCCGCAGGCGTACGCTTAAGGCGTTCAAAATCTGCTCTTTCGGTGAAGAGCTCGTTGAGAAGAACGACTCTGTCCGCAAGCAGACCGTCGATACCGTTTCTCATTCCGTAGACCTTGTCGATACAATCTGCATTCATCGCACCGCTGATAACTCCTGCGAGCGTGGCGTTGATCGCCGTCGTCGGTCCGCCCGACTGACCTACTATCGCATTTCCGTGTAAAGTTGCCATATTATTCACTCCTGTTTTTTATATTCTGTTATTTTTTTCTCTTAATATCCGATTGAGCAGCGCGTTTATCGGTCTTGATATCGCGGTCACAGCGATTATTCCGAGTGCGAGTCCCGAAGCCACGAGCAAAGCCTCCTTGCCATACCGTGAAAACATCTCCATGTCCGAGCTGACCGCGCCGAGCATCGTGTAATAAAGCTTGCCTCCCGGCACGAGAATTATAATGCCCGGAATTATCATTACAGTAACGGGCGTTTTGATAAGCCGCGCCATTACGTATGAATAAAGCGTAGTAACGCTTGAGCCGAGGATAGACGCTACGAACAGTCCTCCTCCGAGCGCCACGGTCGTATCGTACGCAACGCAACACAAAAACGATGCGAGCAGCACCCAACCAACAACTCTTTTTTCAACGTTGAAGGCAAAGGCGACTCCGAGCGTTCCGATCATTGCCGCAAGCATTATCAAAGCGCCTCTTATGATCTCTTCCGTTATCATACCGCGCCTCCAAATATAAGTATTGCCACTGCGTATCCGCAAGCGATTGCGACCGCGTCGAGCAGAGCCGTGCAGAGCCTGAACAAGCCTGACATTATATCTCCGCCGAAAAGGTCGCGCAGAGAGTTGGTCAGCACCACTCCGGGCACCACGTTCATTATGTCACCTATCATTATCATATTCAAATTGCAGTTAATGCCTGTCCGACCGATCAGCAACGCTCCTACACCGCCCATAAAGCAGACGATAAATTTAGCCACGATGGCATTCATATTCGCTCGGCTGAGCAAAGTGAGCACGAGCCACATCGGGAGCGCGATCAATGCCGAGAGCGCCGCATCGAGCAGACTGCCGCCGAAATACCACGCAAATCCGAGTGAGATCAGCGCCGCGCCGACGATCTGCTTGATCACTCCCACGCTGCTCGTTCTCTCTGCCTCGTCAAGCAGGGCGAGAAACTCCTCCTTGCTTGGCTTTATCGCACAGATACGTCGCGAGAGCCCGTTGAGCTTTGCAAGTCTGCCAAGATTATTAACTCCGATGGACACCCGACAAAACGAGGTCTTCTCTTCGTTTTCAAAGTCGGCAGTAAGTATTATCATTGAAAGTATCGCGTTGACATCGACCGTCACCGCGCCGTACGCCGTACAGATGCGTCGGATGGTCTCCTCTGCTCTGTGCACCTCACCGCCGCACGTCAATATACGTTTACCCATTTCCATCGCGATAAACACCGCGTCGTCACTTGAAATAACGGTTTCCGTAACCGTTTTTTTCGCCTCGACGTCGGTGATATCGTCAAGGGTCATATCTTTTCCCATAAGCTATTCTCTTTTATAGTTTTGATTTTATTCTTCAGCGTTTTCGGGTCTCGGGCAACGGACTGTGTAGGTCGAAACGTCGGTGTAGACCTCTCCGTCTATCTGAAGATCGCGCGGCTCGTCGAATTCGACTGTCACGTCATATCCCTCGAATATATCGACCATCTCGGTATGCTTTACGTGCGTACCCTTGAAGACCTTGAGAAATACGGCGAGAGTTTTGGGCTTCGAGCCGCCGTGCATAGCCATTACGCTGACCTTGCCGCTTTCTCTATCCTGTCCCGGAGCTATCATCATTCCGCCGCCGAAATATTTGCCCTTCATAGTCGAGATCGCCCAAAGGTCAGTATATTCGTGAGTCTCTCCGTCCACGGTTACCCTGCCCGTGGGACGCTTGTACTTACGAAGCAGCTGATCGAGTGCGATCGTGGTATAATTTGCTTTCTTTTTGTTAGTTTTTGCCTTGAATTCCTCAACGCCGCGGCAGACCGCACCGTCGACTCCGAGTCCGACACCGTTAAGACAGCGCCTCTTTTCTCCCTTGATATCGACCTCGGGCAGATTTTTGAGATACTCGCGGATATCGACGAGATTTTCACTGCCCTGCTGACCGATGTCGTTGAGAAAATCGTTGCCCGTGCCCGAACGGAGCGCGCAGACCGCGCAAGGAAATTCGAGCCCGTATGCATTGTTTGCAAAGTGGTGGAGAGTGCCGTCGCCGCCGCAGATCAGTACTCTGTCCTCTGCCGAAAGACTCTGACAGAACTCGCGAACGTCAAGACCGATAAGGCTGACCTTTTTCACTCCTCTTTTTTCAAGCTCCTCGGCTCCGGGAACTATATTGAGGTCGTTATTCTCGTTATTTGCTTTGGGATTGTACAAAATGTAATTCATCGCGCACCTTTTATTCCGTTTCGTTTTTATTTTCCAGCTTTTTCTTGGTTTTCCTGCTTTTTGCCGCCCGAAGCTCCTCAAGGGAGAGAGAAAGCGCCTCTAGCCTTTCCTCGAGCCTTGCGATCTCCTGCGAGACGGGGTCTGGAATGTGGATCTGATCGAGGTCGTCCACGCGTCTGCCCGCCTGTCTTACGACCTTTGCGGGAATTCCGACTGCGGTGCTGTTGCTTGAAATGTCCTTTAGTACCACGGCGTTTGCCGCGACCTTGCTGTTATCCTCTATTTTTATAGGTCCGAGCACCTTTGCACCCGCACCGACCAGCACGTTGTTTCCGAGAGTGGGATGACGCTTGCCGAGGTCCTTACCCGTACCGCCCAGCGTTACTCCCTGATAGAGCGTGCAGTTGTCGCCGATCTCGGTAGTCTCGCCGATGACGACTCCCATACCATGATCTATCACGAGTCCTTTTCCGATCGTCGCGCCGGGGTGTATCTCGATGCCCGTCAGGAATTTTGCCGCCTGACTCACCGCGCGTGCCGAAAAGGTATGACCGCTGATATAAAGCTTGTGCGAGACTCTGTACGCCAAGATAGCGTGGAGTCCCGAATAGAGCAGGACTATCTCTGCGTCGCTCTTTGCCGCGGGGTCTCTTTGCTTGATCGCGGCAACGTCGCTTTTTATTTCCTTTTTTACTGCGAGAACGGCTTTACCTAACGGAGTTTTCGCCGCCGCCTTCAAAAATTCATTGTAAGTCATATGATACCTCAACAATAACCAAACAATAATTCATTATAATTATATCATATCGCTCGCCTTCCGTCAACAGAATTTTTCAAAATCTTGGGAGCTTTTTTCGACATATTTTACGTATCTAAAACAAAAAATATAGGTGATCATTGACATAAAATTCCCGACAAAGTGCGCAGAGATTCGGATACAACTAAAAAAGCCTCCCTTGTGTAAAGGGAGGCTTACCTCTTATATCCCTACTCTTCGTTTATACAGGGGCTCTCGCAATTTATCTCATTAATAATCGTAATTAATACCAAGATCAACTATCGATCTTGCTTTAGCGAGATTTTCCTCGTTGATCTTGATCTTTGAGAGCGTGTCGGCGATCCTTATATCGAAAAGATCGTTTATAATATATGCGTCAAGCGCCGAGAACCAGCTCTCGTATCCCTCCTCGGTATATTTGCCTTCCTCGAGGCCGTATTTCATAATGACGTGGAAACCCGCGTCGCTCTCGTAATATCCGATCTCTCCGACCTTCATTTCCTTAAGCATATCAAGAATATCCGAAAGATACGCAACGTCACCCGTGTATCCCGCGCTCTCGATCTCGCTTAAGTAATATCCGTCGTCAAATTCGTCGACAGCGCCGATAACGAGCACATTTTCCTTGATCTTTGCCTCAAACTCCGAGAAATTGCCCTCGGTCAAGGTCGCGGCAAGCTCCTTGGCAAGAGCCTTATTCGCGGCGATCTCCTCGTCGGTGCACTCGTACTGTATCGGGTTGCCGTTTTCGTCAAGCACGACTCTCGGCACACCGTTTTCTTCGTCGTAGACCACGTTGCCCTCTGCGTCAAAGTACATCGGCTGACCGAAGGTATCCTTTATCCTCGCGCCGTCCTTGTCGTACGCGTAGCTTCCCTTTTCGGTGTCGTACAGGGGCTTTTTGGTTTTCGCGTCGAAATAGATCATATTGCCGTATTCGTCGTGCTGATACTTGTAGTAGAACTTGGCTAAAAGCACCTGCTTGAAGCAATAATAATTTTTCTGATAATATTCTTCTCTTACCGAGTCCGCGATCAGCTTTCCGCCGCCGAAAAGGTGGCTTATCAGATGCTCGTACTTCGCCTCGATAATATAGCACTCGCGCAGAGAGTCGGCATCGACTCCGAAGGGGGAGATCAGTTTATTGAAGGCGCTCTCGTCTCCGTCCCCATCGTAGTCAACGTAGAACGCGACCTCCTCGTCGATCGCCGCGATAGCCGACGCAGGCAGAGTCAATCCCATTTCGTCAAAGAGCACCGCCGAGGCTAAATATTTTTTGCAGCTCTCAAGTATGGACTCGTTATAATATTCCTCATAGGTTTGCTCGCTTCCCTCGACCTTCGTCGCCCAGAACGAATCGCTCTTTACGGGATATTTATTTCTCGCAAGGCTTCCCTTCATTCTCGAAAGCATAAACTCGTAGAAATAGAGGGGCAGCTTTTCCTCTCCGCATTCAAGCACGGGATCGGGCACGTCCTTCTTTCCTGAGCAGGACGCACAAAGCGTGACCAGCGCACAGAGAGCAAGGGTGAGCGCGAGCGCTCTTGTTAAAAGATTTTTCTTTTTCATCGGTTGATCCTTTACAGTCGGTATTTATCAATATAGCTTATTCGAGCCGACCTCGCTCATCTTGCGAGCAGACTCGTAAGCCTCGGGCACTATCGTGATCTGCGACTCGTACTTCGCGCATTCGTCGGCGAACAGATCGGCGATGAGATCCTCCATAAAGCCCTCGAAAACGTCCTTTTGATCCTCATCCTCGTAAGCTTTTTCGGGCATCTCGTATTTGCAGATAACGTGATAGCCGTAGTCGGATTCAATGACCTTGCACTCTCCGACCTCCATATCTCCAAGCGCCTTGGTGATATCGTCAAGATACTCGTAGGCTTCGCTCTGCAAGCCGTAATAATGCTCCTCGGCGTAGAGATACAGCGCCTCTCCCTTGCCACTCATCTCGTCATATATCTCCGCGTGCTCAAGGAAGCTGTCGATATCTCCGTCACACGCCTCGGCATAAACGTGAGCCTTGTCATAAAGCTCGCCAAGCGTCTTGTCGTCGTGGGGCTCGGTGACGTATTCTCCCTTGTCATCAAGCAGGTATCCGATCTTTCCGTTCTTTTTGTCGTAGGCTATCTTTCCGTCCTCGGTAAAATATTCGTCCTCACCGAAGATATCCTTGATAGTCTTTCCGTACTCGTCGGTCTGCGTGCTTCCGTTTTCCTTATCGTAGGCGATATGCTTGTGCTTATCGTCGGTATAGTAGACGTGATCGCCAAAGCGGTCGGTATCTATCAGGTAGTAATACGATGCGAGATAGATCTGACCGAACGCGACGTATTTTTCTTCAAGATACTCCTGCTTGACCTCGTCGCTGATCAGCTCGCCGTCCTCGCCGTACAAATGGTCCTTGAGCATATCTATCTTGGTCTCAAGCAGATAGAGCTCGCGCAGAATATCGTAGTTCGCGCCAAAGCTCTTGAGCTCGGAGTTGAGCGCGGTCTTCGAGCCCGCGCGCTTGACGCACAGAGCCATAAGATCGTCTACGAGCTTCTCTCTCTCCTCGGTCAGAACGAGCCCGCAGCGGTCGAAAAGATACTCGGCAATAACGTACCTGCTCGCCTGCTCGAGAACGCTCGTGCTGAAATAGTCGTCGTATGTCGTGCCGTCGGGCGAGATGACCGTCTTCCAGAAGCTCTCGGAGCCCACTTCGTAGCCGTAGGTCGCGAGCGTTCCCTTCATTCGCGAGAGCATGAGCTCGTAGGTATTGACCGTCAGG
Organism: Clostridia bacterium; assembly: GCA_017411745.1. GTDB lineage: Bacteria > Bacillota > Clostridia > Oscillospirales > CAG-272 > SVTX01. Next base: position 6,727 of record JAFQPM010000030.1, on the reverse strand, counting down.
CTCTTGTCCGCGAAGGTCATCATGATCTTGCCACTGCCGCCGCAAGCGCAAAGCGACACCGCAAGCATACAAAAAGCGAGAGCGAGAGCGATAAATTTAACTGTTTTTTTCATTATTTATTCCTTTTTTGAAGCAAAAATGGGGATTTTTCGGGTTTAGCGGAATTTTTTTGTGTTTTCGAGCAAAAAATACGTATCTTAACAATTATACATCATAATTGTTCGGAATTTTTATCCTCATTTTGTACAGTTTCAAGATATTTTTCAAACATTCTGTTAATTATAACGAGAGAATTCTCGCCTGCTTTCAGTCGGAGCGTCACGAAGCTCTCACCGACCGAGCCCATCATCACGCGGACTCTGCCGCCCATAATAAACGACATCTCCTGCCACATCGGGATATCAAGCTCGTTCTGATAGAAGCGGACCTCGCCGTTTATCTCGGTCACTTGTCTTATGCCGAGCTCACTCGCCTGAGACCTGATAAGCGCAACGCGCAAAAGGTTTTCTACCGAATTCGGCAGCTCTCCGAAGCGGTCGAGCAGCTCGTCGGCGATATCGTCGGCATCGTACTGATTGCGGATCAATGCTATGCGCTTGTAAAGAGTCATTCTCTGCCCCGGGTAGCGGACGTAGGTGTCGGGAATGAACGCGTCGTGCTCGAAGCTGACCGTGCAGTCCTCTCGCTCCTTGGGCTTCTCTCCCTTTTCCTCAAGCACAGCATCGTTAAGAAGCTTGATATAAAGGTCGTATCCGATCGCCTCAAGGTGACCGTGCTGTTCTGCTCCGAGAATGTTACCTGCACCTCTGATCTCCATATCTCGCAAGGCGATTCTGAAGCCCGCGCCGAACTCGGCGTACTCCTTGATCGCCTCGAGTCGCTTTTGCGCGATCTCACTCAATCCCTTGTTTTTGGGATAGGTAAAGTATGCATACGCGCGGCGCGACGAGCGTCCCACACGGCCTCTGAGCTGGTGGAGCTGGGAGAGTCCGAGTCGGTCGGCGCGGTCGGCTATCAAGGTATTGGCGTTCGGGATATCGATTCCCGTTTCGATTATCGTGGTGCTGACCAGCACATCGATCTCACCCGCAAGCATTCGGCTCCAGATCTCCTCAAGCTCGTCCTTGTCCATCTTGCCGTGCGCCACCGTGACTCTCGCCTCGGGGATCTCCTTGGAGATATGCGCGGCGACGTTGTCGATCGACTCAACGAAGTTGTGGATATAAAAGACCTGTCCGCCGCGGCGAAGCTCACGTCTGATCGCCTCGAAGATTATAAGATCGTCGTATTCGAGAACGTAGGTCTGCACGGGAAGTCGGTCGTCGGGCGCTTCGTCGAGAAGCGAGATGTCGCGAATTCCTCCCATCGCCATATTGAGCGTTCTCGGGATCGGCGTTGCCGAGAGAGTCAGCACGTCGACGTTTCCGCCGAGCTGCTTGAGCTTCTCCTTTTGCGCCACACCGAATCTCTGCTCCTCGTCGACGATCAGCAGACCGAGATCGTGGAATTTTACGTCCTTGCCGAGCAGCTTGTGAGTTCCTATTATTATATCGGTGTCTCCGCGCTCAAGTCGGCGCAAGGACTGCTCGACCTGCTTAGGTGTGCGGAAACGTGAGATCATATCTATATTGACCGCAAAATTTCTCATTCGGCTCTGTGCGGTCTGAAAATGCTGGAGCGCGAGGATCGTGGTGGGCACGAGTATCGCGACCTGCTTGCCCGAGAGCACCGCCTTATACGCCGCGCGGAACGCGACCTCGGTCTTACCGAATCCAACGTCGCCGCAAAGGAGTCGGTCCATCGGAGTGCTTCTCATCATATCCTGCTTGACCTCGGCGATCGCATCGAGCTGACAGTCGGTCTCGTCGTAGTCAAACGACTCCTCAAAGCTCCTTTGCATATCGTCGTCGGGGTCAAACGCGTAGCCCGGCCGTCTCATTCGCTCGGCATAGAGCTTGATGAGATCCTTCGCCATCTCGCGCACCGCGCTCTTGGCTCTGCCCGTGGTCTTTTTCCACTGCTCGCCGCCCATTTTCGAGAGCTTGACCAGTCCGTCGTCCGAGTGCGCGCCTATATATTTCGACACGAGATCGAGCTTTTCAACGGGCATACAGAGCTTATCCGAGCCTGCGTACTGTATGCTGATGTAGTCTCTGGTGACCCCGTCGATCTTGATCTTTTCAAGTCCGAGATAGCGACCGACACCGTATATTTCGTGGACGACGATATCGCCCTCGTTAAGCTCGGCGTAGGACAAGATCGCCCTTGCGTCGTCACGCTTTTTGCGTCTTGTGCGGCTCTTGCCCGTGGCGTGAAGTCCGCCCGACGAGCGACCGCCCTCGGTTGAGATGACCGCGACCCTCGGGGTGATGAGCTCATAGCCCGAAAGCGACTTTTTCCACGTGATATACACGAGCTTGGAGTCAAATTTTTCGCCGTCTGCACTCTCCCCCGCAGTCACGAGGGGAGTAAAATCCGCATCACGCAGAATGTCCGCGAGATTTTTCGCCGCGGTCTCGTTCTCGGTCATGATTATGACCGCGTAGCCGCCGTGCTGATAGGTCACGAGGTCCTCGCAAAGCAGGTCGAGATTTCCCGTGTAGCCGACGGGCTGACGGGTGCGGAAGCCGAACATTCCCGCAAGCCGCTTGCCTCCAAGTCCGCCCGAGAGCGAATTGAGGTGGACGGTTACGTTTTGGTCGAAAAAGAGCTCGAGCGCCGCCTCGCTCTTCGAGTATTCGGCATATTTCGGGGAGAGAGTGCCGCCTGCGACAAGCTCCTTGATCATTTCGTTTTCGTGCCACTTCTCCGCCTTTATTCTGTCGCTTACTGCCGCGGTGGAACGGACGATAACCAGCGTTTTTTCGCCGAAATAGTCGAGAAGGCTGCACTTTTCGGGATAGACGAGCGAGATATATTTATCGACGAAGCTGACCTCCGAAAGCTCGCCCGAAAGCGCAGCGATCTCGCGTGTCAAGGTCTCGCAGACCTTTTCGTCGTGCGACTCGCGGAAGCGCGCGCGGATCGCCTTTTCGAGTCGGTCGCGCACCTCGGCGGTAACGAGCAGCTCTCTTGCGGGGGTGAAGGTCGCCTCGCGCACGTTGACGGTCGACCTCTGCGTTTCGGCATCGAAGATGCTCATTCGGTCGATCTCGTCGTCGAAAAATTCTATTCGTAGGGGGAACGCGCCGTGCCTCGCGTCGCCGTCGGAGGTCTTGAATTCTCCGTTCGGTGCGTAGACGTCAACTATACCGCCGCGAAGCGCGAACTGTCCCGCCCCCTCAACCATATCAACGCGCGAAAATCCTGCCGCGATAAGCCTTTCGGCAAGTCTTGCGGGCTCGGTCCTCGTGTCGTAGTCGACCCTGATGACACTCTCTCGCAGAACACTCGGCGGCATCGTGTAGCCAAGCGCAACGTCGGGCGTGGTCAGGACGAAATCGTAGTCGCCAGACAGTATGCCCGAAAGCACCTTTAGCCTCTCGTGCTCAAACTCACGGGAGGCGGTTACGTTATGAAAGGTGAGGTCGCGCGCGACGAAAAACGCCGAGGGGTGTCCGAACTGCTCGAGGTCTCGGCGCAGTCTTTGGCACTCCTTTTCCTCAGGACAGATGATCAGTACGGGAGTTTTCCGACTCGCCGCACTGTCCTCGCAAAGACAGACCGTGAGCGCGTCCGCCGCGCCCGTGCAAAGTCCGCTTGCTAAAATGGGCAACGACTTGCCGCGAAAGCCCTTTTCGACCGCTTCAAGCAGTCCCGTGTATTCTCTGTCCGCACGTATTGGGGTGGTTATAATGTTGGGCATTGGTATTCCTTTATGTTAGTTGGTGAGGTGTGGTTGGTAGTTAGTTTGTGTATCGAGTTTTTCCGCTTTCTTGAAAGAAAGCTTGGCAAAGAACTTCCCCGCATTTTGGGGTGCTTTTAGGGTGGCGTAGGATTTTTTCCGCGGCAAGCCTTGAAAAAATCCCTCACTGGCGGTTATTTGTTGCAAGGGTTTAGAACCCAGCCGATGCTGTCCAACTTATTTTAGAGTCTCTTCAAGTTAAAGTTAAATGATGTGTCTTAGGTTCAATACGGTAGGACGTATTATATCTCAGTAGGCTGACTTTTTCGACTTGTCGAAAAATCAGCGTCAGTCCACCCTTGTTAGAACCCAAAATATCGGAAGTTTTCGCGGGGTTTGGGGCGCCTTTTTCGAAAAGGCACCCCAAGAACTCGTCACATTTGTCACTTTTTTTACTTCTTTCCGTTACAAACCTGCATCGCGCCGTCGACGTCGCCGCAGAGGATCTTTTCGAGTCCGTCGTAAGCGACGACGAAGCAATCGAAAAGCGTCTTTTTATCGGCATCGGAGAGAGTTCCGAGCACCCAATCCGCCATATCGTAATCGGGGTGCGGCTTTTGACCGACACCGAAGCGGATTCTGGGGAAATTATCGCTTCCCATACGTGTAATTATCGAGCGCAATCCCCTCTGACCGCCGTCCGAGCCGCTTTTGCGGACTCTCATACGACCGACGTCAAGATTCACGTCGTCCGAGAGCACGATTATGTTTTCGATCGGGATTTTATAAAAATTCGCCGCCTCGATGACCGCATCTCCAGAGGCATTCATAAGGGTCTGGGGCTTCATCAGCAATACTCTCTTGCCTGCGATCGTCGCCTCACCCACGAGAGATTTGAACTTGGAGCGATTGACGGTCGCACCGCACTTCTGCGAGATGTAGTCCATCGCCAGAAATCCCGCGTTGTGACGGGTGTAAAAATACTTGTCACCGGGGTTGCCGAGACCGACCACAAGATGCGTGATCGGTGCTTGTGCCTTATCGCTCTTCTCTTTTTCTATCTTCTTGAATATGTCGAAAATGTTGGACATAACGATTTTCCTTTCTATATGCTTTGGCTTATATTTTCTCAATTTACTTTGAGAATTTTGAACGCCGCCTCGCTCATAACGTAAATATCGGTGTCATTTTTCAAGGTGCCTCTGCTTGAAACGAACCCGTTTTCGTCAAGTCCGCTGATGCAGCCCGGCTTTCCCTTTATAAGAACGATAACTATTTCGTCCTTGTTGCGCGTGGGCTTGACAAGCACGCTCACTATAGGCGACAAATTAATGTGCCCTGCATGATTAGGCTCCTCCCACAGCACAGTGCCGTTTTTGCCGCACCTTACGGTAATGCTGCCGTTGGCAGTCTTTTTTGATTCGTATACGGTATATTTTTGACCGTTCAGCGTAAAGCGGACGACCTTGAAGGTCTCGCCCTTCTCCTCTACCTTGCCAAGCTTTCTGTAACACGCGTAGACCGACATTTTATCCTCGCTTACGCACTCCATAACGTCGCTCACGTCGCAATTGAGCGCCGTGCATATCCTTGCGATAGTATCGGTCGTAACGGTTTCGTTTTTCGAAAGCTTCGCAAGAACTCTTGAGCTTATACCCGTAAGCTCCAAAAGATCGGTCTTGGTCATATTTTTGTCTATAAGGAGCTTCCAAAGCTTGCTGTAATCAATATACATATATCCACCGCCTTTCTACCACTATCATATCATAAATCACGCTGTTTGTCAATATTTTTTTACGAAAGTAAATAATTATTTTCGCTTTATCGGTTAAACGAATGCTTTTTTCTACCTTGCGAAGCACAAGCGTGTGGAATCGGGGAAAACAAACAACGCCACTTTTGCGAAACGGGGGGTATCCTCCACGCACGCAAAACCGGCTCTTTTATCAACTTTCAATAAATTATACTACAGAACACCCCCATTGTCAAACCTTTTTGTGCAAATTTCCAGCAGTTCACAAAAAATTTACATATATTTTCCTTTCTTTTTTGGGACAAGCTCTTCCATTGTGTCAAAATATATGGTATAATATATTCCGCCAAAAATTTCACCCAAAACGTACGGACAAGCTCCGCACATCTGTTTTTGCGGAGTTTTTTGGCTGAAGACTCGCTATCGATTAAAAAAACGCTTCAGCGCCAGGCGCATTACCGCACAGCGGAACAGGGTTCGCCCCCTACAACGCCGTAATGTAGTGTGCAACGCCGCGATGGACGGTTTTTAAATCGATGAAATTAGGTAAAAATTTTTTATATATGGAGGAAAAATCCAATGGCAAAGAAGTATTGTTACCTCTTTACAGAAGGTAATGCAAACATGCGTGAGCTCCTCGGCGGTAAGGGTGCGAACCTCGCTGAGATGACCAACATCGGTCTCCCCGTTCCCCAGGGCTTCACAATTTCCACCGAAGCTTGCACTCAGTACTACGAGGACGGTCGTCAGATCAACCCCGAGATCATGGCTGAGATCAACGAGTACATCGTAAAGATGGAAGAGGTTACCGGCAAGAAGTTCGGCGATCTTGAAAATCCCCTTCTCGTTTCTGTTCGTTCCGGTGCCCGTGCATCCATGCCCGGTATGATGGACACTATCCTTAACCTTGGTCTTAACGAGCAGGTCGTTGAGGTTATGGCTAAGAAGTCCGGCAACCCCCGTTGGGCTTACGACTGCTACAGAAGATTTATCCAGATGTACTCCGACGTTGTTATGGAAGTCGGAAAGAAGTACTTCGAGGAGCTTATCGATAAGATGAAAGAGGAAAAGGGCGTTAAGCTCGATGTAGAGCTCACCGCTGACGACCTCAAGGAGCTTGCAAATCAGTTCAAGGCTGAGTACAAGGCAAAGATCGGTCAGGACTTCCCCTCCGATCCTAAGGAGCAGCT
>JAFQPM010000029.1 GCA_017411745.1 Clostridia bacterium | reverse complement strand
TGGAGATAAAATTGTTACGGACTATATTTACGACGGCAACGGAAAACTGATTAAGAAAATTTTTACCGATTTTGATGGAGCTGAGATTGTTACCGATTACATCTATGATGTTAATGGACATATATTCAACGAGATTTGCACACATGCTAACGGCGGCAAGACTACCACAGATTATGCTTATAATGCGGACGGAGATATGACCCAAAAGTTTGTCACATACGATAACGGTACAAAAGTTAGTTACGACTATGTAAACGGAAAACAGGTTAAGAGTGTTTCTGAATTTGCGATCGGCTGTAAGATTACCTATGACTATACCTATGATGTTAATGGTAACCTGATCAAGAGGGTGTATACCTTAAGCTATGAGGAAAATGCCGACAGTAATACTGTTGTTATCGATAACTATACGTATGATGCTCACGGGAATGTAATCAAGATGGTTACTGTAGGGGCAGATGGAGAAATTACAAAATCGGTAGAAGTTCAATATAAGTTGGTGTTTGTCGAAAATGGTATTTCGGAAGAAATCCAAGAAGTACTCGACGATTTCCTTGTTAGCATATATGGCGGATTCGAGGAATAATAGTAAATTGGCATCTTTTTTGTCAACACACCTCAGAACGAAGCAACCCAGTAGGGTTGCTTTTTTCGTTCTGGAGGTGACGGCCTACGTTTGAATTGGTACACAAACCGCTTGCGGTTTGTGTATGGGTTGGCCGCCGACCGTCAATTAAGTCTTACCCCCACCCCCGCACCACTTTTATATAAAAATATAGCCCTGAAAAAAACTTTCCACCACCGTATTGACAATGCTTTTCGAGTGTGTTATAGTGAGAGTGTAATGAAAAATAGAGGGATGAATATGAATCAACCGTGTGAAGAGAACAAATCAATAAAAAAGAAAAAAATATATATCCTGATCAGTATCATTTTAGTTGTTGCAATCGTCGTTACTGCGGTATGGTTTGTATCTTATATCACAAAATATGAGCCTGGTACAGTTACACATATTTCGATAAAGCAGAGAAGCGCCGATGTAATGGAATTGCGCATAAGATATTCGTTTCCGACGGGCGGCTACTCGGCTCGCGTTGTTCCCGAGGACGAGGGCGAATATTGCGGAGACGGTATGAGCAACTATGACGGCGCGCTGGGAAAATACAGAATCATGATCGATTTTGGTGACATTGAGTTGTCTGACTCGTTTGTCGAGAAAATGGACGAAAATGGAGTAATAAAGATAACGGAGGATATTCGGGCGAGGGTAGCATCACCATCCGATCACGGATTTGTGCTATATCTAGGCTCTGATGATCCGATAAGCATCGAGTCTGTGACAAACGGAAAATTGAATTTTTTCGGAGGAACCATAATAATTCCGATCACAGTAGAAAATCAGTAAATACCGCAAGGCGAGTCAACGGTTGACAACCCACCGCATTTATGTTATACTGAATTCGAAAAAATAGCTATTAAAAAGAGCACAGCTCTCCGACAAAACAGAGCAGTAAATAATCTTTTTTAAAATTGTAAAGTCTTGTTGCGAAATTGTTGCATTGATGCGGTGGCGTTTTAAGTATTGTTTTGCTATAATAAACCCATCAAATCAAGGAGAGATTATTATGAAATTGCAAGACAAATTAATTGAACTCAGAAAAGGGAAGAACTGGTCGCAAGAGGACTTGGCAGAAAAGCTGGATGTCTCGCGACAAGCAATAAGCCGTTGGGAAAATGGAACTGCGCTGCCGGATGCGCAGAACATATTGAGGATCAGCAAGCTTTTTGACGTGACCGCAGATTATCTGCTTAATGACGATCACGAAGGAGAGATTCTTGCTTCTGCGGACGAAATCCGAACCGAAGAAGTCAACCCACCGATTAAGAAAAAGAAACCTCTGTATCTATACCTGATACCTGTGATTTGTGTTCTCATATTAGCGGCTTGTATAACAATAGTTGTTAAGATATTGAACGAAGAACCGCCACATCCGATATTGAACAGCGTCAGAGAAAATGAGATAGCTCCCACCTGCACGGCAGAGGGTTCTTATGACGAGGTCATTTATTGCGCGGAGTGCGACGAGGAAATCTCACGAACGACCAAAAGTATAGCAAAGCTTGCCCACACCTTATCGAAAAGCGTTAAAGAAAACGAGATCGCACCCTCTTGCGCGGCAGAGGGCTCTTATGACGAGGTCGTTTATTGCGCAGAATGCGACGAGGAAATCTCGCGCACGACCAAAAGCATAACAAAGCTTTCCCATACCCTATCGGAAAGCGTTAAAGAAAACGAGATCGCTCCCACCTGCACGGCGCATGGCTCTTATGATGAGGCCATTTACTGCAAGGAATGCAACGAGGAGCTCCTGCGAACACACCGAAGCACAGAAATGATCGCTCACCAATATGAGAACAGAAAATGTGTAGCGTGTGGCAAAGCTCAGCCGAGCGAAGGCTTGCTTTATATGCCTATCGGAGACGGAACCTGCTGTGTAGATATTGGCGACTGTACGGATGAAAATATCGTAATTCCCGAATATTCCCCAATCGGTGATAAGGTAGTCCAGATAAAAGCTTACGCTTTTGCCGGAAACAACAACCTGAGAAGTGTTCAGATTCCCGAAACCGTGACTGTAATCGGCGAAGGTACCTTTCAACAATGCAAAAACCTTGAAAGTGTCAATCTGCCGAGCAATATTAGTATAATACGTTCTTATACATTCAGCGGATGCGAAAAATTGAAGGGGGTTGAGATCCCTGCAGGTGTATACAAAATAGGAGAAGAAGCATTTGCAGACTGCGTGGCGTTCGAAAGCATCGTTATTCCCGCAAGCGTTACGAAAATAGGAGCATTTGCTTTCAGAGATTTTTCGGATTGTGATGGAAGCGTAACCTTTGAAAGATACGATGGATGGGAATTGCATGATTCTACGGGCACTTGCGTCGATATTGTTGATTTTTCAAATGGCATTCCTGCTGAGCCGGTTATGTACGTTGCGTTACTGTATAGCGAATATACGTGGATACGTCATCAATGAGCTAGGTATACAATTAAAGGAGGACACCATGGCATACAAATACCCTTATGATTACGAAGAGAAAGAGTACAAAGCCCCCAAACTGCCTACAGACAGAAAAATGTGGAAGCTTATGCTTTTCAGCATTTTAACTCTCGGATTTTACAGCTTTGCATTCTTTATTCCACTTTCATTTGACATCGATAAAATCGCTCCCAGAAGAGACGGCTCGAGAACGATGAATTTCATTTTTGCATACATTCTCTCATATTTTACGTTTGCTATCGTTCTTGACATCTGGATGTATCAGCTCACCCAACGCATAGAAGAGGCGCTGAACGAGCGCAATATAAACTACGATTTTGGAACCAAAGATTTTTGGGGTTGGTATTTCTTCGGCTCTTTCATTCTTGTTGGACCGTTTGTGTTTTTCCATAAGCTTTGCAAGGCCATGAACCTTCTTTGCGAGGATTATAATAAAGCTCAGGAGGCTAAATAATCATAGGCGACGAGTACGAAATCGTTTTTGAGAAAAACGACCTTGGCGAGCTTGAGGTGTCAAGCTTAATGCCGACCAACGATCAATAAATAATGATAAGCCCCACGGCATGTGCCGTGGGACTTTTGTGTCACGAAATCTTTTTCTAAAAAATCAATGATTAACAAAACAAAAACATTTCACAAAAAAATCGAAAACAACCGAAAGGTATAATACAATCACAAAATCAGAAAAGGAGATTATGAAAATGTCTAAAATAGTAGAAACGAATGAAAAGATAGCAGAAAAGGTTGTTGAGGGATACAAGAAGATCGAAACAGGAGTAGTTGACGGATACAAAAAGATCGAAACAGGTGTGGTTAAAGGCTTCAATAAGGTTTCCGATAAATGCGTAGAGGTTCTTTTTGCAAAAGAGGGAGAGAGCGTCGGGGACGCGAAAAAGAGATTTGCGGGCGGAAAGAAGACCGACGACGAGGCAAAATAATTATCATACGTTTGGAGGAGTATTTGTTATGAACAGAAACGATCAGGAATTTCTCGTACAGAAGATTCGCACACAGTACACAGAAAAAGAACATACCAAGCTCGACGATCTTCGCGAGCTTGACGCAAGAGTAAAGCGCCCCGCAAACACATTTGCTTACGTGTTTGGAAGTGTAAGCGCGATCATTATGGGCTCGGGAATGAGCCTTGTAATGACCGAAATAGGAGCAATTATGGGACTGTCAAGCGTTATGATTCCGGGCATCGCCATCGGTGTGGTAGGTCTTGTTATGGCGCTTATCAACTATCCTATCTACAAGGGAATTCTTAACTCTCGCAAGGCAAAATACGCACCTGAAATTCTGGCGCTCAGCGAAAAGATAATGAATAAATAAAGTCGAAAACGAAAAAGCCAAGGCACATTTGCAAAGAATCCCCACGGCGTGCATACGCCGTGGGGATTTTTGAGATATGCTTTATTTACCGTTAGGATATCTTTTAGGGTCGTTGGTTTCTCCAAGCAAATAATCGATACTTGTGTTATAAAATCTCGCGAGCTTTATTAAAATAGCGGTTGGAATATCGTTTTCCCCCGTTTCATATTTGGAATATCCGGTTTGCGACATGCCTAGCAGTTTTGCGATCTCGGTCTGATTCAGGTCTCTATCCTCTCTTAAATCTCTTATGCGTCGATACATACCGATCCCCCTAAATATATTTTATGCTATTATTATAAAATAATCTGTTTCAGGGTATTGACTTTTAATCTGAAATAGGTTATAATATTGCTGACAGGTAATATATTATTGACAGAGAAGAATGAAAATGCTATAATATAAGTGACCTGATAAATTTACATATGGAGGTTCAATATGAAAAAATTTTTTGCTTTACTGCTTGCAGCACTTATGGTGGTGATGTTGGTCGCTTGTAACTTGGGCGGTCCCGAGTTGTCCAGAGGAGAGATCGACGGAAACGTCTATAAGAACGAATTCTTGGGAATTGAGTTTACCAAACCTGCTTCCTGGAGATATTATTCCGATGAAGAAATCGCGTCGGCGATGAATATTGCCGCAGATAGCTTGAAGGGGGAAAACCTCAAGCAATCCCTTGAAAAGAATCCCGCAATATATGATATGATGGTGGTTGATTCATCTACGGGAACGAATATGAACATAGTGTATGAAAACCTTAGAAAATCGTTTTCCACCAACATCAGTATGGAAAAATACATCGAGGAATTAAAGAAGGCTATGAGCTCCGAAGGAATGAATATAACCTTCCCCGATAAGCTCGAAGAGGTTAAGCTCGGCGATACCGAATTTACCAAATGCGAATGTACCGTCGAGGCATACGGTATAACCATGACACAGGTATATTATCTGAAGAAGGTTGGCGGATATATGGCGTCCGTAATTGTAACCATACCAAGCGAATACAGCGTTGCCGACATCGAGGCAATGTTTAAATAAGTCTAATTTAAAAAAACCGCACCCTATGTGGTGCGGTTTTTTGCGCAAAGGGGAGTTCAGATCTACCAATTTTGATGAGATTTAAAATAATTTTAAAAATAATCTTGCTTAATACGCTATTTTGTGGTATAATTAAAAAAACTTTAACTTGCTAAAGCGAAACGCACTGCGGAGGTATATATGAAGCTCGTCGTAAAGGTTGGAACGTCTACTCTTGCACATGCAAGCGGCAGATTGAATATAAGAAGAATGGAACTTTTGTGCAAGGTGCTCAGCGACCTCAAAAACGCGGGTCACGAGGTCATTCTCGTGTCGTCGGGCGCTATCGGTATGGGTGTTGGCAAACTAAAGCTGTCCTCAAGACCGTCAGATACGGCAGGGAAGCAAGCGGCGGCGGCAGTTGGACAGTGCGAGCTGATGTATACATACGATAAGATCTTTTCGGAATACGATCATACTGTAGCACAGATATTGCTCACCGCCGAGGATCTTCGCAACGAAATGCGCCATAAAAATTTCGAAAACACGATGGATCGATTGCTGAAAATGCAAGTCTTGCCGATAATAAATGAAAACGACACCGTTGCAACCGAGGAGATAGAGATAGGGGATAACGACACCCTCGCGGGAATAGTCGCCGTCAGCGTTGGTGCGGACCTGCTCGTCTTGCTTTCCGACATTGACGGGCTCTATACCGCAGACCCCAGAAAAGACGAGAATGCCAAGCTTATCGAAAGCGTATATGAGATAGATGAGCATATAATCTCACTCGGAGGAGGCAAGGGATCATCGCTCGGTACGGGCGGAATGGCGACCAAGCTCCGCGCGGCAGAGATAGTCACCGAACGCGGCTGCGATATGATAATTACAAACGGCGAACACCCTGAAGCGCTCTACGATATAGTGGAAGGCAAGCAAACAGGAACAAGGTTCTACGCAAAGAAGGAAATCAAATGATAAGCACGAAAGAAATACTTGAAGCGGCAAAAGCGGCAGCACCCAAACTGACGTTAGCCGACGAAGAAAAAATAAATAAAGCGCTTTTAAAGATAGCCGATCTGCTCTGCACGTGCGAGGCGGTCACCGCAATATTAGCGGCAAATCTTAAGGATCTTGAGCGAGCCGAGGGCATTTCAGAGGTTATGAAGGACCGCCTGAGGCTTAACGAGCAGAGAATAGCGTCAATGGCAAGCGGAATAAGAGCCGTGGCAAATCTGCCGTCGCCTCTCGGTAAAACTATAAGCGAGATCAGCCGCCCCAACGGACTTGTGATAAAAAAGGTCAGCGTTGGCATCGGCGTTGTAGCAATAATTTATGAGAGCCGCCCCAACGTAACCTCGGATGCCGCGGCGTTAGCGCTGAAAAGCGGAAACGTCTGCATACTGCGCGGCGGCAAGGAGGCGTTTTTGACCTCAAGTGAGATAGTACGTGTGATAAGACGCGGACTTGTGGAATCGGGATTGCCCGAGGATGCGGTCACGCTCGTAGAGGACACGACAAGACAGAGCGCGCTTGAGCTTATGCGAGCAAACGGATACGTAGATATGCTGATCCCTCGCGGTAGCGCGGGACTTATAAAAGCCTGCGTGGAGAATGCGACCGTGCCTTGTATCCAAACGGGCGCGGGGATCTGCCATGTATATGTTGACAGATCGGCAGATCTTGAAAAAGCCCTCAATATAATTGAGAATGCAAAAACGAGTCGCCCATCGGTCTGTAATGCAGCCGAGGTCTGCCTCGTTGACAGCGCGATAGCGGAGCAATTTTTGCCACTTTTACGTGAAAGACTTACAGACGTCGAGCTTCGCCTTGACGAAAGAGCGCAGAAGATCATCGATGGCACTCCCGCGAAAGAAACCGACTTCGATACCGAATTTCTTGACTATATCCTTGCCGTTGGCATAGTAGACGGCGTGGAAAAGGCGATCGAGCACATATCAAAGCACTCGACCCATCATAGCGAGGCGATAATTGCCGAGGATAAGGCGGCCTTTGAGGTGTTTACAAGGCAGATCGACAGTGCGGCGGTCTACGTCAACGCATCGACGAGATTTACCGACGGCGGCGAGTTCGGCTTTGGTTGCGAGATGGGAATTTCAACTCAAAAACTCCACGCGCGAGGTCCGATGGGACTTCCCGAGCTCACTACGTATAAATATATCATCACGGGCGACGGACAAATAAGATGATCGAAACGGAGAGAGGACAATGAAAAAAATAGGATTTATAGGTGCAGGAAACATGGGCGGAGCGCTTGCCACCGCTGTCGCAAGGACGGATAATACCGTTTTAGTATCCTGCGCGCACAAGGAAAAAGCCGAAGCTCTGGCGGCAAAGATCGGCGCTACTGCCGCCACCGTCGATGAGATAGTAAGCGACTGCGACGTTATCTTTTTAGGTGTAAAACCGCAGATCTTGCCGGAGGTTGCGAAAAGAATCAAGGATAAACTGACAACGAGAGCAGGGCAGGTGTGTCTTGTAAGTATGGCGGCGGGAGTGACCTGCGCGCGACTTGCCGAGATTTTCGGAGAGCATAAAATAATAAGAATAATGCCAAATACACCCGTTTCGATAGGTGAGGGAGTGATCCTTTACTGCCTTGGCGATAGAGCAACCGCAGAAGATGAAAAAACACTCTGCGACGCGCTTTCCAAGGCGGGAGACCTTCATAATCTTAACGAGAGCTTGATAGACGCGGCGACCGCCGTGTCGGGCTGTGGCCCCGCATTCGTGTATATGTTCATCGAAGCGCTCGCCGACGGAGGAGTGAAATGCGGAATTCCGCGTGAAGCGGCACAGCTCTTGGCGGCAGAAACTCTTGCAGGCGCGGCAAAGCTCTGTATAGAAAGCGGCAAGCATCCGGGCGAGCTTAAGGACGCGGTCTGCAGTCCGGGCGGCTCGACCATAGCGGGAGTTGCGGCGCTCGAGCAGGGCGGCTTCAGAGCTGCCGTAATCGACTCGGTCGAGTCGGCATATAAACGCACAAAAGAGCTTTAAATCATAAAATCAATTCGCCAAAAGTATTTTCAGAAAGGGAACAAATAAATTATGAATCCTTGGTGGTATCTGCCGATATCGGTTGCGGGCATTTTGCTCGTGATCTTGCTGATATCCTTCGTATGCTTCAGACTGACCTTCTATTCACCTAAACGCAAGCCGCCGAAGGACGACGTGATCGAGATCCCCGAGGGAGAGATATACGAGGAATACCGCGACGTAATAGAGAATTGGATCAGATCGGTCCGTGCAACTCCGTACGAGGCGGTCTCGATAAAATCCTTTGACGGACTTACCCTTCGCGGTAAATATTATGAATACAAGCCGGGCGCAGTCACCGAAATACTTTTCCACGGATACAGAGGCACTGCCGAAAGAGACCTCTGCGGCGGAGTGGAGCGATGCTTTTCGCTTGGCAGAAATGCGCTTATCGTCGATCAGCGCGCGTCGGGTGACAGCGACGGTCACGTAATAACCTTTGGAATCAAGGAATGTCGCGACTGTCTTGCCTGGATTGATTTTGTTATAAATAAATTCGGCAAGGATACAAGGATCATTCTCACAGGCATCTCAATGGGCGCGTCGACCGTGCTTATGGCGTCGGGAGAGAAGCTCCCAAGCAACGTCGTCTGTACGCTTGCGGACTGCGGATATTCGTCTCCGCGCGAAATAATCCGCAAGGTAATGAAGCAAATGAAGCTTCCCGTCAATTTCTTTTATCCCTTCGTAAAGCTCGGCGCAAGAATTTTCGGAGGCTTTTCGCTTGAAAGCAACTCTCCGATCGAGGCGATGAGGCGTTGCAAGATCCCTGTGATATTCGTCCACGGCGACAACGACGACTTCGTGCCTTGTGATATGAGTAAGGAAATGTACGGGGTCTGCACAGCCCCCAAAAAGCTGCTCACAGTCAAGGGCGCGGGCCACGGACTTGCGTTTCCCGCCGATAAGGAGAGCTATCTTCGCGAGGTCAAGGACTTCGAAAAGGTTTGGAACGTGTAAAAAAGACTCGCTTGGAGCACCTGCGGTAGAGCAGGTGCTTCGCTCTTTTTTTACGAACTCAACCACAGGTTGCATCATGGTTCGAAAAACAAGTTATTGTCTTGGTGTTTGATATGTGTTATAATAATACCAGAATCCGGATTCAATATATTTCAAGAGGTGATTTTAATGACAATAGGTGATAAAATTAAAGAATTGCGAAAAAAGAATGATTTGACACAGGAGAAACTTGCAGACTATCTTTGTGTTTCCTATCAAGCGGTTTCAAAATGGGAGTGTGGATTATCATGCCCTGATTTGTCATTGATAGGTCCTTTGACAAAATTGTTTCACGTTTCAGCGGATGAATTGCTTGGATTGACAAACGACGGTATAGATGCGCGTCGAGAAGAGCTCGAAAAAGAAGAGCGTGAAACTTGGATAAGCGGCGACCTTGTCAAAAGATATGAGATAGCCTGTTCTGCAGTTTCAGAATATCCGGGAGAAATGAAATATCTTAATTGGCTTGCATGGTGTGAGGCAATGCGTTCTTTTGATTTTAAAGATGATAATGAATATGTTGCAGAACAGGAAAAAGCAATTAAACATTTTGCAACAGTTATAGAAAATACGACGGATGATAAAATCAAGGCGAGCTCGGTACAGGGCATCGTTCAATATTTGTGTATAAGAGGTCGTCGTGGCGAGGCCAAAAAATATGCAGAGCTTTATCCGGAAAACTTATCAGTAAGCAAAGATCGCGTGTTGTTGGATTGCCTACAAGGCAAAGAAAAGACAATACACTATCAAAAAATGCTTGATGGTATGTTAACCGATATGCTGAATCATATAGGCAATTATGATATGTTGGCGTGTGAAGCGCAAGAGCAGATACTAAATGTCTTGATTCCGGACAGAAACTATTTTTATTACAATTGTTTTCTTTCCGACAATTATCGTAGAAGAGCCGCCATTTACACCACTAATGGTCAGTATGAAGCAGCAATTCAGTGTTTACAAAATGCACTTGAATATGCAACGGCATACGACAAATTCATTGAAGAGAACACAACCTATCATTTTACAAGTCCTTTCTTTGATCAAGTTGAATGTAATACAAAAGATATATGTAGGACAGGAACAACTACACAGGTGGAAGATTTTTATGAATTTATAAAACGTAGTCCATTTGATAAGTTACATGAAAGAGAAGATTTTCAAAAACATTTTAGCATCTGATCCTCGCCCCGCTCCGGCGGGGCTTCGCTTTGGTGTCCACAAAAGCAGTGATAGTGAAAAAAATCGGCGGACATTTGGCTTGACAATCTGGCGAGGCTCATCACCTACGACGTTACACCTGAAAGATGTAACACACTACACCTTGCAGGCAAGGAATAAAAACACCGCCCGAGCATTTCGGGCGGTGTCAGTCTTTGCCGTTATTTTGTTACTTTGCCAAAAACTTCTCAACAACCTCGCTGACAAAGAAGAAGCCTTGCTTTGTGCCTAAGCTTTCGGGCTTGACACCCTTGCCGTAAATGAAAAGCGGCACGTATTCGCGCGAGTGGTCGGTAGACGGCGTTGCGGGATCGCAACCGTGGTCTGCGGTGATGATAAGCAGATCGTTTTCCTTCATTCTCGGCAGAAATTCACCCAGACGAAGATCAAACTCGGTAAGCGCGTTGGCGTAGCCTGCGGCGTTGTTCCTGTGACCGTAAACCATGTCAAAATCGACGAGATTAACGAAGCACAAGCCGTCAAAATCCTTGTCCTGCATAGAAATAGCCACGTCCATGCCCTCGGAGTTGCTCTTGGTCGGATGGCTCTCGGTAACCCCTTGTCCTGCGAAGATGTCGTTGATCTTGCCGACAGAAATAACGTCGTAGCCGCTATTTTTGAGTCTGTCAAGCATCGTGGGCGCGGGAGGGATCAGCGAGTAGTCGTGTCGACCTGACAAGCGCTGAAAAGGATATTCGCCGCCAAACGGACGAGCGATGATTCTTCCAACGCCGTGCTCGCCCTGCATGATCTCACGCGCTATCTCGCAGTATCTGTAAAGCTCGGAAAGCGGCACGATCTTTTCGTGCGCCGCGATCTGAAGCACCGAATCCGCCGATGTGTAGACGATAAGATCACCCGTGCGAAGATGCTCCTCGCCGTAGTCCTTGATGACCTCCGTGCCCGAATAAGGCTTGTTGCAAATGACCTTTTTGCCGGTCCTGCGCTCAAGCTCGGATATTATCTCGTCGGGAAATCCGTCGGGATAGGTCGGAAGCGCGCGCTCTGATACCAGCCCCGCGATCTCCCAGTGACCCGTGGTCGTGTCCTTGCCCTTGGAAAGCTCAGCCATTCGTCCGTGAGCCGCTATCGGCTCTGCTTCGGGTGTCTTACCGACCGACGCGCCCTCGATATTGAAAAGTCCCATTTTGGCAAGATTGGGGCAGTTGAATTCGGGGAGATCTGCAACCGCGCGCAGAGTGTGGCTGCCCTGGTCACCGAAATTCGCCGCGTCGGGAAGCTCACCGATGCCAAAGCTATCCAGAACTATAATAAAAGCTCTTTTTTTCATATTCGTATCCTTAAATTACATTTTCTCAATGACCGACGAAACGAGCATCTCAAACTGCTTCGCAACGCGGTCGGCAGTCTCCTGAACCTCGGTATGCGAAAGCTTTTCCTTGGTCATACCTGCCGCCATATTGGTTATGCAGGAGATTCCGCAGACCTCGATGCCCATATGTCTTGCCGCCATCGCCTCACAAGCCGTGCTCATACCCACCGCGTCTGCACCAAGCAGTCTGCACATGCGGATCTCCGCAGGAGTTTCGTAGTTGGGGCCCGTAAGCTGAACGTAAACGCCTTCCTTGAGCTCGATCGAGTGCTCAGCCGCAGCCTGGACGATAAGCTCGCGCAAGGACTTGCTGTAGACCTCGCTCATATCGGGAAATCTCACGCCAAGCTCCTCAATGTTCTTACCGATAAGAGGACTGGGCACAAAGCTGGTTATATGGTCGGTGATCATCATAAAATCACCGGGCTTGAAGTCGAAATTAACTCCGCCTGCGGCATTGGTCAGGAAAAGCTTTTTAATGCCGAGCAGACCCATAATGCGAGTAGGAAGCACTACGTCACCGATGGGATAGCCCTCGTAATAATGAACTCGACCCTGCATAGCGACTACCTTTTTGCTGCCAACGTAGCCGAAAACGAATCGACCGCAGTGACCGGGAACGGTCGATACGGGAAAGCCCTCGATATCCGAATATTCGATTCTTGCAACCACGTCGATGTTCTTTGCGTAGTCTCCAAGACCCGATCCGAGAATAAGACCTATCTCAGGCACGAAATCGGTCTTTTCTCTGATGCTTTTTACACAATTCAAAAGCTTTGTATACATATCAATAACCGCTACCTTTCTCATTTTTTACGATCTTGACCACGCGGCTCGTTCCGAGTCTATCCGCACCAAGATCAAGAAATTTCTGTGCGTCTTCAAGGCTTGAGATTCCACCCGCCGCCTTGACCTTGACTGCAGGGTCACAAGAGTCGCGCATCAGCTTGACGTCGTCAAACGTCGCGCCGCCCGTGGAGAATCCCGTTGAAGTCTTGATAAAGTCAGCGCCCGCAAGAGTTACCACACGGCACATCTCCATCTTTTCGGTGTCGGTAAGAAGGCAGGTCTCGATAATTACCTTAAGTATCTTGTCGCCGCAAGCCTTCTTTATCTGCGAGATCTCGTCGATGAGATAGCTGAAATTTCTCGCCTTGAGCTCGCCAATATTGATGACCATATCGATCTCGTCGGCACCGTTAGCAATAGCGTTCTGCGTCTCAAAAACCTTCACCTCGGTTGTCTGATAACCGTTGGGAAATCCGATAACGGTGCAAATCTTTAGTCTTTTACCTACGTATTCGCGCGCTCTTGCGACGAATGCGGGCGGAATACAGACCGAAGCCGTGCCGTATTTCATTCCGTCGTTGCATATCTCGCGGATGTCTGCCCAGGTTGCTGTGGTAGAAAGCAGAGTGTGATCGCATGCGGAAAGTATGTTTTGAATCTTGTCGTTGATCTCCATATGTTCCTCCGTTAAATTGAAATCGGGTAATCTTCGTAATATTAGTATACCATATATTCAAGTTAAAATCAATAATAATTTACAAACTGCATTAAAATAAAAAAACAAGCCGAGTGACCCGTAGGAGCACCGACTTGTTTAAATATCAAAAGAAAGACGATATAAGTATCTCAAGCCCGATAGCAACGAGAATAACACCGCCGAATATCGAAGCCTTGCCCGCGAATTTTGAGCCGAAAAGCTTTCCGATAATAAGCCCCGCCATGCAGATCGCAAGCGTCATAGCGGCAATTATTGCTACGCTCAATAATGCCTCGAAAAGCGAGTTTTCGGCGATGGCAAACCCGACCGAAAGCGCATCTATTGACGTTGCGACCCCTTGCACCATAAGCAACCCGAACGTCAGCTTCTCGCCACATTCGCAATCATCGCAGCCGCACTTGACTCCGTCATATATCATTTTCCCACCGATATATCCGAGCAACGCGAAGGCTATCCAAGGAATGAAATTTGAAAGCGCGGTAAAATATTGCAGCACGGTGTGTACGCATACCCAACCTATCATGGGCATCACGCCCTGAAATATCGCAAACGTGCCCGCTATAAGAAGCATTCTGGGCAATTTCATCTTCGGCTCGTGCAATCCGTTGGCAAGCGAGACCGAAAACGCATCCATTGCAAGACCTGCCCCAAGACCGAGCGCGGTTAATACAAGACCAAACATCTTTTACTCCGAATTATAATTTTATCTGCCTTTGTCCGTTATGTTTCATTTTACTGCGGACACAAGCGGTAGTATACCACAAATTGCTGGATTTGTCAATACGCTATAGGAAAACCACGCACAAAACCACGCACAATTTACCTCTACGTCACACGATATTCCTCCAAACTTTCAATCAAAAGAGCAAAACGGCAAATATTTTTTGTTTTTGACTTGATTAATGAGCGAAAATACTTTATAATTAATCTATAAAGATTAACAACGTTTGAAAGGAGACGCTTATGGATCTTGTGTTGCTTACCGCACTTGGCGTCGGCGGTGCTACGGTAATAGGCGCCCTGATAGGCTTTTTGTTCAAAAATGCCTCTCATAAATTTTCAGATATGATACAATCCTTTGCCGCGGGAATAATGCTCGCCGCCGCGGTGTTCGGACTGATCGTTCCGTCGCTTGAATACGGTGGTAAATTCGGACTGCTTGTCACGATCGCGGGCATTTTTGTTGGCGCGTTGTTTTTGAACGTCATCGACCGAGTTGTACCTCACTTGCATAGAATCGTCGGATCGGACATAGAATCACACGGACATAACGCGAATTTAAGCAGGGTCTTGCTTTTTGTTGTTGCTATTGCGATCCACAATCTGCCCGAGGGTATCGCGGCGGGAGTCGGATTCGGGGCGGGGGATACCTCGAGAGCGCTTATAATCGCAGGCGGTATCGCGTTGCAGAATATCCCCGAAGGAATGATAATCATAGCGCCAATGCTTGCCGCAGGTGTTAAACCCGGAAAAACATTTGTCATCGCTATGATTACGGGACTTGTCGAGGTCGTAGGCACTTTGATCGGATATTTTGCCGTTTCGATAGCCTCGGTGATATTGCCGTTCGCCCTTGCTTTTGCGGGAGGAACTATGATCTATGTTGTCAGCGACGAGATGATCCCCGAAACTCACGCCCACGGAAATGAACGCGGAGCGACTTATGCTTTGCTTATAGGATTTTGCACGATGCTTGCGATAGATGTTTTGTTGGGTTGAGTCATCAAAATCGCAGCCCGTAATCTCGCTAAACATCATACGTCAAAACTCGACAATCAATTTCAAAATCGAACAAAACAACAAACTATAGATAGAAAAATAAACAAATAATTTAAAAAAGCGACATATTATGAAAGTGTATCAAATAAACAAATTCACAAATTGGAACGATGTCCCCATCTTAAATATCGATGTTCCGTATCTCGAAACACCAAGCGATATCACCGCTTCGGCGCAGATTTCTTGGAACGATGATTCGCTTCTTATACATCTCTCTACCTGCGAGTCGCAGACACGCGCCGAGGAAATAGGGGCGCTGGCCGCGCCGTGTAAGGATAGCTGTCTTGAATTTTTCATCTGCCCGATGCAAGACGATAACAGATATCTGAATATAGAATTCAACTCGCTCGGCACACTTTTTCTCGGTATTGGATCCTCTGTCGACACGCTCACCCGGCTTATCCTGCCCGAAGGTCACGAATCAATACTCAATCCGAAGATAAACAAATTCAATGATGGCTGGGAGATTTTTTATAAGCTTCCTTTTGGCTTTATCCGCAGATTTTTCCCTGAATTTGAAGCAAAAGAAGGTAAGACGGTTCGCGCAAACTGTTATAAGTGTGCCGACCTCTCCGATCCGCCGCACTATTTATCTTGGAGCGAGGTAGATAGGGAACGCTTTACCTTTCATCGCCCGGAAAAATTCGGCACAATGATCTTCAAAGAATAAATATAACCACGAATACAAACAAAAAGACCTTCTCACTAACTGAAAAGGTCTTTTTATATATCATTCCTTCGGCTCGTCTTCCGAGTATTTTTTTATTCCTTCCATTCTGCCAAGCTCGCGGAATCCGTCAAGCTCTCCGCGGCAGATCGCGCCGAAAATTCGATAGCGAAGTCCCTTGTTTTCGCGCTCAAGTGAGCGCAAAAGCTGTTTCATCTCCTCGCGCTCAGTATTTTTATCCGCAGGGCAGGGAGAGTTGATAACGGGAAGCTGATTTTTTCTTGCAAACTCGGCAACATCCTTTTCGGGCATATAGATCATAGGTCGTATCAGCTTTATTCCGACTCGTGAGAGCTCTGTGACGGGGCTGAAGCATCCAAGTCTGCCCTCAAAAAAGAGATTGAGCATAAAGGTCTCGACCACGTCGTCAAAATGGTGTCCGAGTGCTACCGATGTGCATCCAAGCTCCTTTGCCGCGTTGTGAAGCGCCCCGCGGCGCATTTTAGCGCAAAGAGAGCAGGGATTCGCCTCTTTTCTGACGTCAAAAATGATCTTGTATATCTGTGTGGGCACGATGTGATAGGGTACGTCGAGCTCCTCGCAAAGTCTTTGTATCGGACCGAAATCCATACCCTCATCGAAGCCCATATCCACGGTTATGGCTATGAGCTCGAATTTTTTGGGATAAAAGCGGCGCAGATAAGCCATAGCGCACAAAAGGGTAAGAGAGTCCTTTCCCGCCGAAACACCGACGGCAATTTTATCTCCCTCTTGTATCATATTATAATCATCTATTCCCCGGCGAGTGTAGCTGAGGATCCGTTTCATATTTTCCATATATTTTCCTTAAAAACAGCCGAAAATGCCTTTTCGACATTACTTGAAATCAGCAAACGAGCAGTTTTCGTATATTTTAGCCGCGTCGGACGACAGCTTGCTTTGAATAGCACCTTCTTTGCTGTCATGCAAAAAGAGGGTGCGAGTAATTGTTGATCCTGCCGCCGCGCCCTTCGAGGAGCGCACCAAAACCATCGAGGGCTCGCTTTGAGGAGTTGCACAAACGAATGTGATAAGCTTGGGTTCAAGACGGTTTTCGCGCAGAGCGCAGATCAGGTCAACAAGCCGATCGGGGCGCCAGACTACGTAAAATTTACCGCCGTGCTTTAGCAGCCTGTAAGCGCAAGCGCAAAAATCGCCAATACCTCCGCAGACCTCGTGTCGCGCGATGAATTTTTCATCGTGCTCGTTGCGTTTTCCGCTGTCAATTTTCATATAAGGAGGATTTGCCGTAACGAAGTCGACCTCCGTACCGATATCCGAAGCTTTAAGCGAACGCACGTCAGCAAGCACGGGTCGAATGATCTCGCCCTTGCTGTTTATCTCTGAGTTTCTTCTGATAAGATCAACGAATTTTTCCTGTATTTCAACGGCATATATTCTCGCAGCCTTTTTTCTTGAAGCGCAGAGCAGAGGAATTACTCCCGTACCGCTGCCCAGATCGGCGCCGACTTGATTTTTCCCCCCAAAAACAAATGCGGACAAAAGATAAGCGTCGCTGCCGAAGGTGAGCCCCTGCGAGCTTTGTATCAGAGTAAGATCATCGTTTATTTTCGTAGTCTTTTCCAAAGCGACCTCCGAATAAGCGTTTAAGTAATCAAAATAAAAACAAACGCCGAGCCACTCACGCGGCTCGGCGATAGCTATAAGCTATATTAGTCCTGAGCGGGAGCGCCAACGGGACATACCTCTGCGCAGTTACCGCAGTCGATACATGTGTCAGCGTCGATAACGTACTTGCCGTCACCCTCGGAAATAGCTTCAACGGGGCACTCTGCTGCACAAGCGCCGCAAGAGATGCAATCGTCGGAAATCTTGTATGCCATAGAAATGTACCTCCATATATTTTTGATGCTATCATTGTATCACAAACCGATCTGATTTTCAAGTATCGTTGTGTACAAAATTTTTAAGATAATTTATGCGGATTGCACAAAACCGCACAGTTAGCATAGGCTAATTTGCCGAATCAATCCTCGGCTTTCTTTGCGGTCGGCTTTGAGATCAAGGTGACGTCATCTCTTTTATATACTACGGGAGACGAATCAGGCTTGTCCTTGAGTCTTACCTTTAGAGTAGCCGCAAGAGGACTGACCTCGGTCACGATGCCGATTCCGTCCTTGGTCTTAACGGTGGAGTCAACGGGAGGAGTTTTGGCAGTTTCCTCCACGTAGGTGCCGTATTCGTATTGCAGGCAACACATAAGTCTGCCGCAGCATCCCGAGATCTTTCCGGAATTGAGCGAGAGATTTTGTTCCTTTGCCATTTTGATAGAAACCTGAACGAAATCGGATAAGAATGTCGAACAGCAAAGGGGTCTGCCGCAAACACCGAGACCGCCCATGATCTTTGCTTCGTCGCGTATACCTATCTGACGGAGCTCAATGCGCGTTTTGAATACGCTTGCAAGATCCTTTACGAGCTCTCGGAAATCGACTCTGTTGGCGGAGGTAAAATAAAAGAGAAGCTTGGAGTTATCAAATGAATATTGCGCTTCAAGAAGCTTCATGCTCAGCCCGTGCTTCTGGATCTTTTCGGCGCAGATCTTGAACGCTTCGTCTTCCTTCTTTTTGTTTTCCTTGTTGCGCTGGATGTCCTCGTCGGTAGCGATGCGAACGACGGGGCGAAGCGGAGGAACAAGTGCGGACTCTTTGACCTCGCGGTCGCCGAAAGCAACCTCTCCGAATTCGAGGCCGCGTGCAGTCTCAACTATAACGTAGGACGAGCTCTTGGGTTCAAGATCGCCCTTCGCGAAGAAATAGACCTTTCCACCGGGCTTGAAACGAACACCGGTCACATGGACCTTAGGGGTATCGTCGTCCTCAATAGAAACGATAACCTCGGGGACCATACTGTCGTCCGCCTCGACGACCACGACGTCGGGAGTGCTTTCCGTTTCTGTGATTTGAGCATCGGCATTTGTAAGTTCCTTCTTTTCCTCTTGAATTCGCTCGCGATTTTGAGGATTTCCGTTGTTCCCGTGGCGCTTTTTCTTTTTGATGTAATACGGTTTTTTCTTATTTTTGTTATTAGATTGAGCGTTTCCCGAACCGTTGGAATTGCCCTGATTTTTTGGTCTTGTATCTGAATTCATATTTGTACCAACCTTTTTAAATTGGGATTTTTCGTGATTTAAATGAGCCCTGCGCTCTGCAACATATTCATCAGAGTCAGGCGGACGTTTGCGTTCGCCTCAAGATCGTCCATCGCTACGAGCGACGCGTCGTAAAGAGACAAGAGCGTGTGGGCAGTAAAATTGGTCGAGAGCTCAATAGCATCGTCCCGTCTTTCGAAAAAGCAGAGAGGTGCCGTCTCACATTTCTTTAAAAGCAACAGATCGCGCAGAGCGCTTTGCAAAAACGAAAGCTGTCTGCAGACCTCGGATCTCTTCGTTCCGAACGATGATATAGACTCAAGGGCTGCAACTTTGTTTGATCTGCCAAGCATAGTGACCAATTTTTTTGCAACGCCTCGGTATTCAAGCAAACGAGCGCGTTTTTTTGCATCGAGCAGTTCAAGACCGTTTCCGATCGAGCCCTGACTTGCACAGACTATCTCCTCCCACTCGCGCGGAGAAGTGTTTTTCAATTCTGCGGCGCGGCTGTCGTTTTTTAGCAGATATTCTTCAAGTTCTTCAGAAGACGATCTTTGCGTTCGAAGCGTCGGCGCGCGTGAGCGCACGGTCTCAAGCAGATTTTCGGAATTTTCGCATATCAGAAAGAATATAATGTACGAGGGCGGCTCCTCAAGAGAGAGCAGAAACGCATTTTGCGCCTGCGGAGTCATAAGATCCGCATCCTCGATGATATAAGCCTTGACCGAAAGATCGTTTGGAGCAGTGAAAATATCGTTTTTCAGATTTCTGATAGCTTCAACGCCGATCGTGGATCGCTCGCCCTCAAGACCCAGCGTGATCACGTCGGGAGATTTACCCGACAGTATCTTTTCACAGCTTTTGCACCTGCCGCAAGGTACGGAAATGTGCGTTTTGCCATCAGATCGAGCCTCACATTCTATTGCGGCGATAGCCTCTTTTGCGATCGTGTGCCGTCCGCTGCCCTTTGCGCCTTCCAAAACGTATGCGTGAGAGAGTCTGTTTTCCGATATATCCTTTGACAAGCGGCGGATAAGCGCGTCGTTGCCGACGATATTGGGAAAATAGATAATTCCGTCGGTCATTGCGCGATCCTCCAATCTTGAAATCTAAACAATATATCACTTTATTGTATCACAAAAAACAAGTGTTGTCAACACTATTTTTGCCTCGGGCACGGTCTCAAAGGTTAAAAACGGTGACATATTTAAAATATATTGGCAAATTTACCACATACATTAATGTATATTTATAAGAAATGTGCATTGACACGGAGAAAAAGCGGTGGTATAATAGATATAAGAGTATCTCGCTTTCGGGTGAGTAGCCTCGACTGTTGTTCACGGAGGTGTCAAAATGACCGAAAAAAGCTTAAAGGCACAGCTCTCTCTCTTTCATTCGGGCGACTCAAAAAAAGCCTACGAGATTTTCGGAGTGAGCAAAAAAGAGGGAAATTTTGTATTCCGCGTATACGCACCGCATGCCGACAGCGCATTCGTAACGGGTAGCTTTAACGGGTGGTCGGATTCACACCCTATGGTCAGGCTGACCGACGAGGGAGTCTGGGAAGCGAAAATTCTCGATTCCGAAATAAAAGCGGGAGATCTCTACAAATTCAAATTCTGCAAGCATGATAAAGTTATCTATAAATCTGACCCGTACGGCTTTCGTATGGACAACCCTCCGTATGCGGCGTCGATCGTTGCCGATATCGGCGGATATCGGTGGAGAGACCGTGGCTGGCTTGAGCAGCGTATAGAGGATACGGATTTTTATTCGCGTCCGATGAATATATACGAGCTGCATCTCGGCTCGTGGAAGACAAGAGATGACGGAAGTTATCTTACCTATAAGGAGGTCGCTGAGGAGCTCGTTCCGTACGTCAAGCAGATGGGATATACCCACGTTGAGCTGATGCCGATCTCTGAGCATCCCTTCAACGGCTCGTGGGGGTATCAGGTCGGAGGATTTTATGCTCCCACGTCAAGATACGGCGAGCCGAAGGACCTTATGCGCTTCGTGGACATTATGCACGGTGCGGGTATAGGAGTTATCTTTGATTGGGTGCCCGCCCATTTTGTAAAAGACGAGTTTGGACTCGCTCGGTTTGACGGAGAACCGCTGTACGAGTACGCCGATCCTCAAAGATCTGAGCTTCGGGGATGGGGAACGTTGAGATTTGACCTTGGAAAAGCAGAGGTGCGCTCATTCCTTATATCAAACGCGCTTTATTGGATCGAAAAATATCACGCCGACGGTCTGCGAGTAGATGCTGTGTCGTCTATGATATATCTTGATTACGATCGCGCCCCTGGCGATTGGACGCCGAACGAATACGGCGACAACCGTTGCCTTGAGGGAATAGATTTTTTGCAAAAGCTCAACCGTACCGTCAAGGAGCTTCATCCCGACGTGCTGATGATCGCGGAGGAGTCGAGCGCATGGCAGGGAGTGACTTCGACCGAGGGTCAGGGACTTGGCTTTGATCTCAAATGGAATATGGGCTGGATGAACGATACTTTATGGTACGCCTCCACCGATTTTGGCTACAGACCCGACAATCACTCTAAGCTCACCTTCCCGATGGTATATGCATTCAACGAACGCTTCGTGCTGCCGATATCGCACGACGAGGTGGTTCACGGAAAAAGGTCGTTCCTTGATAAAATGCAAGGCGACTATTGGTGCAAATTTGCGGGGGCGAGAGCCTTCGAGGTCTATAGAATGACCTGTCCGGGCAAAAAGCTCACGTTTATGGGCTCAGAGATAGGTCAGTTTCGCGAATGGGCACACGACGGTCAGGTCGAGTGGTTCTTGCTTGATTATGAAACTCATGCCAAGCATCAATTTTTCTGCGCGGAGCTGAACGACCTCTATCTGCGTTCGCCTCAGCTTTGGGAGATCGACGACAGCTGGAAGGGTTATCAGTGGATAGACCCCGACAACTCAAAGGACAGCATCATATCCTATCGCAGAATCGCTTCTAACGGCAGCGAGCTCGTCGTAATAATAAATTTCACGCCAACGACCTACGAAAACTTCTTCCTTCGTGTTTCTGAGGAGGGTGTTTACGAGGAAATATTCAATTCCGACGACGAAAGATACGGCGGAAGCGGTGTGACGAACACCGGGGTGCAGTTTGAAAGCACCCGAGATAAAGTGTTCGGCAAATATTCCGAGGGTATACACCTCCGCGTTCCCCCTCTCGGAGCAGTCATATTGAAAATGACCTCAAAAAAGCCGGTCGGTAAAAAAAGTCCGACAAAACGTAAGAGAACAAAAAAAGAAAAAAATAACACGTAAATACAGCAAATCCCTATGTCCGAGCGTTCGGAAAAATCGCGTACCATTAATTTTTTATCATAGAGGAGAGTTCTTATGTTTAAGAAAAAAGAATGTGTGGCAATGTTGCTTGCAGGAGGCCAGGGCTCGCGCTTGTATGCCTTGACTACGAAAACCGCAAAACCGGCAGTATCCTTCGGAGGAAAGTACAGAATTATCGACTTCACCCTGTCGAACTGTATCAACTCGGGCATCGACACCGTCGGAGTACTGACCCAGTATCAACCCCTCGTTTTGAACGAGTACATAGGCAACGGACAGCCGTGGGACCTCGACCGTATCTGGGGAGGTGTAAAGATCCTGCCCCCGTATCAGGGTCAGAAATCTGCTGACTGGTATAAGGGAACCGCAAACGCGATCTATCAGAACCTCGCGTTTATCAATCGATACGACACCGAATACGTTCTTATCCTCTCGGGTGACCATATCTACAAGATGGACTACGCCAAGATGCTTGAATATCACAAGGCAAAGGGCGCGGACTGTACTATTGCAGTCATCGACGTTCCGATCGAGGAGGCAAGCCGCTTCGGTATCATGAGCACCAATGAGGACGGCTCGATATATAAGTTTACCGAAAAGCCCAAGAACCCCGATAGCACCAACGCGTCGATGGGTATATATATCTTCACAAGAGAAAAACTTCAGAAATATCTCGTTGAGGACGAGGCAGATCCCAACTCCTCCAACGACTTCGGTAAGAACATCATTCCCAATATGCTTGCGGCGGGTGAAAAAATGTTTGCATATCCCTTCGAGGGATATTGGAAGGACGTTGGAACGATCAACTCTCTCTGGGAGGCTAATATGGACCTCCTCGGTACAGATCCCGTGCTCGATCTCAACGATCCTAACTTTAAGATCTATTCAAGAAATCAGTCTAACGGACCGCAGTTTATTGGAGAGAATGCAAAGATCGTCAACAGCTACGTTACCGACGGCTGTGAGATCTACGGAACTGTAAAGAACTGTGTTCTCGGCTCGGGCGTAAAGGTTATGCCCGGCGCGTACGTAAAGGATTGCGTGCTTATGGGTGACACGGTCATCGGCTCGGGAGCAACGGTCAACTACTCGATCATCGATACGGGAGTTGAGATCGGCGCAGGAGCGATAGTCGGCGTTTCCAAGGATAAGGCAAAGGGAATCACTGTGCTTGGCGAGGATATCGAAGTACCCAACGGCACCGTTATTGAAGACGGCGCAATAATTTCGGAGCTTTAATAAGGGGAGTTGCGTGAAAGCTGCTTCTCTCTGAAAGGCAATTGATCTTTTTCACGCTCGAATTTTGCAGAGGCAAAATTCGTCAATATTATTTGCGCCGCCATTTCGGCGGCAGAATGGAGTAAAAATAATGACAGCAGTAGGTCTTATATTTTCAAATATACACGATAACAGCGTTCCCGAGCTTACAAGAATGAGAACGATCGGTAGCGTGCCCTTCGGAGGCAGATACCGTCTTATCGATTTTGCGCTTTCGAGTATGGTAAATTCGGGAATTTCCAAAATAGGACTCGTAACCCACAACAATTATCAGTCGCTTCTCGACCATCTCGGAAACGGCAAGGACTGGGATCTGGCTCGTCGCTCGGGCGGAATCAAGTTGCTCCCCCCCTTCGTTACTGCATTTGACAACGCAGGAGCAAATAAGTTCTATACCTCTCGCCTTGAGGCGCTTATGGGTACTGTGAACTTCCTCAACCGCTGCAACGAAGACTACATAGTTATGTCGGATTGCGACGTTATTTGCAACATCGACCTCAACGACGTTATAGAAAGACACGCGGCAAGCGGCGCGGATATCACGTTCGTTACCAAGAGCACCGACCTCACGGGAGTCAGCGAAAACGAGATCTTGACCCTCATCAAGTCCGACGAGAACGATAACGTTACCGACATTTTCGAGGATCACGTATCCGAGGATACCCAGGTGTATATCAACATAATGGTCATGAAGAGACAGTATCTTCTTAACGTGGTTGAAACGGCTATTTCCCGCGGACATAACAGCTTCTTGCGTGACATCATTATGAAGAATATCGGCAAGGCAGCGTATAAGGTCTATAAGTACGATGGCTGGTACGCACACATTGGCTCGCTCGAGGGCTATTTCGAGTGCTCTATGAAGCTTCTCGAGGCGGATGCAAGAGAAAGACTCTTTGGCATCAAGAACCGCCCCGTGCTCACCAAGGTGCGCAACTCCGCGCCCACAAGATATTGCGATGGCGCAAAGGTTACCAACTCTGTAGTAGCAGAGGGCTGCGTGATCGAGGGTAAGGTCGAAAATTCCATCATTTTCCGCGGCGTACACGTTGGAAAGGGAGCAGTAGTCAAGAATTCGATTCTGTTCCAGGATAGCTACGTCTGCCCGAATGCAGAGCTTAACTGCGTTATCGCGGATAAGAACGTCATGATAAAGGACGGAAGAGTTCTCTCTGGACACAAGACAATGCCGTTCTATATCGGTAAAAAAATGTCAGTATAATGTAAGCTGTCTCAAAATTTAGCAAAGATAGGTCAGGAAGTATGAAGAAAATATTATTTGTAGGCGCGGAGGTCATGCCCTTCGCGGCAACAGGAGGACTTGGCGACGTAATGGGCTCTTTGCCCGCGGCGATCAAGGCGAAGGAAAAAAACAACGTAGATGTCAGAGTGGTAATGCCTCTGTACTCGGCAATCAAGGACGAGTGGAGAGCGCAGATGAAGGACGAAGCGGTTTTTTACGTGCCGCTGGCATGGAGAAGCCTCTACTGCGGAGTAAAAAGTCTTGTTAAGGACGGAGTAACGTATTATTTCATCGATAACGAGTATTATTTCAAGCGTAGCGGAATGCTCTACGGATATTACGACGACGGAGAAAGATACGCGTATTTCTGCAAGGCAGTTATGGAAATGCTCGTACACCTCGAGTTTTATCCCGACGTTATGCAGGCAAACGACTGGCAGGCGGCAATGGCGGTGGTCTATCTCAATACCAAATACCGTTACATTGAGGGACTTGCAAACACAAAAACGGTCTATACTATTCATAACATCGAATATCAGGGCAAATACGATTTCAAGATACTCGGAGACGTATTCGATATGGGTCCCGAATATTACTCGCTGATGAGATATGACGATTGCATAAATCTTATGAAAGCGGCGATCGAATGCGCTGATATGGTATCCACCGTAAGCGAAAGATACGCTGAGGAGATCAAGACCTACGAATATTCGCACGGTCTTTCCCACATACTCTACAGAAACGCGCATAAGCTCACGGGAATACTCAACGGCATAGACTACAACTACTATAATCCCGCAAAGGATAACGTGCTCGTAAAGAATTACGACCGCCGCGGAGTTATCAAGGGCAAGG
This sequence comes from Clostridia bacterium, assembly GCA_017411745.1. Lineage (GTDB taxonomy): Bacteria > Bacillota > Clostridia > Oscillospirales > CAG-272 > SVTX01. The sequence goes on along the minus strand of JAFQPM010000029.1, from coordinate 28,330 downwards.
CAGAGAACAAGATGGCGCTTCAGCGCGAATACGGACTTCCCGAAAGAGCCGACGTGCCTATGCTTGCTATAATCTCAAGACTTGCAACCCATAAGGGACTTGACCTCGTAAGAGATATCGCGGACAATGTCGTAAGAAATAACGACGTCCAGTTTGTAATTCTTGGTAAGGGCGAGCCTCAGTACGAAAGCTTCTTCTACGAGCTCGAGTGCAGATATCCCGATAAAGTCAAAGCTCTGTTGACCTATGACAGAGATCTGTCGAAGAAGATATACGCCGCTTGCGATATCTTCGTAATGCCTTCCAAGAGCGAGCCCTGCGGACTTTCGCAGATGATCGCGTCGCGCTACGGTGCGGTGCCGGTTGTCAGAGAAACAGGAGGACTTGCCGATTCGATCAAGGGCTATTGGGTAGATAACGGAGAGATCAAGGGCAACGGATTTACTTTTGCGAACTACTCGTCTTGGGAGCTTGAGGACAGAATAAACGCCGCCCTCGCGCTCTATGCGGATAAGGCGCAGAATAAGAAGTTTATCAGTAAGATAATGGGAACGGACTTCTCGTGGAGCGTGTCCGCAGGCAAGTATATGGAGATGTTCGACTCTCTTTGATCAATATCGATAAAATTTGATAAAAACGCCAAGAAAAAGTCCCCGAGGGCAATAACTCTCGGGGACGGCGAAATTTATTGAGAATAAATCGCCGTCCAACAGCGCGCGGCGTATCTCTGTTTATAAGTCGCCTTGTAAACGGAGATATGCTTCACGAAGTTACGTGAGCAATTGATTAAGAATAAAATTTTGATCCGAAAGGTATAAAACGCAAATGAATCACGAGAATTTGACCTCAGCAAAAATCAAAGAAAACATTGAAATCAAGCTTTCGCGCTATTTTGGTTGCACTCCCGCTGAAGCATCCGACGAACAGATGTATAAGGCGGTCTCTATGACCGTCCGCGACATCCTCACCGAAAAGCGCGGCGACTTCAAAAAGGAAGTCAACAAAAAGGGCGCAAAGCGCATTTACTATATGTGTATGGAGTTCCTGCTCGGCAGATCACTCAAGACCAATGTATGCAATCTTGGACTTGATAAATCCTATGCCGAAGCACTCAAGGCTCTCGGTTTTGAGCTCAACGACCTTTACGAGTGCGAGCCCGATGCGGGACTTGGCAACGGAGGCCTTGGAAGACTTGCCGCTTGCTTTATGGACTCCTTGTCATCTCTTGATTATCCCGCAACGGGATTTTCACTCTGCTACGAGTACGGTCTTTTCAAGCAGAAGATCGTCGACGGTATGCAGGTAGAGCTTCCTGACGTATGGCTTCCCGGTGGAGAGGTCTGGCTCGTTCCGAGAACAGACCGTGCATTCGTAGTCCGCTTCGGAGGACGCGTCCGCGAAAAGTGGGAAAATAACCACATGACCGTTATTTATGAAAACAGCGAGGAGATCGAGGCAGTTCCTTACGATATGATGATCTCTGGAGCAGACAGTAAGGGCGTCAGCCGCCTGCGTCTGTGGAAGGCAAGAAATATCCAGAACTTCAATATGGGCTTGTTTACTCAGGGACAGTATCACAAGGCAGTCGAGGATAGCACGAACGCCGAAACGCTCACCAAGGTGCTCTATCCCTCGGATAACCACACCGAAGGAAAGCTCCTCCGTCTCTCTCAGCAGTACTTCCTAGTTTCCGCATCGGTTCAGAGCATCATTCGCGACCATATGGCAGTGTACGGAACGCTTGCCAATCTCGAAGAAAAGGTAGCAATCCATATCAACGATACCCACCCCGCACTTTGTATTCCCGAGCTTATGAGAATACTCGTGGACGATTATTTCTATTCTTGGGAGGACGCGTGGGATAAGGTCGTAAAGATCTGCTCATACACCAACCACACGGTAATGCCCGAGGCGCTTGAGACCTGGAACGAGGATCTGTTCAAGCTCAAGCTCCCCAGAATATACGACATCATCAAGGAGATCAATGAAAGATTCTGCCGCGACGCGTGGAACGCGTTCCCCGGTAACTGGCAGAGAATAAGCAAGATGAGCGTCGTCGGCTACGGCTCGGTAAGAATGGCAAACCTCTCTGTTATCGGTTCTCATTCGGTAAACGGCGTTTCCAAGCTCCACTCCGATATTCTCACCAAGACAGTCTTCAACGATTTCTATAAGATGTATCCCAATAAGTTCGAGAACGTAACGAACGGTATTGCACACCGCCGTTGGCTCTGCTACTCCAATCCCGAATTGGCGGCTCTGCTCGACGAGTGCATCGGCACGGGATACAGACATAACCCCATAGAGCTTTCCGAGTTTGCAAAGTTTGCAGACGATAAGGCTGTGCTTGAAAAGGTACGCGCGATCAAGCATAACAATAAGATCGCATTCGCTAACCATCTTTACGCTAAAACCGGCAAGAAGATCGATACCCACTCGCTGTTCGACGTGCAGATCAAGAGACTTCACGAGTATAAGAGACAGCTCCTCAACGCGCTCAATATCATCGGCATCTACCTCGAGCTCAAGGATAATCCCGATCTTGATATCCGTCCTCAGACCTTTATCTTCGGAGCAAAAGCTGCACCGGGATATCAGATGGCAAAGAGAATCATTCAGCTTCTCTGTATGATCTCCAAGGATATCGACAACAACCCCAAGATCAAAGAAAAGCTCAACGTCGTGTTCCTTGAGAACTACGACGTAAGCACCGCGGAGATACTCATCCCCTCGGCAGATATCAGCGAGCAGATCTCTCTTGCAGGTAAGGAAGCAAGCGGTACGGGTTGTATGAAGCTTATGATCAACGGCGCTATAACTATCGGTACTCTCGACGGCGCAAACGTCGAAATGCTCGACGCAGTAGGTCAGGACAATATGTATATCTTCGGTCTTAAGAGCGACGAGGTCGAAAAGCTCTGGCTTAACGGCTACCGTGCCGCAGAGTTCTATTCGAACAATGCAAGACTTCGCAGAATCATCAACTTCCTCTCGATCGGCTTTGCAGGCGAGTCGTTTGCCGACATCGCGACCTATCTGTTGACTGGTCACGGCATAGCAGACCCCTATATGTGTCTTGCGGATTTCGAGTCCTACCGTATGACTCACGACGAGATGCTCAAGGCATACGACGACAGAGAGAAGTGGACGAGAATGTCGCTTCTCAATACCAGTGCGGCAGGCTTCTTCGCTGCAGACCGTTCTATCAAGGAATATGCCGAAAAGTTTTGGGATCTCAAGCCCGTGAACTGATCGCCGAAAAGACTATAAATTTTTAACAAATATCGGTTTGTTTTTGATCCCGTTCCCGAGGTGGCACCGTGCGTTACCTCGGGAACGGCAAAAATAAAGCAGACCGCGGAAAGAAAAAATGCTCCCTAAATTTTATCAAGAAACAGAGAGCACGGGAACCGTGCAGATACGTAAATTTATAAATGCCGAGGACGTTTCGTATCTCGGCGCTTTTCCGTGCGGAGATATCATAGATATAGAGGTGACCGTTTCTCACCGCTTCGGTGCGTCGGGCGTGGTCTTGCGCATCTGCAAGGACGGCGAATGTGACGTTGATATCCCATTGAATTTTTGCCGATCCGACAACAGAGAGGACGTCTATTGCTGTACGCTTGATACCGCAGAGCTCTGCTGCGGCGAAGATCAAGGACTCTTTTACTATGAATTTCTCCTTCTTCGCGGCTTGAATACGCTTTTTACCGATACATATAACAACCTTGATTTCGAGCTTGACGAAAAGGCAGGCTCGCGCTTCCGTATGCTTGTGTATCAAAAGGATTTTAAGACTCCCGATAGCTTCGGCAAGGGCGTGATGTATCAGATATTCACCGACAGATTTTTCCGTGGTGATGGCGAAAAGGCTAAAAATATCGCAGTTCGCGAGTATGCAGTGCTCAATGAGGATTGGGAGAAGGGAATTCCGCAATATCAGGAGTATTCGGGTCAGCCGCTGAAGAACAATATGTTCTTTGGGGGAAATTTGTGGGGAGTTGCCGAAAAGCTCGACTATCTTTGCTCGCTTGGAGTGACCTACATATATCTCTGCCCGATATTTGAGGCGTATTCCAATCACAAATACGATACCGCAAATTACGAACGTGTAGATGAGATGTTCGGAGGAGATGAAGCGTTCGATAACCTGATCGCAAAAGCTAAGGAAAAGGGGATCGGCATCATACTCGACGGAGTTTTCAACCACACGGGCGACGATAGCGTGTATTTCAACCGATATAAAAAATACGGCGACGGCGGAGCGTATAACGACCCCAACTCGCCAAAGCGTAATTGGTATAATTTCAGAAACTACCCAAACGAATACGAATCTTGGTGGGGAATAGAGATATTGCCCAAGCTTAATCACGAAAATGAGGATTGCCGCCGCTATTTTACGGGAGAAGGCGGAATAATCCAAAAATACATAGACCGAGGCATTGCAGGCTGGCGACTTGACGTAGCTGACGAGCTTTCCGACAAGTTCCTCGACGAATTGAGAGTCAGCGCAAAGAGCGCAAGCAATTCGGAAACGGTAATTATCGGAGAGGTATGGGAAAACGCAGCCGATAAGGTCGCATACGGTAAAAGAAGACGCTATTTCAGAGGCAGTCAGCTCGATAGCGTTATGAATTATCCCGTAAAGAACGCGATAATCTGCTTCTGCCAATGGGGAGACGAGGAAACGCTTTACAACACGCTCACCGAGATATATTCCTCGTACCCGACCTGCGTTTCGCATAAGCTGATGAATATTATCGGTACTCACGATACGGATCGTATCTTAACTGTGCTCGGCAGAGACGAAGAGGACGAATTTCTCGATAATAAAGCGAAATCCGTAAAAAAACTTTCCCGTGATCAGCTCCGACACGGAGTCGATATGCTTAAGATAGCCGCCGCGCTTCAGTTTACCGTGTACGGTATTCCGTCGGTATACTACGGTGACGAGATAGGTATGGAGGGATACGGAGATCCCTTCTGCCGTATGCCTTTCCCTTGGCATAAGATGAACGAGTCACACCGCGCAGAGCTGCTTGAATATTACCGCATACTTGGAAAGATAAGAACGAATGAAAAAGCGCTCGACGGCGGAAGATTTTACGTCGTCAGCCACGAAAAGGGCGCGATCGTATACGTTCGTGAAAAAGAGGACAGCCGTGTAATAACCGTCGCGAACAGAGGGGCTGATTTTAGGTTTGAGATCCCCGAGAGTTCAACCTATATCGACCTTATAAGCGGCGAGAGATATAACGATGAAATGACTGTAAAAGCTGACACAGCAATGATTTTAAAGGAAGTGCCGAGATGAAATATTCAAATTCTCTGAAATATATGAATAGCTTTTCTCCTGCCCCAAAATCGACCGATATTTCTCAAAAAAGAATAGCAGATCTCTGTAAGCGACTCGGCAGAATAAACGTAGGCACAAGATATATCTGCGTTCCCGACGGAGGTGCGGGGCACGCTTGTGCAGTTTTGCTTGAGAATATCATCAAGAACTCGGAGCATAGCGTTGGACGCATTACGAGCTGTTGCGATTTTGATTCGAGAAGCTCGATTCTTCTGAACGGCGAGATGGCAAACATCGAGACCTACAATAAATCGGTCACCGCACTCAAAGGCGTAGCGAAAAACGATCCCGACGATATGTACACGAGAGAAGAAATGGTTTTGGCTCTCGGACTTTTGATGTGTAAGCTCGAGGCGTGTGAGTACGTTATTTTGGAGGGACTATCAAAAGACGGTATGGCTCTCGACGCAATATGCGCGCCGTACGATCTCATCGTTGTTCCAACCGTCTACGAAGGTGGCGGAGCAGCTGATAAGATAAAGACTATGTGTGACGTTATCCGCCGAGGCACTCGTGAGGTAGTAAGCGGAAATCAACGAAGCGACGTGTATAATAAGATCTCGCAGGCGTGTGCTGTAAGCGGAGTAAGACTCTATATTCCCGCTAAGGCACAGTTTGAGCCGACCGATATCTCTCCTCGTAAATTAACCTTCAATTATGGAGGCAAGGAAGGTTATGCTCTGCGCAGTCCGTCGCATATTTTGCGAGATTGCGCCATGACTGTCGTTGAAGCTTCTCTTGCATTGCGTCGCGGAGGAGTCAAAATGCCGTGGAGTGGCATTTTCAACGGACTTTCATCTGCCTTAGATACGAGATGCTTCGAGATGATCTCCGCATCACCCATAATAGTGACCGATTCGGCAAGGATTAGGGAAGAATTGATCCCGATGCTCAAGACCGCAGACGAGCTCTGGGGAGCACCCGAAAGCTTTTCGATAGTAGTATCTCCCGATGGCAAAACAAGCCTGTCGAGCTTGTTTTCCGCATTCTCGGGCAGGAATTTGAATAACGTCGTGCTCGTGGGATGCGAAGCACAGGTAGATCTGCCCACGGATAACGTGATCAGGTGCAAAACGTCGAATGAAGCTGCAAAAGTGCTTGTAGGGCTTGGCGAGAGCGAAAAACTGATTTTCTGCTTTGGCTCGGTAGAGTTTGCGGCTGAGATCAAGAGCGAATTTATAAAAACAATGAATATTTAAAACGGAAACGTCTCCGTTTCAAAAATTAAGAACGGGGACGTTTTCTTTTTTCGCATAATTTATTTCGAACGGCAAAATAATACTAATATAGAAATAAGGAAAGGTTGGATATAAATTATGATAAAACCGCAAATCGTCAAGTGTACGGGAAGGGAGATACTTGACTCCCGAGGCAACCCGACAATTGAAGCTACCGTTGTCTTGTCCGACGGCACGATAGGAGTGGCAAGCGTTCCGTCAGGAGCATCAACGGGAATATATGAGGCTTGTGAGAAAAGAGATCAAGATAACCGTAGGTATGGAGGCAAGGGAGTGCTCGAGGCGGTGAACAACATCTGCCGCTTGATCTCGCCCGAGCTTGTGGGTGTATATGCGTCCGAGCAATCCACGATCGACCGCTTGATGATAGAACTCGACGGCACGGAAAACAAATCCAAGCTTGGCGCTAATGCAATTTTGGCAGTGTCGCTCGCGGCGGCAAGAGCCTGCGCCAACGCTTACGGAGTTCCGCTGTTTCGCTGGATAGGAGGCGCGAGAGCGTCAAGACTGCCGATCCCGATGATGAACGTGCTTAACGGAGGCGCGCACGCGTCCAATAACGTCGAGATACAGGAGTTTATGATCGTTCCCACGGGTGCGCCCTCGTTTGCCGACGCTCTGCGAATGGGAAGCGAGATATACCACGCTTTAGGTAAAATATTGAAGGATAAAAAGCTTTCCACCGCCGTGGGCGACGAGGGAGGCTTTGCCCCAAGCCTTGACTCCGACGAGCAGGCGCTCCAATATCTCTGTGAGGCGATAAATGCGGCAGGATATGATACCGATACGGTCAAGCTTGCGCTCGACGTAGCGTCAAGCGAATGGTACGACGAGGAGACCAAGACCTATAAACTCCCCAAGCGCAACAAGGAGATGAGCAGAGAAGAGCTGATAGACTATTACGAAGGGCTGACACGCGAATATCCGATAATTTCTATCGAGGACCCCCTCGACCAGCGCGATTTTGAGGGTTGGCGAGTCATCACTGAAAGACTCGGCGAGCGCGTAATGCTCGTCGGCGACGACCTGTTCGTTACCGCACCGTCAAGACTTCAGAGGGGAATAGAGGTCGGCGCGGCGAATGCAATCTTGGTAAAGCCCAATCAGATAGGAAGTTTGTCCGAGGTCATCGGCGTGACGAATATAGCCGCATCCGCAGGGTATTCGTATATTTTGTCCCACCGTTCGGGCGAGACCGAAGATACGACTATCGCTGACCTCGCCGTCGGGCTTGGCGCGCCCTTCATAAAATCGGGCGCACCCTGCCGAAGCGACCGAGTGGCAAAGTATAACCGACTGTTGCGTATAGAAGCATCACTCGGTCACTCGGCGACCTACGGTCAAAAGCCCGACGGCGTAAAGCCGACTGCTACGACCTATTGCGGCGACCAATGTTAATAAACAAAAGCCATCGACTCATTTGAGGCGATGGCTGCTTTTTATTCCTTAAGCAAATCAAGATGTTCGGCTGCAAGCCTTGCCAAAATTGTTTTTGAGCAATGTTCTTCTACAGCTTTAAGCCTGTATATTGCTTCTTCTTTGTCGTTTGCCTTATACGCAGCAATACCTTTTATATAACTGACAAATCCTTCCGTTGCTTTAGATGCGTTCCAAACTTCAATATTACTACGAATTTTATTGATAGTATCCAAATCATCTTTTGAAACGGCAAGCATCAAATCAATGACGCGGCTGATTTTTTGATATTCTACCATAGCCCGAGGTTTTATTTTCCGACATTTTGATAACGTGTTCGAGTATTGGCTTGCTGTTTGAGTGAATGTGTCATAATCAGCGGCAAGAAATTCACATCTCGCTTTGTTGAATAGCCCCACCATTACCATCGGCTCATTTGCACTTGCGATCATTTTTTCTGCATATTTGATGGATTCGGTATAATTTCCCAAATACAGATGATCAACAGAATAAACGTAATCAATATTTTTCTGTTTATTAAGTGACGAATTCAATATCAGATGCTTTTCGGGATCACATTCTTGATCCATTGATGTGTTTAAGGGCAGAGAAACCATAGCGTAAGCAACGATTTCAATAAAAAAGCAAAGGAAAACCAATAATATGGTAAGAACGGGATGTAATCCTTTGTAATCGACCACGGTCTCGCCCATTACCTCTAATTTTATTGGTGAGGTAAGCAGTATAACCAATAATACCGCTACTATTGTTAAAGCAATTACCCATTTTCTTTTTTTCTGTATTTTCGTAATAAGATCACTGTATTTTGATTCATTCATAGTAATATCACCGTCCTTTTAAAGCTTTTATATTTCTACGATCCTTCCGATCGGAACCGAGTAGATAAACACCTTTGAGGGTGCCTTACCAAAGATCCGTTCAACCGCGTGTCGATATTCTCCAAGCTGATATCCGTGCTTTTCTCGCATGCTTGCAACGAGAAGTGCAGGGTCAGTCTTCTGCTCGGGCGATATTCTGTCGGTCTTGTAGTCGCAAAGGATCAATTCTCCGTCGGCACTTTCAATAATAAGGTCGATAGAACCCTGAACGAAGATCTTTTTATCCGAAACCAGCTTTTTGGTTCGCTCGTCCTCGGTAAAATCGGCGGCAGGACGGAACATACGGAAGTGGAATTCTCGGTGGATCTTCTTTGCGTTTTTTATAAATTCAAACAATTCACTTTCAAAAAATCCCGAAAGATGCTTGCGATTGATTATATCGGCGACTCGATTGCTGATAAAACGCTTCTCGCGCAAGCGGTCGATCTCGGCATCAATGCCGTTTTCAGCCGCGTACTGATAGTCGCAGTATTGTAAGAACAGATGAGTTGCCGTTCCGCGCTCGGCGGCGGTGGGCTTCTTGTTGACCTCAAGTAGATCGTCAAAGCTGACCTTGCGTGAGCGCATAAGGTCTATTCGGCGCTTTATCTGAATTGCGTCGTCGCGATCCTGCTCGCTCGGATCGTCCTCACCGATCGCAAACGCTTCTCCCGTGGGAATAGGAATGAAAACGCTGTCGTCAAGCATAGAGGGCGAGACCTTGGAGGCAGCCACTTTTGCGGGGATCATAGCAAGTATCTTTTCCTCGTCGCTCATCGCATTCTTTTGAGAGAGCAAAATAGCCAGCTCCTTGGAATATTCGTCGGTGGCAGCGGAGTCAGAGCGAGAAGCCGACCTTCCAAGCGGAGAGACGAGAGTGTTCTTGCCCTTGTCGAAGGCGTTGATCTCAAAAATTCCGTCTTTGTCGCAGTCACAATATTCCGAGAGCGCAAGCAGAGTCTGGCGGACGTAATTTTTGGAGGATCTGATGCCGTAAGCCTTGTCGGCATTGCCTTCTATTTCCGCAAAATACTCGGGGATCGGCTTGTTGAGAGTCGCGCTGAGATAAAGCCTTTCTCTTGCACGCGTCAGCGCTACGTAGAAGATCCTTGCCTCCTCCTCAAGCTGCTTGCGCTTGATCAGCTTGTTAGCGGATTGGAAAAGCAGATTATTTTTGTATCGCACGCGTATAGCGTCGAGTCGATCGCTGTTTTCATCCTCTCTTGGCGGAAGCTTGGGTGAGATGCCGAGTTCTTTTGTAAATAATAGCGGAGATTTTGAATCCTCCGTGCTGAATTGTTTTGCCAGACCGAATAAGAAGCAGGTGTTGAACTCCAAGCCTTTTGACTGATGTATCGACATTATCGTGACGCTGTCAGGGTCGGATTTTGCAGGCTCTGCGCCCGATTCGCCTTTTTCTATAAGCTTTTTGAAGTACGAAAGGAAGGCGTAAAGACCGTTCCAGGAGGTCTTCACGTATTTGCAAGCGCAATCGTAAAGATATGTGTACGCCTCACCCGTGCACGCCGCCTGATATTTCTCGTGATTACCGATCACGCGGAGCAGCTTGTCGGCGGAAAGCTTTGACGAGATCTCACGTAGCCTTTTAATATCGGAGGCGAATTCATAGCATTTTTTTGCGATCGATGAGTCAACGTCCTCTTCGACGTAGTCAAGAATAGCGTCGAATAACGATTTTGACGCAGGAGCGTAACGGCGTACGACAACGATCTCCTCAAGCGAGAACGTCGCATCCGCCTCTCCGAGCGCCGCCGTAAGAACGTGACATAGGGGCACGTCGCGCCTCGGGTTGTCGATGACCGAGAGAAGATCGATCAAAAGCCTCATTTCCTCTCCGTCGAAAAGCGCGCTCTTTGACGAGGTCGAGCATTTTACGTTAAGCTTGTTCAGATTTGCGATAAGAGGCTTCGCGTGGGAGTGACTTCGAACGAGCACGGCTATATCGGAGGCGCGAATTGGCGCACCGTCCGCCTTTTTGCCCTCTCTGATGAGCCTTGCGATCTCGTTTGCAACAACTATCGCCTCATCGTAAAGATTGCTTGTGGGAGATGCCGAGGTATCCTCGTCCTCCTCGTCTTCGGCTTGTGCGGGTTGAATGAGATCAACGGTGACCTTGGGACTTTGGTAGTCCTCAAAGGGCTTTTCCTTGGAAAAGATAAGATCGTCGTCCTTGGTGTAGCCGATGCTTTCCGAGAACGCGGAAAATATTTTGGAGCAAACGAGATTTGTGAATTTCACCACGTTTTCGTCGCACCTGAAATTGTTTGACATAAATATAGTGCTTCCGCCCCGATCTGCAGGTGCGTTTTCGCCGTACGGAGCAAAGCTTCTTCGGTAGCCTGCAAAGATCGAAGGCTCTGCCTCTCGGAATCCGTAAATGCTTTGCTTAATATCACCCACCATAAAGCGATGAGAGCCGCCGATGATCTCGAAAATTCGGTCCTGTATCTCGTTGACGTCCTGATATTCGTCAATATATACCTCGCTAAAATCAGCCGATATCGACTTCGCGTATTCGGAGGGCGAGCCGTCCTCGTTTTGAAGCAAGCGGAGCATAAATTTGGGCATATCCGAGAATTCGCAAAGCCCGCGACTCAGCTTTTCCTCGGAGTAGCGGCGCTCGTATTCGGCAAGAATGTCAAAAATCAAAAGACAGATCTTTGCACCTTGCTCGTACCACGACGATATTTCGTCGGGCTCAGCGTAAAGAAGCTCCTTTGCCCCGTTTTTGATCGCGGGATTTAGCTTTTTGCCGCGAAGATTTTTGTAGTATTCGCTGATCTCGGTGCTTTCGCCCTTTTTCAGCGAGGGTATCCGTTCGGGAGCGTAGGCGGCAAAGGCAGAGCGTACCGATTCGTAACCCTCACTCTCCGTGACTCTCAAAAGCGAACGGCAAAGCTCGGCGTTTGCGGTAAAGCAGGGAATATATTTTTCGCGCAAAACGGGATCATTTGCCATATCTTCACAGCATTTTTCAAAGGTCGACGCAATATATCGGATCAGGGAGCAAAGCTCGGCGCGAACGATACTGCCCTCGTCGGTCTCGAGAAAGTCGAGCGAAGCCGATCTCTGCATTCGCTCGGCGTGCTTTTTGAGCTGACCGATGCCCTCGGGCGCAGTAATGAGCTTGCCGTATATCTTCAGCAGTGTCGGGATCAGTGCCGAGCTGTCTCTGGCAACAGAGATTATACCAACGAGGTCCGAGAATAAGCTCCTGTATCCTACGGAAGACAAATTGCCATCTGAAAACTCACCGCAACGCTCAAAAAAGTCCTCCAAAACCTCCTTCATGACCTCCTCCTGCAAGGGAGAAAGCTCTGCCTTGTCAGAAAGCCTCATCGAAGCGGGAAGTCCCAGCTTTTCAAAATTCGCTCGCACGGGATCGGAGAAAAACGAGTCTATGGTGCTGATGTGCGCGCTTCCGAGCTTGAGCATCTGCCTTTGCAGATGCTTGTCGTCGGGGTGCTCTGCGATAGCCTCGGCAAGAGCCTTGGATATCTTCGCCCTCAGCTCGCCTGCGGCAGCGCGCGTAAACGTGACGATGAGAAGACTCGATATATCAACGCCTTCTTCAATTATTCTTTTAATTATTCTTTGTGTAAGTGTAAAGGTCTTGCCGGAGCCTGCGGCGGCGCTGACGAGCAGAGTTTGCCCGCGAGCATTCATAGCCGCTTGTTGTGCTTTGGTAAAGTTCATAAATAGTCCTCCGGTTAATTAATGCTTTTCCTTGTATGCCGACGGGCAGGACGAACGAATGGAGCAGAACCCACACGCTTCCTTTGAAGGGGTGCGCGGAGCCTTGCCCGAATACATCGATCTTGCCGTGCCGATTATCGAGGTGTGCAGGGAATCTTCAATGCCCGCTAACTGCTCATCGCTGACCGCGGCTTTGCCTGTGATCTCTCCGTCCTTGTTTACAGAGATGCCGGCAAGTATCTTTTTGTCCATATCGGCGCTTGCCGCGGACAAAATATCCTTGTTCCCGAGAATGAATCCGCTTCTCACGGGATTTATCTCGCCCTTTTCTTCTTCAGCTGAAAGGAACAGAGCCGACGCGGGAAGTATCTCCCTCTCTTCGCCGAAGAACCCGATATTTTTCTTCTGTGCGGCGGTAAATAAGTAAGCGGGGAGCTGAAGATCCTCGCCCGTAGAGACCTTGGACACGTCGTATCTGTGTGTACCGGTCTTGTAATCGACCACGCGCAAATATTTACTCTCTCCGTCGTCGTAAAGATCTATTCTATCAATCACACCACCCAGACTGACCACGGGAGCACTCTCCTCATCACCTATCTTGATCTCCATAGGTCTGAGAGTTCCTTCGCGGCTATCGGAAATATGCTCCTCAAACGCGACTATCTTAAAGCTTGAGCGCTGGAATTCGTCAAGAACGCTGCGTACCATAACGAGCGAGAGATCGCGGAGTCTTGAGAAGCTGTACATCATCGAGGACGGCAGAGGACAGTTGATATCGTAAATATATTCGGATATGATCGAGTCGACCTCTTTAATGATCTCGTCGTCAGAGGGGCGCTCTACCGAGCCGTCGGGGAGGCGGACTTTTTTGAGGAATTTTTCAAGAACGTAGTGAATTATTGTTCCCGAATCGGCGTAGCTGACGGCAGATACCTTCTGCTCGCGAAGACCGAGCACGTATTCGCACCAATATCTGTAGGGGCACTCGGCAAAGGTCGAGATCTGCGACTTGGAAAGACGAAGTCTGTCGCCGAACAGCATACGAACGTACATAGGATCTATCTCAACGGCGTCTGCCTGTTCTCCGCGTAGCTCCTCTCTGCCTCCGCCGTTGCCGTTCGGGTCCTCTTTTTCGGACAGCGAAGCCGCAAGCTCTGCAACGCGGGCAAGATCAAATTCTACGGGCTTGATATCGGGGAAGATAAACCTGACTCGATTCCAAGCGGTTGACGGAGTGAGTGCCCGACCGCTAATGCTTGAAGAGCAGGTGCAGAGCACCAGCTTATCCGAGGGCTTCGTCATAGCGCGGTAGACGTAGAAAAGCTCGTCCGAGGTCACCGTGCTTTCGCGGGAGGTCAAGGATATGCCAAGCTCCGCCATAACGCTCTTGTCGTTTTCACTGAGCAGTCCCGAGTCGGCGTAAGCCTTCGGGAACTCGCCGTCGCAAAGACCGAGAAGAATGGCGATCTTAATATTTTCAACTCGGAGTGTCGCCGCCGAGCCGACCGTAACGTAATCTCCAACGGCAGGAACCGAGCCCATATCCGTGTGAGAGAGCATTATTTCAATAGCGGCGGTCAATTCCTCCGCGTTGGTGGGAGCGTCCTGAAGCACGGTGCCGATATTCGTCAGTACCGACACGATGTGATCGTAAACGCGTATAGCCTCGCCCGCGCCCCGTACGTTTCCCGAGGCGAGCTCAAGCTCGGCAAGAGCGCAAAGCGACTCGGAAACTCCGAGCTCCTCTAAATATTCGTAAAGCGCTCGGCAGTTTTCAAGCGTGTTTCCGCTTGCCACAGCAAATTTTTTTCGCAGAGAGACCAGCGGCGGAATGAGCGCCGCACGCACACGGTTTGCGGCAAGCAGGATCTCGTTGCCGCGCTCGCTTTTTTGAGTCGTATAGCCGTTGGGGTTCATGCTCCAGACGTCGTCAAGGAATCTGTTTCCTCCGATCGACCAGGTGTAGCAATAGTCCTCAAAAAGATCGGCGTCGTGTGCTTCGATCCCGCAAAGTCCGGTCTTGATCAGCGTGAGCACGTCAGAGGTCCTGAAGTTGTACGTGATACAACGCAGAGCAGACAGGATAAGTCGCGCCACGGGGGTGCTCGAAAGATCGGTCTTTTCGGAGTAGAAATAGGGAATATTAAGTCGCTCAAAGATCGCGTCAATAATACCCTTTCTGTTATCGCAGTCGCGCATAATAAGCGCGATCTCGGAGAATTTAACGCCCTCTGCGTGCGCCTTGAGTATCTGCAAGGCGGCAAAGAAGGTCTCCTCGTATTCGTTTTTGCATATTGCCATCGGCACTGCGGAAAGCTCCTCGGTATTCACGCAGGGAAGCGAATCCTTCGTGAGAGAAAAATCCCACAAAAGCTTTTCAAGCTCCTGTAGCACAATGCTTTTTGCGCGAGTATTTGCTTCAAGGGTGACGTCTTTTGTATCCACACCGTTTTCGCGCGCAAATCTTGTAAATCTTTTAACCGTGTTGCGAATGCTTTCGGTGTGCGGACCGTCAGTGCCTCTGCCCTCGTAGCAGAAGGAAATGCAGAGCTCGTCAGCCTGTTTGGCGATCTCCTCGAGTATATCGTGCTCCTCACCCGTAAAGCTGGTAAAGGAGTCGACGAAAACTCTGCAGCCACCGAAACACTTGTGAGAGCGCAAAGCGTCCGAGAGCAAGGAAAGCTTGTTTTCCGCGGCGATCGCGGATTCGCCGAGTAGCTCGCCCATAATTCGATCACGATTGGCGTAAACGAGTGAAATATCGGAAAGCTTACGCGAGAGTGCGGGATCGTCGCATTGTTCTGCAAGCCTCTGGCAATCCTCGGCGCTGACCGAATTTGCGTGCAGCTCATCTATGACCGACAGCATCATATCACCAAACGCGCGGTCGGTCTTAACGCTTCCGTATTCCTCCAAAAGTGCGGAGACCTCGCGCAAGGTCTGCCACATGATCAGGCTCCCCAGATCACTGCCCATGCGTGAGTCTATAAGACCTCCGACCTCACCAAAAACCTTTTCGCAAAGGCGGGAAAAGGAGACCACCTCAAAGCAGAGCGCAGACGACGCAGGCAGATCGGCAAGCATCGATTCACTGATAAAGGCCTGCTGCTCGGGAACGAGCAGATAGGTCTGCTTTCCCGACTCTACCGATTCCTTTATTTTTTCGATTATGTAAGAAGTTTTTCCGCTTCCGGGTCTTCCGAAAAGAAATGTCAACATAATTTTTCCTCAAAAATTGATTTTAAGAATTCTCTCGTTCAAAAAGCTCAAGATTTCTTCTGATAGTCTGGCGACCCCTCCATGAATATGCCCTGGTCGCAAATTCCTCGTCGCTCATATCGTCAATATCTCTGACGGTGATAAAGGGAAGATTCTCACCTTTAAAAAATTCTATATCCGTGTAAATAGTGCCGTCTGCGATCGCCTTTTTCGTATGCGGACAGACCTCCTGGCAAATATCACAGCCCCACGCGTATCCGTGCTTTAAGATCGTCCTCTGTTCTTCATCGGATAAACCGCCCTTTTTCTGCGTTAGCGCCGAGAGACATTGACCCGACTCTGCCATCGGGCAAGCGAGCTTGCATTTTCCGCAGCCCTCGCACCTCTTGATCTTTCCTGCGACGGATTCGATGGGAAGATCAGTGATTATCTCACCCAAAAATACGTAAGACGAGTATTTTTCGGTTATCAGCATGCCGTTATCCCCAACGATGCCAAGACCTGCCATAGCGGCGGCAGATCGCTCGTCTATCGGCGAGTCGTCCGCAAATCCAACGAATTTGTTTTCGGGATATTCATTTTCAAGCAGGGTAATTATCGTGTTAAAAAGTCTTTTAAAAAACAGGTGATAATCTTTTGGAATAGCGTATGCCGAAACGTTGCGCTTTTCACATTTTAAAAGATAGGGAACGGCTATCATTATCGCATTTAGCGAAGAAATATCCGAAAAACCGCAACGCTCGAGCTTGTATTGCCTAGTAATATTGCAATTTTTCAAGGATATGGGAGCACATAGCTCTATCCCCATCTCTTTTAGCAACCTTCTGATAAAAAACATATTAAAATCCGTCCCCAACGCAGTTATTCACAGTATATATTAATTTTATCATATATATAGACGAAAAACAAGAATAAATTTGCTTTTTTCAACGACTTTTTATCGATTCTTCATTAAACTGTCACAAATTTTGATTATAATGATATCAGAGATGTAAAAAATGTCAAAAGACTGTAAATAATTAGTCTCGAGCCGCGGTGTGCAGAGACGGAACGGAGAGGAAATGTATAATATTTTAGTAGTTGACGACGAAGCAAGGATTCGTTCTATAATCAAAAAATACGCCGAATTTGAAGGACATACCGTCATCGAAGCAGGAGACGGAATGGAGGCGGTAAGGCTCTGCCGTAAGGACAAGTTCGATATCATCATAATGGACATTATGATGCCCGAGCTCGACGGTTTTTCGGCTTGCCGCGAGATCCGCAAGGTGACGAACACGCCGATCATTATGCTCTCGGCACGCGGAGAGGAATACGATAAGATAAACGGCTTCGAGCTCGGTATCGACGATTACGTCGTTAAGCCCTTCTCCCCCAAAGAGCTTATGCTTCGTATAGAGGCTATTATGAAGCGTATGTCAAGACGCGACAAGGCAGACGACACGGTCAAGAAGCCGAATGTCATAGTAGAGCTTGACAACGGAGGATTGAGAGCAGACCTCACCGCAAGACTTGTCTACATCAACGGACAGAGAGTGGATATGTCGCCCAAGGAGTACGACCTGTTTTTCTATATGCTCGACAACCGAAACATCGCGCTTTCTCGCGAAAAGCTGATAAGCGAGGTCTGGGGATACGATTTCTACGGAGATGCAAGAACTCTTGATACGCATATAAAGCTTTTACGTAAAAGCCTCGGTGAATACAGCAAATATATCGTAACGCTTCGCGGAGTGGGTTATCGCTTTGAGGGCGAAGCGTAATATTCAACGACGGGGAACAGCTGATATGAACAATGACAGAATAAACAGCCCCATATACAGAAGCCGTCGCCGCGTGTCAGGTATCTCGTGGCGACTTTTCGGTATGCTTACCTTGTTCGTCGTGCTCATCCTGATAGTTATCTGGACCTTTCAGGTAGCGCTGCTCAACCGCTTTTACGAAAGCTCCAAGCTCGACGAATTTCATCAGACCGACGAAGAGATATTTTCCGCAACGGAAAATATAGAGCTTTTGCAGAGAATAACCTATAAGCGCTCGATAGGGACCGACTCTTGTATCAGAGTTTTTAAAATAACCGACGGAGTTCCCAGTGAGATAGCGGACTGCGACGCCAATATAAACTGCTTTATACACCACGCGGACGGAGCAGAGATCCGTCGACTGTGTACGGGTGTGCTTGAAAAGGATGGCAACTACACTCGCAGAATTTCAAATTCTGTCGGCGGCTCGACGGTTATAGTAACCATACACGCGGCGGCAAGCAAGGGCGCTGACGGCAGCAACTACGTCATTCTTCAGGAGTCCGCCCTGCTTCCCCTGAGCGCAACGGTCACCACGCTTGAGCATCAATTCGGCTGGATCATGTGCATACTTATAATGGGTGCGCTCGTTATGGCGCTTCTTTTGTCAAGACTTATCTGTCTGCCTATGGAAAGAATGAGCAGGTCAGCGAGAAGACTCGCAAAGGGAGAATACGACGCACACTTTTTCGGCGGAGGATACAGAGAGGCAGAGGAGCTTGCCGAGGCACTCAACTACGCCGCAAGCGAGCTTGCAAAAAATGATAATCTCCAAAAGGAGCTCGTAGCCAATATATCACACGACCTGCGAACCCCATTGACGATGATAAAGGGATACGGTGAGGTTATGCGCGACATTCCTGGAGAGAGCACACCCGAAAATATGCAGGTCATAATCGACGAAACCGAAAGATTGACCGAGCTCGTAAACGATATGCTCGACCTTTCCAAAATACGCGCAGGAACAAGAAAGCCCGAACTCGAGATATTCGATCTGACCGAGGTCATCGGTGCAGTAATGCTCCGTTATGAAAAGTTTACCGAGCAGCAGGAATATTCGATCACGTTTGAAAAGGAAGAAAATATTTCCGTCAACGCAGACAGAACTATGATATTGCAGGTCGTTTATAATCTTGTAAATAACGCGCTCAACTATACAGGAGAGGATAAAAAGGTTCAGATAAAGCAGACCGTAGAGGGCGGCAGGGTAAGAGTATCCGTGACCGATACGGGTGTAGGAATTGCCCCCGAGGACATTCCGTATATCTGGGACAGATATTATAAGGTAGATAAGGTCCATAAGCGTGCCGTGGTCGGCACGGGACTCGGACTGTCGATAGTCAAGGGAATACTTGAATCCCACGGTGCACGCTACGGAGTGGAAAGCGTCATAGATAAGGGCTCGACCTTCTGGTTTGAGCTTGACGCAATCTACGACAGTAGCTTTGAGGAAGAAAACTAACGCGAAAACAACTGTTTTGGGGGAAATCCGTAGCGATTTTCCCCAAACCTATTGATTTTTTCTGCGTTTTGTATTACAATATAAGGAAGAACCGAGCCGAACCCCCAACCCCCTAAGGCTCGCCACAATCTGTATTTTGACTCACTAAAGGAGAAGCCTTGAACAATCACGAAAAATTGATCCGCGAGCATTTTATCTGTCCGATCTGCCGTTGCCCCATGGAGATGACGGAGGACGGCAAAAGCGTAAAGTGTAGCGGAGATAACCCAAAAAACAAACGGCATAGCTTTGATTTTTCTGCCGACGGATACCTGAGCTTCGGTGCTACGGGTGGCGACTCCAAGGAAGCGGTTGCGGCAAGACGGTCGTTTTTGCGCTCCACACCAAACTATAAGCTTGCCGCGGAGTCGATATATCACACGGTTAAGCACTACGTTCCCGAATGTAAGCTTCTCGTCGATGCGGGCTGCGGAGAAGGGTACTATACCTCAATGCTTGCCGATCTGTCAGAGAGCACCGTTGGCTTCGACCTCTCAAAGTTCGCTTGCTCCGCAGGAGCAAAGCAAGCGAGACGCGACGGCAAGCAGAGCTTGCTTTTCGCCACTGCCAGCGTGTTTGAGTTGCCGATCAATGACGGTTGTGCCGATGCAGTGACCAATATCTTCGCCCCCTGTGCCGAGGAAGAATATAAAAGGATCCTTCGCGAAGGCGGCTATCTATTCGTAGTGGGCGCGGGCAAAAATCACCTTATGGGCTTGAAGCGCGTGATGTATGAGGACGTCTATGAAAACGGCCCTCGCGCCGACCTGCCGAAAAATATGGAGCACGTCGATTGTGTGATCTCCCATTATGCAATGAATATCTCGGGAAAAGAGAACATCGCCGCGCTTTTTTCAATGACACCGTACTATTGGCGCACCAGCGAGGCGGACAAGCAAAAGCTTGCAAGCATTGAATCTCTTGAAACCGAGATCGAATTTGAAATAAACGTATATAAGAAATAACCCCCAATATTGAAAGGTAATAAGAATGAAATTTTCACTTTGTATTCCGATGTATAACGAGAGCTCGATAATCAAGGAGACTGCACAGACACTTTCCGATTATATGTCCGCGAACTTTGAGGACTATGAGATCATTTTCTCAAACGACGGCTCTAAGGACGGCTGTGATAAGGCTGTCGAGGAAATGAACCTCCCCAATGTGCGTGTCGTAGGTTATGAGCAGAACAGAGGAAAAGGATATGCAGTAAGAACGGCGATGCTTGCCGCGGAAGGCGATATTATAATGTTTACCGACGCCGACCTCGCATACGGTACCGACGTCATCAAGCGTGTTTACGAGACCTTCCTTGCCAATCCGGATGCGCATATGGTCATCGGCTCGCGAAATCTCTCCAAGGACGGCTACGAGGGCTATACCGCGATCCGTAAGCTTGCATCCAAGGTGTATATCAAGGTGCTTTCTATCGTCGGTGGCTTCAAGCTTTCGGATTCGCAGTGCGGCTGTAAAGCATTCACGGGCAAAGCGGCAAAGGAGATCTTCTCTCGCTGTGAGGTAGATCGCTTTGCATTCGACTTCGAGTGCATCCTCTGGGCAGTCAAGTTCGGTATGAAGATCGTCGAAATGCCCGTAAAGATCATCAATCACAGAGAGAGCAAGGTAAACGTGCTGCGCGACTCCTTCAAGATGGTTCGCGACATTATTAAAATGAAGAGAAGGATCAAAAAGGCTAAAATATAATGAGTTACGATTATTTACTTTTCGACCTTGACGGCACGCTGACCGATCCCGGCGAGGGAATAACCAATTCAGTCGCGTATGCCCTTAGAAAGCAGGGGATCGAGGTCACGGATAAAAAGGAGCTTTATTGCTTCATCGGCCCGCCGCTTTCTGAAAGCTTTTCAAGATTCTACGGCTTTTCGATGGAGGAAAGTCTCAAATGCGTCGAATATTATCGCGAGTATTACAGAGATAAAGGAATATTTGAAAATCTGCTCTATGAGGGCATTCCCGAGCTGCTTGCGGATCTGAAGACAGAGGGAAAAAAGATACTTCTCGCAACCTCAAAGCCTGAGCTTTTCGCCAAGCAGATACTTGAGTATTTTGATCTGACAAAGTATTTCGATCATATCTGCGGTGCGTCTATGGATGAATCGAGAAATAAAAAAGCCGCCGTCATAGAATACGCGCTTGAAACTGCAAAGATCGAAGATCGCACTTGTGCCGTCATGATAGGTGACAGGGAGCAGGATATAAACGGCGCCAGATTGAACGGACTTGACTCGATAGGTGTGCTTTTCGGCTACGGAGACCGTCCCGAGCTTGAGGCCGCAGGCGCGACCTATATTGCCGAGAGCGTTGAAGATATTTTGAAATTCGTTTAAATAGAAAGGGGCTGCGTCAAGCTTGGACAATTTTTCCAATTGTTCGTCAGCCTATACAAAAATCACCCGCCATAATTCACAGATGGCAGGTGGTTTTTTTGTTTACTTGTAACAAAGAGATGATCAAAATTTTAATTTGATGCAGTCCCTTTTAAATATCTGAATTCTATCACTATTTGTCCTTGTGCCTTTTGATCAGCTTGGCTTTTTTCTGTTTCTTGAGGATCAAAGTCCCCGTCTTTTTATCGATCTTTCCAAGCTTTTTGTCCTTCTTTTTCTTCTTCTTTTTGGATTTTTTCAGTATCTGATTGATCTGTGCCAGCTTCACGGCAACCTTTTCCGCAGCGTTCAGCGCATTATATATCCTCGTCTCAATATCGGGGCGCTTTTTTTGCTCGGATATGCAGTTGTCATCGCATTTGCAGGGACAATCTTCACGCCGTAACTTTTTGCAGCTTTTTTTCATCATTTGCTCTCCGTGATCATGGTTTTTATCGCCTCAACGGCAACCTTGATAGCTCTTTCAGTGTCGTGATTTTCTTCGGTATCGGTATCAAGTCCCGCGTTTGCTCGTTCCTGATTCCAAACGACCGAGAAAACCGCGCCACATTTCACTCGCAGAAAAGAAGCGACCGTAAAGAGCGTGCCCGACTCCATCTCACTCGCGAGAACACCAAGACGCTTCCAAGCCTCCCATTTGTCAAGCAGTTGATTAGCTACGGGCATACGAGAGGGGGAGTGCTGACCGTAAAAGGAATCCTTAGCCTGTACGATTCCCGTGTGAGATGAATATCCAAGCTTCGCTGCCGACTTACGCAGAGCGATCATAACCTCGGGGTCGCTGACCGCGGGGAATTCAATAGGTGCGTATTCACGTGAGGTGCCGTCCTGTCTTACCGCACCGCTTGCGATGACCACGTCGCCTGCCTTAACGTTAAGATCGATTCCTCCGCAAGTACCAACTCGAATGAAGGTGTCCACGCCGCAGTTTGCAAGCTCCTCCATAGCGATCGCCGCCGAAGGACCGCCGATACCGGTCGAGCAGACCGAAACGGGCTCGCCGCAAAGCTTTCCGTTCCATATAGTGTATTCGCGGTTTGACGAAACGAAATAAGGCTCGTCAAAAAAAGCCGCGATCTTCTCGCATCTTCCGGGATCGCCGGGAAGAATGCAATATTTACCGACCTGACCCTCGGATACGTTTATATGATACTGCTTTTCGTGTGAGGATAACATATGACACCTCCAAGTATTATTTTTATAGATAAAACCATTTTTTATCCAAATCAAAGGCAATTTATTGCCTTATTTTATTTTATTGTACCACAGATGTCGCCAAATTTCAATAGAATTTTTGCATATTTCGCTTTTCTTTGCGAATAATAAGAGCAAAACCGATAAAAGAGGCAAGAAGATGACAAAAGGAATAATAGAGCTTGACGCATCATTTATAAGTACGGGAAACGCAGTCGGGAAGAAGGAATTTGAAGGACCTCTCGGGCAGTTTTTCGATACGCACGACACCGACGACCGCTTTGGTAAGAACACTTGGGAAAAAGCCGAAAGTGAGATGCAAAGGATCGCATTTAATATGGCTCTCAAAAAAGCAGAGCTTGGCTTTGATGACATAGGCGCGATTTTCGCGGGCGACCTCCTCAACCAGTGTGCAGGCTCGTCCTACGGTCTTCTCGGATGTATGATCCCATATTTTGGGATATACGGCGCTTGTTCAACCTCGGGAGAAGGAATAATGCTTGCCTCGGTGATGACGACCCATAAAATATTTGACCTCTGCGCTGCCGTTACCAGCTCGCATAACTGCTCTGCCGAGCGACAGTACCGTACACCGATCGAGTACGGCGGACAGAGAGCACCGACGTCGCAGTGGACGGTCACGGGCTCGGGTGCGTTTATTATTGGAGACGGAGAGGCAGGAAAGGTAAAAATAAAAGCGGGACTCCCGGGCAGAGTCATCGATAAGGGAATCAACGACGCCAACAATATGGGTGCGGCAATGGCGCCTGCGATCTGCGATAGCTTCTGTCGGTTCTTTGCGGAAAGCGGCGAGACCCCAGACGACTACGACCTCATCTTGACAGGTGACCTCGGCCACGAGGGCGCGTCGATCCTTCGTGACATTATGCAGATTGAGGGCTATAAATTCGGGGAAAATTATACTGATTGCGGAATTCTTATATTCGATAAGAATACGCAGGATACCCACTCGGGCGGCTCGGGATGCGGATGCTCAGCATCGGTGCTCTCGGCATACGTGTTGCCCGAGATGGAAAAGGGAAGATTTAAAAGAGTCCTTTTCGTAGCCTCGGGCGCTATGATGAGCCCAGACAGCATAAAGCAAGGCGAATCGATCCCCGCGGTAGGACACCTGCTTTCATTTGAAACGTGATAAAGGAAAGGTGAAAAAATATGGAGACCTTCAGTAAATTTATCTGGGCGTTCGTTGTTGGCGGCGCTCTCTGTATGATTGCGCAGATCCTTATAGATAAAACGCGCCTGACTCCCGCGCGAATACTCGTGAGCTATGTCACGGTGGGAGTATTGCTCGGCGCACTCGGAGTTTATAAGCCTCTGGTCGAATTTGCGGGCGCAGGCGCGACTGTTCCGCTAACGGGATTTGGTTACCTTATATCCGAAGGTGTCAGGGAAGCAGTCGATAAGCAAGGACTTCTTGGCGCGCTGACGGGTGGCTTGACCGCTGCCGCAGGCGGTATTTCCGCCGCGCTCGTCTTCGGATATCTCGCGGCAATAGCGTTTCGCGGAAAACGCCGCGGATAAAAACCTGCGGCAAAATGTAGAAGGATAACGTGCGGATATGGAATCCGCCCCTACGGTTTTGTTTTCAACGCGTGTTATCGTAGGGGAGCATTCCATATGCTCCCGAAAAAAAGGGCGGATATGGAATCCGCCCCTACATATATGTGGAGCAGTTCTTCACTCCTCACCCTCCAAGAGCGCTCTTGAGCTTTTCAAGAGCGCTCTTTTCGATCCTCGAAACGTAGGAGCGTGAAATTCCAAGCTTTTCGGCGATCTCGCGTTGTGTCAGCTCCTTGACTCCGAAAAGCCCGTACCTCATAACTATTATCTGCCTCTCGCGCTGAGAAAGCGCGGTCTTTATGTATTTTAGCGCCTTTTCGCTCAATATCTTTCGCTCGACCTCGTCGGCCATATCTTCTTCGGAGCTTATGACGTCCATATACGAAAGCGGATTTCCGTCTCTGTCAACATCGATAGTCTCGTTTATCGATATTTCGGACGAATGCTTTTTCTGCGAACGGAAATTCATCAATATCTCGTTCTGAATACACTTGGCGGCATAGGTCGCGAATCTCGTTCCGTTGTCTACGTTGAATGTGTCGACCGCCTTGACAAGACCAATCGTACCGATAGAAACAAGATCCTCCTGATTTTTAACCGTCGAGTAGTATTTGCGGACGATGTGCGCGACCAAGCGGAGATTATGTAAGATAAGCAGTTGCCTTGCGTCCTCTCCCGTGACTCCTCCTTGCCGCATTTTAAGAAAGTTTTTTCGCTCCTCCTCGCCCGAGAGTGCGGGAGGAAAATTTTGTTGAGTACCAATGCTCAGCATCGGACTTAGCAGCTTGGTGATAACCGCTATAATCAAAGTGAAAATGATCATGACCGTCTCCTTTTGTAAGAACGTTTATACAAAGGAGTATATGATACGCTTGCCTGTACTTATTTGCGCGGACAATTTGAAAAAAACAAAAAAACAGTCGCCAAAAACATAAAAAGCTATTGACAAGCAGGCAAGAGAGTGATATAATCAAACCGTCGGTGTGACCGACAAAAAACCGCATAAAAAATCAGGGGTGCCGAAGCTTGACACGAGTGCACAGTGGCGAGAGATAGGCTGAGACGGAGAACTCCGAACCCTTGTACCTGATACGGATAATACCGGCGTAGGAAGATTTTGATAGAATAGCTTTGTGAATCGGGCAAGCCACGCCCGCCCTCATAAAAAATTCATCCGACCGTGATTTTTCGTGCGGATGAATTTTTATTTTTTTAAGGAGGAATCACAAATGAAAAAAAGAATTCTTTGTGTCACAGAGGGCGCTTTGTCATTGGCTCTTGCCTACGTGCTCGAGCTGCTCTGTGTCTGGCTCAACGCGATTACGGGTGTCAGCGCGCTTTTACCCTTCGGGGGAACGATAACCATAAGTATGCTCCCGATAATCTACTATTCCTTCCGCCACGGCGCGCTCTGGGGCGTCGGCGCGGGATTCGTCTACTCGCTGCTTCAGATGCTGCTCGGATTTTATATCCCCCCTGCAGGCACGTGGTGGGCGCTTGTGCTTTGCATAGTGCTTGACTATCTCGTAGCGTTTGCGGTAGTGGGAACGGCAGACCTTTTCGCAAAGCCGTTCGGCAAAAAACGCATTGTAGGCTATTGCGTCGGCGCGGTCGCAGTTTGCCTTATCCGATTCGTCTCAAGCTTTCTCTCGGGTGTCATCCTTTGGGGTTCATACGGCCCCGAGAATATGAACGTCTGGGTGTATTCCTTGATCTATAACAGCTCGTATATGCTGCCCACCACAGTTCTCACGGGTATTTTTGCCGTGATCGTCTGTGCCGCGATAGATCCCAAGACCCTTCGTCCTATGAAAAAAGCGAAATAATCGATAAAATGCCGTTCTCCGAGGAGAACGGCATTTTATCATTTGTTGAACATTATTTTCTCACTGTTAAACATCCTCGTAAGAATGAATACTCCTATTCCCGTGAAGGCAATATTCGATATTACCGTAACAACCAT
This sequence comes from Clostridia bacterium, assembly GCA_017411745.1. Taxonomy (GTDB): domain Bacteria; phylum Bacillota; class Clostridia; order Oscillospirales; family CAG-272; genus SVTX01. Next base: position 2,057 of record JAFQPM010000029.1, on the reverse strand, counting down.
ATTCGGAATACTTGCCGAGAATGAGAAGATACCGATCATGCTCTGTACGCTGTTGTATATCGGTATGACATAAAGCGCAGTATTGCTAGCTACCGTACCGAACATTCCCGAGAGACCGATAAGCATCGAAACTATCATCAGAGGAGTAACGTATGTACCCGCCTCTTTTATCGACTTGGCATAAGCGGAAATTATCGATATTACAGTAACGAAGACTAAAACTGTCGATAGAATCACAACAGCGAGCATCAGATAATCAAGTGTGCCGTAAACGCTGCCGTCAATGCTGACTGTGTCGCCCATCAGCTTGGGGAGTGAAAGAACGACACCGAGCGTGCTCGAAGCGCCGCTGATCAGAGCCATAATAGAGAGCGCAAGAATCTTTCCAATCGCGATATGAGAGCGCTTGGTGGGAGTGATAAGCAGAGTCGCGATAGTGCCTCTCTCCTTTTCACCCGCGATCGATTCGGGGGCGACTGCCATACAGCCTGAGAAGAGAAGCATAACGAGGAGCATAGGCATGACCATAGAGAATATCATACTTGTCATATCCTCGTCCGTTGCAAGATCGTATACACCTCCGCCCATATTCACGTCAAACTTGTTGGTCATCGATGACTCGAAAATATCAAGAAGCGTCACCATATAGGTATAAGCCGTGGTCGAGTCGGGAGAGGTCGAGTTGTAATAGATGTCAATATTCGGAGCAGGTGTGTTTTCCGAGGGGGAGTAATTAGCAACTATCTCATCAAAATTTTCGGGGAAAACAACGAGTATGTCCTGCTCGTCCTCTACGACCTGATCCTTGACCTCATCTATCTTGTCCGAGGTGACGGTAGTAAGCACTACTGTTTCGCTGTCTATCATAGAATTCACCGAGACAGGCAGATTGACCGCAACGATGCGTGGCATATATTCGTCGTCGGTCATAAAAGCGTCGGACATCGCACCGCCCATAAGAGAATAGACCGCATAGATCAGAATTCCGGGCATGATCAAAGCTACAAGGGTTCTTCTGTCCTTGAAAAAACGCGAAAGCTCCTTTTTAAAGATAGTGAAAATAGCCGAAGTTTTCATCAAGCCTCGCCTCCCTTCGCCTCGGTGTAGTCTGCGAAAATATCGAAGAATTTATCCTCAAGCGTCTTTTCTCCGCACAAAGTGGAAAGCGTGTTGCAAACCACCATTTTTCCGTCTATAATTATTCCGACTCTGTCGCAAAGCTTCTCGATAAGACTGAAAATGTGAGTAGAAACGATGATCGTCTTGCCCTCCTCCTTCAAGGAGACCAAAAAGTCGGTGACCACCTTCGCCGTAAGCACGTCAAGACCGTTGGTCGGCTCGTCGAATATAATAATGTCGGGATCGTGTACGAGCGATACCGCAAGAGAGGTCTTCTGCTTCATACCCGTCGAAAGATCTGCAACCTTGACCTCGGCAAACTTGTCGATGCCAAAGCGGCTGAATAGCTCAGCCTTTCTTTTTGTGCTTACCTCGGAATCAACTCCGTGCAGAGAAGAGAAGAAGTCAAAAAGATAATTCGGAGTAAAAAATTCCTCAAGCTTCAATTCACTCGTGAGAAATCCTATTTTCTGACGAACCTTGTCAGGCTCGGAAACGACGCTGTAGCCGTCGATCTCGGCGTCTCCCGAGTCAGGCTTGATCAAAGTTGCAAGCATGCGGAGCGTAGTCGTTTTACCTGCACCGTTAGGTCCAAGAAGACCGAAGATCTCGCCCTCGTAAGCCTCGAATGAAAGCCCGTCGACCGCGCGGCGAACCTTTTCGTTCGTCTTTTCTATTTTCTGTTGCTTTGAAGAAAGCTTAAAGGTCTTTGAAAGATTTTTGACCCTTATAAGTTCTTGCATATTGCTTATCTTCCTTTCTGTATTGATGCTTTATCTGAATTATACCAGCTCATCTCAAAAAGTCAATACAATCCACCCATTCGGCACTTTTAGAACCCCATTCGGTCGCCAAAGCCCCATTTTTCTCGAAGGTTCTTTGGAAAGAGGGAGGGGTTCAGGGGAGGGAGAGAACCCTTCTTCCTCAAAGAAGGGTTC
>JAFQPM010000028.1 GCA_017411745.1 Clostridia bacterium | reverse complement strand
GACGGTTGTCAGTCTCGTACTCAACGTGTCTGGTGTTGATTGTGATACCTCTTGCTCTCTCCTCGGGAGCGTTGTCGATCTGGTCATAAGCCATGAACTCAACGTTACCGTTTGCGAGACCGAGAACTTTGGTGATAGCTGCGGTTGTAGTGGTCTTACCGTGGTCAACGTGACCGATGGTACCAATGTTTACGTGGGGCTTTGTTCTTTCAAATGTAGCCTTTGCCATTTTAAAAATCCTCCGTATAAATTAGATTTATTTTTCTTTTTTGGTTTTAAGATTATTCCCTTCACTTATCCGTGAAGGCTCTTTACTTCCACCGTATAGTTAAATAAACTGTCTGCAATATCAACTATCCTTCTGGAAGTTTATTTGCACACTTTCTTTTCAAAGAAAGTGTGAATATTAGCCTCTTGTGCTTCTCGCCTTAACGATCTCTTCCTGAATGGACTTAGGAACCTGCTCGAAGTGGCTGGGCTCCATGGAGTAGAGACCACGACCCTGAGTCTTGGAACGAAGGTCGGTTGCGTAACCGAACATCTCAGACAGAGGAACGTAAGCGAGGATCTCCTGAACACCGTTGCCTGCTTCCATCTTCTGGATCTGACCGCGGCGGGAGTTGAAGTCACCGATAACGTCGCCCATATAATCATCGGGAACGATAGTGGTAACCTTCATCATAGGCTCGGTGAGAACGGGATCAGCCTTTCTCATAGCTTCCTTGATCGCCATAGAACCAGCGATCTTGAACGCCATTTCAGAGGAGTCGACCTCGTGGTAAGAACCGTCGTAAAGGGTAACCTTGATGTCAACGACGTTGTAGCCTGCAAGTACACCGGACTGAAGTGCGCCCTGAATACCTGCATCAACAGCGGGAATGTATTCCTTAGGAATAGCACCGCCCTTAACGTTATCAACGAAGGTGTATCCTGCGCCGGGCTCGTTGGGCTCAACGATGAGCTTAACATGACCGTACTGACCGGAACCACCGGACTGTCTCTTGTACTTGCACTCGTGGTCAACCTGCTTGCGGATAGTTTCCTTATAAGCAACCTGAGGCTTACCGATGTTAGCCTCTACCTTGAACTCACGGAGAAGTCTGTCAACGATGATCTCCAGGTGGAGCTCACCCATACCTGCGATAATGGTCTGACCTGTCTCCTCGTCGGTGTAGGTGCGGAAGGTGGGGTCTTCCTCTGCGAGCTTCGCAAGAGCGATACCCATCTTCTCCTGACCTGCACGGGTCTTGGGCTCGATAGCAACGCGGATAACGGGCTCGGGGAATTCCATGGATTCAAGAATTACGGGAGCCTTCTCGTCGCAGAAGGTATCACCGGTAGAGGTGTTCTTGGTACCGATAACTGCTGCGATATCACCGCTGTAAACCTCGTCGATATCCTTTCTGTCATTTGCATGCATCTGAAGGATACGTCCGAGTCTTTCCTTCTTACCCTTGGTGGAGTTAAGAACGGTCTCACCTGCATTGAGGTGACCGGAATAAACGCGGAAGAAGCAAAGCTTACCGACAAAGGGGTCGGTAGCGATCTTAAACGCGAGTGCGGAGAAAGGAGCGTTGTCGTCGGAAGGTCTTTCGCACTCTTCACCGCTGTCAACGTCGATACCCTTGATCGCGGGAACGTCAACGGGAGAGGGCATGAAATCAACGATAGCGTCGAGAAGCTTCTGAACGCCCTTATTTCTGTAGGAGGAACCGCAAACGACGGGGACCATCTTGTTATCGATAGTCGCCTTACGGATCGCAGCCTTAAGCTCTTCCTTGGTGATCTCCTCTTCCATCAGGAACTTTTCCATAAGATCGTCATCAACCGAAGCGGCAGCCTCGACCATAGCGTCTCTGTATTCCTGAGCGAGCTCGAGCATATCCTCGGGGATATCCTCGGTTCTCATATCTTTACCGAGCTCGTCGTAGTAGACCTCGGCCTTCATTTCGATAAGGTCGATGATACCCTTGAAGGTCATCTCCTTACCGATAGGAAGCTGGATCGGTACTGCGTTAGCCTTGAGTCTGTCCTTCATCATGTCAATAACACGGTAGAAGTCAGCTCCGGTAATGTCCATTTTGTTAACGTATGCCATTCTGGGAACGCGGTACTTGTCCGCCTGTCTCCAAACGGTCTCGGACTGAGGCTCAACGCCACCCTTTGCACAGAGAACGGTAACCGAACCGTCAAGAACACGGAGCGAACGCTCAACTTCAACAGTGAAGTCAACGTGGCCGGGGGTGTCGATGATGTTGATACGGTGTGTATCCGCCTTAGTAGCAGCGGGATCGTTGTGGAACTCGGAGCGAGCCCAATAGCAAGTTGTTGCAGCGGAGGTAATAGTGATACCTCTCTCCTGCTCCTGGACCATCCAGTCCATCGTTGCCGCACCCTCGTGAGTTTCACCTATCTTGTGGGTCTTACCCGTGTAGAACAGGATACGCTCGGTCGTTGTGGTCTTTCCGGCGTCGATGTGAGCCATGATTCCTATATTTCTTGTTTTTTCAAGTGAATATTCTCTAGGCATTTAATGGTCTCCTTGATATTAATATCTGTAGTGAGCAAAAGCCTTGTTTGCTTCTGCCATTCTGTGTGTTTCTTCTCTCTTCTTGAAAGCGCCGCCCATGCTGTTCTTTGCATCGATGATCTCTAATGCAAGTCTTTCAGCCATGGTTCTTTCGCTGCGGTTTCTGGAATAACCTACGAGCCAACGCAGAGCAAGAGTCTGCTGACGCTCGGGTCTAACTTCCATAGGAACCTGATAGGTGGAACCACCTACACGGCGAGCTTTAACTTCAAGCGCGGGCTTGAGGTTGTTAAGCGCTTCTTCGAATACTTCAAGGGGGTTCTGACCGACCTTCTCTTCAATGATAGCGAAAGCATCATATACGATGGTCTGAGCAACACCCTTCTTGCCGTCATACATTACGTTGTTAACAAGCTTTGTTACGAGCTTGCTTCCGTACATAGGATCCGGCAATACGTCTCTTTTGGATATACGACCTCTTCTTGGCACTGTACTTCCCTCCTTCATCAAATTTAAAAAATGAAATCATAGGTACTCAAAAGCAATACTTCTGTAGCGTGCGCCTGGTTAACATAAACATTAAAATTGAATAACCGAAACGAGCTGAATATGCTTTATTATTTACCTTTAGTTGTTTGCAAACTGAACGTTTGCGATGATCTCCAAGAATTATTTCTTCTTGGGAGCCTTTGCGCCGTACTTGGAACGGCTCTGCTTACGGTTTGCTACACCCTGAGCATCGAGTGTACCACGAATGATGTGATAACGTACACCGGGGAGGTCACGTACTCTTCCGCCTCTGATAAGAACTACAGAGTGCTCCTGAAGGTTGTGTCCGATTCCGGGAATGTAGGTTGTCGCCTCAAGTCCGTTAGTAAGTCTTACTCTGGCGATCTTACGGAGCGCGGAGTTAGGCTTCTTAGGGCTGGTGGTGGATACCTTTGTGCAAACGCCTCTCTTCTGAGGTGCAGGAGTGTCAGTTGCCTTGTTGGTAAGAGTGTTGAGACCTACCTGAAGCACGGGAGCCTTGGACTTATATGTCTTGTCCTGACGACCCTGTCTGACGAGCTGGTTAAAGGTTGGCATTCTTCCTTGTTTCCTCCTTCTTAAAAGATTTAATGTTTATATTACAGACGCAAAAGATTGCGTATCTGCCGTCGAAAGAGCGCAAAATCCCCTTGTTCGGGAATTTGCACACCAACTAATTATATCATTGACGCGAATTTTTGTCAAGAGTCATAAGAAATAGTTAAAAATTTCTCTGTTTTGCACAAAAACTAAAAACATCAATGAGCATTATTAGTCAAAATTCCCTCGCCAAAGCCATTTTTGTGGATTTGCGAGGGAATTTTCTTAAAAAATGATTAATTTGATCAAACTGCTTCAGACTCTGCAGGAGTTTCCTGAGGATCTGCGTCAGCAACAACGCCGTTGCCTTCGGGATCGGTCTCGGGATCATCTGCCTTGGAAACATCGATGTTATGGTAGCAACCCATACCTGTTCCGGCAGGGATCAGCTTACCGATAATAACGTTTTCCTTAAGACCGAGCAGATTGTCGACCTTACCTCTGATAGCCGCCTCAGTAAGAACTCTTGTTGTCTCCTGGAAGGATGCTGCAGAGAGGAAGGATTCGGTCTGCAGGGATGCCTTGGTGATACCGAGGAGCACGGGAGCGCCAACAGCCTCCTTGAGCTCTTCTTCACCTGCGGCAACTCTTGCCTTGATCTTGTTGTTTTCTTCTTCGAAATCAACCATATCGACCATAGCTCCGAGCAGCATATCCGTATCTCCGCTGTCCTCTACCCTGATCTTTCTGGTCATCTGACGAGCGATGATCTCGATGTGCTTATCGTTAACGTTACAGGACTGAGAACGGTAAACCTTCTGGGTTTCCTTGATAACGTACTCGTAAACTGCGTCAAGACCAAGAATTCTCATAATATCAGCGGGAGCCTTGTTGCCCTCGGTGAGTGCGTCACCGACTTCAACGTGGTCACCGTCGTTGATAGCAAGACGAGTACCGTAAGGAACGTCGATCTTCTTGTAATCCTGAGTAGTGAATTCTCCGTTGGCGTTGTCTGCATGGATCGTGAGCACGTTCATGCCGGGAACGTCGCCGGGCTGTACGTGAACGGTACCTGCCTGCTCTGCCATGATAGCAGCGCGCTTGGGCTGTCTTGCCTCAAACAACTCTTCAACACGGGGAAGACCCTGGGTAATATCGCTTCCTGCGACACCACCGGAGTGGAACGTACGCATCGTAAGCTGAGTACCGGGCTCACCGATAGACTGCGCAGCGATGATACCTACTGCTTCACCGATATTAACGGGCTTGCCGGATGCGAGGTCGGCGCCGTAACAGTGAGCACAGATACCGTGCTTTGCATGACACTGAATAACTGTTCTGATATAAACCTTGTCGATACCTGCCTTAACGATCTTATCAGCCATCTCGTCGGAGATCATAACGTCATCGTCAACGATGATCTCACCGGTCTCGGGATGGATAACGGGACCCATAGTGTAACGACCGACGATTCTGTCCTGAAGCGGCTCAAGAACGTTCTTATCATCGAGGATCTCGTTGACCCAAGCGCCCTTGGTGGTGTCGCACTTTTCTTCTCTGATGATGACTTCCTGAGCAACGTCAACGAGACGACGGGTAAGGTAACCCGAGTCTGCGGTACGAAGCGCGGTATCGGAAAGGGATTTACGCGAGGAACGAGCACCCATAAAGTACTCGGTGATGTTAAGACCTTCGCGGAAGTTTGACTTGATCGGGATCTCCATCGTCTTACCTGTTGCAGAGAACATAAGTCCACGCATACCGGCAAGCTGACGCATCTGAGTCATAGAACCACGGGCACCGGAGTCCGCCATGATCTTGATCGGGTTATAGGTCGAGAAGGAAGCGTTGAGTGCCTCGGTGACCTTTTCGGTGGTGTCGTTCCAGATTCTGATGACCGAGGTGTATCTTTCCTCTTCGGAAAGCTCGCCTCGCATAAAGTGCTTGGAGATCTTATCAACATCCTTCTGCGCCTGTGCGAGATGATCCTTCTTTTCGGAAGGAATGGTCATATCGTAAACCGAGATCGAGAAGGAAGCTCTGGTAGAATACTTATAGCCCATAGCCTTGATCTCGTCGAGCATGTTCGCGCAGACTGCGCTTCCGTGCTTCTTGATACAGTAGTCAATGATCTGACCAAGCTGCTTCTTCTTAACTACGAATTCGATCTCAAGCTTAAACTGGTTATCGGGGTTGCTTCTGTCAACGAAGCCGAGGTCCTGAGGAAGAGGCTTGTTGAATATAAGGCGTCCAAGAGTGGTGTCTATGACCTTGGACTTCATAACGCCATCGATCTCCTTCTCAACTCTGACCTTGATCTTGGAGTGGAGTCCGATAACGCCGTTTTCGTAAGCCATAACAGCCTCGTCGTAGTCCTTGAATGCACTTCCCTCACCGGGCTCGCCTTCCTTCATCATAGTGAGGTAGTAAGAGCCGAGGATCATATCCTGAGTAGGAGTTGCAACGGCACGGCCGTCCATGGGCTTCAAGAGGTTGTTAGCGGAGAGCATAAGGAATCTTGCCTCTGCCTGGGCTTCTGCGGAAAGCGGAACGTGAACAGGCATCTGGTCGCCGTCGAAGTCTGCGTTGAACGCGGTACATACCAGAGGATGAAGCTTGATCGCGCGACCTTCAACCAGAACGGGCTCGAACGCCTGAATAGACAGACGGTGAAGAGTGGGCGCACGGTTGAGGAGCACGGGATGCTCTTTAATAACGTTTTCGAGTGCATCCCAAACGTCGGGATGTACTCTTTCTATCTTCTTCTGAGCGTCCTTGACGTTGGTAGCCTTACCCATTTCGGTAAGTCTCTTGACAACGAAGGGCTTGAAGAGCTCAAGTGCCATCTCTCTGGGAAGACCGCACTGATAGATCTTAAGTGAAGGACCTACGACGATAACCGAACGACCGGAATAGTCGACACGCTTACCGAGCAGGTTCTGACGGAAACGTCCCTGCTTACCGCGGAGCATCTCGGAGAGAGACTTGTACGCGCGGTTGGATGAACCGGTGACAGCCTTTCCGTGACGGCCGTTATCGATAAGAGCATCTACCGCTTCCTGAAGCATTCTCTTCTCGTTTCTTACGACGATCTCGGGAGTTTTGGTCTCGAGGAGCTTCTTAAGACGGTTGTTACGGCTGATAACTCTTCTGTAAAGCTCGTTAAGGTCGGAGGAAGCGAAGCGCCCGCCGTCGAGCTGAACCATAGGACGAATGTCCGGAGGAAGTACGGGAATGGTGTCAAGGATCATCCACTCGAGCTTATTGCCCGACTTTCTGAAGGATTCAACTACCTCAAGTCTCTTGATAAGACGAGCTTTCTTCTGACCCGCCGCGGTGATGAGCTCGTTCTTAAGTTCGATCGCGAGAGCCTCAACGTCAATGTTGGCAAGAAGCTCCTTAATAGCGGCAGCGCCCATTCCAACACGGAATTCATCCTCGTACATCTCGCGGTATTCCATGTACTGCTTCTCCGAAAGGACGGTTCCGGCTACAAGAGGAGTAGCACCGGGATCGAGAACTACGTTTTCTGCGAAGTAAAGCACCTGCTCAAGCTGCTTGGGTGACATATCAAGTATCAATGCCATCTTGGAAGGAATGGTCTTAAGATACCAGATGTGAGAAACGGGAGCTGCAAGCTCGATGTGACCCATTCTCTCACGTCTTACCTTCTTCGTGGTGACGTCAACTCCGCACTTTTCGCACTTGCGGACCTCCTTGGAGTGAGAGTTCTTGTATTTTCCGCACGCACAAGCTCCGTCCTTCTGAGGACCAAAGATGCGCTCACAGAAAAGACCTCCAACCTCAGCCTTGAGAGTTCTGTAGTTTATGGTCTCAGGCTTGGTTACCTCGCCATAAGACCATTCTCTGATCATTTCCGGAGATGCCAGACCTATTTTTATAGATGAAAATTCATTATGTTCCACAGCTGTTCTCCTAACTGTAATCTGTAATTAATAATTTTGTTCTTTCACCTCGGCGGAAGATCCGCCGAGGTATTAATAACTAATTAGAACAAATCCGAGTCGTCCTCGTAGGAATCGTCACCGCCGAAGATGTCGTCTTCCTCGATGAACTCGTCCTCGTCGGGCTCTATGGGATTGCCGTCCTCGTCTTCAAACTGGAAGGACTTGCGGAGCTCATCCTCGTCAGTGTCTACGTATCCGAGCTCTGAAAGATCGGTCATGGGCTTTCCGGAGTAGCGAGGAGCCTCGTCCTCGTTGCAAAGCGTGGAGAGCTTGACCTCTTCACCGTTGTTATCAAATACACGAACGTCGAGAGCCAGAGCCTGAAGCTCCTTAACAAGCACCTTGAAGGACTCGGGAACTCCGGGGGTAGGAATGTTCTGACCCTTGATGATAGCCTCGTAAGCCTTGCGGCGTCCGTTGATATCGTCGGACTTGACCGTAAGTATCTCCTGAAGCGTGTAAGCTGCACCGTACGCCTCGAGAGCCCAAACCTCCATCTCTCCGAAACGCTGACCGCCGAACTGCGCTTTACCGCCGAGAGGCTGCTGTGTAACGAGAGAGTAAGGACCGTTAGAACGGGCGTGTACCTTATCGTCAACGAGGTGATGGAGCTTGAGGTAGTACATTATACCAACTGTAACGGGGTTATCGAAGGGCTCGCCGGTACGACCGTCGTAGACCTTCATCTTACCGTCGAAGAGCTTGAGCTTTTCCTTGAGTCTGAGGCTTTCGCAGTAATCCTTGTCAGCCTTTTCCTCCTCGGTAAGCTTGCGGTAGGACTTGTTGCCGTCCTCTCCGACCAGCTCCTCATAAAGATCCTTGCCCTCGGGATTTTCGTTGGGGAAGAGATCTCGGCAGTAGCCCGCCATACGCAAGCACTCTGCGATATCCTGCTCGTTCGCACCGTCGAATACGGGGGTCATGATCTTCCAGCCGAGCTTCTTAGCCGCGATGCCGAGGTGGACCTCAAGCACCTGACCGATGTTCATTCGGGAAGGAACGCCCAGAGGATTAAGACAGATGTCAAGAGGAGTACCGTCGGGAAGGAATGGCATATCCTCGGGAGGAAGGATGCGGGATACGACACCCTTGTTACCGTGACGACCTGCCATCTTATCTCCAACGGAGATCTTTCTCTTCTGTGCGATGTAAAGCTTAACTACCTTGTTGACGCCCGCGGGAAGCTCGTCGCCTGCCTCGTGGGAGAATACTCTTACGTCAACAACGACACCGGACTCACCGTGAGGAACACGGAGAGATGTATCACGAACTTCTCTCGCCTTCTCACCGAAGATCGCGCGGAGCAATCTTTCTTCAGCTGTGAGCTCGGTCTCTCCCGTAGGAGTGATCTTACCAACGAGAATGTCGCCGGCTCTTACCTCGGTTCCCTTCTTTACGATACCCTCTGCGTTAAGATCCTTAAGTGCGTCGTCGCCGACGTTGGGGATCTCGCGAGTGATCTCTTCCGGACCGAGCTTGGTGTCACGAGCCTCGTGTGTATATTCTTCAATATGAATAGATGTGTAAACGTCATCTCTTACGAGCTTTTCGTTAAGAAGAACTGCGTCCTCGTAGTTATAACCTTCCCAGGTCATAAATCCGATGAGAGCGTTCTTACCGAGCGATACCTCGCCGTTGTAAGTAGCGGGACCGTCTGCGATGACCTCTCCCTCTTCAACTCTCTGGCCGCGCTTAACGATAGGCTTCTGGTTAACGCAGTTGGACTGGTTGCTTCTCTTGAACTTGATCAGAGAATAAACGTCCTTGTGTCCGTCGTCTCTTACGATAGTGATGCTGTTTGCATCGACTCTTTCAACGGTACCTGCATATTTGGCAACAACGACTACGCCCGAGTCGACCGCAGCCTTATATTCCATACCCGTACCAACGATAGGAGAATCGGTAATGAGAAGCGGAACTGCCTGCTTCTGCATGTTCGATCCCATAAGTGCACGGGAGTTATCGTCGTTCTCAAGGAAGGGTATGCACGCGGTAGCAACCGAAACGACCATCTTAGGCGAAACGTCCATAAAGTCGACTCTGGAAACGTCAACCTCCATGATCTCGGTCTTGTCGCGGGCGGTGATCTTCTTGTTGATGAAGTGTCCTTCGTCGTCAAGAGGCTCGTTACCCTGAGCAACGATGTACTTGTCCTCCTCGTCTGCGGTCATATAAACGACCTCGTCGGTTACCTTGTGCTCAACAGTTCCGTTTTCACCGGGGATATGAACTACCTTGCGGTAAGGAGCCTCGATGAATCCGTAGTCGCTGATGCGGGCATAGGTCGTAAGATAGGAGATAAGACCGATGTTAGGACCTTCGGGGGTCTCGATAGGACACATACGGCCGTAGTGTGTGTAGTGAACGTCACGGACGTCGAAGGAAGCGCGGTCACGCGAAAGACCTCCGGGACCGAGCGCGGAAAGACGGCGCTTGTGAGTAAGCTCTGCAAGCGGGTTGTTCTGGTCCATGAACTGAGAAAGCTGGCTCGATCCGAAGAACTCGCGGATCGCAGTAGCAACAGGACGGGTGTTGATCAGCGCCTGAGGGGTCAGCTTCTCGTTGTCCTGAGTGGTCATTCTTTCCTTTACTATCTTATCCATTCTCGAGAAACCGATACGCATCTGGTTCTGGAGCTGCTCGCCCACGGAACGAACGCGTCTGTTTCCGAGGTGGTCTATATCGTCAACCACACCAACGTCGTGTGTCAGGTTGAGAAGGTAGCTGACAGTCGCGAAGATATCATCAACGGTAATGTGCTTGGGACAAAGCTCTGCAACTCTTTCCTTCGCCATTTCCTTGATAGCGTCAACGTCGCCCTCGCAAGCCTCGATGATCTCACGAAGCACGGGGAGGCTGACCTTTTCGGTGATTCCGCAATCTGCGAGATCGAATCCGAGCACGCACTCCGCGGGAATGGTGTTGTTGGAAACTACCTTTATTATATCACCGTTTTCAAGCTCGATCGAAACCTCGTTGACTCCGTTGTTTTCAACAGCCATAGCCATCTCGGGAGAGAGCACGGTTCCCTTCTCGTAAAGGACCTCGCCGGTAAGAACGCTTACAACGTCCTCTGCGAGCTTGCGGTTCTCGATTCTCGAATGAATAGCCATCTTGCTGTTGAACTTGTAGCGTCCAACGTTGTAGATGTCGTATCTTCTTGCGTCGAAGAAAAGATTGTGAAGAAGCTGCTGTGCGGACTCAACCAGGGGAGGCTCGCCGGGACGGAGCTTCTTGTAGATCTCCTTAAGGGATTCAATGGAGGGATCGGTGCCGTTTTCAGCAGCAAGTCTCTCGCTCTCGTCCTTTTCGAGCGTAGCGATAAGACGAGCATCCTCGCCGAACAGCTTAAAGATATCCTCTCTATGTGTAAGACCGAGAGCGCGAACGAGAACGGTAAGGGGGAGCTTGCGGTTCTTGTCTATACGAACATACATAACTCCGTTGATATCGCTTTCATATTCGAGCCAAGCGCCTCTGTAAGGAATTACCTGAGCCGCGTAGGTCTTTTTACCTGTCTTGTCTACCTCGGAGGAATAGTACATACCGGGCGAACGGACAAGCTGGGAAACTATAACTCTTTCTGCACCGTTGATAACGAAGGTGCCGTTTTCGGTCATAAGAGGGAAATCGCCGAGATAGATATCGGAATATTTCACGTCGCCAGCCTGCTTGTTGGTAAGACGAACGTTTACCTTCAGGGGCGCAGCATAGTTAACGTCACGCTCCTTGCACTCCTCAACGGGATACTTGGGCTTGGTATCGATAGAATAAGAAATGAAGTCTATCGAAAGATTACCCGAGTAGTCGGTGATAGGGGAAACGTCACGCAACACTTCCATGAGTCCTTCCTTAAGGAACCATTCAAAGGATTTAGTCTGGATCTCAACGAGGTTGGGAAGCTCCAGATTGAATCGTGAACGGGAAAAGGACATTCTCGTGTTTTTTCCGAGTTTTTGCTCTTTTACATTGACCATTAAATCAATCACTCCATTCAAAGAATTATGATCCGAACTTGGACAAACCCATACAAAAAAGACGGATTTTGTCAAATTCTGACTGGCTTGTACTCAAAAATGGGCAGTACAAGCGATTATAATGCAGTTTAATATTATATCACCTAAAGTCAAGCTTGTCAAGAGGAAAATTGGAAAAAATTAAAATTTTTTAATATTTTTTTGAAAAAGCGCAAAAAAAGAGAAGCATCCTCACTTTTTGATGCTTCTCTTTTCAATTTTTTGTTCCGTATATGCTCGAATTCGCGATTTTGCAAACAACTTAGGTTCACGAAACATTTTTACTTTTCTTTAGCGGTCCATTTCTTGTGCCATTTTTTACGAACAAGCGCATAAGTCAAAAGATAAATAGCATAACACAAAATTGAGCCCAACGCATATGCCAATACACTGTTTAACCAAGTAGGAAGTACAACGCTAAGACAATTCAGAGGATAATAGATAAGAAATATTGCTGAAAAGGTTTTTTTGGCAGAAATCAGCTTATCAATATATGTTATAATCCAGCATGCGCCATTAATAAACAAAAAATAATATAACAAGTTAATTTCGCGTTTAAACAACAATTTGATATCATTTATAACGCCTATATATCCTGTTTTATAGTCTTCGAGTGCGATTTTCTCCCCATTGTCGTTTTTTCTATACAATGTATTGATTAGTGATAAGGAAAAAACAACGACAAACAATAATGAAGTTATCCACAAGATACCGGAAGCATTCATAAAGTCTTCGGCAACACTTTGCAAGAGCATTGATACGATGCCAATGGTGAATATGTATATGATCGTAGATATGAGCGAAGCAACAGTTATTTGGGCGATTTTTTGTGTATGCTTTTTCATTTATTTCGTATCCTCTTTTTTTATGTTGTTGTGACAAGCAATAAAGTCGAACGCCTTATTTCATCCCAACAACCGCTCTGACCTTATCAGCAATATTCGCCGCAGTCAAGCCGTACTCCTCAAGCAGCGGAGGCACCTTTCCGGATTTTCCGAATCTGTCCTCAACGCCAACGCGAAGCATAGGAACGGGGCAACCCTCGCATATGGTCTCCGCAACCGCAGAGCCAAGACCGCCAATAATGCTGTGCTCCTCGGCAGTAACGATCGCACCTGTCTCCTTCGCAGCCTTCAGAATGATCTCCTTGTCAAGAGGCTTGATGGTGTGAATATTAATAACTCTCGCATCAATTCCCTCTGCCGCAAGTGTCTCTGCTGCCTCAAGCGCAAGATGTACCATAAAGCCGGTAGCAATAATGGTAACGTCCTTGCCGTCGCGAAGCTGCATACCCTTGCCAACCTCAAACTTGTGTCCCTCGGTGACGACAGGACAAGCAAATCTGCCGAATCTCAGATAGAAAGGACCGTAGGTCTGCATAGCCGCCTCAACCGCCGCTTTTGCTTCAACTGCATCCGCAGGATTGATGACCGTCATTCCGGGAATAGTTCTCATAAGAGCAATATCCTCAAGACACTGATGAGTCGCACCGTCCTCGCCGACCGTAATACCCGCGTGAGTCGCGCCGATCTTTACGTTAAGATGAGGATAACCAATGCTGTTTCTCACCTGCTCAAACGCTCTGCCTGCCGCAAACATCGCAAAGGAGGAGGCAAAAGCCATCTTGCCTGCCGCAGCGAGACCTGCCGCAACAGAGATCATATTTCCCTCTGCGATTCCGCAATCGAAGAATCTGTCGGGATACGCCTTTTTAAACATCACGGTTTTCGTTGCCTCTGCAAGATCGGCATCGAGCACCACGTAATCATATTTATCCGCAAGCTCAACGAGCGCCTTGCCGTAAGCTTCTCTTGTTGCAATCTTATCTGCCATTACGTTAACCTCCGATCTGTGCGTTAAGCTCCTCGACCGCTATCGCGTAGTCGGGATCCTTGGGCGCGTTGCCGTGCCAGTTTACCTTGTTTTCCATAAAGGAAACGCCCTTGCCCTTCGTCGTGTTTGCCACGATGGCGGTGGGTCTTCCCTTGCAAGCCTTCGCGTCGTTGAACGCCTTTTCGATCTCTTCAAAATTGTGTCCGTCGATCGTGATTACGTTGTATCCGAACGCCTCGAGCTTGCTCTCAAAGGGAGCGGGACCGATAACGTCGGCAACGGGACCGTCGATCTGAAGCTTGTTATAGTCGAGGATCACGCAGAGATTGTCAAGCTTGTAGTGGTTGGCAAACATAGAAGCCTCCCAAACCTGACCCTCCTCACTTTCACCGTCTCCGATGATGGCGTAAACTCTGTAATCCTTCTTGTTGAGCTTGCCCGCAAGCGCCATACCGCAAGCCGCGGAGATACCGAGACCGAGCGAGCCTGTCGTCATATCAACACCGGGAATACCCTTCATATCGGGGTGACCCTGAAGACGGCTGTCGTGCTGACGGAGAGTCTTGAGCTCTTCAAAGGGGAAAAATCCCTTAAGAGCCAGCGCGCTGTAAAGCGCAGGGGCGGTGTGACCCTTGGAGAGCACGAGCCTGTCTCTGTCCTCGTTCTTGGGGTCGTCGACCGACACGTTCATTTCCTCAAAATAGAGGTAGGCGAGAATATCTGCGATCGAGAGCGATCCGCCGGGATGACCCGCGCCTGCCGCGTGTGTAGCCTCGATAACGCCGAGACGGATCTTGGCAGCTATCTGCGACAATTCCTTAATTCTTACGTTTTCCATATCAATGTCCTTTCGGAGTTTATTATTTCCTTTTTAATTATACTACACCGACGGCAATTTGTCAACGAAAAAAAGACTTATTCTTTGATCTCAAAAAATATTCTGTACAATTCATAAATAAACGGTAATATTTACTAAACAAATTCAAAATAATCGACAAAACCAGAATACCGCATGCAAGCAAGAGCGCCGAAAGAGCCAAATAGCAAAAATCGTCTTGTTGATATCACTTTTCAGCAAAATAACATAATAGACTCTGATTTCTTCAAACAATCGCAAAACTTTTTGACGTATATGTAAAATTCCTGTTTTTTACCTGCGATTTTTTGAATTAAAGCAAAAAATATATTGCAATATTTGTCTTATTATGTTATACTGATATCAGATAATATCAAATAGGAGTCGGAAAATGAAGAAACTTTTTAAGAGATCAATCTGTTTGACCCTTTTGCTCGCACTTGTTTTATGCTCATTGACGCTTATCGGATGCGCATCGGACGAGAAAGTGACCGAAAATAAGATCTTGTCTGTGGAAGTAAAAAGCAACAAAAACAAGGTGAAGCTCAAAGCAGGACTTTCGGAAGAGTACGTGGACGAGCATCGCAAAGAAAAGGTGTACCTTTTGGCGATGGAAAATGCGTACACGGGTGAGCTGAAGGATTATACGGTTATCGCTAATGCGAGAGTCAAGGACAGAATGACCTTTAATTTCGATCTTAACGGAGACAACGGCTCAATGCAGAACTCTGCATTCGTGCTGGCGAGAGTGACTTCGGGAAAGGGCGAGGATGCGGTCTATGAGGCAATCTCTCCCGTGGCGTATATCACCAATCCCGACATCTTCTCAATCTCCTCGGCAGGCGCGACCGACGGCGGATTTAAGGGGCTATCTACGGAAAATGTATACGAAGCAGAGCTGCTCGGCGCTTCAAGCGTTCTTTTTGAGGTAGAAATGAACGAGCTGATACTCAACGGATATGAGGACGGTGCCATCAATTACTTCTACGGCGACAGATCCTTCTACTTTGACGGTGCGGCGGTATCCGAGCTTGATAAGAAGATAACCGACGCAACCGCGCTTGGAATGAAAGTATATCTGCGCACGGTTTTGAAATATCCCCAAAAGACCGAAAACGGATCATACGCAAAAGAACCCGTAATCGCGTTGTATTGTGCGGGGGCAACCGACGGAAAAGAAGGATACCTGCCAAATATGTCTGACGGCAACTCAAGATACGTGGGCGCGTTTTATTCGTTTTTGGCAAACCGATACGGCTGCGAGAGCAAGGAATACGGAACAGCGCTTGATTATATTATCGGTTTCAGTGTCAACGATTACAAAACTAATTGCAATGCGGGCAATATGTCCGAGGACGAATTCATTGCGGGATACTATTCCTGGGCAAAGATGGCGGATAGTGTGCTGCGCTCCTACAATAAAAACGCGCAGGTATACGTTTCGGTTGATAACGGATTGCAAGCGGCATCCTCGTCAAGTGATATCGGCATAGCGTCCTTCTTGCCAAGATTCGCAAAGGTCAGCTCTACCTCTTCGCAGTGGAATTTTGCCGTCGCATTGAGTCTTGGTAGCGGAGAGGACGTAGGAGAGCTTCTGTCGGGAAGCGGAGACGTTTATTCTCGCGTGGGTGCTAATAATCTTTCAAGCTTTTTTGAGATACTTTCTCAGGATGCGCTTTTGTACGACTCCGAGCGCAGAGCTGCAATAGTAGACCACCTGTCCTTGCCAAACAATGTCAGCGAAAACAATAGAGCCGCCTATTATTCCTATACCTATTATAAGGCAGCCGATGCGGGTTTTGACACATTCCTCTATGCCGCGGACAGCGAACCGGGCGGATTGTATAGCTCTTCAGGCAACCGTGCGGATTTTTATTACTCGGTCTTAATGTGCGGAAGTAACGCCGCTAGCCAGTTGAGTGAATATATCAATAAAATAACCGGCGCAGTCACACCAAAATTCAGCGAATATCAAACGGTTGAGCTCGTCTTTGAGCAGAACGTAAAAACGACACTTTCCGAGTCTTTGCTGAAAAAGGAAAGAAAACTATCGCTTTCGGCAAACGAGCTTTGTGCTATGGGCGGAGCATACGACGTTAACGTTTCCCCCCTGACGACCGAGGACGGCTTGGAAAAGCAAATAATAACCGTCTGCGGAGATCTTGATAAATCTCACGTTGCAATGACGACCGCCGATATGTCGGCATCGGAGCTCATCTCCTCGGGATATATTGGAATAACTATGTCCTCCTCGCAGAACTCGCGAGTTGCATTGATCATCTCGAGAGAGGGAGACGAGCGTGCAGTGTACGTTGGAGAGGCGGATCTGTCGGAATCTCCGACTACCTACTATTTTGACATAACCTCGTTCACGGATAGCGTCAGATCTTCCGATGAGCTGAAGGTATCGTTGTGCGCGTATTCGGCTGAAAACGGCGGCGATCTCGAAATAACCGTAGAGGATATAATGCTTTACGGTTCTTCGGGCAACGGACGCAATTCGACCGTGGTAACAATAATCGTATGTATCGCCGGCATTGCATTGTGTGGATTGATCATTTTGCTTTCCGTGCAAAGAAAGCGAAAAATGAAAGATCGCGATTGATAACGGAGGACTCAAGTGAAGATCATATACGAAAAAAAGACGGAGGACTTCTATTACCGCAACGACGGGAACTTCATACAGCCGTTGCAGTGCGGCGCACATCTGCATTATCACATAGAAATAGTGTATATGCAGGAGGGCTACACAAAAGCGTATATAGATTCCGACGTTTACGACGTCAAAACGGGAGATCTTCTGGTGGTATTCCCCAACCGTATACACAGATTTGAGGACGGTGACAATAAAAACAAATATCACCTTTTTATCGTCAATCCCGACCTCGCTCCCGATCTTTCCGCGGTCATCTCCGCGGAACATCCGCAAGACCCGGTCATCCGTCACGCCGACAGAAATCCTCGCATAATTTCGCTCATAAATATATTAAGCGATACAAAAAGCTTTTCCGCAAATTACAGAGAAACGCTCCTGAAAGGCTATTTTATGTCGTTCTTTGCGGAGATCCTCGGCATGTTGCCGCTCCGACACGCAAGATCGGACGAAAATCAGTCTATGAGAGCCGTTGTGCAGTATTGCTCGCAGAATTTTACCAAGGACCTTTCGCTTTCCGCGCTGGAGGAGGAGATCCATCTGAGCAAATATTACATTTCTCACCTTTTTGGAGACAAGCTGGGTATAAGATTTAACGACTACGTCAATTCCCTGCGCGTTTCGGAGGCATGCAGATTGCTTCGGACCACAAAGATGAATATTACGGAGATTTCCTGTGCAGCGGGCTTTGGCACTCTGAGAACATTCAACAGAGCTTTTATAAAACAGATGAACACGTCGCCCTCGGAATACAGAAAGAACAATCGCGGAGAAATATTCGACGCGTCGATCCCGATAGGCGAGAGCGATCAGGCAAAAGCTCAGCAGAGGTAATAATGGTGTTGACAAAAGAAAAAAAGTGTGCTACAATATGATGAATAATTTTGTACTTAAATATAGGAAAGGATAAAAAAATGCACTGGTCAGAAGAAATTGCTGAACGAATAATAAAGAACAACCCCGATAAAGACGAATACGTCTGCGCCGCGGGAGTGAGCCCCTCGGGCTCGGTCCATATAGGAAACTTCAGAGATCTTGCAACACCGCTTTTCGTTGTCAAGGCTCTTGAAAAGAAGGGCAAAAAGGCGCGTCTTCTCATTTCTTGGGACGAATACGACCGTTGCCGCAAGATCCCTGCAAACGTGCAGGCGGTTGTCGGCGATGCGTTCGATAAATATATCGGTGTTCCCTACGTAGATATTCCCGACCCGTTCGGATGCCATGAAAATTACGCAAAACACTTTGAGGAGGAATTCCTCAAGGGTATCGAGCCCTTTGGTATCAAGCTCGACTGTCGTTATCAGGCAGAAATGTACCGTTCGGGCAAATACACCAAGGATATCATCGAGTCCTTGCAGAAGAGAGGCGAGATCTTTGAGATACTCGACTCCTTCAAGACCAAGGATATGACCAAGAGCGAGGAGGAAAGACGCGCGGAGCACGATGCCGAAAAGGCAAATTATTACCCCGTCAGCATCTTCTGCCCCGAGTGTCATACCGACTTCACAACTATCACGTCCCTTTCCGACGATTGCACCGAGGCAGAGTTCACCTGCCGTTGCGGACACAAGGGACACTTCAATTTCCTTGAAAACTTCAACTGCAAGCTTGGCTGGAAGGTAGACTGGGCTATGCGCTGGAGATACGAGCAGGTAGACTTCGAGCCGGGCGGAAAGGATCACGCCGCACCCACAGGCTCTTACAATAACTCCAAGGTCATCTCCAAGAAGATCTTTGGTCACGAAGCACCGCTGTTCCAGGGCTATGAGTTCATTGGAATCAAGGGAGTTGCGGGCAAAATGTCCTCCTCCTCGGGTCTGAATATGACCCCCGAAACCCTGCTTAAGCTCTATCAGCCCGAGATAATCCTTTGGCTCTATTCCAAGACCGAGCCCACCAAGGCGTTCGACTTCTGCTTCGACGACGGAATCCTCCGTCAGTATTTCGAGTTCGATAAGATGTATAACGAATATATCAACGGCACCGCTAACGAGCATACCGCATCGGTAATGTACAACTGTGTTATCGACGGCAGAAAACTCGAGACCGTGCCTATGGGACTTCTCGTACAGCTCGGCTCTATCGTAGACTTCAACGTGCCTATGCTTGAGACCGTCTTCGAAAAGATCGGTACACCCTATACCTACGAGCAGTTTGCTGATAGACTCGACCGTGCAAAGTTCTGGCTTGAGCAGTGCGCGCCAGAGCAGGTCAATAAGCTCCGCAATACCCGTAACTTCGAGATCTGGAATGAGCTTGACGATAAAGAAAAGCAGGCGATCGCCGCGCTCCACGATTATATCGCAAACGGAAGCTACACGCTTGACGACCTCAACACTGAGCTCTACGCCATTCCCAAGAAAATATACCCCGAGATAACCGATCAGAAGGAGCTCAAGGCTATCCAGGGTAAATTCTTCAAGACCGTATATAAGCTTCTCATCAATAAGGAGCAGGGCCCCCGTCTCTATCTCTTCCTCTATGCGATCGAAAAGGAAAGATTCGTCGATCTTCTCGACTTCTCCTACGCCGAGACCGACGAGGAAAAGAGACTCAACGCCGAGGCAGAGGCTGCGGCTAACCCCGTAGTTGAGGAAAAGACCTACGGCGAGCCCGATCCCGTCGAGCCTATCAAGGAAGAAAAGGTCAAGATGGACGACTTCGCAAAGCTCGACCTCCGCGTATGTAAGATCGTAAAGTGTCAGGAGATCAGAAAGTCTCACTCCTGCTATAAGCTCACCCTCTTCGACGGTATCGACGAAAGAGTTATAGTTTCTAGCATCAAGCACGACTACACTCCCGAAGAGCTCGTAGGCAAAAAGATCATAGTCATCGCAAACCTCGAGCCTGCAAGAATCACGGGCGTCACGAGTAATGGCATGCTGCTTGCGGCATCCAATAATGCCTGCGGATGCAAGGTCATCTTCGTTGACGATATGGTCCCCGAGGGAACTCAGATACATTGATAACAAAAAAGAGCGACTCGCAAAAGGCTGGTTCTCATAAGGATGTTGCCATTCTCCTTGTAGGGACCGGTGTCCTCGACGGTCCATTAAGCCATGGTTGCATTGCAGAAGACAAATATGAACCCCGACAGATTGTCAATGTCTGTCGGGGTTCAATTATATACAGTATAATGAGTAAGGAGAATGTTTGGTGTTGCCTTGATATTCTTTATACATCAATCCATCTTCTTTAGAAATTGCACTTTGGATCAATATTTTTGTAAGTTCGGGAACATCATCTCTTGACAGAGCGGTTTCAATATCCATCCACAGCACTTCGCTATTTTCGTCGTTATCTGAAGCTGCCTCGCCGGATACATATTCTGCACGAAACGCAATATACCAATCGTGCATATTAAATCTAATACCAATAATGTTTGTCGGTTTAATTTCAATACGAGTTTCTTCCATATATTCACGGATTAAGGCTTGTTGAGGTGTTTCACCGGAGTTCACATAGCCACCCGGAACAATAAGCATTCCTTTTCCTCCGCCATAAGTATGTCGAGCAAGCAACACCTTGTTTTCTTTAATCACAACAGCTGTAACGCTTTGTCCCCAATTTGTGTTTTCGTTTCCCATATAAAGCCTTTCTAAATTATATTCATTTTATCGCAAGTTTCGCCTTTGTATTACAAAGGCACAGGGCAAAGCCCATACCCCTATTCTTGTTTTGCCTTAATTGTATTTAGCGAGGAAATTAACATTCGGCGTATAGCCCCGCAATCGTTTTGAATAGTTTTGTATGCGGATTCTTCAATACAGTCGGTTTCAAATAAAAGTTCAAGCCAATATTCTGTTTCATAACATTCCTTTTGCGCAATTTCAAGCTTGGATATAAAATCCTTCGTGCCTTGTGCATATTGAGCCTCGTGAATGTTTGCTCCGATGGAAGTGCCTGAACGCAACAACTGATTTATAAGTACCGTTTCTTTGTGCTCTGCCTTCATATTACGGCAGAGGAAAACAATATTCTTTGCAAAATTTTTTGCTTTGTCTCTTAAAATGCTATTTGACATAATATCACCTCTACCAATATTATACAACAAAATTGATGGTTAGTGAAGTTATATTCCGACTTCGTCGGAGTGGTATTATCGCTAAGCGCGATAGTTATATTGAAGCCTTGCGACTTCAGTGATATTCTATTCGCCTCCCAAACTCGCGAAGCGAATATCACTCGGCGTAAGCCGAATATCACTGCGAAGCAATAGAACTCGCCGAGAGGCGAATAGAGCTGGCGTGATACTCCGTTAAGAGTATCACGCCAAAGCGAGTCGTTCTTTTTTGTTATGTTCAGGCATTCGCCTCTGCCATTTCCCGCGCCTTCTCTGCCACGCGGTTGATCTCCTCGGGATCAACGTAGGTCGGAACCGCACGCTTCACCGCTTCTTTGATCAGCGGAGATGCGATCGAATCCTTGGACATCTCAAGAGCCTCGTTGAGCTCGTCCATCTTTTTGGCAATAGCAATACGGTCAAAGGGCTCGTCCTTCTCAATAAATATAAGATCGTTTTCGGTCTTATCAAGAGTTTCGGTCTTGATAAGCAGCTCCTCGTAGAGCTTTTCTCCGGGACGCAATCCGATCTCCCTGATCTCGATATCTTTGTTGAGTTCAAGACCCGAAAGACGTATCATATTGAGCGCAAGATCGTAGATCCTTATCGGCTTGCCCATATCGAGCACGAAAAGCTCGCCACTCTTTGCCATAGCACCTGCCTCCATAACGAGCTGGCTCGCCTCGGGGATAGTCATAAAGTAACGGATAATTCGTCTGTCTGTGATCGTTACGGGACCTCCCTGCGCTATCTGCTGCTTAAACAATGGAATTACCGAGCCGTTAGATCCGAGAACGTTGCCGAATCGCACCGCCGCAAACGAGGTCTGACTGTCCGTGCGGCTCTGAACGATCATTTCGCACATTCTCTTGGACGCGCCCATAATGTTCGTGGGATTGACCGCCTTGTCGGTGGAAATGAGAATAAACTTCTCCGCCCCGTGCTTTTCTGCCATGTCGGCTGTATTGTATGTACCGAAAATGTTGTTTTTGATTGCCTCACAGCCGCTGTGCTCCATAAGCGGAACGTGCTTGTGCGCGGCGGCATGGAAAACGATCTGGGGCTTGTAATGATTGAAAATGCAGTCAAGACGCTCGCGGTCTCTGACCGATGCGATCTCGACCGAAAGCTTGAGCTTGTTGCCGTAAGTTCTTAAAAGCTCCTGCTGAATATCGTATGCATTGTTCTCGTATATGTCAAGAATTATCAGGTGAGCGGGAGAGCACTTTGCAACCTGTCTGCAAAGCTCACTGCCGATAGATCCGCCGCCGCCCGTGATGAGCACGACCTTGCCCGAATAATAGCTCACGGTCTCGGAGTCTGTGACCGATAAGGTCTTGCGGAAAAGCAGATCCTCGATCTCAAAGTTTCGAATGTTGCCGCGAATGAGCTTTCCGCTTTGTCCAACCGAAAAGTCGGTAACGGGCACGTCGTATATCTTAAGCTTGCAAGTAGTGCGGCTATAGAAATCAAAAAGCTGAGAGGCGGAATGGTTATCTATTCCCGAGATCGCAATAAATATCTCCTCAACGTCGTTTTTCTCGATCAGCTGGAATACAGACTCGTCTTCGGCATATATCTTCAATCCCGCAACCGTATGTCCTGCTTTTTCGGGATTTTTATCGACAAAGAAAACGGGCTCATAGATCGACTGAGGGTTTGACAGCAGCTCGTTTGCAAGACAAGCTCCTATCTGCCCCGCACCAATGATAGCGATGTGGATCCGATCTTTTTCGTCGAAGCTACGGTTGTTTTTCAATTTGTAAAGCAATCTGTACACGAATCGCGAAAAAAGCGTGATCAGAGCGTTTACAGATGCTATTATCAGGAAAAACCACGCACCCTCGTAAAGCTTGCAGATCCAAGAAAATAACGTAGCAGCCATAGCGCCGACAACATCAGCGATCATCAGCTTAAAGTGGTTGAAGGTTCTGGTGTAGCGAAGGATGCTGTTATATACTCCGAAAGCCGATCTCACTACGAGAATGAAGAGCAAAAGCACAACTGCATTTGCGAAAAAGTTAATGCTTTTATAGGGAATATATGGCTCAAAAAGAAGGTTGGCGACGAAATAGCCAACCGAAACCAGAGCAAAGCAAGAGATATCAAAAAGCAACAATAATAAGCGTCTGACCTTACTTGCGAGAAAAGATTTGAGATTCATCATCTGTCCTCCCCAAAATACTACAATTTAATTATATCATAACATTTGGGAAAAGTCAAACGATTTGTAAAAATATAAAAACAGAAAATTAAGAACCCTATTGCAAATTTTATTATATTGTGCTAAACTAAAGTAAAGCAGTATATTTTTCACATGTGAAAAACGCAGATTTTGTTATAATGTTCATCGTTGTCACGACGAACCGACCGAATAAAACGATTTTAAGGAGTAAAAATGGATACGCACGTAAATATTGCACTTGATATATTTGGACTTCTGGTAATAACGATAATATTTTTGAGTTGTATCAACGAACATATCAGAAACAGAGCAACTACATCAAAATCTTTTATTGCATTGCTTGCATTTGTAACCGCTGCGCTGACGTTTGATATGATCTCATGGATAAGCGAGGGGCAGGTTCAGCTTTCAAGCCTCACGGTAATTGCAAATACACTTAGTTCTTGTCTTAGCTATATTGCGATCATTTGCTTTATGCTTTATTTGAGAGAGAATCTGACAAAAACCAAGCTTCTCGATGCAATGATATGGCTTTTCGGCGTTTTGGGCACGGTGTCGATAATTTATGTTGTTGGAAATGTATCTTACGAGTATGCTTTTTATGTAGACGAGATGGGACACTATGTTCGTAACGAAAACACAACGACCACCGTCTTGTATCTTCTTTTCCCCGTTCTTTCGTTTGTTGCAATAGTTGCCGCGGTGCTCTTTGCAAAAGGCGTTGAGAAAATGGTTAAAGCATCATTTATAATATATACGCTCTTCCCGATGGTTGGGGTGTTGCTTGATCACTTTATTCACGGACTGTCTGTCACCTATATCGGTCTTGTGTTAAGCATCCTGATAATATATGCCAATATATATCTGCAGAAACAGAAGATGATAGAGAGACAAAAGAATGCGTTGATGATATCGCAGATAAATCCTCATTTTATGTACAACACACTGTCGACCATAGCCGCAATGTGTGAGATATCTCCCAAAAAAGCCAAACAGCTAACGGTTGAATTTTCATCATATCTTCGTCAAAACCTTAATACGCTCACGAGCCAGGAGCTTGTACCTTTCGAGCAGGAGCTTAAACACATAGAGTGTTATCTTAATATCGAAAAAGCTCGGTTTGGTGACCGACTTAACGTGATCTATTCGATACAAAGTCTGGATTTTGCCGTACCTGTGCTTTCGATTCAGCCGTTGGTGGAAAATGCCGTGAAACACGGGATCACCAAACGCTCGCGAGGAGGAACTGTCAAGATACTTGCGTATGCGACCGATCAAAGCCACATCGTAGAGATCACAGACGACGGCATTGGCTTTGATACGTCAAAGGCGCCGAACGATGGAAGAGCTCATATTGGACTAAATAATGTAAAGAGCAGACTGCGTACGGCGTGTAAAGGAAAAATAGATGTAAAAAGCACGGTTGGCGTAGGAACGAGAGTTACGATAGAAATACCCGGAAAGAAGGGAAAATGATATGAATATACTTGCGGTCGATGATGAATTTTACGCGCTTGAACTAATGAAAAATGCGCTTGAAGAGGTTGCGGGAGGATCAACTGTGTATCTTTGCCGCGATGTGATCAGCGCCTTGGCTGTCGCGCGCGAGAACAAGATCGACGTTGCATTTTTAGATATACATATGCCCGAGATGAGTGGAATCGAGCTTGCGCGGCAGCTAAAGCTCATCAATCCCAAGATCAATATTGTCTTCGCTACGGGATTTTCAGAATATATGAAGGAAGGCATCGACCTAAGAATGAGTGGATATATTTTCAAGCCCGTAACGGCAGAAGCCGTTAAAACCGAGCTTGAGAATCTTCGAAATCCAATAGAGTGGAATCAAGAAAAACGCGTAAAAATACTGACCTTCGGTAATTTTGAGGTCTTTGTTGACGGCAACCCCTTGAAATTTGAAAGAAAGCAATCAAGGGAGATTCTTGCCTATCTTGTAGATAAAAGAGGCACCTCGGCTACGTATAACGAGCTTGCAGCAATGTTGTGGGAGGACAGAGAATATGACAGAACGCAGCAAAAGAATTTGCAGGTGTATATTGCAAGTTTGGTAAAGACCTTGAAATCTGTTGACGTTCACGATCTCATTTTGAAAAACAGGCAAGGAATACTCGTCAACACAAAAATAGTCGATTGCGATTTTTACCGTTTTCTCGAGGGAGATACCCGTGCGATCAATTCGTTCACGGGACAGTATATGAGCGCGTATTCCTGGGCAGAGTTCACAACGGGATATCTTGAAAATCAAATAGCAAAAATAAAATGAAAACAAAATCCTCTTTGAACAATGTTTAAGGACGAAAAAAGCCGATACGGATCTATTTCCGTATCGGCTTTTTTCTTGGTAAACAGTGGAGTTTGAGTATAATTTTTCGCTACCAAAAAAATTTTTTGAAAAAATACAAAAATTTTCTTAATTTTCCGTATTTTGTAGTCCTGATGTAGTCATAGCGTGGTAGTATGTCATTACAAAAGCTGAAAATTTAGCTTTGGAAATATGTTTTGTTGTGACTTAAATAGGGAGGGTTCAACAAAACAAATCATATTTTTTCACACAAAGGAGAAAAAACAATGAAAAAAAGAAGAACATTAATAATCGCGCTTTTGCTTATCGCATCCCTTGCTCTTGGAATCGGTTATGCGGCATTCACCTCTACGATGTCCATCAACGGTGAAGTTCAGATGGGGGGGATCGCTTCCCAGGTTAACTTCTCAAAGGCAGAAGTAAATGACGCAGAGTCCACAGCCACCGTAGTTACAACCGAGATCCTCGGCGTTGGCACAAAGACACTTGAGATCAATATGTCGGGCTTTGTTCACGCAGGACACAAGGTAGTAATCGACGTTGTAGTTACCAACCCTCACGACTTCGACGTAACGCTCATCAACGGTAAGATAACGCAGGACGGTGCGCAGAACCCCGCCGGAGTTGAGTGCTTCAAGATTGAAGTTGTTGACGATATTTTGACAGCTAATCCTGTCGTTTCCAAGGACAACGGTACGGTTGAATTCCAGATCGTTGTTACCTGTATGGCAACCTCTCCCGTTGATCTTACCGAAAACTTCACGATCAGCTTTGACGCACACGCTGAATAATTCTGATTTAGCAAAGAATTGATTAAATTCTAAGGAAAGGAGAACGGCAAATGAATAAAGACAAGAGAAAAGTGATATTGATATCCTTGGCAGTGTTTGCCGTTCTCCTTGTCGCGCTTTTTATGAACGTAGAGAACAGCAAGATCGTCACTGCGATCCTGATCGTTCCGCTGGCTCTGTTGACCTTCTTCGCCATTAAAAGACGAAGCTCACTGTCAATAAATAAGCGTGACGTGCTCATATTGATGAGCATTATGGCTGTCATCTACGTTGCACTGAAGGAAATGACGGGCATCTACTTCGGATTTTACTACAATCCCTATTATGTAAATTTCGAACGACTTATAGCTGTTATTATTCCAACGGCGGTTATCATAATAGCAACCGAGGTTATAAGATACGTCGTGCTTGCTCAAAAGATCAAGGCGGCAAGCGTTATAACGTATCTCTCCTGCGTTTTTGCAGAGATTTTAATATATTCAAATATCGCAGGAATAACAAACTTCAATCGCTTTATGGATCTCGTTGGCTTAACGCTCTTTCCCGCCATAAGCGCAAACGTTTTTTATCATTACGTATCAAAAAACTACGGAATGTTTCCCAATATAGTGTTTCGCTTGATAAGCACGCTATATATTTACTTTGTTCCAACCAGCACGGGTATCAAGGATGCTCTTGACTCGTGTATCAGAATAATACTGCCGATCGCAATGCTTACGTTCGTTTCGGCAATGTTTGAAAAAAAGCAAAAAAAGGCTGTTCAAAGAGGCAAAAAGGCCGGCTTTGTAGGCACAGCTTTGACCGTGGTATTCATCGTATCGGTCGCAATGCTCGTTTCCTGTCAGTTCCGTTTCGGCGCGTTGGTCATCGCCACGGACAGTATGACGGGAGAGATAAATAAAGGCGATATGATCATATACGAAAGATATGACGGTCAGCAAATAGAGGAAGGACAAGTAATTGTCTTTTCAGATCGAGATTCTCTGATAGTGCATAGAGTAGTCAGGATAGAAAGCATAAACGGTGAGATAAGGTATTATACCAAGGGTGATGCCAACACAGATGAAGACTCAGGGTATAGAACTAAAAGCAATCTCGTCGGTCTTACCGACGTAAAGGTTGCATATATCGGCTATCCGACGCTGTGGCTCAGAGAATTGATAACAAATTAAAGGAAAGGAGGATACTTAGATGTCGGAGAAGGAAATGAATAAGCGCAGCCGCTACAGAAAGAACCGAGAAAAATGGATATTTACCCAGTCGGTGATAATCGTGGTTCTCACTCTTGCGGTTTTGATATCGGGACTGGTTTCCTATAATCTTAATAAAACTTATCACATCGAATATACCGAAGGCGGAAATATTGACTATAACGTTTTCCTTAAGGATAATGAGTTTTATGAAGAGTCTTATCTCGGAAGCAATCAATCCTACGTTGCATCTCTCATTGATAAGATCATTGCGGATTTCAGCTATTCGATAGATATGGATGCGGAAGACATTAATTACCGTTATTCGTACACCATCAAATCTCGTCTTGAGATCATTGACGACTCGTCCAAGGTGCCGATCTTCAACCCCGAGTACGAGCTTGTTTCGGAGCAGAATAAGCTGCAAAACACCTCAAACCGTCTTTTGATAAACGAGATCGTTGTCATCAATTATGATGAATATAACAACATAGCAAACAAATTTATCGATACCTACGACCTTTCAAATGTAACCAGCAACATCGTAGTTACGCTCGAAGTTGACGTTTTGAGTGACTGTAACGCGTTCACAGGCAGCAGCGCCGACACATATTCATCCGAATTGCGTATACCTCTTACGACCAAAACGGTCAATATTAAAATGACTTCCGCGATTCCGAATGCAGAATCCAAGCTGTTGGCATGCACTCGAGGAGCAGGAAGCGAGGTATTCAAGACCACTGCTATCGTTCTTGGTGTAGTGGACGTCTTGGCAATACTGATTCTCGTTGCATTTATTTACTTGACCAGAACCGAGGATATCACCTATGCCGCGAAGGTCAAGAAGATAATATCGCAGTATAAGTCCTATATTCAAAAGATCAACAATCTCTTTGAAACTACGGGATATCAGATCATACAGGTTGATACCTTCGATGAGATGCTTGAGATCAGAGACACGATACAAGCGCCCATACTTATGTATGAGAATTCCGAAAAGACTTGTACAAAGTTTATTATCCCCACAGATAGCAAGCTCCTTTATCAGTTTACCATCAAGATAGACGGATATGAAGAGCCCGAATTCCCCAAGGTTCCCGATCCCGAGCCTACCACGATAGTGAAGCCCAACATAACAAACGTTGTGCGACCCGTGGTAAAGGTAGTGGTAACACCGCCTATGGCATCGGAATATGTGCCCGAAAAGGCTTTCGAGCCCGAAGCAACGATCGAAACTGTCGTTGAAGATCCTGAGATCGTGATCGAGGCAGATGAAGATCAAATTCCCGAGGTCGAAGCGACCGTTGAGGAAGAAAACGTAGAACAGGCAATCGAAGAAGTCGAGATCGAAGAAGCAACAGAAGAAGTAATTGAAGAAGTTGCTGAAGAAGTTGTTGAAGAGTCAGAAGACCTTGAAATAGACGATATTCTTGCGTCCATCCCCGAAGCTACGGAAGATGACGCGAATACCGTTGAAGCAATCGACGTTTTTTGGAAGGAAAAAATAGAAAGGACCTATCGCTATGACCCCGATGGAAACGCGGTCGAGAAAGGTGATATAGTCCTTGTTCCCACAAGAGACGTTGCAAGCGACAAAGAGGTCGTTCGCGAGGCCGAGGTTGTAAGAGGCAACTATAAGGTCGATCCAATCTCGCTCGACCATCCCCTCAAAAAAATAATAGGCGTTGTTAAGCGCAGAGCCGAAAAGGTGTTTAATGCGATGATAATGCCCGATGAAGATGAAGATAATCAGAATTAATTAAATTCGTGCAGAAAGGAGAGTGATTATCAATGAAAAGCTGGATAAAAATATTACTTGGTATATCACTCTCCGTGATGTGCATTTTTACAAGCATAGGATATGCTTCGTTCACTTCACAGCTTGAAATAGGAGGAACTGCCGAGGTAGGACCACCCAACGCGGTATATATAGTTAGTATCAGCAACGTGGTCACCAACGGAGTTAATATTACGCAGGTTCCGACCAATATTGGTTTCCCTTCTACCAAATTTATGAGCGAGCTTGTTTTTGAGAAAAACAGTTCAAGCATCAGCTTCGATGTTCTCGTGCATAACGCAACGCAGATCACCCATATATTTGACGTGATCCAGAAATATGACACGATGGAAGGCGTTGAGGGCTCATTCTCTTACGCAAATGTAACCGCTAAAACCAACGTTGCTCAGGGATACGAGCTTAAGTCGGGAGAGATGAAGACCTTCACCGTCACTTTGACCTATACAGGTTCAAATACCAATCAAACGAGAAAAATGCTTCACGAGCTTGTGTTCAAGCTTAATTCTGACGAGCTTACACAGATAGTATCGAAGGGCGTAACCGATAAGTTTAAAGACATCCTTAACAATAATCTTGAGGAGAATATATCCTACGAGTATGACGGCCAGACGATCACGGTAGATAACGCCGCGACCTATGATAAAATGGTTAGTCAGATGGAAACGTCGTCTTCGTCAGGTAAATATATCGGAAATCTTCTTGGCGCAAATCCCGATGACACCGCCTTGCTTAACGCGTTGTTTGAAGGAACCTTGAACTTCCCGATCAATGGAGAAGAGGTCCCGATCACCGTAATGGTCAAAGAGAAGGACGTGTATGGAACAAGCGATAAGGAGATGGTCCTCTTTATCACGGGCGACACTCTCCAAGGCAACGATGCCCCTGTTTACGCAGTCGTATTCTCAAAAGACGCAGACGGCACGTGGCAGCAGATCGGAGATATCTTTGAGGGCCGTGCGAGAGTAAACGGATATAACGGTTCATGGAGTGGAACGGGCTCGTTCGATACTGAATCGTGGTATTCTACGAAGGAATATTATGGCGTAAGACCGTCAAATGGCTTTTTCAGCAGTTCAACTATAGAAAGGGTTATGAACGGTTATGAAGCTCAAAATCCGTAAAATTTGATTGTTTTCAAAAAACAACACTGTTGATTATCTAATTTAACTGAATAGTTGCAAAAAACGGGGAGCGAATATACGTCGCCCCCGTTTTTGTCAGTCTGTTGTTTGAAAATGCAAATATCTCTCAAAAAAGCAACTACCTTAAAAAATCAACAAATGCAGTATAAATCTCCCCCGTTTGCAAATAATAGTATTACCTACTATTAAAAACAAGGAGATCTGCGTGAAAGAGTTTATTTGTCGGTATTTGAAATTTAATTTCTTTCACGCCGCTCTGCGCTGGCGCAGAGTCGATAATAAACAAGGAGATTTATACAAATGAAAGCAACAGGAATTGTAAGAAGAATAGACGACCTCGGACGTGTCGTCATTCCCAAGGAAATAAGAAGAACAATGCGAATCCGCGAGGGAGATCCGCTGGAAATTTTTACCGATCGTGACGGAGAGGTAATATTCAAAAAGTACTCCCCCATCGGAGAGTTGACAGCATTTGCGGCACAATATGCCGAGACGTTGCACAAGACCTGCGACCTCTCGGTCATTATCTGCGACCGGGACTCCGTTGTCGCCTGTGCGGGAGTATCAAAGAAAGAATATGCAGACAAATCCTTGTCTGCGGAGCTTGAAACCGTGTGCGAGTCGAGAGGAATGTACGCATACCGCCAGGGTGAACAGAAGATCAACGCGATCTCTGACGGCGGCAGTCATTACGTCAGCTGTGCTATGCCCATCATAAGCGAAGGAGACGTGGTCGGTTGTGTTGCGGCATTGTCCCCTAACGACACCGATTCCTTTCCCGAAGCAGTTGAAACCAAGCTCGTACAGACCGCAGCAAGCTTCCTCGGCAGACAACTCGAGAGCTAAAATAAAAAACGGGACTATCCTTAAGGGACAGCCCCGTTTTTTAATGTTTCCAACACCCGCATTAAAGCGAATATTTTTTACTTTTCAACTACTGCAACAGTAACGGATACAAGCTTTGCTACAACTCCGCCGTTCACGTCAACGTACGCGAGGAAGGAAACAGTGTGCTCGCCAACCTCGAGCTCGCTTACGTCAATGTTGATCGAAAATCTCACCGCATGCTCACCGCCTGCCGCAAGAACCGCCGATTCGGGCGCGGTCGGAGCGATTTTAAGAATAGCATCGCTGCCGTCGAGTGAATAACCACATGCCAGTGTGGGATATCCGAATCCGATCCAACCGGTGCAGATGAGAGAAGATATTCCCTTTGC
Organism: Clostridia bacterium; assembly: GCA_017411745.1. Lineage (GTDB taxonomy): Bacteria > Bacillota > Clostridia > Oscillospirales > CAG-272 > SVTX01. The sequence goes on along the minus strand of JAFQPM010000028.1, from coordinate 23,629 downwards.
GATCTCTATTTTGCTTCCGCTGGCATTGAGACCCGACTCAACGGTGCCGGGAGAAAACATGTCTGCCCCGTCTAATATCAGTCTGTCAATGGAAACGCCTTTCAAAGCAAGTTTTTTATTCTTTTTATTCACAAACTCGTCTTCCGAGAAGCCGCTGAGGTCGGGGTCTTCATAAGGGGTGACAAATGCCAACGCGGGAATCTTAGCGCTGTTGCAAAGATTCAGAGTCTCTCCGTAAACGTCGGTGGTGTTGTAGTTGTATACAACAGCCTTGACTGCCTCATCAAAGGTTACGGTGATATGATCCTTGGCGGTTATCTCCGCACTCACGGGGGTCAGAGGCTTGGCAAGACCAAAGGTCTTTTCTGCGAATCCCCAAATACCCTTTACGGCAACTCCGCCGTCAGCGGTTGTAAGGCCGTCGCCTACGTTTGTAAAGGTAACGGTGATTGTTTTCTTGTCTTCGCTCAGCGTAGCGCTACTGAAGATCGGACCCATCGCCGAATCAAGAGTTCCCTTTCCGAATATTACGAATTCGGCGATATCGGCAAGCCTCTTTGCTTGACCGGGCTTGCAGTTGGGGTGTAGACTGTTGGGGAAGCTTGAGTCGGTCCAGAGATCGCTGGACGCGGCAAGATAGCAGTTGTCAATAACCGTGGGAAGAAGACCCATAAAGGTACGGATGGTGCCGACCTCAAGATAGTGCCAAGGGTCGCTTCCGTTGTAATCTGCAGGCTTTTGATACTGCGTGGGAAATTCAACGACGAATACGGGGAATTCCTTGTTGATCACATTGTGAGTAGATCTCAGACGCTCAACGAAATCACCGAACGCGTTACCGTATACTTCTGCAAAATTCAGAGGATTGTCGCTTTCTCCCTGATACCAGAGCACACCCGCAACCGCGTATCTGCTCGCAGGAGCGAGATAGCAGTTATAAAGATATCTGCCGAAATGCGTAGAGTCTCTCATAGAAATGTATTTGCCCGTATCCGCGCTGTAGAAATCAGAATCGTAAAGCTCCGCAAGATCGTTAGGAAGGAAGGACGCCAAGGGCGCACCGCCGAAAGCAACCTCCATAAGACCCACGGGTACAGAATTACCCGATCTTGCAACCATTTCCTGTGCGAAATGGTATCCGATACCGGAGAAGCGGAGGGCCTGAGTTTGGGTGGTCTTCGTCCATAGGGTTACGTTCTCAAGATCTTTATATACGTAATCAGTTCCCTTTTCAGCGTACGTACCGCCACCACCGTTAAGATAGTTAAGTCTGATTATCGAGTTTTCGTCGATGTCGACATCGTTTCCGCCCTTGACCGACTCGCTGAGCGCAAGCGCCGCGTTGGACTGACCCAATACAAGATAAACGTCACCGACAAGCACGTCCTTGAACGTAACGGTCTTATTATCACCGGCATATATCGTCATCTCCGCGCCGACGGTATCGGCATCGAGTCTTGCGCCGAAGGTGATGCACCATTCGCCGTTCTCAACAAGAGCTTCGGCGAACATTCCCTTGAACTCACCCGAAACCTTCTTGCCGTTCTCGCTTTCGGGAGCAAATCCCCAAACGCGAATATGCTCGCCTCTTTGAACGACCATATAGTCCGAGAACACTCTTGATACGGTAAAATCCGCCGCAGGCTCCGCTTCGAGTGTTTCGCCAATCATTACGTCGGTTATCACGGTTGTTTCTTCCTCGCTTTCCGTCGTGTTTTCTTCGCAGTTGGAGGAGCTTTCTTCATTTGTAGAAGAGCCTTCTTCGTTTTCCGATGAGCTGTCGGTGGTCGATGCTTGTGTAGATTGTGTTTCATCTTTGCCGGATGAGCCCTCGCAAGCCGTGAGCACCGTGGAGCCAAACAAGATTAAAACAAGGATTACAGCAAGAACGCGGTAAAGTCTCATGTTTTTTGTTCCCTTCTATGTAATTGATTTTTTGTTCGATCTGTAATTTGATAAAGGAGCGAAGGAATCGCTCCTTTATCAAAGATAGACTGTTGCGTTCATCTCGTCCAACCCTCACCGTTGACCTCGTGTGCCTGGTGAATGGTAACGAACGCATTTTTATCATTTCTGTGTATAACGTTTAGTATCTCTGCGTACTGGTTCACAGTGAAGGACACCATTATCATTTTTCTATCCTCGCCCGTGTATCCGCCTACTGCGTCTATTATGGTGGAGCCGCGATCGATCTTTTCAATGATTTCTTTATTGATGGTCTCATATTTTTCGCTGATTATATGTGCGACGAAAGATTTTGAGCTTCCAATAAACACCTTATCGACCATCAGCGCCGCAATAAACGCGGAGAAAATACCGAGAAGAGATATAACGAAATCTCCGATAATGAACATTCCGAGAAGCACGATGCTGGCATCAATGATAAAGATCACCACCGAGCTTTTTAGTCGCTTAAAGATCTTACATATTGAAAAAGCGATTATGTCAACTCCACCTGTTGAGCCTCCTCCAAGGAAAGTAACTGCACAGCCCGCACCCACGCAAACTCCGCCAAGCGTTGTGGCAAGGATCAAGGACGTTTCGGGGTGTTGCGATGCTTGCAGACAAAAGAATCCGTTAAGGAAAGAGGGATCGGTAATATTCATAAAAAGCGATATACCAAGGGGATAAAGTATCGTTGAAATAAGTGTCTTAAGCGCGAATGACTTTCCAAGAATAAAAAGTCCGACGAAAAACAAAAGCCAAGTAGCTATAGTAATAATAAGGTCGACGGTAAAAAACTCAACCGAAATGATCTTGTTTAAAATTATAGCAAGTCCGGAAACGCCGCCCGTAACAAGATCAAACGGAATAATAAACACCGCCACACCAAAGGAAAGGATCAGCGTTCCCACTACGATGAGTATGACGTTTTTTAACGCGGTAAAAATTTCAGATCTGCTGAATTTGATTTTCATTCGTTTCCTCGAGTTTATTTAAAAATGTCCGCAACTGCGGCAAGTATGCGCGTCGAGACCTCCTCGACGTCACCATCGGCATCTATTACCGATATCAGTTCTCCTCTTTGACGCAATTTGTCAAAGATCTCAAAAAAGGTCTTTCGAGTGCGAGTAAGATAATCGAAGTTTTCGTATATTTCGGTTTTTTCTCCTCTGCCCCCTATTCGCTGAAGGCTTTTTTCGGGGGTAAGATCAAGAAAAATACAAATGTCAGGTCGACGGATATTGGGATTATCAAGATTTAATGCCGCCACCGTGTCATAGCCGAGAACCGTGCCTTGATAAGCCAAGGACGAATAATAATATCTGTCGCAAATCACCGTAGTTCCATCTGCGAGCATTTTTTCTATTCCCGCTTTAGCGTCGGTGTTGTGCAGCTCGCGATCGCGAGCAAACATTTCCGCCATCTCAAGCGGAGTTTTGTCGACCTCCTTGGCAAGCGCGCGACGTATTGCTTTACCTGACGGCATATCGGTTGGTTCGGCAGTGACAAAGCAGGAAAATCCCCTCTTTTCAAGAGCCTTGCAAAGAAGATTTATTTGCGTTGTCTTTCCGGCACCGTCGATGCCCTCAAAGACGATAAATTTTGGATCTTTATTCATTAAAATTGTCTCCAACAAAATCTTTGTTTAATCTTTTTTATTTCTCTTTCCAAGTGGACGGAGAGAAAAGCAGAAGTATCGGGAAGAGCTCAAGTCTGCCCAAAAGCATATCAAGAGTCAGAACGATCTTTGATACGGGCGAGTAGAATGCGAAATTGCCGCTTGGTCCTACCGCATCAAGACCGGGACCAACATTGTTAAGACAGGCAGCGACCGACGAAAACGAGGTCTCAATGCTCTGTCCATCGGCAATGGCAAGCGCCAGGAAGGAAATGAAGAAGATCAGAATATAAGCCACCATATACGCGAAAACTCCGCGAACGGTATCGCCGTCCACACTCTTCTTTTCAAACATAACCTTTTTTATTTGCCTGGGATTTGTCATGTGCCTGATCTCTGCCCAAGTGCTCTTGACTGATATCACGAGACGGCTGACCTTGACACCGCCGCCCGTCGAGCCTGCGCAAGCGCCTATAAACATCAGCACAAGCAGAAGCGTTTTGGAAAGATTAGGCCAAAGATTAAAATCTGCAGTGGCAAAGCCCGAGGTTGATATCACGGTGTTTACCTGAAAAAACGCATTTCTGAGCGCATCTCCAAGGTTGCCGTAAGCAGAATAAATATTGTAGGTGAGAAGAGCGGTTGCTGCGACTGTGATACCGGTGAACCAGCGGAGCTCCTCGCTAAAGAGCGCCACAAGCGCCTTTCCGGTCAGTATCAGGTAATAAAGATTGAAGTTGATACTGAACATAAACATAAACACTGCAACTACCCACTGGCAGTACTCAATGTGCGCCACGGTGCCTCCAAAGGTCACCATGCTGTCGCTCCATATCGCAAAGCCGCCCGTGCCCGCCGTTGCAAAAGAAGTGCAGAGAGCTTCATAAAGATCCATACCGCCGAACAAAAGGAAGATCACCTGGGCCAGAGTCAACCCTACGTAGATCCCGTACATAATGGCAGCGGTCTTTCTGACCGTAGCAACTATCTTGTCAACCTTGGGTCCGGGCATTTCCGCGCGCATTATATGGACGAGTCTTGACGACTTCATATCCTGCTGAGGCATTACCGCAAGAACGAACACGAGTACGCCCATTCCTCCGATCCAGTTGGTAAAGCTACGCCACAAAAAGATGCCGCGCATACCTATATAAGCATCGGCAGGATTCCAAAGCATATCGTATTGTTCTGCGAAAAGCACGCTTGCTCCCGTGGTAGTAAATCCCGATACCGTTTCAAAGTAAGCATCGATCAAGTTTGGGATGAGCCCCGATAGAACGAAAGGTAAGCAGCCAAAGAAGGACAAAATGACCCACGACAGACCGACTACCACGAAGCCGTCCTTGGCGCTCAAAGCAGATCCTTCAGGCTTGCGTAAGGAAAGCAGAAAGCCAAGAACAAGCAACATTCCGATAGGAATAAGAACGGAATAAAGCATTCCAAACTCACCGTATATCAGCATTGTGAGCAGAGGTATGAACATAAGTCCGCCCTCTGCCAGCAATAGCTTACCGGTGATATATCTTAACATTTTAAAATTCATTGTAAGGCCTCAAAAGCGAATAAAAATTATGCAAATTACGCAATGACGTCACCGAGATCACAAACGTGAGGGTTAGTCGTAAGAATAACCACGCTGTCCCCTACCTCTATCGTAGTATCTCCGTGCGCGTAAAACACGGTTCCGTTGCGAATAACGGATGCGACCAGAACGTTGGGCTTGAGCTTGAGCTTGCTCAGCGGAACGCCGGTGTGCTTGAAATCCTCTGCAACGTCAAATTCGAGCGCTTCGACCCGATTGTCTGCAATTCTGTGCAGAGCAACGATGGAGCTCTTTGCCCCTCTGTCGCCCTTGTTCACCTGACCTCTTACGTACTGAAGAACCTTGGATGTGATAATAAATTGGGGAGTAATATTGGAGTCAACGCCTGCATTTTCCGAAAGCTTTACAAAAGAAGGAGAAGCAATTTTGGCGATGACCTTGTCAACGTCTCTGGACTGAGCAAACATAGAAATGATAAGATTTGTGTGGTCGTTTTCAGTCATAACCACACAGGCATCCGCGTCCTTGAGGCCCTCCTCGTAGAGAAGATCAGGATCGGTGGCATCTCCGTGGATAATCTTAACCTTCGGGAAGATATCCGCAAGCTCCTCGCACACATCGAGATCCTTTTCGATTATTCTCATCTTATAACCACTCTCGGCAAGAGGATCGACAAGATATCTCGTTATTCTTCCTCCGCCTATGAGCAGAACTCTCTTAAGCTGCTTGCCGACCAATCCGATCTTAACGAACAATGCGTTTATATCGGGACGAGATCCTGCAATAGAAACAGAATCTCCCTCTCGGATCACGAAATTTCCTCCGGGAATAAACTGCTGATCGTCGCGAACGACCGCGCATATAAGAGTGTCAGTACCAAAGCGGCTCTTGAAATCCTTGAGCGCCAGATCGATGAAAGGATGATTTGCTCCAATATGTATCTCAACGACCTCGACCTGCCCGCGTGCAAATTTTTCGAGCTTGATAGCCGCGGGAAAACGGATAAGTCTTGCTGCTTCCCTTGCCGCCTCATATTCGGGATTGACGATCATATCTATTCCCAAATTTCTCGACATGAAGGAGACCTGCTTCAGATAGTCGGGATCTCTGACTCTTGCAATAGCACGCTTGGCTCCGAGCTGCTTGCCGATCGTACAGCAGATCAGATTAAGCTCATCGCTTGGCGCAACGGAGATTATGATGTCGCATTCGGGAACGCCCGCCTCGGTCTGTGTGTCGATCGACGCACCGTTTCCCGTCACTCCAAAGACGTCGTACTTATTTACTACGGAGGAGACCGTATCGGCATCCTCGTCAATAACGGTTATATTGTGTCCTTCCTCGCAGAGAGCCGCAACCAAGGCCTCTCCGATGACACCGTTTCCAATAACAACTATTTTCATAAGTTACCTCAAAATTTGAGAATCTTAATTATTTTCTGATTATCTTGATTCCTTCGGGAGCAGAAACCTCAACAAGTGTACCCTCGGGAGTCTTTTTCGCGCTGACAGATATCATTCCCTTCTCGGTGGGATATTCTCCCCTTGCCCAGTCAAGATAGGCAAGCTCGGGGTCGATCTCGTAAGTGTCTGCGGAGATCGCGCGGATACCGAGAACGTATTGAGTCATATAAGGGCAAGGACCCGAGGACCAACCGTGGCAGAGAGAATGACGAAAATTCTTGTAGCAGTATGCGCCGAAATCTCCGTGAATGTCGTTCTTGCCCTCGGGAACGATCTCGTCGATACGAGCGCTGTTTTCGACCCAATCAAGATTGAAGTCTTCCCAGAACGTCGTTGCTCCAAAATCAAGCATAGTTCCCCAGAATTCCTTGATATCGTCAAGCGCGCCCGAGAAATCACCTGCCATAGCCTTCGCAACGAGCAGATAATAACCGAAGAAAGTCGAGTATCCGTGAGCGCCGCCGGGAGCGAGCCACTTTTCATTTACTTCCTTAGGATCAACGATGCGCGACAACGCGAGCATAGAAGCTCCCTGCTTGGACGTTCCGGGATCGGGCACGTGCTTGGTCATAAGAGTTGCCTTTGCAACACATTCGTCAGCCAACCCGTTCTCTCCGAATAAGCGGAGCATATCGGCGCTCTTTTCAAGCACTATCTTGAGAATGCCCTGAAGTCCTGCGTGCTTGCCATCCTCGTAGCTTTCGTTGGGCCAGTCGAGGAATCTGTGGCCGGTCAAGACCTCGGAGCCGTTCTCGTCAACGAGAGGCAGGAAACGCTTAATAAGCTCGACCATATATTCCTTCTGCTCCATCAGATAATCAAGATCGCCAACCTGACGGTAAAGATCGTGATGCATATAAAGCCACCAGAGCGAATAGGTTGTAATATTATTCATCCACTGATCAACAGGCGTGTCGTCTCTGATCAGATCAAGGGATCTCTTGATAATGGGATCGTTGCCGAATACGGCAAGAATAGTCTGCACCTCGGTGTGCATATCGCCTATCCACACAAGACGGTCACGCTTGATGCCGTCCCAAAGATATTCCTGCATGTTTACGTGGACGGTATATGCCGCTACCTGCCAGATCTTGTTAAGTCTTTCGTCGGAGCACTCAAAGCTACCCTTGTACTCAACGTCGTTGTAGCAGAAAACGCCCTTGATTCCCGCAAGATTCATAACCGCGCCCTCTCCGAGAAGCTCGACGTATGCAAAACGGAAGCCCGATTCATTGGTCTCGTTTGCGGACAGACCGCTGATACTCATTGCAATGTCGCGGTTTGCGTGGTTATTGGTGGAATTCTTGACGCCAAGAGGAGTCAAAGCCTCCATAACGCTCTCGCCGAAACGAATTCGAAGGTCGGCTCGGTTTTCGCCGTCTGTGTTCGCGCCTTGACAAAGAATGCGAATGCAGCCGGGGAATTCTATGCCGAAATCTATAAGGATCGCGGCGTTTTTGTCTCCGTTATTTTGCATTCCGCAGACACCTGCGGGATGGAAGGTCAGCTGATTGGGGCATTCGTTCAACAGTACCTCCGGATTGGTTACCTTGCCCTGAGTAAAAATTATTCTTTTAGGGGTAATATATCTTCTGACTCTGGGGTCGGTCTGAGTTCCGTTCAATTCCTTAAAAATTTCATTTACTTTAGCCATAGTATCGCAAGCCTTTCGTTTGGTAAAATTTGTGCAAGCACATTCATACAGAGTAAGTATATCATAGATACTTAAAAAAATCAATAGAAATAGCCATATTTTTTGTCAGCAACGAGCAATAAACAGACAAAAGACGGCATCTGCGCGGCAAAGCGCCGCACAGATGCCAAGTGTATAAAACTTATATAAATATTCTGTTCTGATAGCTCGTTCCAAGCCCCTCTTTGTAAAGATGTGAGTCGTTCGAGTGCTGAAGCACCTTCGGAATGCAAAATTCTCCCTTTGATGCTGAAAATTCAATAACGGTAACGCCTGTGTGGCCAATATCGAACCGAGTACAAAAATCATTGTACGGAATGTCGAGTATCGTGCTCAAGAACAAAAGACCAAATCCCTGATGAGCAAACAATGCCACCTTTTCGTCCGTAGGCTCCTCGGCAATATAGCCACTTCTTTGTGCGTCGTGTCTGTATCCGAGAGAAAGCATAAGCTTGTCCGCCTCCTCGCGTACCCGCTTCACTCCCGCTTCAAAGCGGGTGTTTTCAAATGCGGGGTGAGAGTACCAGTTGTCGCCGAGCGCTCTTACCTCAGAGGAAGCGAGCAGATCTCTTGTCGGTTTGTGGGAAAATGCCCAAGTCAGCTTTCCGGGTTCGTATTCGACCGTCATATCGTTCCATGCCAACGACTCGCAGCACCAATCAAGCACGACCATGTCCTTTTTCAAGATCTCGCAGGTAGGCATAGCCGTTTGCCTTGCCCTGACCGACGGAGAAGAATAGATCTTGTCAAGTCCATGCACCGCAAAGCGTCTGCCGACCGCCTCGGCTTGACGGTGTCCGAGAGGAGTAAGACTGTCGGGATTATATATCGGATCTCCGTGTCTGACGTAATAAAATATCATATTGCACCTCCGCAAGTTCGAATTAAAAACGCAAAGCGCCGATGCTTGACGCTCTATCTGAATTATATCATTCGGAAGACAAAAAGTAAATACTTTTTCAAACATTTTCAAAGAAAAAAAGCCCCACCGTTGCGGTGAGACTGATTTTCGCGCACACTCGGTCGACAATCAAAGCTCAAGCAAAAGCCCAAAAGAAAGAAAATTACGAGCTGTGCTTCGACAGAAATGCGTCGCGTTCATCCACTCCCAAAAGCTCAAAGAGCGAAATGCCAAGGGCGTCGGCAATTTCATCGAGAATGGCAATGTCGGGGCAGGATCTTCCCTGCTCCCACTTGGAGACCGCCTGCGCCGTAACACCGACCCGAAGCGCAAGGTCATTTTGCGTAAGCTTCGAGCGCTTTCTGGCATCTGCGATCTTCCTGCCCAAATTGTTTGTGTCTATCATCTGCTAACTCCTTGCTGCAATTCGCACGAGCGCGCCTCTGCAATAAGCACGCTCGCTTTTGGGGATAAATCGCCGCAAAGAGCCTCGGCAAATCAAGGAATTCCTCTTTTTGCCTTAGACCGACTCCGAGGCGAGTTTGCAGTATCCATAGCGTGTAGAAATCATTAAAGTCGCCTCCTTTTCATAAAATTTCGTTCCGTCGGGGTCTATGCCGACAGACCGATAACCATATTATAATACCGCTGCAACAAAAAGTCAATAAACCTTTGGTTGATTTTGGAAGACTTTTTCTTTTAATCTCAACCTTTGATCTCACGCGCAAGCGATTAATTTCAACGCCTGTAGTCTAAGCAATCAACTTGACAAAGAAACACAAAAATGATATAATATTCTTGTAATGGGAAATTGATCCTGCACACATGGAGAAAATATATGAAAATCAAAAAAGCATTAGCGGTGCTCGTCCTTTTGGCTTTGATGATCACCACAGCGTCGGGTCTGTGCACGGTTGAGATCTCGGCTGTGACAGAGACATATCAGGTGTCCGAGGAGTATAAAAGCAGTAAATATTACGAGCATCTTGGGCGAATAGAGCTAACGGGCGATCAGGCGACCGACGTTCTTGCGATAGCGCTCTCACAGCTCGGATATCACGAGGGAGACGGGGACGCCGACCTTGACGGAATGAACGTCTCGGGCACGAAAAATTTTGTTGAATACAACGTCCTCTACGGCAAGCTCGACAATCAGGAGGGCAACGGACTCAGCTACGGTTACGCTTGGTGCGCGGCATTCGTAAACTGGTGTCTGCGCCAAGCGAGAGTGGAAAAGACCGCGTCAGGCTCGGAGGTAAGCTGTCGCCGTTGGCTTGCAGACTGCAAGGATATGGGTATCTATGTTGCAAAGGACGGCTATGCTCCCAAAACGGCAGACCTGGTCTTTTTCAGAGATGCGGACAGCGCGGTGACCTCCACGCATATAGGAATGGTGCTTTATTCGGATGAAAACCGAGTATATACGATCGAGGGAAACGCCTCAAACGGCAGCACATTGTCGACTGCGGGTCATTATGTCTGCTTAAAATCGTATAAGCTATCCGACAGCTACATAGTTGCATACGCCACCCCAAAGTATAAGACCGACGAAACGGCTCCAAGGGTCGACTATTCGGGAACGAATATGTCCTCGGGACTTTATATCTCCAAAGGTGAAATGAACGTCTATTCAGACGAAGAAATGAGCAAAAAGATCGATGTCCTCGGTGCCTACGAGCTTCTCACGGTAAAAGAGAGATACGGCGACGTCTTCAAAATAAGCTACCAAAAAGACGGCAAGACCTGCGAAGGCTACGCGAAAGCGGCAAAAAAAGCCGTCCAGATATCGTCAGACGGAGCAACCGTGCCGATAGAATTCATTCACGACGAAAAAAATGAATACGTCACGAGATACGCAGTGCTTCCGTCTACGACGATCACCCTTCCCGACCCCGAGATCACAAGCGAGACAGCAGGCTTTGTTGGTTGGAATTTGACCGAAACGGGAGAGCTTTTACAACCGGGCGATACGCTTAGTGATATTGAAAAAAAGACGACCCTTGTTGCCGAATGGGACGACGCTTTGTATACCGTCACCTTTGCGGATCACGACGGAAAAGTGCTCAAAGAGATCAAAGGATATTACGGAACCGTTATCGAGCCGCCCGAGATCGACGACAAGCACTTTGAGGGCTGGGGAGTCGATGAGCCTCCTACGAAAATAACCGAAAGCATAGTATATACGGCTGTATATTCCGAAAAATCAAATGCACTCGGTTGCAGATCAAGCGTGACGGCCAGCGTCTTGCCGAGTATACTCGCGCTTGGACTATCAATATGCTTTGCAACCCAAAAGCGCAAATTTAAATAACGAAAAGCACCGAAATCATCAGATTTCGGTGCTTTTGTGATAAATTTAATTAAATTCCGACTTGATGCTGCGCCCGAAAAGGCTGTCTATCGCATCACGGCAGCTCTTGCCCTCATAAATGGTCTCGTATACCTCACGGCAAATGGGCATCTCAACCGAATATTTTTCGCAAAGATCCATAAGTGCTTTGACCGTGTAATATCCCTCCGCAAGCTTGTCAAACGACTCTCCCTTGGCGATCCTTTCTCCGAATTCGCGGTTGTGACTGAATTTCGAGAAGACGGTCGCCTCGTAATCGCCGAGATGGCAAAGACCGTAAGCCGAGAGCTGATTTCCGCCCATCGCCGAGATAAGCCTTGCGACTTCTCTGGTTCCTCTGGACATCAGCGCGCCCTTAAGAGTTGAAAGACCGCTTCCGTCGAGAATTCCCGCGGCAATACCGATAACGTTTTTTGCCGCCGCACCGATCTCGTTTCCGATCATATCCTCGCCGTAGTAGAATCTTATCAGCTCACTTGAAAACGAATCGACAAGCAGATGCTTGGTTTGCTCGTCCTCGCTGTCGATGACCATACAGTTTGGGATCCCCGCGTAAAACTCCTGAACGTGACCGGGACCGAGCCAAACAGCGATCTTGTTCGAAGGATCAACGTTTGCCTTGGCGATTTCGGAGAGTCGGCGACCCGTAGAGATCTCAATTCCCTTCATGCAAAGCACGAAGATCTTGTTTTTCAGCTCCAGAGGAGCAAGCTCGCGCAAAAACGAATCAAGAGATTGCGAATTTATCGAAATTATAATAACATCAGCATCTTTGAAGCAAGCAACGTCGGTTGATACCTGAACGGACTTGGGAAGAACCAACAGATCGTTCCTTCTCTCCGCCAAAAATCTCTGAATATGCTTGGATTCGGGACGACCGTAAAGCGTCACGGGAAAATTTTTCTTCTCGGCGAGATACCAGGTAATAAGAGAACCCCATCGACCGCAGCCGGCAACACAAATTTTCATATAGTAAAACAAAACCTTTCATTTTAACTTGCAAAAACTAATTTATTAGCCTGCATTGACAAAAATCACTAAAAATGATACAATATTAAGTGTCTTCGCTATATTATAGCTTATATTTGATAAAAAGTCAAGTGACTGAAAAATGAAATAAAATAAACTCTACGACAGAAGGAACAAAAATGATAGCAATAAGCGCAAATAACCTTACCCTTCGCTTCGGCACGACCTCGATACTTGAAAAGGTATCCTTTTCTCTCGAAGAAAACGACAAGCTCGGTATCATAGGCGCGAATGGAAGCGGAAAGACCTCGCTTTTCAAGCTGATAACAGGCGAATACGAGGCGGAAGACGGAGAGATCTATATATCCAAGGGCAAGACCGTCGGTATACTTTCGCAGTACGGCGCTTTTTCCGAGGCGGATGCCTCGGAGGGCTCGACCGCGCTTGAGCATATGTACGCAGCCTTCCCCGCACTGCTTGCAGCGGAAAAGCGCCTCTCGGAGCTTGAGGAGTTGCTTGCCGACCACACAGATGAAAAGCATAGCATATATACCAATGAATATATGTCGCTCAACGATAAATTTATTCGCGACGGCGGACTTGAGTTCAGAGGCAGATGCCGTTCAATACTTCAAAAGCTCGGCTTTGACGACGACCAGATAAATATGAACGTCTCTCTGCTCTCGGGAGGACAAAGAACACGCCTTGCTCTCGCGATAGAGCTCTGTCAGGAGCCCGATATACTGATGCTTGACGAGCCGACCAACCACCTCGACATCGAAACGCTCGGTTGGCTTGAAAACTACCTCGCGCAGTACAAAAAATGCGTAATGGTGATCTCCCACGACCGATATTTTCTCGACCGTATAACCAATAAGACCCTCGCCATCGAGCACCATCGCGCCAAGCTTTATAACGGAAATTACACCAAGAGCATGGAGCAGAGGAAGATCGACCGCGAGATATACGAAAAGCACTACAAGGAGCAGCAAAAGGAGATCGCAAGGCAGGAGGCGTATATAGCCCAGCAGCGCCAATGGAACCGAGAGCGAAACATAATCGCCGCCGAATCCCGCCAAAAGCTGCTTGATAAAATGGAAAAGCTTGAAGCCCCCGAGACCGAGCAGCGAGCGATCCGTATGAAATTTACCTCTGCCATCGCAAGCGGGAACGACGTTCTGAACGTTAAGGACCTCGCGATGAGCTTCGGAAGCAAAAAACTGTTTGCCGACCTCAATTTCCTCGTCAAAAGAAACGATCGCTTACTGATCATCGGACCGAACGGCTGTGGCAAATCGACGCTGATAAAGCTCATGATGAAAAAGCTGACCGCTACTGCAGGCAAGATCGAGGAGGGATATAACGTCGAGATCGGCTACTACGATCAGGAAAACCAAAACCTCGATCCAAATAAGACCGTAATCGACGAGCTCTGGAATCACTACCCCACCCTTCCCGAGCAAAAAATACGTTCAACACTCGCCTGGTTCAATTTCTTCGGCGAGGACGTTTTCAAGACCGTAAAAATGCTTTCGGGAGGAGAGCGAGCGCGCCTGACCCTGTCCAAGCTCATACTTTCCAAGATGAATCTGCTGATCCTTGACGAGCCGACAAACCACCTTGATATCGACTCGCGCGAAGCGCTTGAATCCGCGCTTGAGGATTTTGACGGCACGATCATCGCCGTCTCGCACGACCGTTATTTCATCGAAAAGCTTGCAAGCCGCATAATCGAGCTCAAGCCCGACGGATATGTGGACGGCGATATGTTCGACTATCAGATAACGAGATCTGGAGAAGCGTACACCGAGTTCCGCGAATTTACCTCGGCAAGAAAAGAGCGAATGGTAACTACCGAAGTTCCGCAAACTCAAAAGACAACAGCGCCAAGCGGCAAGGAGCAGTATCTGAAGGCAAAGCAGGAGGCGTCCGAGGCAAGAAAAAAGGCGACGAGGATCGCGCGCCTGACCTCTGAAATGGAAAAAATAGAAGCCGAGATCGATGCGATAACCGAGCAGATGAACGGAGAAGCCGCAACGGACTACAAAAAGGTCGCCGAGCTTGACCTGCGGAAAAACGAGCTCGAGGAGCGTTTGCTTGAGATATACGAAGAGCTCGAAGGCTGACCTCGTCTGAACAAAAAGGGAAACCGCTTGATCCACAAAGGATCAAGCGGTTTTTAATGTTATTACTCTTGAGAAAGAATATTAATGATCTGAATAGCGGTATTGAATATGTCGTAATCGTATCGCTCAACGGCGGCAAGAACGAGGATGTCGGCGTTCTTTATTGCATCCTTCGTCATTTGCTCGTTGACCTGAGATCTGTGGCAGAGATAAGCATCTGAGAAGTCCTTCTGGATAAGGTCTAACTGGAAGCATCTGTAAGAGTCGGCAAGCATAACGAAGTTGCAATCGTTCGTGGCGTTCGCCGCAGTCGTATGTCTTATATCGTTTGCACCGGTTCCGCCGAAAGACGAATCCGTAGTTATTTCGGGGCGATATGTGATTTCGTACTCCGTATCACCGGTGTAAGTGCCGTCAGGTTTCCCCAAATTTATAAGATCTCCCCCGTGGCGATCCGATGTTCCTACGGGGAAATTGTAAAGATTCGCTGTCTCAAGGTCCAGACTTTTAAGCATCGCCTGATGACCGATGAATCCGCCCGCATGGTTCCAATGGGTGTCGAACTTATAATACGTTTCCCAATATGGCTTGGCGGCGGTCAATTCAGCCAATGGGTAAATGATCTTAACGTCGGAATTCTCGTGGATATAATCTACGAGTCTTTCAACTCTTTTGTACTCATTTACAACCTCTGCGCCGAGATAATACTCGGGATATACCTGCTCCTTGTTCGGCCAGATGCATATCTGGAGAGTGATCCCCTTTGCTTTGCATATTTCGTTGAGCTGAACGAGTATGGAATTATAGTACGCAAGCTCGGCCTCGGTCAACAGATTGGTTCCCTGATAATATCCCATGCTGTTGTCGCCGAGATAATACAGCCACTGGTATCTGCCCTCGATGGCGGTATTGTTCCAAACGCGCTCAACGGCGTAAGAGGTATCGTAAAGCTTTGCTTTAATATCGGTCCTGTATTCTCCGCCGCAATATTTGCAGCTTGCCAGAGTGTATCCGTAAGAAGTGTAAGATGGCTTGACCGTCTTTATCTTTTTGTGATTCTTGTGCTGCTTGATTCCCGAGTCGTCCTTTTCGTATCCGCAATCGTTACACTTTAAAAAGCGCTCGTATTTTGAGCCGCAGGTCACAAGATCGAAGGTGTCGGTCAAAGCCACATAATCGTGTGCTTTCTTTGCGGTGTATTCTCGATAGCTATGGGAGCATTTCGTGCAGGAATATTTCACAACTCCCCACTCGGCGCAGGTGGGCTCGACCTCGATCTCGCCTGCGTCGTATACGTGCTCGCAATCCGAGGGAGAGGATTCTTCGTTGTCAAAGTTCGGGACGGTCTCCTCGCTTTCCTCGGGCGATTGGGTGCCATCACCCAGAATGTCGACGATCGTCTCCTCGGGCAATTCGGCAACTCCGCCGTTTTCATTGGAATGGAAAAGCTCTACGAGAGCAGGACGAATAGTCGAATTATAAGGCTTCTCAACTGCCGCTTTAAGATCATCATATGAATTGCATATCAAGGATCTGAAAGGCAGATGATCGTCGTACCACGCCTCGACCTCGGCAGTATAAGTCTTAATATTGAAAGTCGTTGGAAACTCTGCAATTTTTTCGCCGGCCATTCCTCCCGACTCGTTCATGGGGGGATTGATCTTGTCGTAAAGCTCGGGCGAAAATCTGCACGCGATCATCAAAGCGCCCCAGATTATAGTAGGAATAATGAGCATAACGGCAAAAATACCGATATACGTTACTGCAAGCCCCTTCGGGAGCTTGGGCGCAGGAGGGCTTTCGACCGGAGGCTGAGCCTGAGAAATGTTTTTGTCTTTATCCATAAAATACCTCGTCTTGTTTCATTGTTATAACAAAATCGACAAATAGGTGTTGATATCAGAATTGGAAATAAATGAACGCGTTGTAAGTGCCGCCAACGAGTGCCGCCATAGAGAGCGCAAGGATCGCGAATTGCACCACCGAGTCTGCAACGAAGATAACTCGTGACGAGCCAGCACGTGCGCAGAGCTTGTCGTAGCTTGACTTGAGCAATCTTTGCACAAGCCCCGAGAACAAAAATCCGAAAATAACGACGACAATAACGTTCATAGAAAGGAATCTGACGACAGAATAATTACCCGACGTAAAGTTAAAGAGCTGTCGGACGTATTCGTTTGCCTGGAAAATATTGTCCGATCGGAAGTAGATCCAACCGATCATAACCGAGAAGATCATATATATCCAGTTGAAGATCTTGACGGGATTCTTCTTGAGCCACTTGCCAAGGAAAAGCCTCTCGATTATCTGTAGCAAACCGTGGAACAAGCCCCAGAATATGAATGTAAAGTTAGCGCCGTGCCAGATACCGGTCAGCATAAATACGATAAACAGATTGATATACGTGCGGAATTTTCCCTTTCGGTTTCCGCCGAGAGGAATGTATATGTATTCCTTAAACCAAGACGACAGAGAGATGTGCCATCTTCTCCAAAACTCCTGAATAGAGAGCGCGGTGTAGGGATAGTCAAAGTTCTCCTTGAACTTAAATCCCATCATTCGACCAAGACCGATCGCCATATCGGAGTAGCCCGAAAAGTCGAAGTAGATCTGTAATGTATAAGCAATAATTCCAAGCCACGCGACTGCCGCGCCGAGATTCTCGATCTCAAGAGCCCAGATATCGTCCGCTACCTTTGCAAGAACGTTTGAAACGAGCACCTTTTTGCCCAGACCGTAGCAGAAGCGCTTTTGACCTGATACAAAGAGCTCCAAGGTCTCTTTTCTGTTCTGAAGCTGAAGGTCAACGTCACTGTACTTAACGATAGGGCCTGCGATAAGCTGGGGGAAAAGCGAAACGTAGAGTGCAAAGTCGATAATGTTCTCCTGTAGATTCGCCTTGCCCATATAAACGTCCATAACGTAGGACATCGCCTGGAAGGTAAAGAAGGAAATACCGATAGGAAGTACGATCTGTGCAAGGTTGAGCGTGCCCGTGCCCTTCATGCTCAGCATGGTCTGCCAAACCTCGCGGAATCCCGCGCCCGGCTGAATAAGCGACTCAATGATCGCGATAAGCATATTGAAATACTTGAAGAAGAAAAGTATTGCAATATTGAGTACGATTATAACGACAAATGCCGCGCGTCTTGCCCCCTTGGTTTTCACACCTTTCTCGAGCACGTATCCGCCCGCAAAGTTGAGCAGAATGGAGGACAGCATAATGAGCAGATAATATATTCCGCCCCACGCGTAGAAGATAAGGCTCGCAATAAGCAGAAAAATATTCTTTGCGCGAATGCGGGAGGATTCCTTTTTAAACGGTAGAGCCGAAAATAAAAAGTTAACGGCAAGCACTATGGGCAAAAAGACCCATAGGAATATCATAGAACTGAAAAGCATATATAAACCTTCACTTATTCAGATTAAAGCGTCGCAAAGCAACATACCTTAACCAAGTATAACATTATTTGGTGAAAAAGTCAATACACGAAGACGCGTTTGCCTAAAATTTAATGAAAAGTCACAACCCGAGAGATATAACGTTAAGCATAGTTCCCCGCTTGCCCTTTGAAAAACGGTGAGAAAAGAAAAGCTCGGGGTGACAGCAGGTGCAAAGATCAATAATCTCAAGATTTTCAGGAATGATTCCTGCATCAAGCAAAAGATGACGGTTCAACCCGACAAGATCACAAAAATATTTGTCCTCAACGCAAGTCGACGGAACGACAAACAAATCCGCAACCTCGCCGCCAAGCCGGTTCTCGACCGCTTCGCGAAGATCCTGACCGACCTCATAGCAGCACTTGTGGATACATGGCCCGATCACCGCGCGAATGCCCTTTGGAGCAACGCCGTATTCCTCACAAAGCATACGGACACATTTCGCAGCAATTCCCGCAACCGAGCCGCGCCACCCTGCGTGAACCGCACCGACAGCAACTACCTTACCGCCCTTTTCTGCCTCAAACAATATAGGAACGCAATCGGCGGCTTTGACTCCGAGCGTGATCCCCTTTTCATCAGTAATATAGCCGTCGCCCTCTCGAATATTCGCCCTTTTGTAGTAGCCCTCGCCCGCATCGGAGCGCCCGACCTTGTAAATGATGTCGGAGTGTATCTGTGGCAAGGAAATAATGCTTTCGGGAGGTATCCCGACCGCCTCGGCAAAAATTTCAAGATTTTTCAAGACGACCTCGTCGCTGTCTCCGCGTCTGAACGCCAGATTTAGAGATTTTGTATGCTCAAGCGAGCTGACTCCGCCCTCGCGCGTCGAAAAGGCGTGCACAGAGCGCAAAATTTTGGATTTTATAAACATATCTTCACCCTTTTTGATGGTTTATCGTCACTATGTAAATTATATCCTATTTCCGGATATTTGACAAGTCCAAGGCGAAAAAATCACCGGAAAATCCCCGTTTTCCGAAAAATAATACCAAACTCTGAAAAAAAGGTTGACAAGCACGAAAAAATTTGCTATAATGTAACATCATAAGAAATACAGTGACCGAAACAAGTAGAAAACGATACTGTCAGACAGAAAGCAGCCGGCTGATGAGAGGCGCGTGAGAGCCGTTTTCGAATACCTTCGCGAGTACCGTCCCGAAGTTCCAAGGCAAAGGAATGTGTAGGCGGCGGCGGGTTTGACCGTTATATCAAACGACTCTTTTTGGAGTTATTAAGGCTCATAAGGCGACTTGTGAGCGAATTAAGGTGGTAACACGAGGCATTATGCCAATCGTCCTTGCTTTTTGCAGGGGCTTTTTGTTTTTTTGCCATCTAAAATCACATTGGGTAAAAATAAAGCAAAATAAATACCGAAAGCTTAACCTTAAGGATATCAATCCCATTTCCAATTGCAAAACGGCTGCGTCGCCAAACTATCCCAGGGGAAGCTTTTTGGGTACCTTTTTCTCGAAAAAGGTACAGAAAGGAAACTATGAAAATTTACGAAGAGCTTGTTGCCCGCGGACTTATCGCGCAGGTAACGAATGAAGAAGAGATCAAAAATATGATCAACGAAGGCAAAGCGACCTTCTACATCGGTTTTGACCCCACGGCAGATTCTCTGCACGTAGGACATTTTATGGCGCTCTGCCTTATGAAGCGACTTCAGATGGCAGGCAATAAGCCCGTAGTCCTGATCGGCGGAGGTACGGCAATGGTTGGAGACCAGTCGGGCAGAACCGATATGCGTCAGATGATGACGACTGAGACCATCGCACACAACTGCGATTGCTTCAGAAAGCAGATGGAAAGATTCATCGATTTCGGAGAAGGCAAGGCAATAATGGTCAACAACGCAGATTGGCTGCTTGACCTCAACTACGTCGAGGTGCTCCGCGAGGTCGGTGCGTGCTTCTCTGTTAACAGAATGCTGACCGCAGAATGCTATAAGCAGAGAATGGAAAAGGGACTTTCGTTCCTTGAATTCAACTATATGATAATGCAGTCCTACGACTTCTACCATCTTTTCAAGACCTACGGCTGTAATATGCAGTTCGGCGGCGACGACCAGTGGTCGAATATGCTTGGTGGAACAGAGCTGATCAGAAGAAAGCTTGGCAAGGATGCTCACGCTATGACCATCACCCTGCTTCTCAATTCCGAGGGCAAGAAGATGGGCAAGACCGCATCGGGCGCAGTATGGCTCGATCCCAACAAGACTACTCCCTACGACTTCTACCAGTACTGGAGAAACGTAGCCGACGCCGACGTCCTCAAGTGCATCAGAATGTTGACCTTCCTCCCCATCGAGCAGATCAATGAAATGGACTCTTGGGAGGGCAGCCAGCTCAATACCGCAAAGGAGATCCTCGCATACGAGCTCACAAAACTCGTCCACGGCGACGACGAAGCAAACAAAGCACAGGCTCAGGCAAAGGCGCTCTTCGGCACAGGCGGCGAAGCCGATGCTCCTACCGCGGAAATGTTCGAGGAGGACTTCTATATGGAAGGCAAGACCGACGTCCTCACAATGCTCGTAAGAAGCGGACTCGTCAAGTCCAAATCCGAGGCTCGTCAGGCTGTGCAGCAGGGCGGTGTCTCTATCGACGGCGAAAAGATAAGCGACATCAAGACCTACTACACCAAGGAGGACCTCGCCGAAGGCAAGCTTCTCCGTAAGGGCAAGAAGTCTTATATGAAGGTTGTTTTTAACGGATAATTAGGATATATGGGGGAAGGGTGACTTTTTGAAAAAAGTCACCCTTCCCCCATACCCCCTTCCCTTCAAAAACTTCAATAAGGATTTATTGTTTAATAATATGTCCGTTTGCGCGCCATATTGCCACACTCGCTTTGCCTGTACACGTTGTGAAACAAATTATAAGAAAAAGCTGCAAGATCTTCTTGCAGCTTTTTCGTCCAATGGACGTATTTGATCATCACCAAATAACAATTCTCTTATCCTCAGGCAGATACATCTGATCCGTATCCTTAACGCCAAAGGTCTCGTACCACTCAGGGAAGTTTCTGGGAGGCATGTTCGCACGTAGAACACAAGGTCCGTGAACGTCAACCGAAAGAAGCATCTTGCGATATTCTTCCCTTGCCTTCTGGCACCAGATCCTCGCCCAGTTGCAGAAATATTCCTCATAAGAGGCGCCCTCGGTTCTCGACATAATGTCAAGAGTTACCGACATGCCGCCGTTATCCGCCATATTCTCGCTGACGATAAACGCGCCGTTGACCTTGCCCCAAGGAAGCTTGATGCCGTCAAACTGCTCGATCATCTTTTGAACCTTCGTGTCAAAACGCTTGAAGTCGTCCTCGGTCCACCAGTCGTTTATATTTCCGTTCTCGTCGCACTTCGCGCCGTTGCTGTCAAACGCGTGGGAGATCTCGTGACCGATAACGCTGCCAATACCGCCAAGGTTTTCGCTTCTGGTCTGCTTCAAGGAGTAGAAGGGCGCCTGAAGGATCGCCGCGGGGAACGTGATATCGTTGACGAAGGGATCGTAACAAGCGTTGACCATATGTCCGGGCATAGCCCAGTTTTCAGGCTCGGTGGGCTTGTCAAGCTTGCTCAGCATATCGAGCTCTCTGATCTCCTTGATAGAAAGCATAATGTCAAAGAGCGAATCCTCCGCATTGAAAACAAGCTTGTCGTAAATAGCTCTTGCCTTGTCGGGATAACCCATCTTAACGCCCATTTTGGAGAGCTTGAGGATCGCCTTCTCCTTGGAGTCCTCGCCAAGAATATCGTTGGTCTTGATGCGGGTCTTGTATGTATCGATGATCTGATAAACGATCTCGGTAATGTCCTTCTTTGCCTCTTGACCGAAGTACTTTTCACCGTAATAAATGCCCACGGGGTCCGAATATGTGCCCGACGCCAGATTGTAAGCAAACTTCTCAATGGACTGCATCTTCGCAACACCGGTAAGCGCGCGCATATACATGCCGCCCATATCACGAAGCTCCTCGGACAGAAGGTTGCAAGCCTTCAGAAGACCGGTAACGTAAGCCCAGTGCTTGTAGATCTCAAGATTTTCAGCATTGAAGACCTTTGCGAATTCACCGAAGAATCTCGGCTCGGTAACAACAACGGTCGCAGGCACCTGACCGAACATATCGTTAAGAATGCCGCCGAAATCAACGGTCGAGAGCATTCCGGCAACCTTGTCAGTTTCCATAGGATTGTACATCTCAACGTATCTCGACCATTCCTCCTGGGTCTTTACAAGTCCGCCGAGGATCGCGTCGAATGCAAGCGCGTCGTTAACGTACTGCTCCTGTGCCTCGGGAGCGAGATTGGTCTTTGCCATAACTACCTTGGCAACGTTTGTCCAAAGACCCAAGATCTGCGTTTTTTGCGCCTCCATTTCGGGCTTGTAATAGGACGCGTCGGGAAGGATAACACCCGCGCCCTGAATATAGACCAAGTGCTGCTTGGTGTTCTTCATATCTGTTTCCACGAACACACCAAAGGGAGTAGGAATTCCCTTGAGCGATAAGACCTTGAAAAGACGGCTGAAGTCCTCAACCGACTTGACAGAGTCAAGAAGCGCAAGATTCTTCAGCGCGGGAGTAATACCGTGCTTCTCTTTTCTCTCCGCATCCTTTGCGATAGCGTAAAGCTCGCAGGCTCTCCTCAGGTGCTCGTTGGGGTATGACTTGTTTTCGGTCATGGCAGCAAACTCGCCCATCATGATCTTTTCAACACCGTCCGCAAGGTCCTGGAATCCGCCCGCTACGGGCTTGTCGTCGGGAATGACGAGCTTGTCCAAGGTCTCTTTGTTGACGTAATTATAAAGGTCGTCCTGAATTCTGATGTTTTCCATAAAAATCTCCTGTTCTCTATATGCCAAGCATATTTTAAAATTACACCTTCCATTATAGCACCACTTTTTGAAAAATGCAATATAAAACAAGCAAAAATCAGAAGTTGTTACACAAAAGAAGCCGCAAGAGAAATCCTTGCGGCTTCTTTGAGGCTGTCGAAAAAGCCGTTCTACCGCAAGCAGAAAAAAACAAAGATAGGAAGGCAGTATAAAAAGAAAAAGCGCAGAAAAAAGATAAGCACAAGAATTTCATCGAGAAATCCTTGTGCCTGCTTGCTTTTTCCGTTCTTACACTCTGGCGTACCCTCGTACGCCGACGAATGTAAGAACGAAAAATATACCTGTCTTTTTCGAAGTCTCCCAGCGTGTCGAGATTTTCTCGACACGCTGAGAAGCCGCAAGTTTTTCCTTGCGGCTTCTTTATCACATCGCCACGTGTGCCTGATTCGGCACGGGCGGATCTGCGGCAGGCGGACTCGCGTGATTTGCAGGCTCCCTGTCGCCATCGTCCTCAATAAACACGTCGTCGGACGAATCAACGAAGTCCAACTTGTCGTTATCAATATCGTATTTTTCGGTATACGCCCCGGGATGAGTGCCCTCGTCAAATGTCCTGCCCTGTCTTGCTTTTTTTCTCTTGTTTTTTTTCATAAACCCTCCAAAAACAAACCGTCTGTAAATATTCTTTCCCATAAAAACAAAAAATATTTATGGAAGTTCTTGGGGGTGGTGGGGTG
>JAFQPM010000027.1 GCA_017411745.1 Clostridia bacterium | reverse complement strand
TCTAAGTCCTGTCGCCCGCACCAAAAATACGCAGTAGGGTTTATCCCTGCTGCGTATTTTTCGTATGGTCGAGCAGTCCCACTTGAATCTGCCACCGAGCGAAGCGAGTGTATGGGTTCTAAGTCCTGTCGCCCGCACCAGCGGCAAGTTGCCACTCCTCCAAGAATCAGGTGGCGACAGCAAAGAACCGAACCCCATCCTACGATGGAGTTCGGTTCTTTGTTTATGTTAGGTGATCTGCCATTGTTGACATCGATCACGCCTATATAGGAAACGCTATATGACTTTATCAGTTGCCGGTGCTGCCCCAAACGACCTCACAGTCGTTGTCGTAATATCCGTTCCACTGGCTATGCCAGCCTGCAGGACAGCTTTCCGCCTCACAATAGATCTTTACATAATATATGGCGTCGTAGCCGGTGCGCATAGTGTTAGTAAATGCGTAATATCCAACGGTCTCAACACTCGCGGGGATAAACAAGCTTCCAAGGTTTTTACATCCTGAGAAAGCCTTCTCGCCAATATAAAGAGTTCCCGAGGGAATGGTCATATTGCAAAGGTATTCACAATCCTCAAAGGCGTAGTCCCAGATCCATTTGAGCTGGCTTCCTTCTTCAAACGTGACAGAGGTAAGATTTTCACAACCGCTGAATGCGGAGCCTCCGATCGACGTTACACTCGCGGGAATTTCTACGCTTGAAAGATGTGTGCAATCGTAAAATACTGCGTCTGCAATAGCCTTTGTTGCTGCATTGACCTTAAAGCTCGTGATATCGGTCGAAACAAGCTCCATCAGCGCGGCGTAGGGGTTTGCCTCATTACCAAGATATTTTCCGCCCTCACTCTCGGTGTACACGATATTCGCGCAATCACTGAACGAACTGAGGGAGATAGATTCGATCGTATCGGAAACAGATACGTTCTTCAACGAGGTGCAACCGTCGAAAGCATCGATTCCAATGCTAATGATGCCTTCCATGGTAACGCTCTCGAGAGCCGTGCAGTTTGCAAAGGATTCGATACCGATCTGCTGTACGCTATCGGGGATCACAATGCTCTTGAGAGTGGAGCAGTTTCTGAACGCATAGTTGCTGATCGAAACGACGGGAAGACCCTCGTAAGTAGAAGGTATAACGATGTCGGGCTGAGTAACTTCGCGAACGCTTCTAAGGAAATAATATTTGCCGTCCTCACTAAGAGCAAACTGAACTCCCGTGCAGCCTTCAATGGGACTTTCGGGCTTTGCAGCCTCGGTGGTCTCTTCGCCTGTGCCACCCAAAGTGTCGCACGAAATAAGCATTACTGACAGAAGAAGTGTGGCGACAAGCAGTAAGATCGTTAGTTTTTTCATTTTCTTTTCCTCCTAAAAATGAATAATAAAATAAAAGTACGCACGGCGAAGCATACGTTAAAAGCTCAAGCAATTTTAGCAGCTATCAACTTGCATTGAATACACGTAACCGCTACGTCGATGTGTTTATTATACTACCACTGTTGTTTGTTGTCAATATTTTTCAGAAAATTTTAACTGTTGGATACAGTACGGCGAGAAAAGTTTAGATCCAAAAAAATAACTCTTGCAAAAATCGGAATAATATGGTATACTGATCGTGGTGTGGGGCGTTTTGAAATCTGCCCGCACAACTGAAAGGAAGTGCTTTTATGAAAAAGTTCAGAGCTTTGAAAATTATAGGATGTATTCTTGCGGCTATCGTGCTGTTTTTCGTGGTGGTCAACGTAATACCCCCGAAGAAGAACGTTGAGAACAATCCCTTCATCGTAGAGAAGGGCGAGCTGCCCATGATCGCGGCACACCGCGGCGGCGGCAAAAACAATCCCGAAAATACTATGCTGGCATTCTCCGAGGCGGTTCGTACTATCGGTGTTGATATCATCGAGAGCGATCTCTATCTCACCGCCGACGGATACCTCGTTTACAATCACGACAGCTATATAGACAGGACCTGCAACGTAAACGGCGACATTTCCGAGGATGAGGTCGACGCGCTCTGCGATGACGAGAGCAAACGCCACTATATCAAGGATATGACGCTTGCCGAGCTTCAGCAGTACAATTTCGGTTACTACTTTAAAGATAAGAACGGAGAGCGCATCTACAAGGACGTTGAGAACGTCGAGGAGGCTGGCTTGCAGATCGCTACGGTCGACCAGCTCTTTGAGACCTTCTACGAGAGCCATCCCGATCTTCTTTTTATCGTTGAGATCAAGGACGGCGGCGACAGAGGCAGAGAGGCTTGCCGTATTTTAGCCGAAACTCTCGACAAGTACCCCGAATACAAGGATCAGATCGTTATAGGTACGTTTAACGATGAGATCGAGCAGGAGCTTAAGACAAATTATCCCGAGCTGCTTCGCGGTGCGCCCACGGGCTCGGCGGCGAAGTTCGTTCTCACCCAGTATCTTGGAGTAAACATTTTCGACAACGGCGATTTTGCTTGCCTGCAGATCCCTCTGTCCTACGATATTAAGGGCATTAATATTCCGCTTGACAGCATGAGTCTCGTTCGCCGTGCTCACCGCCGCAATATTGCGGTTCAGTACTGGACTATCAACGATCCCGACGAGATGCGTATGCTTATCGAGATGGGCGTTGACTGCATTATGACCGACGATCCCGTTCTCCTTTCGGAGATCTTGAAGGAATATCAGAAGTAAGATTTTTTGATAAAAAATGAGAGAATATTTAGTTGAATTTTTCAGAGAATTTGGATATGACGAGAGCGATGCGCAGGTGTTGCTCTCGACCTACGACGCTGTGGCAGCGAATGGAGAAGCTAACAAGCTGCTTCGCGAGGCTTTGGCGGCGTACGAGGCTGACTACAACCTCAACTACGAGATCGAGGTCTACAACAAGGCGAAGGAGATCACGAGGATCACGGGCCTGCACGCGTACACCGTTGAGCTGCTCGTATTTATTTGCATGACCAAGCACTTGAAGGCTCTTTATATCGAGCAGGGAATTGATATGCAGATATACCGCGACAGCGTGCTTGATCTTAAGTGGAAGCTTGAGGAGTGCAAGGCAGTCAAGGGTGTTTGCGGCTCGTTCGTTGCGCCTTGGTTCGTCGGATTTTTCAATCTGACGAGATTTGCTCTTGGAAGATTGCAATTTGAACTCGTGACGCTCTGGTTTGACTACGAGGGGCACGGTGTCAAGATCGAAAAGGACAAGACTCGCGTTATAAGCGTTCACATTCCGAGGACTAACACTCCGATCGACAAGGAGAGCTGTGATAAGGCGTACGCGCAGGCGAGGACGTTCTTTAAGGATAGATTTGGTGCGGATTGCCCGTTTGCTTGCTATTCGTGGCTGCTTTATCCCGTGAACAAGGAGATACTTGCGCCCGAGAGCAATACTTACAGATTTATGGCTGAATATGAGGTCATAAAGTCGGACGACAACAACGGAGAGGACCTTTGGCGGCTTTTTGATACCGAAGAAAAGGATCCCGACAAGCTTCCGACGGATACCTCGATGCGCCGCAGATACGTCGAGCATCTCAAAAAGGGCGGCAAGGTCGGATGCGGCTTGGGAATCAGGAAGGCCGAGCTGGGTTGACATATGTTATAATTAAAATACCGCCGACGACGTCGGCGGTATTTTTACGCGGCATAAAACCAAAAGGCAGACGCTTGTGCGTCTGCCTTTTATTTACATTACTCTTAATTAAGCGAGCTCTGCGAAGTACTTGATAGTACGAACCATCTGGCTGGTGTAGGAGTTCTCGTTGTCGTACCAAGAAACTACCTGTACCTGATAGGTGTCGTCGTCGATCTTTGCTACCATGGTCTGAGTAGCATCGAAGAGAGAACCGTATCTCATACCGATAACGTCGCTGGATACGATCTGATCCTCGTTGTAGCCGTAGGACTCGTTAGCTGCTGCCTTCATAGCTGCGTTGATGCTGTCCTTGGTTACGTTCTGTCCCTTAACTACTGCTACGAGAATGGTAGTAGAGCCGGTGCAGGTAGGAACTCTCTGAGCAGAACCGATGAGCTTGCCGTTGAGCTCGGGGATTACGAGACCGATTGCCTTTGCGGCGCCGGTGGAGTTGGGAACGATGTTCTGTGCTGCTGCACGTGCACGGCGGAGGTCACCCTTTCTGTGAGGACCGTCGAGAACCATCTGGTCGCCGGTGTATGCGTGAACGGTGGTCATGATACCACTCTGGATGGGGTATGCATCGTTAAGTGCCTTTGCCATGGGGGCGAGGCAGTTGGTGGTGCAGGATGCAGCGGAGATGATCTGATCCTCTGCGGTAAGAGTCTCATTGTTTACGTTGTAAACGATGGTCTTGAGGTCGTTGCCTGCGGGAGCAGAGATAACAACCTTCTTTGCGCCTGCCTGAATGTGAGCCATGGACTTGTCCTTAGATGTATAGAAGCCTGTGCACTCGAGAACTACGTCAACGCCGAGCTCACCCCAAGGGCAGTCTGCTGCGTTCTTTTCAGCGTAGATCTTAAGAGTCTTACCGTCAACGGTGATGGTGCCTTCCTCGTCGTTAGCAGATACGGTGTGACCCATAGCAACGTAGTTACCCTGAGCAGTATCGTACTTGAGAAGGTGAGCGAGCATAGAGGGGCTGGTAAGGTCGTTGATAGCAACTACTTCGTAGCCTTCTGCGCCGAACATCTGACGGAATGCGAGACGACCGATACGGCCGAATCCGTTAATAGCAACTTTTACTGACATTTTAATGTCCTCCGTTTAATTTATTTTATTTTTTTAACTCTGAGCATCGGGAAGAAGTTTCCTTATCTTCCCAATTATATATTTTAACTCATTTTTTTCAAATATACAAGAGTTTTTTGAAAATTTCTCGAAAAATCGTTATTTTGCATTTTATTGCCTAATATTAAGGCTCAAATGTGTGCATTTTGACGGATATTTTCTGTGTAAATTTTATTTTTGAGTAATTGTCTTTTCTCTGCTTGACAAAATTATCTTTTTGCCGTATAATATCTATGTTAATGATATTTATTTCAATGGAGATATACAAAAATGGCAAAAGAAAAAATGGTTGAACAGATCACGTCGATGGACGTGGACTTCGCGCAGTGGTACACTGACGTCGTCAAAAAAGCAGAGCTTGCCGATTATTCGGGCGTTAAGGGATGCATGATCATCCGTCCGTACGGCTACGCGATCTGGGAAAATATACAGAAGGAGCTCGACGCTCGCTTCAAAGCCCTCGGACACGAGAACGTTTACATGCCCTTGTTCATTCCCGAGAGTTTGCTTCAGAAGGAAAAGGATCACGTCGAGGGATTTGCGCCCGAGTGTGCGGTCGTTACTATCGGCGGACAGAACGTGCTTTCCGAGCGCCTTATCGTCCGTCCTACCTCGGAGACGATCTTCTGCGAGCATTTTAAGGATATTATTCACTCTTACCGCGATCTGCCCAAGCTCTACAATCAGTGGGTAAACGTGGTTCGTTGGGAAAAGACTACACGCCCCTTCCTCCGCACAAGTGAGTTCTTGTGGCAGGAGGGACACACTATGCACGAGACCGAGGCAGAGGCAAGGGAGGAGACCTTGCAGATGCTCAAGGTTTACGAGGAGTTCTATCTCAACTGTCTTGCGATCCCTGCGATCACGGGTCAGAAGACCGAAAAGGAAAAGTTTGCGGGTGCGGTCGAGACCTACACTATCGAGCCTATGATGCACAACGGCGTTGCGCTTCAGGGCGGTACTACGCACTATTTCGGTCAGGGCTTTGCAAAGGCGTTTGACATCACCTTTACGGGCAGAGATAACACCGTAAACTATCCTCACCAGACCTCATGGGGCGTTTCTACGAGAATGATCGGCGCTATCATTATGGCGCACGGCGACGACAACGGACTTATTCTGCCTCCTGCGGTCGCGCCTATTCAGGTCGTTATTATTCCCGTTGCACAGCATAAGGAGGGCGTACTTGAAAAGGCTAACGAAATTAAGGAAAGACTCGTCAAGGCGGGCTACCGCGTAAAGCTTGACGACTCCGATCAGTCGACAGGCTGGAAGTACAGCCAGTATGAGATGAAGGGTGTGCCCGTTCGTCTCGAGATCGGTCCTCGCGACATCGAGAGCGGAAACTGCGTGCTCGTCAGCCGCGTTTCTCGCGAAAAGAATTTCGTTGCTATCGACGGTGTCGAGGACGAGGTCGCAAAGATGCTCAAGTTCGTGCACGATGAGCTCGTCGAGCGCGCTCGCAAGAATCTTGCAGAAAAAACTCATACTGCAACGACATACGAGGAATTCCTCGACGTTGCGGCTAACAAGCCCGGATTTATCAAGGCGATGTGGTGCGGCGACGTTGAATGCGAAGAAAAACTTAAAGATAC
Source organism: Clostridia bacterium (assembly GCA_017411745.1). Lineage (GTDB taxonomy): Bacteria > Bacillota > Clostridia > Oscillospirales > CAG-272 > SVTX01. The sequence continues at coordinate 165 of JAFQPM010000027.1, read as the reverse complement.
CACTGGCGGAGTCAAGTCCCGTTGCATACCCTTTGTGGAGGATAATCTCTCCGACAAGTGCGTTTGCTGCGGTAAGCCTGCGAGGCATATGGTCGTCTGGGGACGTCAGTATTAAAGGATTTTTTGTGGGGGAGGAAAAACTTTTTGGAAAAAGTTTTTCCTCCC
>JAFQPM010000003.1 GCA_017411745.1 Clostridia bacterium | reverse complement strand
TTACGGTGTTCTTCGTCGATAACAAACACTAAAAAAGGAACTCATCGGATAAACCGACAAGTTCCTTTTTTGGAGCTGGTGATGTGACTTAGAACATTGTTTTGCGCGACAAGCGCATCTGTATCAAAGTCAATTTGCGCGCAAAACGAGCAAACGCTTCGCGTTTACGGTGTTCTTCGTCGATAACAAACACTAAAAAAGGAACTCATCGGATAAACCGACAAGTTCCTTTTTTGGAGCTGGTGATGTGACTCGAACACACGACCTGCTGATTACGAATCAGCTGCACTACCGACTGTGCTACACCAGCGACTCAAATATTATACCACAATCTTTTCCTTTTTGCAATAGCTTTTTGAAAAATAATTCAAATATTTTTCTTTTCCCAAAAACTCAATCTGTGAGATAAATTGTGGGTCAAAATTTACCAATTATTCCAAAAAGTTTTTGAAAAGGGATAGGGGTTTGGGGGAAGGGAGAAACTTTTTCCAAAAAGTTTCTCCCTTCCCCCAAATTCTCTATCTTTTATCTCTGAATTCTACCCGAGCCGTCGCCGCCTGCGAGCTTTTCAACCTCTGCGACGGTGACCATATTATAGTCGCCCTCGATGGAGTGCTTAAGTGCGGAAGCCGCAACTGCGAACTCAACTGCTCCCTGGGTGGACTTGCCGTTCATAAGCGAGTAGATAAGACCGCCGCCGAAGGAGTCACCGCCGCCAACGCGGTCGATGATGTGGAGGTCGTACTTCTTGGAGAAGCAGTACTCGTCGCCTGCAACGTTGTAGAGCATAGCAGACCAGCCGTTGTCAAATGCGCTACGGCTCTCGCGGAGCGTGATCGCAACGTACTCAAAGCCGAACTTGTCAGCAAGCTGCTTTGCAACCGACTTGTAGCCCTCGTGGTTGAGCTTGCCGCCGTAAATATCGGTAGCCTCAGCCTCGATCCCGAATACGTCCTTTGCGTCCTCCTCATTGGAGATACAAACGTCAACGTACTGGCAAAGCTCGGTCATAGCCTCGCGAGCTTCTGCTCTGGTCCAGAGCTTGCCGCGGTAGTTAAGGTCGCAGGAGATCTTTATTCCTCTTGCCTTTGCCGCCTTGCAGGCGTCCTTGCAGATCTCGACGACGTTAGCGCCCAGCGCGGGAGTAATTCCTGTGAAGTGGAACCACTCTGCCCCCTCAAAGATCGCGTCCCAATCGAAGTCCTCGCGAGTTGCCTTTGCGATAGCGGAGTTTGCACGGTCGTAAATGCAGACCGAGCCTCTCTGCGAAGCACCCTTTTCGTTGAAGTAGATACCAACTCGGTCGCCGCCGCGAACGATCTTGGTCGTGTCAACGCCGTAACGGCGCAGACTGTTTACAGCCGCCTGACCGATAGCGTGTGCAGGAAGCTTCGTGACGTACGCTACGTCCATATTGTAGTTCGCAAGCGATACCGCAACGTTTGCCTCGCCGCCGCCGAACGTGAATTCAACGTGATCGCACTGAACGAATCTCTCGTAGTTGTAAGGCTGAAGTCTGAGCATCAGCTCTCCAAACGTAATTACCTTTGCCATAATTTTTCCTTTCTGAGGGATGCGCTCGGGGATACCTTTTTAGAAAAAAGGCTATCCCCGAACCCCTGCCAAAAACTTTAAATAAATTGGTTTGACCTTAGTCGTTCGTTTATTTGTTATAGTGAATTGTTGCTATTTTTTTAGCTTACTTGCAGCGCGATAGCAGATATTTTTCGATAATAATCTCCATCATTTTCAAACCCAAGCCGTCTGTAATCACTAACTATCCTTATTGGAAGTTTTTTGGCTCCACCTTTTTTTCAAAAAAGGTGGAACGCGCCTCTTTACTTAACTAAATGATAAGCAAAGCCGTTGATCTCGTCGGAAAGGTAGATGAATTTCATATTACCCTTGTCGTCGTAGGTAGCGGTGCTATAGTCGAACTTAACGCCGCGGCGCTCGAGGTGATAGACTGCGCGGTCGACGTTATTGGTCTGGATTGCGATGTGACCGTTGGTGCCGGGGCCCTTTTCGTTCATCATTTCGAACTCGGGGCTTGCGAAAATCGACTTGGAGCCGACCTTAGGCTCGAAGGAGAAGTAATTTTTGAGGGTTTCGGAAGCATTTGCGGCGGTGTCACCCGAGGGATTGATACCGATATGCTTGAACTTAAAGCCGAGCATAACGTCGACGGCCTCGCGCACGAGCTTGGTAATGCCGTCGAAATCTCCTGCTGCGATCATTTCGGGCTTGACCATCCAAGAGCCGCCACAGCAAGCGATCTTGGAAAAAGCGAGGTAGTCGTTCACGTTAGCGGGACCGATACCACCCGTGGGCATAAAGGAGACCTTGCCGTAAGGCGCGGACATAGCCTTGATCATAGCGATACCGCCCGACTGCTCTGCGGGGAAGAACTTGACCGTATCAAGTCCAAGCTCGAGAGCCGCTTCGATACCCGAGGGATTGTTGATTCCGGGTACGATGGGGCAGTTCTTTTCCTGACAGTACTTAACGATCTCGGGATTAAAGCCGGGGCTGACGATAAACTTTGCGCCTGCCTCGATAGCGTCGTCGACCTGTGCCTTGGTGAGCACTGTACCCGCACCGACGATAATTTCGGGGAACTCCTTGACCATAATAGCGATGGCTTCCTTAGCGCAAGCGGTTCTGAAGGTGACCTCAGCGCAAGGCAGACCGCCTGCGATGAGCGCTTTTGCAAGAGGAGCCGCATCGGCGGGATCTTCGATCTTGATTACGGGAACGATACCAATTTTGGAAAGCTGTTTTACAACGTCGTGCATATTATCCTCCATATAATTTTAGTGCATATCTATACATAATAATTATACATTATTTTTTGAGTTTGTCAAGAGAAAATGGAGTCAAATGTCCCGAGGCGGCAGAAATCTTTCCGAAACGCAGGGAATTAACAAAACTTTAACGTTTCCTAAAAAAGTCGCAAACACAGCGGCGGTATAATGCAGTGAAAATCGTCAATTAATCCTAACAAATAACGCAAGGAGATTAGAATGAACGCAATAGAAATAAGAGATCTGTCCAAAAGCTTCCGCGGAATGTATGCGGTGGATCACCTCAATATGACGGTTCCCGTCGGCGCGATCTACGGCTTTATAGGCGAGAACGGCTCGGGAAAATCGACGACCGAAAAGCTGATCTGCGGTCACCTTGTTGCCGACTCGGGCTCGATCAAGCTCTTCGGCAAGGACTTCACCGATGCGGGTGTCCGCGTGAGAGTCGGAGCACTCATTGAAAACGCGGGCTGCTTCCCAAACTCGAGCGTATATCAGAACCTTCGTATGCAGACCATCAACCTCGGGCTTGAAAATCCCGACGAGGAGATCAGACGAGTGCTCGAGATCGTGCGAATGGAGGACAACGCGAGCCTCAAATTCAAAAAATGCTCGCTTGGAATGAAGCAGAGGATCGGTATCGCGATGGCACTGCTCGGCGATCCCGCGCTCCTCATCCTCGACGAGCCGATCAACGGTCTTGACACCGACGGCATGCGAATTATGAGAGAAATTCTCGTGGATATCACGAAAAATTACGGCTGCACCGTTCTCATTTCCTCGCACATTCTCGGCGAGCTTGAAAAGATCGCGACCCACTACGGAATCATCCGTCAGGGCAGAATGATCATGGAGCTTTCGGCGGAGGAGATGGATTCGAGAGCACAGGTCTTCGTGTCGCTCAAGACGAAGGATATGCAGGGCGCAAAGGCTCTGCTTCGGGCAAATTTTGACACCGTTCGCGAGGAAGACGGCTATATTCGAGTCTACGACGTCGACGATACCGCCGCGATCGTGGATACGCTGATGAAAAACGGCCATATCCCGAGCGAGATCAAGAAAAACAAGATCGGACTCGAGGAATATTACGTCGAACTGATGAGCGAAAAGGAGGACAAGTGAGATGACGCGCGAATTGAAATTTGAATCGCCAAGCTTTATACAAAGACTCAAGGGAATGCTCGGCGTGGATTTTTACCGACTTTTCCATACGCCCCTGTTTTATATTTTCCTTGCTATTGCGGCGATAATACCCGCGATGGTTTCGGCAATGACGATGATGCCCGACCAGAACGGACAGACGATGGAGCCTCTTTATTCAAACGTCTGGCAGATCGTCGCCGCGAGCAAATCGCTTTACGTTATCGAGGGTATCGCAGACTACGCCAACATGAATATGGTATTTATTTTCGGCGGCATTATGGTATCGATATTCATCGGACACGATTATAAATCGGGCTACGTCAAGCAGCTCTTTACCACCCACGCAAAAAAGCAGGATTATATGATCTCAAAGACCCTTGCTTGTGCGTTTGCGATGGCTTGTATGTGTATAACTTATTTTGTCGGCGGCACGGTCGCGGGTCTGCTCGTCGGCTATGAGACCGACGTTAACGTCGGCTCGCTGATAATCGCAATTCTCGGTAAGATCATAATGTCGCTCGGTTGGGCAAGCCTTTACACCTTCCTCAATATCATTTTCAGGAGATATTTTGGTGTTTCGATCGCATCGTCCTTTTTATTCGGCACGGGGATTCTGATCATCGGCGTGGCGGCGATAGTTGAGCGTCTGTCGCTTCCTGCCTCCTTCCTCAATATCTTCCTTTACGGCGCTTCGGTCAATGCCAACCTCTCAAGCGGCCTCGGTGCGCTGATCGTCTGCTTGCTTGTCTCACTTGTCTGGGCGGTCATCTATAACCTTGCGGGCACGGTGATACTTTCGAAGTGCGACGTATATTAATGAAAGGATCTTCAGAGTATGAATGCAATAGAAACAAAAAATCTTTCCAAAAGCTTCGGTGTAAAGCAAGCCGTTTGCGGTCTTGATATGACCGTGCCTATGGGTGCGATATACGGCTTTATCGGCGAGAACGGCTCGGGAAAATCGACCACCGAGAAGATGATCTGCGGACTTATCCCCGTAAGTAGCGGCTCGATAAAGCTTTACGGCAGAGATCACACCGACGGCGACGTAAGAGCCAAGATCGGCGTGCTGATCGAAGCCCCAGGCTGCTTTCCAAACCTCACCGTTTGGGATAATATGATGCTCCAAGCGGCAAATCTGAACATCAAAAACCCCGAAAAAGAGGTCATAAAGGTGCTCAAGACCGTGAGAATGGAGGGCGCGGCGTCCAATAAATTCAAAAACTGCTCGCTCGGTATGAAGCAGAGAGTCGGAATTGCTATGGCGCTTCTTGGCGATCCCACTCTACTCGTGCTCGACGAGCCCCTCAACGGACTTGACGCCGACGGTATGAGAATTATGCGCGAGGTCTTTCTCGATATAATCAAGGACGGCAGGCGCTCGATCGTCGTGTCCTCGCACCTGCTCGGCGAGCTGCAAAAGGTCGCGACACACTACGGCATCATTCGTCACGGCAAAATGATCGTTGAGATGACCGCAGAGGAGCTTGACGCGAGCTGCCGCACCTACGTTGCGCTTCAAAGTGCCGATCTAAACAGAACGAAAATGCTCCTCGGCTGCAAGTATTCGAGAGTTGAGGAGGACGAGGCGGGATATCTGCGCGTTTACGATGCCGTGACTCCCGAGGAGATCGTGTCCTATCTTTACGAAAACAATATCACGGTCACCGAGCTCAAGACCGACAAGATCGGACTTGAGGAATACTATATAGATCTGATGACGGGAGGCAAGAAATGATGGAAAACGGCGTAAAATTCGAGTCGGTCGGCTTTGGCAAACGACTTCGCAGTATGCTTAGGGTCGATTTTCGCAGAATGTGGAGATCGAGATGCTTCTATATTCTGATCGCTTGCGCGCTCCTTATTCCGATCGTTATGACGGTCATGATGAATATGATGGACGGAAGTGAGAGCATCAATCAGCAGACGGGAGAGATTGTCATAATGGAGGGCCCCGAGAGCGCCTGGCAGAACCTCGGCACGCTTCCGAGCGATGAAAAGGTCAAGGGCGCTGAAATATTCGCGATGTGTAACATAAATATGGCGTTTATGGGTGTTTCGGTATTCGTCTGTCTCTTTATTTCGGAGGATTTTCGAAGCGGATATTCAAAAAATCTATTTACAGTCCGCGCAAAAAAGGGTGATTACGTAACCTCAAAGACGCTCGCGGGATTTATTTGCGGAGCGCTTATGCTGATAGCTTATTTTGTCGGCACGATACTCGGCGGAGCGATCTCGGGTCTGTCCTTTGACCTGTCGACGTATAATCTGACCGCAACTAATATCGTGATGAGCATGATAGCAAAGATCTTTCTGATGCTCGTGTTCGTTTCTATCTTCACGCTGATCAGCGTGGCGGCAAAGCAGAGGGCATGGCTTGCTATCTGCGGCTCGCTTGGCGGCGGTATGCTGCTCTTTATGATGATCGATCTGGTCGCCGCACCCGTCGGTTCGACCGCGATAAACGTCGCACTCTGCCTCTTTGGAGGAGCATTGTTCGCGCTCGGACTCGGAGCATTCAGCAATTTGGTGCTCAAAAAGACGAGTTTAGTGTAAAAAAAGCCAAAATGCAAACAAAATCTTAACATTTGAGTGTTATAATACAAGTAAAGTTGACAGTCGGAGGAAAAATTATGTTTAAGATACTTGTAGTTGAGGACGACAGAGACCTCAATCGCTCGGTCTGTTCATTTTTGAATAACAACGGCTACGAGGCGGTCGGCAGCTTGTGCGCCGAGGACGCCTACGACGAGATGTACAAGACCACCTTTGACCTCATCATTTCAGATATTATGATGCCGAATATAGACGGATTTGAGTTTGCGAAAACGGTTCGTTCGCTCAACAACGATATCCCGATACTTTTCGTCACGGCGCGCGATGACTTCGCTTCCAAGCAAAGAGGCTTCAGAGTCGGCGCGGACGACTATATGGTCAAGCCGATCGACCTTGACGAGATGTTCTTGCGAATTGGCGCGCTTCTGCGCCGCGCGAAGATCGCGTCGAGCCGCCGTCTTGAGATCGGCAGCTTCGTAATGGACGCCGACGAAAGAACGGCAAGCCTTGGAGACGAGGAGATCGCGCTGACCACAAGAGAATTCGACATTCTCTATAAGCTTTTGTCCTACCCGAAAAAGACCTTTACCCGTACACAGCTTATGGACGAATTCTGGGACGTGGATACGCAGTCGGGCACGCGCACGGTCGACGTTTATATGACCAAGCTCCGCGCCAAGCTCGCCGATTGTGACTCCTTTGAGATCGTAACGGTGCACGGACTCGGATATAAGGCGGTGCTCAAATGACCAAGAATGAAAAGGCGAAAAAGATCTTCGCAAAGATACTGCGCGTCCTGTACCGCTATTTCACGTACTTTTTGTTCGTTGCTTTCGTTATAACCTGCTGCGTTATGCTTTTCGTCACCCTGCTTGAAAAGGAGCTTGGTGTAGAGCTGACGGGCGAGAATATTTCGTTTGCGGCGAAGGTCACGTTCTGGAACGTCGTGTTTATCAGTCTGATAATTATGATCGTCGATACCGTTCGGAGAAGGCTTATGTTTGAGCGACCGCTAAAGCAGATCGCAAAGGCGGCGGAGCAGATGATGCTCGGGGACTTCAGCGTGCGTATCCCGAGAGTCTCGGGAATCACGACTGACGAGCGCTTTAACGAAATGATAGCGAGTATAAACAAAATGGCAGAGGAGCTTGAGGGAGTTGAGACCTTGCGCTCGGATTTCATCGCAAACGTATCTCACGAGATGAAAACACCGCTTGCGGTGATGCAGAATTACGGCAGATTGCTCGCTTCTCCCGATCTGACCGACGAAAAAAGGCTTGAGTACGCCGCGGCTGTGAGTGAGTCCTGCCGCCGTCTGTCCGATATGATGACTAATATTCTCAAGCTCAATCGGCTTGAAAATCAGCAGATATATCCTAAAAATGAGAGCTTTGACCTCTCCGAGCAGCTCTGCGAGAGCCTTTTGCAGTACGAGAACGTCTGGGAGAGCCGAAACATCGACGTTGAGACCGATATTGAGGACGGAGTGACCGTTTCGGGCGACTCCGAGCTTCTCCTGCTCGTCTGGAATAATCTTTTTTCCAATGCCTTCAAATTTACCGATGATGGAGGCAAGGTCTCGGTCGCTCTCCGCGCCGACGAGAAATACGCGACGGTATCGGTTCGCGATACGGGCTGCGGAATGAGCGCGGAGGTCGGAGCGCACGTCTTTGAAAAGTTCTATCAGGGAGATAGCTCGCGCGCGACTCAGGGTAACGGGCTCGGACTCGCACTTGTCAAGCGCGTAGTCGATATAGTTGGCGGAGAGATAAGAGTTGAGAGCGCGGTCGGCGATGGAAGTACGTTTATCGTCAAAATAAGGAGATTTGCAAATGGAATTCTGGAAAAAGCTCGGTAAGAGCTTGCTCTTTCCGCATATCGCTATAATGATAATTCTCGTTCCCATAGCAACAGTTTTTCTCGTTTATTCGATGGTGTTTTTGGGAACCGAATCGCCGCTTGCGATAGTATCTTACGTATTGGCGGCGTATACCTTGACGGTATGGTGCTTCAAAATACCGTATCTTATCAGATTTTTCAGAAATTTTAAAAACGAGAATAAATACGCTCGGCGCTGGCTTGAGGACGACCGACTCCGTGTGAACGTGTCGCTTTTCGGCTCGCTTGCGTGGAATATTGCCTACGCGGCGCTGCAGCTTTGGCTTGGATTTTTGCACAAGACCTTTTGGTTCTATTCCTTTGCGGTCTACTATATTTTCCTTGCCGTTATGCGATTTTTTTTGGTGCGGCATACTGCGATCCATAAGCCCGGCGAGAGGATGCGCGAGGAGCTGATAAAATACCGCGCGTGCGGTTGGATCTTCCTCGTGATGAACCTTGCGCTCTCGCTGATCGTGTTCTTTATGGTTTATTGGAACAGAACGTTCGAGCACGGAATGATCACGGCGATCGCCATGGCGGCATACACATTTACGGCATTTGCGGTCGCGATCGTCAACATAGTGAAATACCGCAAATACAACAGCCCGATATATTCTGCGTCCAAGGCGATCAGTCTTGCGGCGGCTTGTGTATCTATGCTAACGTTGACGTCGACGATGCTGACGACCTTCAGCGACGGCACGATGGATGTCCTCTCCGAAAAGCTTATGCTTGGTGGGGTCGGTGCCGCGGTCTCGGTCGTGATCGTGGTAATGGCAATAAATATGATCGTGCAGAGCACGAAGAAAATAAAGCTTTTGAATGAGGATAAAAATGGATAACAACGAAAATAAATTTCAGTACACCTACTCGGTCAAGGAGCAGGAGGAGCTGCGAAAGATCAGAGAAAAATACGCAGAGAAGGAAGAAACCAAGATAGAAAGACTTCGCCGACTCGACAAAAGCGCTTCGAACAGGGCGCAGACCGTCGCTATAACGATCGGTGTGATCGGCGCACTCATTCTCGGCTTTGGTATGAGCCTTGCGATGACGGATATCGGCGCGGCGCTCGGACTTGCAGAGAATATTGCGATGATAGTCGGCATAGCAGTCGGATTTGTAGGCGGTGCGCTGGTCGCACTCGCGCACCCGATCTACAGGGGTGTTCTCAAGAGCGAAAGACAGAAGATAGCCCCCGAGATTTTGCGCCTGACCGATGAATTGATGAAATAATCAAAAACGGGCTGTCCCCCAATGGACAGCCCTGATTTTTTTATAAAACCTTTTCAAAATTGACTCCGTACCAGATCGGCTTTTCGTCGTTGATCGTCGCGTCAATGCTGTCGCAAACGAAGTCCGCGGCAAGAGCGCTCGCCTCGCAAAGAGATTTGCCGTTCGTCAGATGCGAGAAGCAGACCGAAGCGAAAACGTCGCCCGTTCCGTGAAAGCTTTGCGGCTTCTTTTCGTTGTAGTCGAAGAAAAACTCGCCACTCTCTGCGTCATAACCGTAGCAGCCGAGCTGATCGGGAGCAAAGCCAATACCTGTCAGCACCGCCTTTTTGCAGCCGAGATTTGTCAGAGAAACGAGAATGTTCTTGACGTAGTCCTCGTCGTAGCCGCTTGCCACGTAAGGAACGCCGAGCATATAGCAGGCCTCGGTGAGATTGGGGACGATGATGTCCGCCGCCGCGCAAAGTCGCGCCATCTCCTTGGCAAACTCCTCGTCAAAGCCCTTGTAGAGTACACCGTTGTCGCCCATAGCGGGATCGACGAACTTTAATTTACCCTCTCCGAAGTCACGGAAGATATCAAGCACGAGATCGATCTGCTGCTTTGAGCCGAGATAGCCCGTGTAAATGCCGTCAAACTCGATTCCTTCGTCGTGCCATACCTTGCAGATAGGCGAGATGTCATCGGTCAGATCGCGGAAGGTGAATTTGTTGAACGCGGTATGCGTTGAGAGAACTGCTGTGGGCAGGATCGCCGCCTCGATGCCGTGAGCCGAAATGATCGGCAGAGCAACGGTCAGCGAGCACTTGCCGACGCAGGATATATCTTGTACGGTTAAAATTCTTTTCATTAAGGATACCTCGCAAATGAATATAAGACGATTATACTCCCGAAGCGGCGAAATGTCAATAAGTAAAACGAAATTTTGTCTATTGCGACAAAAAAACTATTTACAAACGCGGCAAAATGTGATACAATAAATAGTAAGAAATTTGCACGGAGGATCCCCAAATGAGATGCCCATATTGTAACTGCGCCGAAAGCAAGGTGCTCGACTCCAGACCCGTGTCGGAGGGAAACAGTATAAGAAGAAGACGCGAATGTCTCGAATGTCAGAAGCGATTTACCACCTTTGAGGTGCTTGAGTCGGTGCAGATATTCGTCACCAAGAAAAACGGCGAGACCGAGCTTTTCGACCGCACCAAGCTGCTTGCAGGCATACTCAAGGCAACGCAGAAGCGCCCCGTTGATGCCGACGAGATAGTTACCGAGATAGAGAACGAATTGCATAACTCTTTGACCAAGGAGGTCACGACCGCCGAGATCGGCGAGATGGTAATGGAGAAGCTCAAAAAGAGAGATCAGGTCGCGTACGTGCGTTTTGCCTCGGTTTATCGCGAATTCAACGACGCGGAGCATTTCTTGCATGAGCTCATGGACCTTATAAACGGCAAGAAAGGCGACAAAAAAAACGAATAACAAAACAATTTGTCGAAAAATAAACCATTTGTTGAATTATTGACAAATTTCCATATGTAGAAAAAATTACGGCTTGAGATATCGCTCTCCAAGCCGTATTTTTCTTTTTTAGGGGCAAATACTAATCTCAAAATGTCGGTGCTCAACAAATACCTTGCGCCGCACAAAAAATGCTTTGCGTTTTCGTGGCTCGAAGCGACTTGAAAAGGTGGTTATATATTATGGAAGATAAACGACAACTCGGAGCCGATTATAAGGAAAATATCCGTTTGATCGATGAGATTTTGCACACCTCTGAAAACTTTGATCTCATAAAGAAAACCTTGACCGTCGGCAAGGACGAGCTGACGCTATATTATATCGACGGATTCGTCAAGGACGCAGTGATGTCGAAATATATGATATATCTGCTTTCTCTCAAAGGACTTGGCGACAGCGCCGACGGTACTGATAGTGAGAAGGGAATGTCGACAAGGAGAAGAGCTGAAAAATTTTTGAGCGCTCACGCTCCCTACGTCGAGGCAGAGCTCTCCGATGACCTCTCGGAAATGATAAAATTCGTCGCGTCGGGTGCGACTCTGATGCTCGGCTCGACCTTCGGGGGAAATGCGATCATAATTGATGCGAGGACTTATCCCGCAAGGCAGACAGCCGAGCCCGAGGGAGATAAGGTCATGCGCGGAGCGAGAGACGGATTTGTCGAAACGCTCATTTTTAATACTGCGCTGATAAGACGAAGAATTCGCAATCCCGAGCTGATAATGAGCTACCTTTCGATCGGAAGCTCCTCAAAGACCGATATAGTAGTCTGCTATATGAAGGACCGCGCCGACCTCAAGTACGTCGAGGACCTCAAAAAGAAGCTTGGCGCAATAAAAACCGAGTCGCTGACTCTTGGCAACGAGTCGCTTGCTGAGGCGCTGATCAAAAAGAAATGGTACAATCCCTTTCCCAAGATCAGATACACCGAGCGTCCCGATTCCGCGGCGGCGCAGCTGCTTGAGGGAAGCGTGCTCATTCTTTGCGACAATTCGCCGCAAGCGATGGTCTTGCCGACGAGCATTTTTGATTTCATGCAGGAGACTAACGATTTCTATTTCCCGCCTTTGACGGGTAACTATATCCGCGTGGTTCGTCATTTGGTATTTTTGCTGACACTTTACCTTGTGCCGCTTTGGTATCTGCTTGTAATGCATCAACAATTCGTGCCGCATTGGCTTGAATTTATAATCCCGATGGAGAGGGGAAGGATACCGATAATAGCGCAGATATTGATAACCGAATTCGTGATCGACGGCTTGCGAATGGCGTCCTTGAACACTCCGAATATGCTGTCAAACTCTTTGTCGGTAGTCGGGGGACTGATACTCGGCGACTTTGCGGTCAATATCGGATGGCTTATCCCTGAGGTCATTCTCTATATGGCATTCGTCGCGATAGCAAACTTCACACAGCGCAGCTACGAGCTCGGCTATGCCTTCAAGTTTATGAGGATAATGCTCACGATCCTGACTGCAATATTCGGCCTTTGGGGCTTTATCGGCGGTACGATCCTCACGGTCGTTCTTGTCGCGACCAACAAGACCGTCAATGGAAAGAGAAACTACCTCTACCCGCTGATTCCCTTTAATTATAAGGCTTTCAAGTCATTGTTCTTCAGAGTGAAAAAATACGACTGACATCATATATCCTCGGCACGAGTCCTGCTAAACACTCGCGTCGGGGATTATTTATTTGCGTTCTCTGTGAGCAAGCTCTCATTTTCACCAAAATGGAAATAAATGTAAGAACTTGAAAAGAATTGTAAAAACACCTCAAACGCCTCATTTTTTGGTTTGAAGAAGGCAGAAATACACACAAAAGGAATAAAAATATTTAAAAAACTGAACGATTTTTCTTTTAAATTGGTCAAGCCCCCTTGATAAATTTTGGTTTATATATTATAATATTTACATCGTGGTGGTGGAAAGTGGTGCAAATGTGCAGTGATGTGGTGAAAAAACTCTGCATTATCCACTTGAAACACCCAAAAGACAAACCGAAACGACGAAAAGGAGGTGCGGCGAATGTTTACAGGAGAGTACGAGCATATCGTAGACTCGAAAAACCGAATATTTGTGCCCGTAAAGTTCAGAGAAGAGCTTGGGGAAACGTTTATGGTCGTTCGTGACATTCGTAAGCCGATCCTCAAGGTCTGTTCGCTTGAGGAATGGGAAAGATACCTCGCTCCCATCAAAGCACAGGAAAGAAAGATCGCTGAGGAGGCGCTCAGATACCTGCATCGAAACGCATCTCAGGTCACACCCGACTCGCAGGGCAGGATCCTTTTGCCGCCGGCACTTCTCGGATACGCGGAGATAGAAAGAGAAGCGGTGTTCGTCGGTTGCAGTGATTATTGTGAGATCTGGTCGGCAGAGAAATATAAAGCCGAGATCTCCGCTGAGGATCCCGAGGATATCCGCGAGAAGCTTGAAAGATTGGGGCTTTAAGCGATATGGATCAGAAGATAAATTTTTCGCACCGTTCGGTCTTGCTTGACGAGTGCATAGAAGCGCTGAATATCAAGCCCGACGGGATCTACGTGGACGGAACCGCGGGTGGCGGAGGCCATTCGCTTGAAATAGCAAAAAAACTGACCGCAGGCGGCAGGCTCATCGCGATCGACCGCGACGACGCGGCTATCGCGGCGGCGACAGAAAGACTCAAGGATTACAGCGACAGAGTCACCTTTGTCCGAAACAATTTTTCGTCGATAAAGGAGAGCTGCCTTGACCTCGGTATAGATAAGATCGACGGAGTTTTGCTCGATCTGGGCGTATCGTCCTACCAGCTCGATACCGTGGAGCGCGGATTCACTCATAATTCCGATGCGCCCCTTGATATGAGAATGGATAGGCGAAACGATCTTGATGCCTATACGGTGGTCAATACCTATAGCGCCGATCAGCTCAAAAAGGTCATTTACAACTACGGCGAGGAGAGATTTGCGCCCAAGATAGCGGCGGCGATAGTCCGGTACCGTGAAAAAGAAACGATCAAGACCACGGGACAGCTCGTGGACATAATAAAAAGCGCCATTCCCCCGTCGGCGCGTGAGGGAGGGCATCACCCCGCAAAGAGAACCTTTCAGGCGATACGTATCGAGGTCAACGGCGAGCTCGACGCGATAGAGCCCACGATAAGAAACGCGACCGACATTCTCGCCCCCGAGGGCAGAATAGCGATAATCACGTTCCATTCTCTTGAGGACAGGATAGTCAAGCAGACCTACGCGGATCTCGCAAGCGGCTGTAATTGCCCGAGAGATCTTCCCGTGTGCGTCTGCGGACGAAAGCCCAGAGTCAACGTGCTGACAAGAAAGCCGATACTCCCGAGTGAGAGGGAGCTTGAGGAAAACCCGCGATCGAGAAGCGCAAAGCTTCGCGTTGCGGAAAAAATCTAATGTCTACCGCACAAGCGGAGAATTGAAGCCCAACTGTTGAAGGTTAGCTACCGCACAAGCGGAGAATTGAAGCCCAACTGTTGAAATATTACGCTAAAAGCGGCATTGAGAAATCAAAACGGAGGAAGTTAATGAAGAAGACCAAGGCGAGAGTCGTCGCCGCGGCACCCGAGGTGGCGGTCGGAAGCCCCACGGTGAGCGTCAGCGGTATCGACATAAGCGCGCTCTACATAGATATGCTGTGCGAAAGATTTAAAAATCGCGGCATCAAAACGGGTCTGTCCGAGGCAAAGAGCGCCGAGATCCGCAAGAATGCCGTAATGCTCGGCATAAGCGTGGACGGTGTGTCGGGAGACGACGAAAAATATCACACGTTAAAAATAAACGGTCAGTCATATATGAGCAGCGACGATTTCGCTGCCTATTATAAAGATCTCAGAGGCTATAAGCTGCCGAAATTCTATACTCGCGCGGAAAATGAGTACGAATCGGCAGGGGCGGATTCCGAGGGAGTGCAGGAAACGGGTAAACCGCCAAAAAAAGCCGTGTGGCTTGCCATAAAGCGACGCATTAAGGATTTTTTGCGTGACTTTTTCTCGGTCTTCGTGCTCGAGGAGATACGCAAGCAGTCCGAAGAAGAAATGGTCGAGGGGAAGAAGAAAAGAATTCCTCGCGGCACTCTTTCCACTATCGCGGTGGTGACCTTGTCACTTCTGATGGTGGTGTGCAGTTCGGTTATGGTAAGCCGCGCCACAGCCTCTGTTGGCAATCTTGAGGACGAGATAGAGGAGCTCGAGGACGTGAGAAACGACCTCGAAGCCGACCTTGTCGTCAAGAACGACATGCTGAATATCAAGGATATAGCGGTCAATAAATACGGAATGATTAGCTCGGACTATGCGACCTCGCGTTATCTCGACGTTACCGAGGACGAGAGGATCGAAAAATACGAGGGCAACGGGAAATCGGATTCGTTACTGACTCGTTTGCTCAAAGCGATAGGTCTGGTGGAAGATTGATCTTAAAATTTAGATGCGCCCCCAAACCCGTCTGAAAGAAATTTATCTCGACGGGTTGGGGCGCGTTCTGTTTTTAGATGCCCCCTTTGACATATTTTTATGGGGACAAGGCATATACTGATTTGAAAATATTCAAATCCAAAAACAAAGCTCTGGAGAAAGGAAGGTGCGTAAAAATGGAAGGTGGAACACCGAGCACAAAGGTGCGTCGTCGCGCGGGAATACTTTGTATAGTGATGAGTATTCTTTTCGTGCTGCTCTCTTTGCGCATCTTTATTTATCAGACGCTTCAGTTTGACGAGTTTGACCAAAAGGTCATAGATCAGATAACCCAAAAATCCACGGTCAAGGCGGACCGAGGAAATATATACGATGCCAACGGAGTCGCGTTAGCCACTAACGTCACGACCTACCGACTTTTCATAGACCCTGCCGTGATAAAGAGCACGAGCGAGAAAAAGGGAGTAGATTTTGCCGATCAGATCGCGAAGGGACTTTCATCGATAGCTCTGCTTGATCTCGATTACGACGACGTAATGAAGGCGGCGGGATATACCCGTTACCGCGACAGAACCTTGGCGCGAAACATCTCCGAGGAGGCGGCGGACGCAGTTAGAGCATTTCTTAAGGAAAGCGAGATCGACGACCTCGCGCTCGTGTTCCTTGAAGCGACGAGTATGAGATATTATCCCTACGACACGCTTGCAAGCCACGTTCTCGGATTTACGGGAAGTGACGGTCAGGGACTTTACGGACTTGAATATCAGTACGACGAGATACTCGCGGGAGTTGACGGCTCGTACATCGGCGCGAAGGACTCGTACGGCAACGAGCTCGTCTACGATTACGAAAGCTATATTCCCGCAAACGACGGATACAATATAGTGACCACTATAGACGTTTATATTCAGGCAGAGCTTGAGGAGCAGCTTGAAACGGCTTACATCGAGTCGGGCGGAAAGAACCGCGCCTGCGGAATAGTGATGGACGTCGAGACGGGCGCGGTGCTTGCCATGGCGGTCTATCCGAATTACGATCTCAACGACCCGTGGGAGCTTAATTGGCAGTGTGCCGAAAAGCTTGAGGAAAGCGGACTTGAGGAGGGAAGCGACGAATACGTTTCTCTAAAGCAGCAGCTTTTGCTTGAAACCTGGTCGAACAAGGCGGTCAACGACCTCTATATGCCGGGATCGACCTTTAAAATAATCACCGCGGCGATGGCGTACGAGGAGGATCTCGTTATTGATGACGAGACCTTCAACTGCCCGGGCTACCACATAGTCAACGGCACGAAAATACGCTGTCACAAAACGACGGGACACGGACAGCTTACCTTTGCCGAGGGCATACAGCAGTCCTGCAACCCTCTGCTTATGATAATGGGACTGAGAACGGGCGCGGATAAATTCCTTGAATATTTCTCGTCCTTCGGATATTTTGAAAAAACGGGAATCGACCTGCCCGGTGAGAGCATTACCGCGAAGGGAGTGACCTTCTGGGATGAGGCGACCTTCAAATCGGCGGATATCTACCTTGCCACAGCGTCGTTCGGACAGAACTTTAAAATTTCCGCGCTCTCACATCTCGGCGCTATCAGCGCGGTCGCCAACGGAGGCGATCTTGTGACACCGCACATTATAAAAGAAGTTACAGACAACGACGGAAACGTTATATACTCACACAAAGATACGGTTCGCCGTCAGGTAGTAAGCTCCGACACCTGTAAGACGATCGCCGCGATACTTGAGGACGGTGTTTCGGGCGACGGCGGTGCGAAGAACGCCTACGTTGCGGGCTACAGAGTTGCCGCAAAGACGGGAACGTCTGAGAAAAAGGACGAGGTCAGCACCGATTATACCAAATACGTCTGCTCGACCGTGGCGTATGCGCCTGCGGACTCCCCCGAGATAGCGACGATAATCCTCGTCGACGAGCCGACCAAGGGAACGCTTTACGGAAGCGTAGTTGCAGCACCGTACGTCGGTGCTCTGCTTGAGGAGGTCTTGCCATATTACGGAGTCGAGGCGAAGTACAGCGACGAGGAGCTTGAAAAGCAAACGCTCTCCGCCCCCGCGCTCATTCGGTCGAGAACCGAATACGCAAAATATCTCTCCGAGCTGCTCGGCTTTGAGGTCGAGGTCATCGGCGACGGCGAATACGTAATGTCGCAGTCACCTGCGGCAGGTTCACAGGTCTCGCCCGGCAACGCGAAGATAATACTTTATACAACGAGCGAGGCGGTCGGCGGCAAAAAGACAGCCAAGGTGCCCGACCTTATGGGAATGACCGCTGTTGCGGCAAACGGAACGCTCGCAAATCTCGGACTTAACATCAAGATCGACGGTACGCTCAATTTCTCGGGCGCTGACGTCGTAGTGGTCTCGCAGGATATCGAGTCGGGAACCGTGGTAAATGAAGGCACGGTAGTAACGGTCACTCTCCGCTATCTCGGCGGCGACGACCAGACCTATTACGATCCCGAGGCGGATATAGAATAACAATCAAATAAAAGCATTTTTTGAGCCGAAGAAAAATATAATTGTTGTGATACTTATATTTTTTGGAGGAAAAGGAATGCTTCTGTCACACCTTATACGTGGCTTGGGGATCGGTGAGCTTGAGATAGCCGCCGACCCCGAGATCACGGAGATCTGCCCCGATTCAAGACGGATAAAAAAGGGAGATCTTTATATAGCCGTCGAGGGCTTGCATACCGACGGGCACAAATACGTCGGTGATGCGATAAAAAACGGCGCTGTTGCGCTCGTTGTATCAAAAAGAGCTGTAAAAGAGAACAGAATAGACAAAAACGGCATTGATCTGCCGATAATAGAGGTCGACGACACGAGAATTGCCGCGGCAAGACTTTATTCGACCTATTACGGAGAGCCGCAAAAGAAGCTTCGGATGATCGGGATCACGGGAACGAACGGAAAGACCTCGGTCTCGGGACTTGTCGCGGCTATGCTTGCCTCGTCGGGCAAGCGGGTGGGCTCGATCGGAACCACGGGCTGCTTTTCACCGAAAGGACGGCTTGATATCCGTCCGTCAGATCCGAACGCGAATATGACAACGCCCGACCCGGAACAGCTTTATAAAATTCTCGACCGATTCGTGAGTGACGGAGCAGAATACGCGGTCATGGAGGTCACCTCCCACGCGCTTGCGCTGGGTAAGGTCGAGCCGATAGATTTCGAGATCGGTGTTTTCACCAATCTCAGCGAGGATCACCTCGATTTCCACGAAAATATGGAAGCATACTTCGCCGCAAAGAGCTTGCTTTTCAAAAAGTGTCGTGCGGCGGTGATAAATTACGATGACAGATACGGCAGAAGGCTTGCCGATAACATAAAGATACCTACATACAAATGCTCGGCAGAGGGAAGAGCGACCGATTGCTATGCCGAGGATATAAAGCTTCGGTCAAGCTTCGGGATCGAATATAAGCTCGTGTCAAGCGCTATGAGACTTCGGGTGCGCTCGATTCTCTCGGGCAGCTTTAACGTGATGAACACTATGCAGGCGGCGATAACGGCGCACGCGCTCGGAGTCAAGGTCGCGGACATCAAGGAAACGCTTGCCGACTTTTCGGGAATTGCGGGCAGACTTGAGCGAGTCAAAACGACGAACAGAGTAGATTTTTCGGTCTATATAGACTACGCGCACACCCCTGACGCGCTTGAAAACCTGATCCGCACCGCGCGCTCGTTTGCCGCGAGAGGACAGAGAATAGTTCTGCTTTTCGGTTGCGGCGGCGACCGAGAAAAGCAAAAGCGGGCGATAATGGGAAATATCGCCACGAGCATGGCGGATCTCGCGATAATAACGAGTGATAACAGTCGCAGCGAGCGACCTGCAGACATTATAGGCGACATTCTTTCGGGTGTCGTTGCCGATGCGACCTACACCGTGATCGAGGACAGGCGCGAGGCGATAGAGTACGCGATCAAAAACGCGAGACGCGGAGATATCATCCTGCTCGCAGGTAAGGGACACGAGGAATACGAAATAGACAGAGAGGGCAAAAAGCCTTTCTCGGAAAAGCAAATTGTAAAAGAAGCGATAGAGAGATACCTTTCGTAAGGGTACTGCCGCAGCGGCAGAGGAAGGACTGAAAAATGAAAATAAAGCTTGGTCTTGGAAAAACGAATATGGAGCGCATAGCCGATTGGTGCGGCGGTGAGCTTTACGATTTCACGGGTGAGTCGGGAAACTCTTTTGAATACGTCTGCACCGACTCGAGAGAGGCGGATGCCGACACGATGTTCGTCGCAACACGCGGTGAGCGAGTCGACGGACACGACTATATCCTTAAGGCGATCGAGCAGGGCTGCCGTTGTATCCTCTGCGAGTACGTGCCGACTAACATTTCGGGCAAGGCGGCGGCTTACGTCGTTGTAGAGAACTCGATGGATGCGTTTGCACACTGTGCCAAGGGATACCGCAGCGAAGATCCGCTTTTGAGCGTCGCAATCACGGGAAGCGTGGGCAAGACCACCACCAAGGAGCTCACCGCGGCGATCCTTCGCCAAAAATTCAAGACCTATTGCACCGCAGGCAACTTCAATAGCGTTATCGGTATGCCGATGTCGCTCATGGAGGCGGACGGAAGTAGTGAAAGAGCTGTTTTTGAGATGGGAATGAGCTCGTTTGGCGAGATCAGAAGCATGAGCCGAACCGCGACACCTTACGTGGCGATGGTCACGAATATCGGCACGTCACACCTTGAATATCTGAAAACTCGTGAAAATATAGCGAAGGCGAAGCTCGAGATCGGCGAGGGACTCGTCGATAGCGGGTATCTGTTGCTCAACGGCGACGAGCCTTTGCTTTCGGACCATTATTCCGATAGGTATGATACGGTCTACGTCGGCTACGACGAAAAATGCGCCTTCCAAATATGGAACGTCAGAGTTGACGAGAGAGGCACCTCTTTTGACCTTCGTATTCCGGACAAAATGATCCTAGATCTGCGAATATCACTCATCGGCGAGCATTTTGCATACAACGCGGCTTTTGCCGCAGCGGCGGCATATCTGCTCGGTGCCGACGAGCGCAATATAAGAGACGGACTTTCTTCCTACGTAGCGCAGGGTATGAGAATGAACGTCACCGATAAAGACGGCGTCACGTTGATCGCCGACTGCTATAATGCCGCGCCCGAATCAATGAAAGGCGCGATCGATACACTTGCACAGATCAAAGTGGATGGCAAGCGCATCGCAGTGCTTGGAGATATGAAGGAGCTTGGCGCTCTTTCCGACGATCTGCACGCGAGCGTGGGCAAATACCTTGCAGAAAAAGGAGTTGACCGCCTTTTCACCGTCGGAAAATCGGGCGAGTTGATAGCAAAGGCGGCGCTTGGCTCAGGTATGAGCGAGGATAGGGTTGAGGCACTTGACGAGGAGCTCGGAGCTGTGGCGATCGCAGAGAAAATAAAAGAAAAAATAGCGATGGGCGACGCGATACTATTCAAGGCGAGTCGCGCTATGAAATTTGAAGAGATCATAGAGGCAGTCTTCTCCCATTGAAGCCGCCGATCTAAAGGAAGGAACAGAAATAGCAATGCTTTACGATAATATACAGAATATAAATTTGGGGCAAATGATGGGAATAGAGGCGCTTGCCGTCTGCGCAGTCGTATTTTTACTGACCGTGCTTGCAACAAGACTCATTCTCCCCGTGCTCCGCGCTAAAAAGCTCAATCAGCCGATAAATATGTACGTTGCAGAGCACGCAGGCAAGGCGGGCACACCCACGATGGGCGGTATTTGCTTTATTATCTCGTCGCTTATCGCGATGCTTGTTTGGATAATACTCGAAAAGTGCGGCTTGATTGGGCACAGCACAGGTAAAGAGCTTATTCCTCTTGCGCTGACCCTCTGCCTTGGTGTTGCCAACGGTCTTATCGGCTTTATCGACGACTACAAAAAGCTTGTCAAGAAAGAGAATGAGGGACTGAGCGAAGCACAGAAATTTATTCTTCAGACCGTGGTAGCGGCGGCGTATCTTGCGATGATGGGTATGACGGACAATCTTCCCACCGCACTGAAGATCCCCTTTATCGACTTCTCGCTCGAGCTCGGTTGGTTTGCATACGCAGTTTATCTTGTGATCATCGTAGGCTTTGTCAATAGCACGAATATCACCGACGGACTCGACGGACTTGCCTCCTCGATCGGTGTTTCGGTCGGCATGGCGCTTATCGTCATCTCGGTATTGCTCGGCTCGAGATATACGGGCGTGGCTTCGGGGATGCTCGTAGGCGCACTGCTCGGATTCCTCGTATTCAATCACTATCCCGCCAAAATATTTATGGGCGACACGGGCTCGCTCTTTATCGGCGGCATAATTATGGGCTGTGCTATCAGCGAAGGACAGCTGCTTGCAGTTATTATAATGTCGTTCGTGTTCATTTTTGAAATGCTCTCGAGTCTTATGCAGAGGATCTATTTCAAGCTGACTCATGGCAAGCGCCTGTTCAAAAAAGCCCCCGTACACCACCATTTCCAGCTTCTTGATTGGTCTGAAATTAAGATCGTTACCGTGTTCTTTCTCGTCTCGCTCGCTCTTTGCGCGATCGGCGTGCTCGGCGCGGTGATATAAGAGATTTGTAAATATAAAAACAGTATCTATGAGCCGTTGGCTTTAGAGGAAAGGAGTATTCAGTGAATCAAAAGGATCCAAACGAAAAAAAGAATAAAGGCTTTTTCGTTCGCCGTATGGTCAACAAGCTGAACGACTCCTACGAAAAAAGTCTTGAGAAAAACGACCCCATCTACCTCGAGCCGATACATAAGCCGAAGGACTCCGATGCTGACGGCGAAAGAGTCTTGGTCCGCGGCGGGATTGACGTCTATTTCCTTATAATCGTAATAGCTCTGGCGCTTTTCGGCGCGGTCATGGCGTACAGCGCGAGCGCGTACGAGGCGGAAAGATTTATGGGCGATAGCCTCTATTATTTCAAGCGCCACCTGATATTTTTGCTCGTCGCAACGGTCTTTACCGCAATCTTCGTGATCTACGCGCGGCCGTGGTTCTGGCGAGTGTTCGGAATAGGCATTTACGGTATAGCGGCGGTGCTGCTCTTGGCGGTTCTCGTGATCGGAACGGCAGGTGGCGGCGCGCAGAGATGGATCGCTATCGGTCCGTTGACCATTCAGCCCTCTGAGATCGCAAAAATGGCGATCGTTATGATCTTGGCGCTCGTGATGTCAAAATATGAAAAGAAAATTGAGCTTTCCCAGCGCTTTGGCGGCCATTTCCGCTACGGCGTGCTCTATCCGGGAATACTTATAGTGCTTATCTGCGGACTCGTAATGCTCGAGCGACACCTTTCGGGACTTATCATTATCGGTCTTTTGGGCTTGATAATTATGTTCATCGGCGGCACGGACGGTAAATGGATGGCGCTTATCGTTGTCGCGGGTATCGTCGGAGTCGGCGCGGTGCTTCTCGTGTCGGATTATGCACAAGAGCGTGTTTTGACTTGGCTCTTTATCGAAAAAGCCGATCCGCTTGGTTCTGCTTGGCAGACATGGCAAGGACTGTATGCCATCGGCTCGGGCGGCTTGTTCGGCGTGGGGCTTGGCAACAGTACTCAAAAATACGGCTACGTTTCAGAGCCGCAAAACGACTTTATTTTCACGATAGTGTGCGAGGAGCTCGGATTCTTCGGCGCACTGATCGTTATAACTCTGTTCGTGCTCTTGCTTTGGAGAGGATATAAGATCGCATCGAAATGCCCCGATAAATTCTCCTCGCTCGTAGTCTACGGACTTACCACCAAGGTAGCACTCCAAACGGCAATGAATATCGCCGTTGTAACGAACTCGATGCCCAATACGGGAATCTCTCTGCCGTTCTTCTCGTCGGGAGGAACCGCATTGATGCTGCAGATATTTGAGATGGGAATCATCTTGTCAATGTCGAGGTTCTCTTACGTTAAGAAATAATAGCTTTTGTCTTTTTTTGAGAACGTCATCGTTTTCAAACCGTGACGTCGAAGAGATCACCTAATTTTATTGAAAGTTTTTGAAGTCAAGGAAGTTTTTTTCAAAAAGTTTCTTGTGGGGTGCAGGGGCAAAGCCCTGCATAGAAAGGAATTTTAATGCGAGTATTAATGACAGGCGGCGGCACGGCGGGACACGTCAATCCCGCGATAGCGATCGCCAATACGATAAAGGAATATGAGCCCGAGAGCGAGATAGCGTTCGTGTGCTCAAGGCTTGCGAGAGATAAGGCGCAGGATCTTGTTCCGCGCGCGGGCTACGAGAGCTTGTACCGTGTGGATATATGCGGAAGCTACCCGATCTGGAACCCGAAGAATCTCAAGACCGCGTACCTTATGATAAAATCGAAGCGTCAGGCGAAGAAGATCATCGAAAAATTCAAGCCCGACGTGATAATCGGCACGGGCGGATTTGCCTGCTATCCCGTGCTCAACGCGGGCGCTGATATGGGGATCCCCACTCTCGTTCACGAGTCGAACGCGATACCGGGTAAGGCGGTCAAAAAGCTTGCTCGCAAGGTAGACTGCGTAATGACCAACTTCGAGTCGTCGGCAAAGATGATAAGCGGCGCAAAGAAGATAATACACGTCGGTAATCCGAACGTGATCGGTCAGAAAAAGACCGAGGACGGAGAAATAGCAAAGGGCTATGCCAAGAGCGTTCTTATATTCGGGGGCTCGCTCGGTGCGGAAACGCTTAACCGTGCGGTAGTCCGTATGCTTGAGAAAATTGCAGACAAATATCCCGATACCGAATTTTATCACGCGGCAGGAAAGCGTGACTACGATGCACTCGGGGAAATATACAAGGAGCGCGGCTTGAGTAAAAAGAGCAACGTAAAGCTCGTCGATTATATCTACGATATGGACGCGCGAATGAAAAGAGCAGACCTCGTGATCTCCCGCGCGGGCGCGATGACGATATCCGAGCTTTCCTTGCTTGGCAAGGCTGCAATTCTCGTTCCGTCTCCCTACGTTGCCGCAAACCATCAGTATAAGAATGCCAAGGCACTTTACGACGCGGGCGCATGCGAGCTTATCGAGGAATCCGAATTCGATGGTGGAAAGCTCACCTCAGCTACCGAAAGATTGCTTTCGAGCAAGGCGGAGAGAGAGCAAATGAGAGAAAGTATAAAAGCCTTTGCAAAGCCCGAGGCTAACCGTATTATATACGAAGAAATTATCAAAACGATACAAAACAAGTCGAAATAAGAAACATATAGTAGATAAATAAACAGAAAATTAAGAAAAAAGGAGGACAAGCACGTGAAGAATAACGAAAACGATGCTGTAAAAGCTACTCGACAAAAGCTCGAAAGCATCAGAAATAATCTTTGCATGAAGTATGGCGAAAAGGGTGCGCGCAGGATCCTGACCGCCGTCGCCGTAGCAGTAGTCGCGCTTGTTGCTCTCCTTATATTGATCTTTCTGTTCCCAATAAGAAGCATCGCCGTCAGCGGCGAGGTCACTATGTTCAACGAGGGTGAGATCATCGAAGCGGCGGAGATAAGCGAGGGGGATAGTATCTTTCTTCGCTCGTCGTGGGATATAAAACGAACCATTCGCAAAAATCTCCCGCTTGCCGACGAGATCAAGGTCACAAAGACTCTTTCTGGTACGGTCAAAATAAAAATAACCTTCGACGACGTAAAATATTATACCAAGGTCGACGGTATCTATTATGCAATCGGCAGTGAGCTGCGCGTGCTCGATTCCAACGAGTCGGGAGCAAAATATTCGGCATACGGCGCGGTCTATGTCAGACTGCCCGAGACAAGACCGCTTGAGATCGGCAAAAAAATAGTCTTTTACGACACCGTAGAGGAGACCGACACCGAGGGAGAAACGCTTTACGAGGTAATTGACGTAAAATACTACTCCTACGTTACCGATTTTTTATCAAAGCTCGAGGATAGCGGCTTTTGGGAGCAGGCAAACGGCATTTCGCTAACGGAAAAATACGACGTCACGCTGATATATGCCGACAAATATAAAATAAGCTTCGGAAGTATATCCGAGCTCGAATCAAAATTCAGAGTTCTGTTCGGAATACTTGACGAGGGCTCTACGCAGTATGCGGATAAGGTCGAGATCGACCTCACAAACCCCTCCGCCGCCATAGCAAGACCCAACCCTGAGCTCGATCTGGGGCAATATATCGACTGACCGAGCTGGATCCCGCAAAATCAAATATGAAAAAAATCCCTGCCTTTAAAAAGCGTATCCAAACGCAAAAGGCAGGGAATAATTTTGTTATCGTTCCAAATAAAAAGCGGAGATGATAACAATGTATTATAATAAAGTTGAAATATGCGGCGTAAATACGTCCGAGCTTTGCGTGCTCGACGACGACGCGAAGCGCGAGCTGCTAGTAAAAGCGCACGAGGGAGATCTGAAGGCGAGAGAGGAGCTGATATACGGCAATCTTCGTCTGGTCTTGTCGGTAATACACCGATTTGCAGGCAAAAAAGAGAGCGCGGATGACCTTTTTCAAGTCGGTTGCGTGGGGTTGGTCAAAGCAGTCGACCGCTTCAATACCGAAATGGACGTAAAGTTTTCGACCTACGCGGTGCCCATGATAATCGGCGAGCTGCGAAGATATCTTCGTGACAGCAACAGTATAAGAGTCAGCCGATCGACAAGAGATCTCGCGTACAGAGCCTTGCAGGTCAAGGAGGAGCTGCAGGGAGAAAAAGAGGGTGAGGCGAGCGCGGACGAGATAGCGCAAAGGCTTGGTGTGGAAAGGGAAGCCGTGACACGAGCGCTTGAGGCAATAGTCGAGCCGATGTCGATATACGAGCCCGTGTATAGCGAGGGCGGAGATTCGCTATACGTCATAGATCAGCTGAGCGACAATAGCTCAAGCGACGAGGTCTGGCTAGAAAATATTGCCTTGAAGGAGGCGCTTGGCAACCTGACCGAGCGTGAGAGAACTATAATAGATATGCGATATTACGGCAACAAAACGCAGACCGAGATAGCCGAGAAGATCGGCGTTTCGCAAGCGCAGGTCTCAAGACTTGAAAAGTGCGCGCTTGAAAAAATGCGAAAGCAGATGGTGTAGCCTTCACCTGCGCGGTGAAGCCTTCCTCCTTGCACGGTGCGTGTGAAAACTAAACGAAAGATCCGACCCCTGTGGGAGCCGGATCTTTGTGTGTTAAGTGCAAAATTACTTCGTCTTGATACCGCCGATAAGGTTGCCCCAACGGTCATCCTTTTCTTCAGCCTTCTTGTCAAAGCCTGTAGCGATGATAGTGATCTGCATCTCGTCCTCAAGCTCGTCGTCAAAGCCAACGCCCCAGATGATGTTCGCGTCGGGATGAGCTTCGTTCTGGATAAGAGTAGCCGCAAGCTCTGCGTCCTCGAGACCAACGTCGGGAGAAACGACGAATCTGATAAGGATTCCGTGAGAGCCCTTGATAGAGGATTCGAGAAGGGGACTGGAAATAGCCATCTTTGCAGCGATCTCGGCCTTGTCCTTACCGGTAGCCACGCCGGTGCCCATATGAGCGTAACCTGCGTCTCTCATAATAGTGGAAACGTCTGCAAAGTCGAGACCGATGAAGGACTCGCCGTTTACGAGGTCGGAAATGCTCTTAACACCTGTGTAGAGCACGCTGTCAGCAACCTCGAAAGCGTTCTTGAGAGTAATTCTCTGATCGCTTGCTTCCTTGAGCTTGTCGTTGGGGATGATGATGAGAGCGTCAACGACCTTGGAGAGCTCAGCAATACCTTCCTCTGCGTTCTTTGCTCTTACCTTACCCTCAAAGGAGAAGGGACGGGTAACGATACCGATAGTGAGTATGCCCATTTCCTTAGCGATACGAGCAACTACGGGAGCCGCGCCGGTACCCGTGCCGCCGCCCATACCTGCGGTAACGAAGACCATGTCCGTATCAACAAGGAGACTCTTGATCTCGTCGAGAGATTCTTCAGCCGCGCGCTTACCGATCTCAGGGCGAGCACCCGCGCCTCTGCCGCCGGTCAGCTTTTCGCCGATAACGAGCTGAGAGGGAGCGTTGGAACGGTTAAGTGCCATACGGTCGGTATTAACGGTGATGAATTCTACTCCGCGAAGGTTGGAGAAGATCATTCTGTTTACGGCGTTGTTTCCGCCTCCGCCAACGCCTACGACCTTTATGTTGGCGCCGATCTCGATTGTTTCGTCGTGTTCAAATAATCCCATTTCTGTAATCCTCCGATTTATATATTCCTAATTTTATTTTTATCAGATCACACCTGCGGTGTAATATAATCTAATTTAATAATAATACATTTGTTGAAAAAAAGCAATAGCTTTTAAAAATATTTTGTTGAATTTTTGCTGATGCGGAAAGGAGAGATCAATTCTTGAAAAACTCCTTTGCGAACGTAGCGCCGTAGCTGCCGGAATACATACTGTATCTGGGCGAGCTTGCCGAGATCGCCATAGTTGCGACATAGTTAGCTTCGGTGACTATCAGATGCTCGATAAGCGGCACGCCAACTGCGCGAAGAGAGATCTCAAGCAGATGAGTCAGATTGTGGTCGGCAGCGCTCGGCTCAAGGTTGCCGCCCGGGTGGTTGTGAGCTATGAGAACGCTTACGGCATTGTATATGACCGCGTCTCTCGCGATCTGCTGTGGCGATACCGCGATCTCGGTCGGAGCGCCTCTGTCAAGCTCGGTAATTTTTATTATCTTCATGTTGGAATCGAAGAAAATAACGCAAAGCTTTTCCTTTTGACAGCCGCGAAAATAATCGACAAGAAACTCTCCGATAGATGACAGCGCGGAAAACGTTTGTCTGACGTCGGGAGAGACCGTCTTGGCGCGGTTCATTATTCTGCCTATCAGAAAAAGGTATTCTGAAGTGGCTTTTCCGACGCCGTTGACCCTGCAAAGCCTATCGGGCTCTGCGGAGAATATCCCGTCCAGAGAGCCGAATTCATTTATCAGATCATGGGCGATCTCGTTGACGTTGATTCTTGGGATGGCGTAGAAAAGCAAAAGCTCCAGAAGCTCGTGATCTGAAAAGACTCGGTCGGAAAACTCCGAAAACTTGCTTTTCATTCGAGTTCGATGCCCGGCGTGAGTAGATTTTGTGTTTGGCATAGGTTCCTCAGCGTGTGCAATTTGGATTTGATATGCGAAATTTAAATGCAAATATTTTCTCGTTGCACCTGTATCTGTTCATTAATAAGGGATTATATTCAAAGCATTTTGCAAAATGAAGTGAATAAATATCAAATCTCGATCGTTTCGTGAATCCCTGTGAGTTGCGTCCTTTTCTTTGTGATAAAAGAAAAAAACGATTGTCGGCGGGTCAAAGATACGACCAATATGCAGTTTTAATATTAACCGTCCCGACGTATGTGATATAATTTACAGACCAAAATGCGAGGTGGAGAAAATGACAGTTGCATTTATAAGCGCGAAGATAACGACCTGTGAGGACGGAAGCTTCGGTATCGTGGTCGAAGGCGAAGAAAAAACATTTTACCGCAGTCTTTGTCGTGACCGTGCTAAGGTCGAACGGCTCGTCCGACTGATAAACAGCGGGGAAGTGAGCCGACTTCATATAGATGATATCATTGAGGATTTTCTGGAATGACCTCAGATCACTATCAAAAACTTATCTGATATCGGACTTGAAGGCGACAGCTCTGCCGATTATGTGTATTTTTTCAAGATCCCTGCCCGTGAACACAAGCGGCTCGTAGCTGCTGTTTTCGGGAATGAGCATAAGCTTTTCGCTTTCGGGGTAATAGTAAACGCGCTTGAGCGTTGCCTCGTCGTTGATGATGACCGCGGCGATCTCGCCGTTGTTGACCGTATCGGATTTCTTTATAAACACGGTATCGCCGTTGCAGATCCTTGCGTCCTTCATACTGTCGCCCTTTGCGATCAGGCAGAAATCGGCATCGGTCTCCGCATCGGTGACGACCATATCACCGTCCTCCTCGTTGGCGAAAATAGGCGCTCCGCAAGCGATCTCGCCGATGACGGGAAGAAATTTAAAATTAGTGTTCTTTATCTCTGCGACCGAGGGGGAATCGGAGGTTCCGAGGAGGTAGGACTCGCTTACGTTAAGGGCCTGAGCCATCGCGCAGATCGCGTCTGCCTTCGGAACATAAACGCCGCTGAGATATTGACTTAAACGGGGCTTGGAAATACCCGTTCGTCTTGAGAGCTCGGCGGCTCTCATATTTTTTTCAGCCATAGCAGATGCCAGGCGAGTTTTAAAATCTATCATACGGAACCTCGTTGGAACTCTCAAACGTCAAAGGACGTTTCGTGATTAGTTAAGCTTACTATAATATTATACTGCAAAGTTAAGCAAATGTCAATAGGTTTTTTGAAAAAAGTTAAACAATATTAATTAAAATTTGCTGTTTTTTGCCTGTTTTCCTGATCTTGCTTTAAACCAACGAAAAAAACAGAACACTATTGACAATCAAAAGCAGGAATTATGCAAAAAATTTTCAACAACGACATTTGATATCCACCGCAAAACCCTTGCATTATAAGGAATATCGCCATGTTAAAAATTTTTCTTGTCCTAATGACTTTGGGGGTTGACAAAATAGAACGGATGTGCTATAATTGGCACAGTTAAGGTTGCAGGGCAGTCAAAAACAGATCGTTTTTGGGCAGAAGCTGCGATAACTGACTCAAGTGTACATAGGCGTTGATATTATGGTCTCCGATGTCAAAAGGCCTTGTCGTACAACGATATCGAAGGATTACGGATCTTTTCAAGCTTCATCCGATATCCGACGGTTATTTTTTTGAGCACCGAGTTAAGCAAACTTAACGAGCATATAGCGTCTGCTTGGTTTACTCTGCCGAGCCGAGCCGACGCGGAAAGGTTAAGATTTTGGCGATACAAGGAACTTGCCCGTATTTGCAAAGCCTGAAGGAAAAGGACAAGATCCGATGCGAATGTGCAGGATTCAAATTTCCCGACAGGATAGCACGCCGCGAGATAGTGTACGGCTTTTGTGCACACCCGACGGCATATAAAAATTGTCCGTTCAAGCAGACAATGGATAGATATTACTATGAAAGGAAGTATGCGAGTGAAACTGACAAGCAGAATATTCAAAGGACTAATAGCCTTAAAAAACAAGCAAATAAAGCTTGAAAGAGAGAGAAGCAGGGGGTATAAAGAGACAAACGACATTCTTGCGGCGTATCTTGCCCTTCTCGTTGAGAAGCACGGTAGCGCCCGCGTGCCTAAGATTCTGATACGTGAGGCGCTCGGAAGCTATCGTGCCGTGGTAGGTGCGATAGGTGACGACTACGTAATAACCGTTGAGAGATGCAACGAAGAGAGCAAAAAAGCAAAGGATAGCGGAAGCGCAAAGACGAGCGATTGCGCGGCCGCGACAGCGTACGTAGGAGATGGCGAGAACTAAATACGAACGTTGGCTCGAGCGTTGCGGGCTTGAGCGAGTCCGCCGACTTGCCGACGAGGGCTTATCCGACGAGGAGATCGCGATCGCGTGCGGCATAGAGCTGCCGACGTTCCGACTCTGGAAACGCAAGCATTCCGATTTTGCCGAGGCGCTCGGTCTTGGCAAGGCGGACGCTGATTACGATATAGTCAGAGCTCTTTATAAGAAAGCGACGGGCTATAACGTAGCGGTGGACAAGACCTACAAGCTAAAAAGAGTCGAATTTGATCCGCAAACAGGCAAGAAGATACGTGAATACGAGGAGCTTGCCACGGGAGTAGACACCGCGCATATTCCCGCCGACCTGCGAGCCGAGATCTTCTGGCTCAAAAACCGTCAGCCTGAACGCTGGAGTGAGCGATCGGAAAGGGAATCGGACGAAGGCGAGATCGGGGGAGTGGTAGAGATACCCGAGGCGGATTCGATCGACGAGGAAGGTTGAGGAGGACGGAGTCGATGTCAGGCAAGCTAAACCAAGAGAAAAGAGTAGTCTGGCGACCTCAGCCGAGGCAGGCGGCGTTTATGCGCAGACTTGAGGACGAGGCGCTTTACGGAGGTGCGGCAGGCGGCGGCAAATCGGATTGCGCACTTGCCGAGGCGTTGCGGCAGATAAAGATCCCCCACTACCGCGGTCTGATACTCCGCAAGACCTATCCCCAGCTCTCCGAGCTTATAGACCGAGCCTATTCAATATACTCGGATTTTTGTCCCGAGGCTATCTATAACGAATCAAAGCATTTTTGGCTCTTTCCGTCGGGCGCGAAGATATATTTCGGCTCTCTTGCTCATGCCTCCGACCGATACAATTATCAGGGAAAGCGCTACGATTTTATAGATTTCGACGAGCTGACGCAGTTCACGTTTGACGAATACAGCTATCTGTTCTCGCGAAACCGACCAAGCGGTCCGGGAACGAGATGCTATATGAGAGCGCAGGCGAATCCGGGCGGCATCGGTCACGGATGGGTCAAGGAGAGGTTCATCACCCCCGCACCGCCTATGACTACGATCTGGGAAACGGTAAAGATCCGCTTTCCCGACGGACACGAGGAGGAGAGGAAAAAATCCCGAATCTTTGTGCCGTCCACGGTCTTTGACAACGAGATCTTGCTCCGCAACGATCCCGACTATCTGACAAGGCTTGCGTCCCTGCCCGAAAACGAGAGGGCGGCTCTGCTTTACGGCGATTGGAACGGCTTTGCCGGTCAGGTATTTACCGAGTGGAAGAACGATCCCGACCGATACCGTGACCGAACGGCGACTCACGTCATATCTCCCTTCAGAATACCGAGAAATTGGAAAATATACCGAGGCTTTGACTGGGGCTATTCGCGTCCCTTTTCGGTCGGCTGGTATGCCGAGGACCCCGACGGCGTGCTTTACCGCATCCGCGAGCTTTACGGATGTACGAACACACCCAACGAGGGAGTGCGCTGGGAGGCAGAGAAGGTCGCGGCAGAGATCAGACGGATCGAGCGCGAGGACGAAAACCTCTCGGGCAGAGCTATCCACGGTGTTGCCGACCCCGCGATATATCAGAAGAACGGCGGCGAGAGCATCGGCGGCATAATGGAAAAGCAGGGGGTTTATTGGGACAGGGCAGACAATTCTCGTATAGCGGGGAAGCAGCAGATACACAATCGCTTAGC
Organism: Clostridia bacterium; assembly: GCA_017411745.1. Taxonomy (GTDB): domain Bacteria; phylum Bacillota; class Clostridia; order Oscillospirales; family CAG-272; genus SVTX01. Next base: position 13,411 of record JAFQPM010000003.1, on the reverse strand, counting down.
CTTCGACGAAAACGGAAAGCCAAGGCTTTACGTGTTCTCGACCTGTCGGCAGTTTATAAGAACGTTTCCTTGCCTCGTGTACGATTCCTCCGACGTTGAGGACGTAGACACCTCGGGCGAGGATCACATATACGACGAGCTGCGCTACGTGTGTATGGAGCGTCCCGTGCCCGCGATAAAGAAGCCGAAGCAGAGCTTGATCCTATCGGCAGACCCGCTTGACCTTTACCGTCAGAGTGCCGACAGCTATACGGTAAGGGCAAGATTTAAATAAACAAGAAAGGACATTTACCTAATGAACGAACATAAAACGGCAATCCCCGATCTTTCCTTGGCGATCAAAACGCTTATTCGATATAAAAGAGAAAAGGCGGAGCTTGAGAGCAGGATAGCGTCGGAGGGCGATATATGGCGCGCGGTCTATACGGGCGGCGAGTCGTCGTCCTGGATATTCAACAGTATAGTCAATAAGCACGCCGACATCATCGACAGCATTCCTTACTGCGTTTGTCTCCCTCGAGAGAAGCGCGATGAAAAATATGCCGAAACACTATCCAAGATCATTCCCGTCATCACTCAAAGATGCGGCTTTGAGCAGACCTATTCAGACAACTGCTGGGAAAAGCTCAAGCACGGCACCGCCGCGTACGGAGTCTTTTGGAATAACGCGCTTGAGGACGGACTTGGTGACGTTGACATTCGTGCACTTACAATGGATAGCATCTATTGGGAGATCGGCGCGACCGATATTCAGGACTCGAAAAACCTTTTTATCGTCTCACAGAGCGATGTCGATGCGCTTGAGGCAACGTGGGGCATTGACTACGGCGAGCTTCGTGAGCAGGACAGTGCGCTTGCCTCGTCGCTCGGAATGAGCGTTAGCGACGGCAAGTGTGTCGTCGTCGATTGGTACTATAAAAAGTATCTTTCCGACGGCTCTGTGCTGTTGCATATGTGCAAATTCATCGGCGATCGTATCCTTTACAGCTCGGAGAGCGACCCGAGCTGTACTGGCGGCTGGTACGAGCACGGTCAGTATCCCATCGTGTTCGATAGACTCTATCCGACGGGTCAGGCATACGGCTTTGGCGTTATCGCGACCTCGGCAGAAGCGCAGAGATACATCAACCGCATCGATGCCAATATGCTCGAATATTCGGACTGGGCATCTCGCGTGCGCTTTTGGGCAAAAAGGAGTCTCGGTGTCAATGAAAAGGAGTTTCTGGATCTTGACCGAAGCATCGTGGAGGTCGAGGGAGATATTGACGAGGAAAAGCTTCGTCAGATCGAGATCTCGCCGGTCGACAGCTCGGTTATGGAGGCAAAGCTGCTTAAGATCGAGGAGCTCAAGACCGTCACGGGCTCGCTTGACGTATCGCAGGGAGGAATTACCGGCGGCATCACGGCGGCATCGGCTATAAGCATCCTGCGCGAAGCGGGAGCGAAGGCATCGCGTGACGGTATCGAGGAGACCTACCGCGCTTACGTCAAAATAATAACGCTGGTCATTGAGCTGATACGTCAGTTTTATGACGAGAACCGCGTTTTCCGCATAGTCGGAGAGGACGGATCGAGAGAATATCTTGATTTCTCGGGAAAGCGCATCAGAGCAGACGAGAACGGATACAGACCTCATTTCGACATCGAGATCAACGCGGTCAAGAAAGCGCCGAGCGAGTCCGAAAAGAAAAATCAGTTCGCCAAGGAGCTTTACGACACGGGCGCGTTCAGACCCGAAAATGCCGCGCAAACGCTGCTTATGCTGGAGATGATGGATTTTGAAGGCGTCGGAATGCTAAAGGCGTCGATCCGTTCACTCTACGGAGACGGAAAAGAGGAGAAAAATGATTAAGGCGGAGTTTTCAAGGTGCGAGGGAGACTGGCTCAGATTGCGAATAGACGGTCACGCAGGCTATGGCGGGGAGGGCAACGATATCGTTTGTGCCGCCGTGTCGGGAATATTCTATTCGCTCTGCGGCTATCTTTCAAACTTTTACTCCGACGAAGTCAGACTCGACTACGTAGGCTCGGGACACGCGGACGTGCGATGCTCTGCAGTTGGCGAGGAGGCAATGAAGCTTGCCTGCATCGGCATCTGGCAGATCTCGCTCACGTATCCCGAATACGTTGAAGTCGAAAACCACGCGTGGAATTGGAAAATGAACCCCTGCCGCGCGTAAAGTCACCGACAACGGTGGGAAAGGATTACGTTTTTACTTATGGAAGAAAACAAAACGGAGATCTTCGAGGACGAAGACGCTATCGGGGCGTTACCCGAGGACGAGAGCGCGGAGGACGGCGATCCTTTTGAGGATAGCGATACGCTTTCCGCGGAGGAGCTAAGACGTGCCGAGCGCGCCGAATACGACAGGCTTATCAGATCGCGGTTCAAGGATTTTTACACCGAGGACACGCAGAGAATGATAAACCGTAGGTTTCGCAAATTCAAGGAGCTTGAGGAGAAGCTCAAGGTGATCGAGGAGGAAACAAACGCGAAAAATGCCGAGAAGTCGAAAAAATTAACCCGCGACGCTCTTGTGGCAAGTATTCGCGAGTCCTCTGAGGCGCTCAAAAGGGAATTTAGTGATTTTTCCGAGGAGCTTGCCTTAAACTCCGAAAAATTTCTTGAAATTGCGACTGTGTTGCTTGAGGACGGAAGATTTGGACTGTCCGACGCTTATAAGCTCTCACATTTCGACGAAATAGTCGGCAAGACCGCGATCGACGCGGCAAAGGAGACCGAGGAGAGAGTGCTACGGGAGATCAGAAGCAAAAGAGCAAGACCGAACGAAAACGGACTTGCTCACCGCACCGCCGCCTCGCCCTTCGACGTTTCAAAATTGACCCGTGCCGAGCGTGCAAGGCTTGCAAAACGCGCGGCAGGGGGAGAGAAGATCAAGCTTTAAAGCTCGATCGAAATTCTAACCATTCAAAAACAGAAAGGAACAACAAATTATGACAATTTTCAACTTAGATCTTCAGCTTTTCGGCGCAGGCGACAAGGTGCTCGGCACCGAGGGCGAGATCAACGTAAAGAACGGTGAGGTCACCGCATACGCCGAGGGAGAGGGACTTTCTCCCGAGATGAAGACCTATTATTCGGACTATCTTATCGACAACGCCGAGCCCGCGCTCGTTCACGACCGCTTTGCACAGAAGCACGCGATACCCGCAGGCAACGGTAAGTCGGTTCAGTTCCGCAAATACGATCCGCTGCCCAAGCTGACGGATCCCATCGCCGAGGGTATCACCCCCACGGGACAGACCATCAATATGGGAATCGTCAACGCGACCGTAGCGCAGTACGGCGGCTACGTTGAGCTCACTGACCTGCTTCTTATGACCGCTATTGACAACAATCTCTGCATGGCGACCAAGCTTCTCGGCTCTCAGGCGGGCAGAACCCTCGACACCATCTCCCGTGAGGTGCTCGTCGGCGGAACTAACGTCCAGTATGCCGAGGGAGAAGTCAGCTCCCGTAGCCAGCTCGTCGGCGGTAATGACAACAGAGAGGACAACCACTACCTCACTGTTGACGCGATTCGCAAGGCGGTCAGATTCCTCAAAAATCAGAATGCCGAGAAGATCGACGGCGCTTACGTTGCGATCATTCACCCCGACTGCGCCTACGACCTTATGAGCGATCCCAACTGGAAGTATCCTCACCAGTATGCCGACCCCTCGGCTATCTTCGAGGGCGAGATCGGTCGTATCGAGGGAGTACGCTTTATCGAGAGCACCGAGGCAAAGGTATTCCATGCCGAGGACCTTGCCGAGAATGCGAGAACTCTTACCGTAAGTGCTGCGGCAAACGGCACGGCTACGGTCAGCTTCAAGACCGACGCTGCCGTTGCTGACGGCGCGCTCGTGGGCAGAGAAGTGCTTATCGAAGGTAAGAAGTACTTCGTTTCGGCTAACACTTCGTCATCTATGACTCTCTGTACCGACAGCACCAAGGCAACTGCCGCCTCCGTGACCTGCGCGGCAAATGCTATCATCTATCCCGGTGAGGCGGGTGCAAAGGGCGTTGACGTCTACGCTACACTCGTCTTTGGTGAGAACGCGTACGGCACGACCACTCTTGCAGACGGCGGACTTGAGCATATCGTCAAGCAGCTCGGCAGTGCGGGCAGCTCCGATCCTCTCAATCAGAGAGCGACTGTGGGCTGGAAGGCGACCAAGGTCACCGTCCGTCTTGTCGAAGCGTTTATGATCCGTATCGAAACTGCGGCTTCGGTCTGATCATAGCGTAGATTAAACCTTGGGGCGAGTCCTCTGCGGAGGGCTCGCTCCTCCCCGACTATATCTGAACAGAAAGGATCATTGATATGACGAAATTCAACGAGGCAATAGCGGCGCTCAAGGAGGAATACGAGCTCAAGCTTGCCGAAAAGGAAGCCGAAAACGCGCGCCTGCGCGGAGAAAAAAGAAGCGCGGATGAGCGAGCGATAGAGGCGGCGAAGGAATACGAGAGATATCTCAACGAATATATTTCGGTAAAGCTTTTCAAGGATAACGACCGTTATAAAGACGACGTCTACGTCGCGGTCAACGGTCAGAACTGCATTATCAAGCGCGGCGAGTGGGTAAAGATCAAGCGTAAATTCGCGCTCGTACTCGACGCATCCGAGATACAGGATATGAAGACCGCCGAGTTCATCGAAAGAGAACAAAAACGCTTCAGCGAAGCTAATTAAGTATAAATGGAAGCCGCAGAGCAGTCGGGAAACGACACTTTTGCGGCTTTAAGTTATTGACATTTTGGAATTGGAGTGATATAATTTACCTAAGTAAATATCGTTTTAGATATAAGGAGGATATTTTTATGAAAAAGTTTGGATCAATGTCCCTCAAGGGTAAAATAATCCTTTCGGTGATCTCGGGAATTTTATTCACAGCAGTTTCGTTTTACGTAGCGCTGCCCGCGATAAACCCGATGGCGCCTGAATTCTGGACCTATCTTATGTTCGTGATAGCGTCGTTCGCTTACCCCTTCCTTTTCAAGCAACAGGCAAAGACCGAGGTCAAGCGCAATGGAGGAAAAACGTTCAAAAATTTCAAATTTGAGATCAACGGACGCGGAATAAATAAGCTTGCCGTGGTGATTACGGTTGCGCCTATGATCATCCTTATTCTCGGAAGCATAATCTCCTCTGAGGTCTTCAACGCGAGAAAATACGCAAGCGTTATTACGGTCGAGGAGGCAGTCTTTGCCGATGATATGAAGGAGTCTGACGAGGTCACCAATATAGCGCTTATGGACGGTGAATCGGCAAGATATCTCGGAAACAAGACCTTGGGCAAGGTGGCTCACATGGTCTCGCAGTACGTAGTATCCGAAAACTACACGCAGATCAACTATCAGTACACACCAAAGAAGGTCGCAAACCTTGAGCACGCTGATTTCTTCAAGTGGTTTGCGAATATGGAGGAGGGTGTTCCCGGGTACGTTATGGTAGACCCCGTAAACAACAGCGCAGAGTATATGGAGCTCAAAAAGCCTCTTAAATACGTTGAGAGCGCTTATTTCGGCGACGACCTGATGAGAAAGCTCCGTTTTGATTATCCCACAAAGATATTCGATGATTTTATCAGCTTTGAGGTCGACGACGAGGGAAATCCTTATTACATAATCACTTGTCTTAAGCCCAAGGTCTTCCCGTTCGGAGCTATGGACGTCTGCGAGGCAATCATTTTCGATCCCTGCACGGGTGAGAGCGAGCTTTATGCGGTCGAGGACGTTCCCGCTTGGGTAGACGCTGTCTATTCGGGAGACCTCGCAGAGCAGAAGTACAACTGGTTCGGCACTCTCTCGGGCGGATTCATCAATAGCATCATAGGAAACAAGGATTGCAAGCAGACGACCGACGATTACGGATATATCGTTATCGGCGACGACGTTTGGTATTTCACGGGTGTCACATCGGTCACCAGCGACGAATCCAATATCGGATTTATTATCAGCAACGCGAGAACGGGCGAATATAAATACTATCCCGTCGTTGGCGCGGAGGAATACGGCGCTATGCACGCCGCCGAGGGTATAGTTCAGGAGAAGGGATATAAGGCATCCTTCCCGTCGCTCGTCAACGTTTCGGGTCAGGCTACATATATTATGGTACTCAAGGACGCAAGCGGTTACGTCAGACTTTACGCGCTCGTTAACGTCGAGCATCCCAGCATCGTTGCAACTGCGCCCAATCAGGCAGAGGCAATGAAGGCTTATAAGGAGCTTCTCGTTGAAAACGAGATAGTTGAGGGCGAAAAGCTACCCGAGACCGAGCTGCTTTCGACAGAGATCACGGTCAAGGATATCAAGATCTTTACCGTTGACGGCAATACGGTCATTTATTTCGTAGATGATAACGGAGTTTACTACAAGGGAATGCTCCGTGACCTCGAGCAGATGATATTCGTCGAGATCGGCGATATGCTGCATATCGAGTATTCCAAGACCGATGATGAAAAAATAAAATTGATCGAGAGTCTTGTCGAGATATTTGAGGAATAATTTTCTTAATGTTTGCTTAATAATATAGTGCTATGATGTGATCGAAGAAAGGGAAGGAGGATGGCTATGTCAACTATATTTGATTATTTAAGATGGCGCGGAGACCTTTCGTTTATAGAATCCCGTCTTGGAGAAATAGACAGCGCTATCTTCTCTATGATGTCATACGTCGATTACAAAAAGCTCTGTCACGGAGAAAACTGTACACTTAGCGAAGCCGCGAGCGATTACTGTACGGACGGAAAATACGAGAAGGTCAGCCTTGGACTCATATTCCCGTCAAAGCAGATAAACAGAACGTTTTGCGAGGCGGCGAGGACGAAGCGCTACGGCGGAGCGCTCATAACCGATTTTGATGCCCGTACGAGCCACGAGGACGGCTATCAGTTCGGAGCAGTTACTTACCATATTGACTGTAACCGCATGGTCGTGATCTTCAGAGGAACAGACGATTCTATCGTCGGCTGGAGAGAGGACTGCCGCCTTGCGTTTCTCGACGAGATACCCGCGCAGCGAATGGCGGTCGAGTATCTCGAGAGGATCGCTAAAAAATATCCCGACGAAAAAATATACGTGATGGGGCACTCGAAGGGCGGAAATCTCGCGATATATTCAGCGATAAAATGCTCAGATGAGGTCAAGGAAAGAATTTTGCGCGTGTACTCGCTCGACGGTCCCGGATTTTCACGTTCGGTATTGGAGTCCGAGGATTATGCCAAGGTGCAGAGCAAGCTCGCGATTCTTATACCTCAATCCTCGACCGTGGGCACGATGTTTGAAAAGGGCGATAAATACAGCGTGGTCAAGAGCACGAATTCGGGAGTTTTTCAGCACGATCCGTATTCTTGGGTGCTCGACGGTCCCAGATTTATAAAGCTCAAGGAGCTGTCTAAGGCGGGAAAGAAGAACGAGGAGCAATTCCGCAGACGAATGAGCAAGATGACCTCGGAGGAAAAGCGCGATTTTGTTGAGACCTTGTTCGACGTCGTCGACGCAACGGGCGCGAGGACGCTGACCGAGTTGACCCGCGGAGGACCTAAAAAGCTCAATACCATTATCAAAACCTACAACGGACTTGATAAAGAAAAAAGAGAAATGATGACCGAGATCTTTTTTCGGATCTTGGAGCTTAAAAAAGCATAAAAAAATACCGAGTAGCTACGTGTGGCTACTCGGTATTTTTTGATTAAATCATCTGATATCAACGGTTACCTTTTTGTTGCAGCCTGCGGCAGCGGCCTTGATGACCATGCGGATCGCCTTAGCGATACGACCGCCCTTGCCGATGACCATTCCCATATCGTCGGGAGCAACACTCAAAGTAAGAGTGATACTGTTCTCGGTCTCGTTGCATACAACCACGACTTCATCGGGATTATCAACGATAGCGACTGCGATGTTACGCAGTGTTTCCTTAAGATCCACCATGAAATTCTCCAATCTCAAATCAGATACGTTGACGCAAAAAATCAGTCAACGATACCGGACTTTTTGAGAAGAGACTTTACGGTCTCGGTGGGCTGAGCACCCTTTACGAGCCAAGCCTTAGCCTTTTCAGCGTCGATCTTAACCTCTGCGGGCTCGGTGCCGGGGTTGTAGTAACCGATCTCCTCGATGAAACGACCGTCTCTGGGGTAACGGCTGTCAGCAACAACTACACGGTAGAAGGGAGCCTTCTTTGCGCCCATTCTTCTGAGTCTCATTTTTACCATTTTTTTGTCCTCCAATGTTAATATAATAATTTTTTTATTTTCCATTAAAAACCTTGCGGTTTAATAGCGATTTTGGATATTAAATTGCTTTAATGCACCGAAGGTGCAATTCATGAACTTGTTCAATTCATGGCGAAGCCAATTCATGCGGCAATGCCGCAATTCATTTCCAACGAAGTTGGTCAGAAGGGAAGCCTCATCTTGCCCATCTGTCTGCGACCCTGCTTGGTCTTGCCCATATCCTGAAATTGCTTCATCATTTTTTTGATCTGATCGTACTGCTTGAGAAGCTTGTTGACCTCCTCAACGCTCGTGCCGCTGCCCTTGGCAACCCTTTGCTTGCGAGAGGCGTTCAGCATTTCGGGGCGCTCGCGTTCCTTTTTGGTCATCGATTTGATGATAGCTTCCTGATGCACGAGCATCTTTTCGTCCATCTTCGCGTCCTTGAGAGCACCGGGCTTCATTCCGGGGATCATACCCGCGATCTGATCAAGACTGCCCATATTTTTGAGCTGCTGCATCTGCATAAGGTAGTCGTCAAGAGTGAATATCGACTGACGGAGTCGCTCCTCCATCTCTGCCGCCTTCTTTTCGTCGAACTGCGCCTGCGCCTTGTCGATAAGGGTCAGCACGTCGCCCATTCCAAGAATGCGTCTTGCCATTCTGTCGGGGTGGAAGGGCTCGATCTGATCGAGCTTTTCTCCAACGCCTATGAATTTTATCGGCTTGCCCGTGATGTAACGGACTGAAAGCGCCGCACCGCCTCGGGTATCACCGTCGAGCTTGGTGAGGATCACTCCCGTTATATCGAGCAGATCGTTAAAGGTCTCTGCCACGTTGACCGATTCCTGACCGATCATCGCGTCGATAGTAAGAAGTATCTCGGTCGGCTCTACCGCCGCCTTGATATCCTGAAGCTCTTTCATAAGGACCTCGTCGATCTGAAGTCGACCCGCGGTATCGATAAACACCGTGTCGTAGCCCTTCTGATTAGCCAATTTTATTCCTTCGGTAGCGATCTTGACGGGGTTCGTCTTGTCGCCCATTTCAAAAACGGGAATGCCGAGCTTTTCACCGACCACCTGTAGCTGCTTGATAGCGGCGGGGCGGTAGATATCGCAGGCAACGAGCAGGGGATTCTTGCCCTGCTTTTTAAGCATACCCGCAAGCTTTCCCGCGTGAGTGGTCTTACCTGCACCCTGAAGACCGACCATCATAATGACCGTAGGGGGCTTGGATGCGACCGTAAGCTTCGAGTGAGTCGAGCCCATAAGAGCCGCAAGCTCCTCGTTGACTATCTTGATGACCTGCTGTCCGGGATTGAGCGACTCGAGCACGTCTGCGCCGACCGCACGCTCGGAAACTGTTTTTATAAAGTCGCGAACGACCTTGAAGTTAACGTCAGCCTCAAGCAGAGCGAGCTTGATCTCTCTCATACCCGCCTTTATATCGGCCTCGGTAAGCTTACCCTTGTTTTTGAACTTTTTGAAGGCATTTTCCAGCTTTTCGCTGAGATTAGAAAACATACTCACGTCACAAATACCTCCTATATTTTATAACTTTTGCCGCTTGCGGCAAAAATATTACTGCGCTTTGCGCAATATCACTTGAGCCTCGCTCAAATATCACTCGCCGCAGGCGAATACAACTGCGCCTTTTCGCTCACCCAACGCTCTCAAGCAAAAGACGTATCTCATCCTCGATGGTTTTGGGATCTTCGCCTGCTTCACACATTGTAAGAGCGCGCTCGGCGTGATGCTGTGCGACCTTGAACTTTCTTGCAAGTCCGAGCTTTTCCTCGTAGAAGAGAAGCTCCTCCCCGGCTTTTTTGATAAGGTCGCGCACGCCCTGACGGGAAATACCCATCTCCTCGGCGATCTCGGAAAGCGACATATCATTATTGTAATAGAAGTCGAGAGCATCTCTGCGCCTTTCGGTCAGCACGTCGCCGTAAAAGTCAAGCAGAAATCCGACGTTCAGATCTTTCTCAAACATTTCGCGCCTCCAACCGATTTTTTGCCGTTTCTACAAGTGTAAAGTAAAACGCTTTACAGATTATAACACCCTTTTTTTGTTTTGTCAATAGTTTTTTGAAAAAAATTTTAAAAATAATCATTATATATGCTACTACCGAATTGAATTGCCCGAATTATAACTCAAAAATGCAAGAATATGCAGAATATTTGTATAAAAATTCGGATATTTATGCAATTTTATGAAATATACACAAAAACCCGAAAAGTCTTTTACTGAAAAGGATTGATTTCGTAGAAAGTGAAAAATAGGGGTTGACAAACGCGTTTTCAGGGTGTATAATGATGCAGTAATCAGCATTACGGCAATCCGATAATGCGAATAAAAATTCACATCTTGCAGAAAAGAGGACAAAACCATGAAAAAAATTATCGCACTCGCACTTGTAGTACTTATGGCACTCAGCACCGTCGCAATGTTCGCATCCTGCGACAAGGGAGAGGACAGCTTATCCGCAGCTTATGACAAAGCAATGGCAGCAATCGATTACGATGCATCCAAATACACCGACACCCTCGTGGTAGCGATCTCCCCCGACTTCGCTCCCATGGAATTCTACGACACCGCAAAGTCCGGCGACGATGCGATAGTTGGCTTCGACGTTATCCTCGCTACCTACGTTGCAAAGGAGCTTGGAATGAAGCTTAAGCTCGACCCCATGTCCTTCGACGCTTGTATGGCGGCGGTCACCTCGGGCAACGCAGACCTCGCGATCTCGGGTTTCTCCTGGACCGCAGAGCGTGCTGAAACCTTCCTTATTTCCGACTACTACGTAGCAGGTGAGAACGAGACCGAGCAGATCCTTATTACCACCAAGGCAAAGGCGGCAGAGTTCACCGAAGGCAAGACCGATTTCACAGGTCTCAAGATCGGTGCACAGGGCGGCTCTCTCCAGCAGCTTCTCGTTGAAGAGCAGCTCGTACCCCAGGGCGCAACTCTCGAGCTCTTCGGTAACATCAACGACGCAGCAGTAGCACTCTCCACAGGCGACATCGACGCCCTTGCAGTTGCATACGGTAACGGCGAGGCTCTCGTAAACGATACCATCGTTCTTTCCGACTACTACTTTGAGGTAGAAGAGAAGTACAAGAACAACGTTATCCTTCTCAACAAGGAAGACGCAGAGCTTCTCGAAAAGGTCAACGCGGCACTCGCAAAGGCAATGGCGGCTGATCTCTATGACGGTTGGTACGAGGCTTGCCAGATCTACGCTGAGGTCAAGACTCTCGACGAGCTCGGCTACGACGACGAGGGCAACAAGATCACCGAGTAATTTATAAATAAAGAATAGAGCTGCCGTGCTGTGTTTCGGTGCGGCAGCTCGTGTTTTGCGAATATAGAACGGAGTTAAAATATGTATTTAATCACAATGTTCGAGGATATGGGTAAGATCTTTGTGAAATACTGGGATCTTTTTTTGATCAAAGGAGTTACCGCAACCATACTTCTCTCACTTATGACGGTATTTTTTGGTACCGTTATCGGCGCACTGCTTGCGCTTGTCAAGATAAGCAAAATAAAGCCGCTGAAATGGCTGGTCAATGCTATCGTTGAGATCATTCGCGGCACTCCTATGCTGCTTCAGCTCTACATAAGCACGTTTTTGATCCCCGTTATCATACCCGCGATGAACGAGCTTGAAAACAAAAAGATACTCTGTATATCCTTTACCTTGATACTTAACAGTGCGGCGTACGTTTCCGAGATCATTCGCTCGGGTATAGAGGCGGTCGACAAGGGACAGACCGAGGCGGCAAGAAGCCTTGGACTTAACGGCACGACCACGATGATACAGGTCGTTCTTCCTCAGGCGGTAAAGAACATTCTTCCCGCGCTCGGAAACGAGTTTATCACGGTTATCAAGGAGACCTCGCTTGCCTCGACGTTCTACGTCGGAGAGCTTATGACACAGTACCACGTAATCGTTGGAAAGACCCATAATTCGCTCCCGATACTTATGATAATCGGTATCATCTATTTCGTGCTGAATTTCGTGCTTTCCAAGCTGCTCGGCGTGTTCGAAAGGAGAATGAAGGCGCATGCTTGACGTAAAAAACATATATAAAAATTTCGGCGATCTCAAGGTCCTCGAGGGCGTTTCCACCCAGATAAAAGAGGGAGAGGTCGTGGCTATCATCGGCGCTTCGGGCTCGGGTAAATCGACGCTTTTGCGCTGTATGAATCTGCTTGAAACTCCCACCTTTGGTGAGGTCTGGATGGACGGCAAGCTTCTGACTCCCGTAGACCCTTATCTTCACCCCGAGGTCATTATGGCATCCAAGACCTACAAAAAGCTCACCGCGGCAGGAATGAGCGCGGAGGACGCTATCGCCAAGATCAAGGCTGAGGACCTTATTAATGAAAAATTCTCAGCGGCAGAGGGCAAGGAATACCGTGCCGCGATGAAGAAGATATACGACGAAAATCACATCGATATCAATCTCGCCCGTCAGGATATGGGAATGGTGTTTCAGCAGTTCAATCTTTTCAACAACAAGAGCGTTCTTGAAAACGTAACTCTTGCTCCTATGAAGACCCGCGCAAAGCAGATGATCAAGGAGGGAAAGAGCAAAAAAGAGGTAAAGGAATACTTTAACGGTAAGGCTATGGCTCTGCTCAACCGCATAGGACTTGAGGACAAGGCGAACGCATATCCGTCCACGCTTTCAGGAGGACAGAAGCAGAGAATTGCTATAGTCCGCGCGCTTGCGATGGAGCCAAAGGTAATGCTTTTCGACGAGCCGACGAGTGCGCTCGATCCCGAGATGGTCGGAGAGGTGCTTGACGTTATGAAGGGGCTTGCAAAAGAGGGAATGACGATGGTCTGCGTAACTCACGAGATGGGTTTTGCCCGCGAGGTCGCCGACCGCGTGCTCTTTATGCACGACGGAGTCATCGCCGAAAGCGGCACTCCCGATGAGATATTCAACAATCCCAAGCATCCCAAGCTTCAGCAATTCCTCGGCTGCGTGCTTTGATATTAAATTTGATAAAAATGTCCGACCGTGCTAGCCTCGGGTGCTAAAGGACAGTAAAAAAGCCGATATAGATTTATTTCCATATCGGCTTTTTTTATTGTGTCATCACTTTCAGTGGTGAGTAAGTGCGCATTTCCTGATAGTTTTTGAGTGATATGCTGTCTTCGACAGCGTGA
>JAFQPM010000026.1 GCA_017411745.1 Clostridia bacterium | reverse complement strand
CCAACAAAATTTTTATAAAGTGACCCCCTCAAAAACTTCCCCCTAGGATAGAGATAGGTTCTACGGTTTAGGTTTTAAAATGATATGGTGTAAATTTTAACGCCAACAAAATTTTTATAAAGTGACCCCCTCAAAAACTTCCCCCTAGGATAGAGATAGGTTCTACGGTTTAGGTTTTGAAGTTTTGAAATAATATAGCAGATTAATTGACACCCAAAACTTTTATCGAAAGTTTCTGGCGGGTGCAGGGTGGAGCCCTGCGAACAAGAAAGGAGTAAACAATGGCAAAATTGAAAATAGTAAAAGTAGGCGACGACACCTTGCGTAAGGTCTGCCGTCCCGTAGACAAGATAACCCCCAGAGTTCTGACTCTGCTTGATGATATGGTTGATACGATGAGAGACGCGGGGGGCGTTGGACTTGCAGGTCCTCAGGTCGGCATTTTGCGTCGAATAGTAGTTATTGAGGTTGAGGAGGGCAAGGTCCTCGAGCTGATCAACCCGAAGATAATCGCGTTTGCAGGCGAGCAGGAGGGCATGGAAGGATGTCTTTCGTTGCCCGGACAGTGGGGAATCGTAAAGCGCCCGATGCACGTGACCGTGAGAGCGATGAACCGCCACGGCGAGACCGTTGATTACAGCGGTTCGGGACTTCTTGCGCGTTGCTTCTGCCACGAGCTTGACCACCTTGACGGAAAGCTTTATCCTGACGTAGCCGAGAGAATGCTGACCCGCGAGGAGATCGAGGAATTAGAATAACACGAGGTCATTTAAATATGAGAATTTTATTTATGGGAACACCCGATTTTGCCCTGCCGACTCTGCGTGCACTATGCGAGAGTGGACATGAAATCGTGGGAGTAGTAACCAAGATAGATACGCCAAAGGGCAGAGGACATCACCTGACACCTCCGCCCATCAAGGTCTACGCTCTCGAGCAGAATATACCCGTATATCAGCCGAGCACGCTTAAGGGTGAGGAATTTGCCGCAACGCTCGCAGAGCTTGATCCCGAGCTGATCGTTGTAGTCGCATTCGGCAAGATCTTGCCGCAGAACGTGCTCGATTATCCAAAATACGGTTGCGTGAACGTCCACGGCTCGCTTTTGCCTGAATATAGGGGCGCGGCGCCGATGCAGAGAGCGATAATCGACGGAAAGAAGACCACGGGCATTACGACTATGCTGATGGCGGCAGGACTTGATACGGGCGATATGCTGCTCAAAGCAGAGGTCGAGATCGGTGAAAACGACAATTTTGAAGACATACACGACCGCCTTGCCGACTGCGGAGCCAAGCTTTTGATAGAAACCGTTGAAAAGCTGGAAAGGGGAGAAATAATCTCCGAAAAGCAGGACGATAGCCTTGCAACCTATGCCGCGAAGATCGAAAAAAGCGACTGTCAGCTCGATTTTTCGCGCCCCGCGAGAGAGCTTCATAACCTTATTCGCGGACTTTCGCCCATTCCGCTTTCCTTCACCCACACTCCCGACGGAAAGCTGCTCAAGATCGTTGCAAGCCGCGTTGTTGACGATGAAAAGACGATCGACGAGCCCGCAGGCACGGTCATTTCGGTCGACGACGATATCAAGGTCGCTTGCGGCAAGGGAATTTTGTCGCTTCTGACCGTCGTTCCCGAGGGCAAGGGCAGAATGAGTGCCGCAGATTTCGTCCGCGGCAGAAAGATAGCAGAGGGAGATCTGTTATCTTGATCTTCAATTCAAAATATTTCATCGATTTATTTTGATATTTCGAAGCAAACTATTTTACAGAAAGGATCTTTGATATGGCAGATCACGCGAGAGCGCTTGCCTTCAAAATATTGAAGGACGCAGGAAAAAACGCGACTTATTCAAATATTGCGATCGACCGCGCGCTGACTCAAAGTGAGCTGTCCGACGTCGACAAGGGACTCGTCACGGCGATCGTTATGGGCGTGACCGAAAGACAGCTCACGCTTGATCATATCATCGATAAGCTTGCCGCGGACTCGGAAAAGATCGATCCCGACACGAGAACCCTGCTCCGAATAGGCATATATCAGCTTTTCTGTCTTGATAAGATCCCCGACTACGCGGCGGTCAACGAGACCGTAAATATGGCGCCGAGAAGAAGCCGCGGCTTCGTCAACGCGATCATGCGCTCGTTTTTAAGGCGGCGCGATGGCGAGGGAATAGAAACGCTTTTTCCCGACGAGCAAACCGATCCTATCGCGCGCTTGTCGCTCTGGCACTCTTTTCCCGAGGACGTTTGCCGCAGATTTTTGGAGATCTACGGATATGATCGCGCCAAAAAAATATTTGAAATCTTCAACCGTCCGCCCAAGTTAACTCTGCGGATCAATACACTTAAGACCAGCCGCGAAAAATATGCTCTGATGCTCGACGAAAAGGGAATCAAGTACACTTTGTCAGACCGCCTTGAAAACGCGATATTGATCGACAACGTGAGCTTTACGGTCCTTCCGGGCTTTGACGAGGGCTTGTTTTTCGTTCAGGATGAGGCGTCGCAGATATGTGTAGAAGCGCTTGACGCGAGGGAAAATATGCTTATGATCGACTCCTGCTCCTGCCCGGGTTCAAAATCCTTCGGCTCGGCAATAAAAATGGAGAATACGGGCAAAATTCTCTCCTTCGATCTACACGAAAGCAAGCTTAAGCTTATCGACAAGAGCGCAGAGCGCCTTGGTATCGATGTGATCACCGCATCGGTGCGCGACGGCAGAAGCTTTGACGAGAAGCTTGAAGGACAAGCCGACAGAGTGCTTTGCGACGTGCCCTGCTCGGGACTCGGCGTAATTGCCAAGAAGCCCGAGATAAGATATAAAAATATAGCCGATTTTGCAAGGCTTCCCGAGATCCAGCTCGCGATACTCGAAAATTGCTCACGATACGTCAAAAAGGGCGGCGTGCTGGTCTATTCGACTTGTACCGTGTTGCCCGAGGAGAATGAAGAAAACGTTACAAAATTCCTTTCATCTCACCCCGAGTTCGAGCCCTGCGACTTTGAGGTAGGAAACGTCAAGTCCGAGCGCGGAATGCTCTCGCTTTCTCCGGATAAGGACGGCACCGACGGCTTTTTCGTCTCAAAATTCACAAGAAAATAAAGTTGAAAATTATGAAAAACATATTATCATACACGCCCGACGAGCTCAAGGATCTGATGGTATCGCTCGGCGAGCCGTCCTATCGGGCAGGACAGATATTTACCCAACTTCACAAGTGCATCTCGCTTGACGAGATGACCAACGTGGGCAAGGCAACCAAACAAAAGCTACATAACGCGCTCGATTGCAGTCTGCCACAGGTCAAGCGCAAGCTCACCTCCAAGCTTGACGGCACCGTAAAATATCTCTTTGAGCTTTCAGACGGTAACTGCATTGAATCGGTCGTTATGAAATACGAGCACGGATACACGATCTGCGTTTCCTCGCAGGTTGGATGTCGAATGGGATGCAAATTCTGCGCGTCGACCGTGGCGGGCAGAGTCCGCGATCTTGAATCGGGCGAAATACTCGGTCAGCTCATCGCGGCACAGAAGGATCTCGGCATCAGAATATCCAATATCGTTATGATGGGAATAGGCGAGCCGCTTGACAATTACGACAACGTTGTTAAATTTTTGCGGCTTGTAAATCTCCCCGAGGGAGTTAACGTCGGCTACCGCCACATCTCGCTTTCGACCTGCGGCGTCGTGCCGAAAATATATGAGCTTGCCAAGCTTGATCTTCCGATCACGCTTTCGGTCTCGCTTCACGCGTCGGACGACAGCACGCGCTCGGAGATCATGCCCGTCAATAAAGCGTGGGGCGTGGATGAGCTCCTTGACGCTTGCCGCGAGTATTACAGATCCACCCAGCGCCGAATTTCCTTTGAATACACACTCATCGCAGGGAAGAACGATACCAAGCAAAACGCCCTGCATCTTGCAAATACACTTAACGCAAAGCTTCGCACGAGAAGCGAGACCATGCCGATTCACGTCAACCTCATTCCCGTAAACGAGGTCACCGAATCGGGCTTCAGAAGCTCGGATAAATCTGCCGTCAAAGCCTTCGCCGCAACCCTCGAAAGCCACGGCATCAGAGCAACCGTCCGCCGTACGCTCGGCTCCGATATCAATGCCTCCTGCGGTCAGCTCAGACGCGAGGACGCGGAGAGGGATGCGGGGGAAGCGCGCAAGGAAACTTTTTGAAAAAAGTTTCCTTGACCTTCAAAAACTTCCAATAGGATAGGAACAAATCCTACGGCTTAGGTTTTGAAATGATATAGCAGAAAATGGACACACCAAAAACTTTACTGAAAGTTTTTGGAATTCTTAAAACCTTTTTTCAAAAAGGTTTTAAGCCGCCGGAGGCAACGCGCCCCTTTACATATCAACAAAAAGGGGAATTGCCGTGAAAAAGGAAGAAATCTCGTCAAAAAAACTGCTTTTCGGAGCAGTTGTTTCAATGGCGGTGCTTGCAACAACTGCGATCTGTGTTTTTTTTGCGTTGTTCGTAAATACAAAAAGGGATCGTGATATAATAATTATCCCATCGTTTGTCGGGCAAAAATACACCGAATTAGAGCCTCATGACAGAATAAATTTCGAGTGTGAGCTTGTATACTCGGACGACGTGCCCGAGGGGGAGATCATTTCGCAAACGCCCTATTCGGGTGCGAGACGAAAGGTTGCGTTTGGTGCACTTTGCACCGTCAAGCTGACGGTCAGCATGGGTGCGGAGGATCGCACGCTGCCCGATCTTAAAAATTACACCTATGCACAAGCGGCATCAATGCTCCGCACGCTCGGCGCGCAGATACGGATAGTATCTGTGTATGACGACGAAGCCGAAAGCGACAGAGTATTATACACCTCACCCACAGCGGGTGCGAGAATAGAGCACGGCGATCGCGTCACTCTATTTGTGTGCCGTAAGCACGTCAAGGGCTCTGTCAGGGTTCGTGATCTTACGGGACTTACACAAAAGGCGGCTTGCACCAAAATTTTGGCTGATGGCTTGCTTCTCGGCGAGATCATCTTTGAAGCGTCCGATACTGTTGAAGAAGGATGCGTGATATCGCAAAGCCTTGCGCCCGAGACCTACGTTAAATATCACAGCACGATAAATATCACCGTAAGCACGGGAAAAGAAGATAAAATCGACCAATTACATCCGTTCGGCAGATATATTACCGACGAAGATGATTAAAAACGGAGAATAGCGTGAAAGTTATTTTCGCCCAATAGGAAAATATGCTTTTTAACGCGTGAATTTTGCCGTTGCGGCAAATTTTACCGATGGCAATTTGTGCCGCCGATGGCGGCGGAATGGAGATTTAATGGATCTGAAGATTAAAGGAAAAATAATGGGACTTTTGGGCGGACTTTACACCGTCAGAACAAAAGACGGCGATGGATACAAAGAAATATCCTGCCGTGCCCGAGGTGTTTTCAGACACGGAAACCAATCCCCAATGGTAGGAGATGACGTCATTCTCGACGTGTCGGAGGGCGAGCAGAATGCAGTCATCGACGAGATCTGCGAGCGAAAAAACTCGCTTATCCGCCCGCCGCTTGCCAATCTTGACACGATATTCGTCACGATGGCGGCAAGCTCTCCAAAGCCGATGCTCGATATGACCGACAAGCTCACCGCGATCCTGGAGCATAACGACATTACCCCCGTCATCGTGGTCGGCAAATGCGAGCTTGACAGAGAATATGCCGCCGTGATCAAGGAAACTTACGAAAAAGCGGGATATCGTGTTTTCGTCCTCTCTTGCGTCACGGGCGAGGGAATAGACGAGATACAGAATTATATAAACACTTCTCTTGACGGAAAGATCGCCGCCTTTGCGGGCGCTTCGGGCGTTGGAAAGTCAACGCTTATGAATAAGCTTTTCCCAATGCTTGAGCTCGGCACGGGTGACGTCAGCCGAAAGACCGCCAGAGGAAAGCACACCACGCGCGCGGTCACGCTTTTTCCAATCGGAGAAAATTTTTTCCTCGCCGACACTCCGGGATTTTCAATGCTTGATTTCGAAAGATTTGACTTCTTCGATCTCGATCAACTTCCGCTTTGCTTCCCCGAGATAAACGACCGTATCGGCGAGTGCAAGTATACCAAATGTACGCACCTGAAGGAAGAGGGCTGTGCGATAGTCGAGGCGGTCAAGCGCGGAGAGATCGCGAAAAGCCGACACGAGAGCTACGTTATGCTCTATGATATCCTCAAAAATAAACACAAATGGGATAAATAATTACCTATGAAAGCATATATTTTTACAGGCGGAGAGATATTCCACCAATACATAGAAGAAAGACCCGAGGGAGACGACCTCGTTATCGCTGCCGACGCGGGATATAAGAACGCTAAGCTTATGGGCGCGCATATAAATATTCTTATCGGCGACTTTGATTCACTTAGTGACATTCCCGATGACGTCGACGAGGTTTTCAGACTTCCTGCAGAAAAGGACGTTACCGATACGCAGTTTGCGGTCGATATGGCAGTAGAGCGCGGTGCCGGCGAGATAGTGATCGTCGGTAGCACGTCGGGAAGACTCGATCACACGCTCTCGACACTCGCGATCCTTGAAAAATATTGGAAAAAGAGAATTCCCATATACATAGTAAACGGTCAGAACCGTGTCAGATACATCCGCGACAGCGGCTTTATCGTCGTTCGTAGTCAGTATAAATATTTTTCGGTCATCGCATCAGATGAAAAGGTAAGGGGCGTCAGCATCGAGGGCGGCAAATATCCGCTGGTCAAGAAAACGCTCTTGCGTAATCATCAATTCGCGGTTTCCAACGAGATCACCAAAAATTGCGCGCTTATAAACGTCAAAAAGGGCGGCATTTATATAATCGAGTCGAAGGATCTGTAATTTTTGAGGTCAGTAGCCCTCCGTCAGCATATAATGTTGGTGAACACATTATATTCGGAGGTCGTTATGAAAATAATACTTGTGCGCTCGCCGGGCTTTTTAGCCCCAGTACTCAGAAAAATATTCGGGATAAAAAAAGAGAAGAAAAAGAGATAAGTCTCCGACGGCTTAAGAAACTTTTTGGGAAAAAGTTTCTTAAGAATCTTCAAAAACTCCAAAAACTCCAATCAGGCGAGCTTTTCCATTCACCCTATCACCCAAGCTCCACCATCTCAAAACCCGATCCGTAGAGCCTATCTCTATCCTAGGGGGAGTTTTGAGGGGTCAAGGGGAACTTTTGCAAAAGTTCCCCTTGCGCTTCTCCCACTCACAAAGAAAGGACAAGTCAAAAATGCACGATAAAGGTTTTTTTCCTATAACCAAAGAAGATATGATTGAGAGAGGCTGGGATCAGCCTGATTTCGTGTACGTTTGCGGAGACGCATACGTAGACCACCCGTCCTTTGGCGCGACGATAATATGCCGAGTTCTTGAGGACAAGGGCTTCAGAGTGGCGTTCTTGGCGCAGCCTGACTACAAGTCCTGCGAGGATTTCAAGAGATTCGGCAGGCCGCGACTTGGCTTTTTGGTAAGTGCGGGAAATATAGATTCAATGGTCGCGCACTATACTGCGGCGAAGAAAAAGAGAACCTACGACTATTATTCTCCGGGCGGCAAGATGGGTAAGCGCCCCGACCGCGCGGTCATAGTCTATTCAAACCGAATCCGCGAAGCGTACGGCGACGTGCCGATAATCCTCGGCGGACTTGAGGCGTCTCTGCGCCGCTTTGCTCATTATGACTATTGGGACGACAAGGTGCGCCGTTCAGTGCTGGTCGATAGCCGCGCCGACATTCTGACCTACGGTATGGGTGAGAAAATACTTACACGAATTGCCGAGCTTCTCGACAAGGGCGTTCCGATCAAGAAGATAAGAGACGTCAGAGGCACGGTCTATCTTTGTAAGCCCGAGGATAAGGTCAATTATCC
Organism: Clostridia bacterium; assembly: GCA_017411745.1. GTDB lineage: Bacteria > Bacillota > Clostridia > Oscillospirales > CAG-272 > SVTX01. The sequence goes on along the minus strand of JAFQPM010000026.1, from coordinate 41,420 downwards.
CGTGGCGGCAACCTTCGATTATAACGAGCTTAAGACCGATAAGAGAAAATATGCCGAGGCGTTCGGCGTGCAGTATAAAAATCAGGATTCGATCAACGGACGGGCTATCTGTGAGCTTTACGACGGCAAAATGTTAGTCCAGAATCCGCCGATGCCGCCGCTTGAAAGAAAGGAGCTCGACCACGTCTATAGCCTGCCGTATATGCGCGCATATCACCCTTCGTACGAGAAGGACGGAGGAGTGCCCGCGATCGAGGAGGTCAAGTTCTCGCTCACGCATAACCGCGGCTGCTTTGGCGCCTGCAATTTCTGTGCCCTCGCATTCCATCAGGGAAGAACGGTTCGCTCAAGAAGTATAGAGAGCGTCGTCAACGAAGCGAAGATAATTGCCGAAATGCCCGATTTCAAGGGCTACATACATGACGTAGGCGGCCCCACGGCAAACTTCCGCTACCCATCGTGCGATAAGCAGCTTGAAAGCGGTGTTTGTCCCTCGCGCAAATGCCTTGCGCCCACTCCGTGTAAAAATCTCAAGGTTGACCACACCGAGTATATCAAGCTTCTCGAGGAAATAGAGAAGATCCCTAAAGTCAAAAAGGTTTTTGTTCGCTCGGGAATACGCTTTGATTACCTTATGTGCGACAAAAACGACGCGTTTTTCCGCAAATTAGTCAAAGACAACGTATCGGGACAGCTTAAGGTCGCACCCGAGCATTGCTCGTCCCCCGTGCTTCGCTGTATGGGTAAGCCCGACTTTGAGGTCTATCAGAGCTTCAGAAAAAAGTTCTTCGATATCACCCACGAGATCGGAAAAGAGCAGTACCTCGTACCCTACCTTATGTCGAGCCACCCGGGCTCAACGCTCAACGACGCGATCAACCTCGCACTTTGCCTCAAGCGCGACCACTACGCGCCCGAGCAGGTGCAGGATTACTATCCCACCCCGGGCACCGCGTCCACGGTCATGTATTACACGGGAATAAATCCGCTTGATATGAAGCCGGTCTACGTAGCTACCGATTATCACGAAAAGCAGCTTCAACGCGCGCTTTTGCAGTATAACAGACCCCAGAATGCCGACCTCGTCCGTGAGGCGCTTGTCAAAGCGGGCAGAGAGGACCTCATCGGATATGGCGAGGACTGTTTGGTTCGTCCTGCCGCCGACAGATCGGCAAAGCAGACGCATACGCGAAGCCAAAAGGACAAAAATTCCAAATCCTCGCGCTCTACAATCAAGGACAAGCAGGGAAGATCGGGTAGCGGCAGACCAAACACCAAAAATGCCGCAGGCGCGAAGAATACAACCGCGAGAAACCAAAAAAATAGTAAAAACCATAGTTTTGCAAGGGATTCTGCGCGAAAAACAAATAAAAAACACGATGATCAAGATCTTGGTCACAATTAATTAACATTTTTTAAGGACATTTAATAATGTCGGGTATTGCATTTTGATGCCTGTAGTGTTATAATATCTATGGCTTACAAGGTCAAAACGCGGGACTTTAGTCGTGCGTTGAATTTTAAGGAGAATACCGCCAATGAAAAAATACGATTATCTTATCGTCGGCGCAGGACTGTTCGGCGCGGTTTTTGCAGAGCAGGCAAAGCGGCACGGAAAGAGAATTCTCGTTATCGATCGCCGCGATCATATAGCGGGCAACGTGTACACCGAGTCCGTAGAGGGAATAAACGTCCACAAATACGGCGCGCACATCTTCCATACCAACGATAAGAGGGTTTGGGAATACGTAAACAGATTCGCGGAATTTAACCGATATACAAATTCCCCCGTCGCAAACTACCACGGCGAGCTTTACAGTCTGCCCTTCAATATGTACACCTTCAATAAGATGTGGGGCGTTGTCACTCCCGAAGAGGCGCAGGCAAAGATCGAGGAGCAAAGAGCCGCGGCGGGAATAACCGAGCCCAAAAACCTCGAGGAGCAGGCGATATCGCTCGTCGGCACTGACATTTATGAAAAGCTAATAAAGGGATATACCGAAAAGCAATGGGGCAGACCCTGCGACGCGCTGCCGTCCTTTATAATTAAGCGTCTGCCTTGCAGATTCACCTTTGATAATAACTATTTTAACGCAAAATATCAGGGAATCGCCGAGGGCGGATATACCAAAATGGTTGAAAATATGCTCGAGGGCATAGAGGTAAGACTCGGCGTTGATTTCCTTGAAAATAAGGACGAGCTCTGCGCGCTTGCAGAAACGGTCGTTTATACGGGCGCTATCGACGAGTATTACGGCTATAAGCTCGGTGCACTTGAATACCGTTCGGTAAGATTTGAAACCGAGATCTTGGATAAGCCGAGCTTCCAAGGCAACGCCGTTGTCAATTATACCGACAGAGAGACGCCTTGGACGAGAATTATCGAGCATAAATTCTTCGAGTTCGGAGATCAGCCCAAGACCGTTATCAGCCGCGAGTACAGCTCCGAGTGGACGGTCGGCGACGAGCCCTATTATCCCGTCAACGACGAGAGAAACAGCGTGCTTTATGCGAAATATAAGGAGCTTGCCGAGTCCGAGCAGGGAATTATCTTTGGCGGCAGACTCGGAGAATACAAATATTACGATATGGATACAGTGATAGCTTCCGCCTTGAAGCTGTCGGAAAACATCTTGGAGTGAAGTTATGAATAATCAAAAATTACTTACCGTAACCGTTCCGTGCTATAATTCGGAGGGTTATATGCGTAAATGCATCGACAGCTTGCTTGTCGGCGGAGAGAGAGTTGAGATAATCATCATCAACGACGGCTCGAAGGACAACACAGGCGCTATCGCGGACGAGTACGCGGAAAAATATCCCGATATCGTCAGAGTCGTTCATCAGGAGAACGGCGGTCACGGCGAGGGCATAAATCAGGGACTCAAGAGAGCCACTGGCGCATATTTCAAGGTCGTTGACAGCGACGACGTGCTCGACGAGAATCTCCCTTTGATGCTCGATAAGCTTGAAGAATGTGAAGCGCAGGGCGGAGTAGATCTTCTCGTGACCAACTATTTTTACGCCCACGAGGATGGGGTCGGCGACCAATCGATCTGTTACAAGAACGTGCTTCCCGAAAACAGAATATTCACTTGGGAAGAAACTAAGCGCTTCCGCCTCCGTCAGATGCTGACTATACATAGCTGCACCTTCCGCACAGAAATTATGAAAAAGAGTGGCAAGGAACTCCCAAAGCACACCTTCTACGAGGATAACTATATGATCTGCCTGTCGTTGCCGTACGTTGAGAAAATGTATTATCTCAACAAGGACCTCTACCGCTATACCATCGGCAGAGAGGGTCAGTCGGTACAGCGCGATATCATCAGAAAGAGATATAAGCACCAGATCCTCAGTACCGTTCTGAGCTTCCAAAGCTGTCATATCGACGACATCAAATCTCGCAAGCTCCGCCGATATATGAAGCACGAGCTTTTCATGATGTTTGGCATTTCAACCTTTGTAACCCGAGCGAACAAGACCAAGGAGACCGACGCGGACCTTAAGCAGATGTGGGAGGATTGCAAGGCGTTTGACAAAAAGTACGGAAATTATTTCCGTTGGCGCACGCCCCTTTTCTTCGCCAATCTCCCGGGCGCATTCGGCAGATGGCTCACGGGTGTTTTCTACGCTATATCCAATAAGATAGTAAGATATTATTAAGAATAACAAAAAGCGCTTACGAAGAGTAAGCGCTTTTTTCTAAAAACGGGAGAAGGATTGTATCCTTCTCCCGTTTTAATATGTTAGGAATCAGTCTTCAACAGGGTTTACGTCGTCGTCCTCAACGATGCAACCGAGCTCGCTGCCGCAAGCAGGGCAAGCAAGATCCTCAGCGTTTACCGACTCGTCGAAGCAAACGGTCTCACCGCAAGAGGGGCAAACTATCTCGAAATAGTCCTCGTCGTCGCAGTATTCGCATTCGCCGCAAAGCTCGCACTCGTCGCACTCGCCGTCGCATTCCTCGTCATCCCACTCGTCGTCATCCTCGTCCTCGTCGAGAAGAACCTCCTCAACGTCGCCGAGATCCTCGTCGAGCTCCTCACAGTAATCGAAGAGATCCTCAACGTCAGCCTCGAGCTCGGAGAGCTCCTCAGCCATATCGGAGCAGAGATCAAGAAGTGCCTTGATGATCTTTGCCTCAGCAGTATCCTTCTTGTCGAATTCGAGACCTTCGCAAAGGCCCTTGATGTATGCAGTCTTTTCAGTAAGTGTCATTTTATTGTCCTCTTTTCTATATTTTTTTGCTATAACAGCATAAAACGGGAGTCTGTGCACAGATTGTACAAAAGCCTCCCGTTTTATTGTTTTCAGAAATTAAGCACGGGACAGATATTCACCCGTACGAGTGTCGATCTTGAGCATATCGCCAACGTTGATGAAAAGCGGAACCTTGATAACCGCACCGGTCTCAAGAGTTGCGGGCTTCAATGTGTTGGTCGCGGTGTTACCTGCGAAACCGGGATCGGTCTCGGTAACCTCGAGCTCAACGAAGGTGGGAGCCTCAACGCCGAATACGTTGCCCTTGTAGGAAATGATCTTGCACATCATTTCTTCCTTAACGAACTTGAAGGCATCGCCGAGCTTGTCTCTGTTAAGAGGAAGCATGTCGAAGGTCTCCATGTCCATAAAATAGTAAAGATCGCCATCGGTGTAGGAGTACTGCATATCCTTTCTCTCGATATAAGCATTCTCATACTTGTCCGTAGGGCTGAAAGTTTTCTCGATAACTGCACCGGAAATAACGTTCTTAAGCTTTGTACGAACGAAAGCCGCACCCTTGCCGGGTTTTACGTGCTGGAATTCGATAACCTGATAAACGTTACCATCCATTTCAAAAGTTATACCGTTTTTAAAATCACCGGCTACTACCATAAAAGTTTACCTCCAAATAAGCACCAAAATATAGTCGTGCATAGTTTACATTTCATTATATAACATAATTGATCATTTTTCAAGGGGAGACAGGCCGAATTTTGTAAATTTTCTGTTACAATCAGCGAAATCAAGCATCTTTTCGCAACTCATAACGCTCAACGACCGTTCCGTCAAGCTCCTTGATCTCAAAAATGCCTCCGTAATAGACTCCGTAGGTCTTTGGATTGTTGTTCTTCGGCAGACTGACCGACCCGGGATTAATGCAAGTCACTCCGCTGACCTCGCAAAGTCCGAGCACGTGCGTGTGACCGTATAAAAACACCGTTCCACCCGGCAAGGGTGGCAGACTGTCGGGTGAATATTTGTGCCCGTGAGACATAAATAAGCTCAATTTTGCCTCGCCGTCATATACCCACGCCGTGTCCGACAGTATAGGGAAGTTAAGTACCATTTGATCTACTTCGGTGTCACAGTTCCCTCTGACACAAATAAGCTTGTCCGCCGCGGCGTTAAGCATTTCGATCACCACCTTCGGCGCGTAGCCCTCAGGCAGGTCATTCCTCGGCCCGTGATAAAGCAGGTCGCCGAGGATAGCTATTTTTTCGACACCCTCGCGCTCCGCCGCGTCAAGCATAGCGCGGCAGCACGTAGCATCTCCGTGAATATCCGATGCAATTAAAAGTTTCATAGTTAGATTTCCTTTCAAGAGGAGACGCGCAAGGAAACCTTTTTGAAAAAAGGTTTCCTTGACCTTCCAAAAACTTCCCGTAGGATAGAGATTGATCTCACGGTTTTGGTTTTAAAGCCTCACAATTCAAGAGCGTTACTCTTTAACAAGTATTTTCTCAATTTCGAGAATATAAAAACGATGGTAATCGCTGTTATAATGCGAGAGCATATTCTTATCAACGAATTTTTCTTCCTTCAGGTCGTCGGCGTAAAGCTTTCTGCATATCATTATCACGTCTGACTCCGCGATCGCGGGAACGCCGTCAAACTTTTCGGTCGAAAGACCGCACTCCTTGAGCTTATCGCAGTTGCGCCCCGACTCCCTGCCGCAAAAGGTAAGCGCCTTGCGGTATTCTTCGCCAAGAAAGCACAGAGAGATTTTTTCACTTTCCTCAACCAGACCGTAGGTGTATCTTTGCGGACGGATGTATGCGGTCGCCACGGGCTTGTTCCAGAGAATGCCCAAGCCGCCCCAGCTTGCCGTCATAGCATTTGCGCCGCTTTCCTTCGAGCCGTCAGGCGCACATATCAGCATCCATTCCTTGCCGATAAGACGAAAGGGCGAGCGATCAAACTCATCGGGAGTTAACTGAATAAAAGAGTTCATTTTTTCCTCCGTTCCGCCGCAACTCGCGGCATAAACGCGTAATATCCGCAAAGGGATACGCGCCGTTTTATTTATTTTAGCACAAAAAACGCGCGATTGCAAGCGATTATTTGAAATCCTTTTTATTATATGCAATTTAGCGGTAAAAGTTTCGGAAATCTGTTGACAACGCCTTGACAATATGCTAAAATTAGTCGACCGACAAGGTCAGTTTTCACACCAAAGGAGACGCACGATGAGTATCTTAAGCTATAAGGGCAAACAATTTTATATGGACGGCGAGCCCTTCACAGTCATCTCGGGTGCAATGCACTATTTCAGAATACCGCAGGAATATTGGTACGACCGCCTGCTCAAGCTCAAGGAGTGCGGCTTTAACTGTGTAGAGACCTACACCTGCTGGAATCTTCACGAGCGCGAGGAGGGTAAGTTCGATTTCTCGGGCATGCTCGACATCGAAAAATATATAGAGACCGCCGCAAGCCTCGGACTTTACGTAATTCTCCGTCCGGGCCCCTACATCTGCGCAGAGTGGGATTTCGGAGGTCTGCCCGCATGGCTTTTGAAGTATCCCGATATGGCTCTGCGTTGCAACGACGAGCTTTATCTTTCCAAGGTCCGCAGATATTACAAGGAGCTTCTCGGCAGAATAAGACCTCACCTTGCCGTCAACGGCGGAAACATCATAATGCTTCAGGTCGAAAACGAGTACGGCAGCTACGGAAACGATAAAGACTATCTGCACGCGGTTCTTGATATGTATAAGGAATTTGACGCCGACTGCCTTTTCTTTACGTCGGACGGCCCCTGCTACAGTATGCTCACGGGCGGCACTCTGCCCGGCGAGTGCATCAGCGTTGCGAACTTCGGCTCAAGACCCGAGGAGCAGAGCGCGGTAATGTTCGAATATTTCCCCGACCAGCCCTTTATGTGCGGAGAATATTGGAACGGTTGGTTTGACCATTGGGGAGTCGAGCACCACCGTAGAGATTCCAAGGAGATCGTCGCGGACTTCAAGACCTTTATGGACAACGATTGGTCGATAAACGTCTATATGTTCCACGGCGGCACGAATTTCGGCTTCACCAACGGCGCCAATTATGAAGGAAAATATCTGTCAACGATCACAAGCTACGATTACGGCGCGCTTCTGACCGAGGCGGGCGACCGAACTGACGCTTATTATAAATTCCGCGATATCCTCGTCGAAAAATACGGCGACAAGGTTCCCACGATCACCGCAAAGGAGACCGAAAAGGCGGCTTACGGCAAGGTCGAGCTGACCGAGAGCGCTAAGCTCTTTGATAATCTCGAAAACCTTTCCACTCCCGTCCACTCTGCTGCTCCCAAATTTATGGAGAACATCGGTCAGGACTTCGGATATATTCTATATAGAACCACCGTCAAGGGCCCTACAAACGATTGGCCGCTGAATTTCGCGCACGTGCACGATCGCGCACAGGTGTTCGTCGACGGCGAGTATAAGGCGACCTATATGCGCAGCACAGAGCTTCCCGACGAGCAAAAGGTCAAGCTTCCGATGACGTACGGCGAGCAAAGACAGCTCGACATCCTTGTTGAAAATATGGGAAGAATAAACTACGGACCGAAGATGAGAGACCAAAAGGGCGCAGTCGGAATGCGGTTCGGTCTCCAGAATCACTTTGGCTGGGATATGTACGCGCTTCCTATGACCGATCTCTCCCGTCTCGAATATAAGAATGTTGACGGAGAGAAGATGGAGGGTCCCGTGTTCCTGCGCGGAAGCCTTGAGCTCAACGGCAAGCCCAAGGATACCTTCCTGCGCCTCGACGGCTTCGAAAAGGGATTTGTAACCGTCAACGGCTTCAATCTCGGCAGATATTGGAGGGTAGGACCTACCAAAACGCTCTACGTTCCCGCACCGATGCTCCGCGAGGGCAAAAACGAGGTCGTTGTCTTCGAATCTGACGGCACAAGCACAGCCACCATAGAATTTTTCGCCGAGCCCGACCTCGGATAACAGAAAAAAGAGCACCCGCAGGGGTGCTCTTTTTGCGATTTAATTGATAATATCCGCAAGCTCCTCAAGTCTTGCCGAGGTCGAGGTGTTGTTGACTACGTTGAGGAAAAGCACGTCGTCAATGCCATTGTCGATAACGAAATCGGCAAGATCGCCCGACCAGTAGCGGTAGTCGATAACGTAAACGTATTCGTAGGAATCAACGAGGAAGGGAATGAAGGCATTTCCATAGGACTCCTTTACCACAACGATCGACGAGCCGTCACTTATACTCGGATTGTGTATCTCGGAAAGAGGGTTGTCGCCCGCGATAAAGCAGTTGTATTTAGCTCCTGCGGCAGGATACCAGACGTTAGTTTGCTTGTTGACGACCTGATACTCTACTATGTTTCCGCCTTTTTCTGTGACCTTTATAGCGTTAGTTCCGATCGGCACGAATGCCTCGACAAAATCGGGATCGTTCTTCATCGCCGTGGGCTGCTTTGCCTCGGAATAAAGAGTTCCGAGAAATCCGTCGAAGCGCAAGCTTTCATAGGACTCAAGTGCGGTCGGCTCAATACCCTTCGCCTCACAGAATGCGACGAATGCGTAATATGCTCCGCGTGCGGTCCAGTGGTGGTCGGTACGGAAGTAGAGATATTCGTCGTTATGAGCTCGCATCTCGCCAAGCGCGTCTACCGACGTGATGTTGTCGGAAAGCAGGGAATACATATAATCTATCGCCTTTTCTCCGTCGGATGCACCGTATTTTTGCGCGGTCTCGATCGAAAGCGCGATCTGATAGTGAAGCGGCGCGATAAGATCGTAAACCTCTGCCTTGCCGTCCACACGAGTCGCGAAATTATTGATCAAAGCCACGTACGAGGTGGAGTTTTGCTGATTAAACGAATATAGCTGATAAGCAGTATTTGCGTTGACGTAAAGACCGCTGACCTTCTCGCCCGAGCCGTCGTCGGTGGGATTAAAGACCACGTCCGAGGGGTCGGATGGCGCGTCGGGGATGTCGTCGGCGTCGCCGCCGAGGACTATCTGCTCGTCATTAATGCCGTAAAGCGACTGCAACGAGCTGTTGGCGCTTATCATGCCCTCGCGGAGAGGGTAGGTGTCGGCAAACCAAAGGCTGACTTGACTTGTAAACTCGCCCGAGAGAAAGGATTCGATCGAAAATTCCGGGAATTTGGTCAGCTCTCGCTTTTCGGTCTCGGAGACCGTCGGTCTAAGGAAAAAAAGCAGACCGATAAACGAGAAGATCACCATAACCGCGACAAAGAGGATGGTCTTCAAGGCATCAGTTTTATTTTTGAATTTGTTATCCATTTTGACCTCCTCCGATTAAAATTGAAAATACAAAAAGGGATTGTAGCTGTCACCCGCAAGTGCAAGTGCCGAGATGATCAGCAAAAGCGACGGAAGGACAGCACCGATCGCCGCGGCGATCTTTGCGGTTGCCTTTGAGCGCTCGCAGAGCTTTGTGATCGCAGGAATGATCGGCGTGCAGGCAAGAATGCTGACTATAATGAAAAACACGTTGTTTTTAAAGACCATAGCGGTATGTAAGTCGCCAAATCCCTTGCCGTTTGAGGTAAATATGCCACCGATAGCTGCTCCGAGACTTGCCATATCGGTAAATTTGAATATCATAAAGCTGAAGAATACGATGACCATCGTCAGAAGTATTCTCGGTATCCGCCACCAAATAGCAGGATGCTTCTTCGGCTTGATAAGGTACTTTTCAATAACGAGGAAGACGAAGAAATAAAGTCCCCATAATATGAAATTCCAGTTAGCGCCGTGCCAAAAGCCCGTAAGTGCCCAGACCACGAGCATATTGAGAATGTGACGGGGAATGCTCACGCGATTGCCACCGAGGGGAATGTAAACGTAGTCGCGGAAAAAGCCCGAAAGCGAGATGTGCCACCTGCGCCAGAAATCCGTGACCGAATCGGCGATGTAGGGGTAGTTGAAGTTTTCCTTGTAGTGAAATCCGACCATAAGGCCCATACCGATAGCCATATCCGAATATGCCGAGAAATCGAGATAGATCTGAAGCATATAGCAAAGACAGCCGAGCAGTATCGCCGCACTTGAAAGCCCTGCGATCCCGTCCGCGCCGAGAAGATTTCCCGAAACATCGTTGAAAAGGGCATCAAAGATCGCGCCACAGCCGTTTGCTAAAATTGCCTTTTTGGCAATACCCACGGAAAAGCGAGTAATGCCTCGGCTTACCTCCTCACGCTTGATAACGCGGTTTTCAATGTCGAAATTAACGTCGGCATAGCGGACGATGGGACCCGCGATGCACTGATGGAAAAGAGAAGCGTAGAGAAGCAAGAGCCAGTATTTTTCCTGCGCCTCGACCTCGCCCCGTCTGACATCAATAACGTAGGATATCAGCTGGAAGGTGTAGAACGAGATGCCGATCGGCAGTGCGATAGAGGGAATTGCTGCGTCAATGCCGAAAAGCGAATATGCCGTCGACAAAAAGAAGCCCGTGTATTTAAAGAAAACGAGTATTGCAATGCAGATCGCGCAGGTGACCGCGCAAAGCGCCCCCTTTGCCTTTTGATTACAGGTTTGCGATATCAGTATCGCACCCGCCCAGCAGACGAATACCATAAGGCAGAGCAAAAAGACCAGGGCAGGACCGCCCCATGCATAGAAAATAAGCGAGGATACGAGAAGTATAATATTACGCGATCTCGTCGTCCGACCTAAAAAATAACAGCCGTAACAGACCGCGAGAAAGAAAAAGACGAAGAATAAACTCGAAAATACCATTGTTGCCGTCCTTGATAGTAAGAATAAGCGGTAATATAATTATAACATTCAACAAAGATATAAACAATAGTTAAAAAGCCTAATTTTAAATTATTTTTTTGTTAATTTTGACACACCGCTTGACAAACGGCGACAAAGTGCTATAATATAAGCGAGGCAAGAGCCTCAAATAAAAAGAGAAGAGTAAAAGCTTTGGCGTTAAGTGCCGACGGGACGGGGAGTTGCCGGTCGGACGAAAACAGACATTCATCCGCTTTCGCAGATGAAGTCAGACATTCATCCGCTTTCGCAGATGAAGTCAGACATTCATCCGCTTGCGCGAATGAAGTCGGTCGATTTGCTTGCAAATCGATAAGGCGTGTCCATCGTCATAAAAAGACGGTTGGAGAGACCTTGGTTGCGGTCAGAGCTTTGCATCCCGCTTCATAGGTGCCAAATAAGGATATTTTTCTTCTTTCCTGCCCTATGCTGTTGAGGAAAGGAGATTTTTTTATGCAAAAAAACACAAAAAGCACCAAAATTTCACTATTTGGAAGCCTGAAGGTCATGACTATGGCGGCAATGCTGACCGCTATGAGCGTGGTTATCGGTATCTTTTGCAAAAGCTTTCTCAATTTCGGAGAGGGCCTTTACAGGATCACGTTTGAAAATCTGCCCATATTGCTTTCGGGCATAATGTTCGGTCCTATCGTCGGCGGAGTCGTCGGTGCGGCTACCGATATCATCAGCTATCTTTTGTCGCCCCAGACCTACCCGATAAATATTATAGTCACTCTCGGTGCGGCGGCGGTAGGCTTGGTCTCGGGCGTTGTATCCCGATATGTTCTCAGAAAAAAGACAAGTGCAAGGATAGTTTTCTCCTGCCTCGCAGCACACGCCGTCGGATCGATGATCATCAAGCCGATCGGGCTTTTCGCCTTTTACGGCTGGGCAGTGCTTTGGAGAGTTCCGATGTATCTTGTGATCGCGCCGATCGAGATCATTCTGATCTGCGCTATGCGCCGCAACTCTACGGCTAAAAAGCTTATTGACGGAAAGGGAGATACAGCGTGAAAGCTACTTCCATCCAATAGTAAAATGCGCTTTTTCACGCACGAATTTTGCTGTCAAAGCAAAATTCATAGATTACTATTTGTGCCGCCTACAGCGGCGGAAAGGTGATTAATATGAATTATAGCGAAGCCATCGAATATATCCATTCGGTCAACTGGACCTTTTGCAATCCGGGGCTTGAGCGAGTCAGCGAGCTTTGTCGCGCGCTTGGAAACCCACAGGATAACCTGAAATTCATTCACGTTGCGGGCACTAACGGTAAGGGCTCGTTTTGTGCGATGCTTGACTCGATCCTGCGCGCGCAGGGCTACCGCGTCGGACTTTTCACCTCTCCGTATATCCTCGAGTTTGGCGAGAGAATGCGAGTTGACGGCGAGAATATATCCGAGCGCGAGCTTTGTGAGCTCGTTGAGCTTGTCAAGCCGATCGCCGACAAAATGAATGATAAGCCGACCGAGTTTGAGCTTATCACCGCGCTCGCGTTTCTGCATTTTGCAAACAAAAAATGCGATTACGTCGTGCTCGAATGCGGACTCGGAGGCAGGCTTGACGCCACGAATATCATAAAAACTCCGCTACTTTCCGTAATCACGGGAATTGCTCTTGACCATACCTCGATACTTGGCGACACACGCGAAAAAATCGCCGCGGAAAAGGCGGGAATTATCAAAAGCAGAGTGCCTGTGCTCTGGTGCGGCTCGCACGAGGGCGCGCATGAGGTCATAAAGGCGCAGGCGGAAAAGCTCAACGCTCCCATGACCGTTGTAGACCGATCCTCGCTCAAAATAAAAGAAATGACCCTTGACGGCACGATGTTTGATTTTAAAGACAGAAAGGATCTTTCGCTCTCCTTGCTCGGCAGCTATCAGCCCATCAACGCAACGAACGTGTTGACCGCGACAGATATTCTTCGGGAGCAGGGGATAGAGATATCCGACAGCGCTATCCGCAAAGGACTTGTCAATACCACATGGCATGCAAGATTTGAAGTGATAAATAAAGATCCTCTGATCATAGCCGACGGAGGCCATAATCCCGAGGGCGTTGACGGCGCGATAGAGAGTGTCAAACGCTATTTCCCGAACGAAAGGGTCGGAATAATAACGGGCGTTATGGCGGACAAAGATTACAAATATATGGCAAGCAGAATGGCAGCGGTCGCCTCAGACGTATTCTGCCTTACCCCCGATAATTCGAGAGCACTGCCTGCCGAGGACTACGCCCAAGTTTTCTCCTCGCTCGGAGTATACGCCACCGCCTGCGACTCGATAGAAAGTGCGGTCGCTTCGGCGCTTCTGTGGGCAAAGAAAACGAAAAGACCCGTTATCTGCCTCGGCTCACTCTATATGTACGCAGATATCGTCAAGGCGCTTGGCATCCAATAATAAACAATAAAACAAAAATCCCGTGTCGTTTTACGACACGGGATTTTTATACTTATGAAGTTATCAATCCTCGTAAGTGATATTGCAATTATCAACGAGGAACTTGTTGACCTTTTCAAAGAGCGCGTATTCATTGATAAGACGTTCACCGACAGCCTTGATAAGCTCTTCTTCGGTTATTGTCTGACCGTAGTTTTTGTAATACTCCGTATAGTAATCAATAGCGTCTTGACGGTCCTCGGCGGTCACCTCAATGCCCTCTTGCTGAGCGATAGCGTGGGAGACCAGATTCTGCAGAACGTCGAGCTGACTGTTTGCAAGAGTTTCAGCCTTCCAATCGGCACCCTTGTCAAGACCGAGATACTGAATTACAAAATCGTCAAACGAAGTGAAGGTGTATCCGTAATTTTCATAGTAACCCTTGTAGTATTCGTACTGCTCGACGTAAGAATCGTAGAAGTACTGGACCTCGGTTTCGGGGTATTTGATGAGTACAGTCTCGTCGAGCAAGGTTTCCCAAAGAGCGTTCTTTACCTCCGTGTCTCTGTACTGTTCAAGACCCTCCTTGATATTCTGCTTGTAAGCGGCAACAGCGTCCTCTTCTTCCGTTTTGAATTTGAGGGTATTGGTTACGAAATCGTTTGTCAGCTCGGGAAGCGCGTATTCGACTTTGTAAACTACCCAAACGTAGAATATAACGTCCTTACCGTTGAGCTCCTCCTTGCCGTAGTTTTCGGGGAAGGTGACCTCAAGTGCATAGGGCTTATCCTTCGAGGTCTCCGAGGGAACTACGCCGATAAGACCGTCTTCAAATCCGGGAATGAATCTGCCCGAGCCGATGCCAAGCTCGTAGGGCTTTGCGTCGTCAAAGTTTGAGCCGCCCGCAAATTCTTTGCCGTCCAATTCGCCTCTGTAGTAGATGAATGCCGTGTCGCCGAATGCGATAGGCTTGTCGGTAACCTGTGCCGCGTTGTTCTGTACCTTTCTGTACTTATAGAGCGCGGACTGAATGTACTTTTCAACTGCGGCGTCGTCTACACGAAATTCAGAATTGATAGTAACGCTCGAGTCCTTGTAGAGCGCGCTGTCAATAGTGACGTATTCGCTCATGTTAGCGGAGAAATAGTCAAATCTTTCGACCTCTCCCTTGGCGGTGGTCTCCTCCTCGGATCCGCCATTGCTGTCGCACGCCGCAAAAACGCTGATGCAGGTCAAAGCAGCAAGAACAATGGCCAATAATTTTGTAAACTTCATTTTTATAACCTTTCTGTACGTAATTTTACACACTACCCTATATAATACCCCATTTTAACAGCGAATTCAAGTCTAAATTGAAAACTTTTTCGTTATTTGTTCTTTTTATTGACACAAAGACGAATTTATCGTATAATAATGTAAACAAAAAAATGACAAAACAGATCCGATAACGAAAGGAGGCTGCGAATGATAAGCGAGCACATGATAAAAGCGCACCTCAAGCACGAAAAATTGAATATAAAGATCTTCGATGTTATCGACTCGACAAATTCCGAAGCCAAGCGAACGGCTCTGTCACACGGTGCACAATGTAGCTTTGAACCGACTCTTCTGATCGCCAAGGCGCAGACCTTGGGCAGAGGCAGAATGGGAAGAAGATTTGTCAGCGACCTCGGCGGCATCTATATGAGCCTTGTTTACGTAACCGAGAATCCCTTGAGCGACGCGGTATCGATAACCACAGCCGCGGCGGCAGTTGTCGCAGAGGCGATCGAATCGGTCGTCGGAGCGCCGATGAAGATCAAATGGGTCAACGATATCTATAACGATCGCGGAAAGGTCGCAGGCATACTTGCCGAGACAGTGTCTGTCGGTGAGTGTACCGCAGTAATCGTCGGCATCGGAATAAATACAGGAGCTTCTGATTTCCCCGAAGAAATACAAAGCATAGCGTCCTCGATCGGCGAGCTTGACGGGAAAGAAGTGTTGCTGATCGCAAAAATCGCCGACGGTCTGTTGTCCTGCGCCCAAAATCCGAGGGATAGATCATATATGACAGCCTACCGCGAGCGCTTTATGCTTGCAGGCAAGACCGTCGACCTGATAATCGGCGGCGAAAGAATGGGAAGCGGCAGGGTTGTCGGTGTTGACGACAACGGCGGGCTTTTGCTCCTACCCGATGGACAAAACGAAACGGTTACGATCCAAAGCGGAGAAGTAAGCGTAAGAGAAACAAAGTAGCTCATCAATCAATAAAAAACACGCATTCTGCCAACGCTCTTATCGCGTAGGGAATGCGTGATTTTATTTTTTCAGAAGATCATATGCGTTAATAACCTCTAACCCATTTTCAAGCGCAAAGGCATAGGTATAAGCCGTTCCGCCGCCGCTGTGGGCAAGATATGCAACGCAGACCTGACTGCCTCTTACGAGCCTTCGGTTGCGCTCGTGCATGCACCATGAAGTAAAATGCTCGGAAACGTATTCCACATGATCTGCCGAAGCGAGAATATATTCGTAGGTGTTGACGCTGAGCTCATTCCAGCCCCTCGTTTGATCCTTGCAGGGAAGGATGAGATCAAGCTGTATCTGAGGATATTTTTCCTTCAATTCGAGAACGCATAGTGCCGCCACGGTATCAAACCCGATAGCACCGCCTATACGAAATCGTCGAGCTCCTCTGTCAATGAGCTTTTCAATCTCGCGCTTCAGCAGCCCAGGAAGTAAAAAAGCGTATTCTTTTGGAATGCTGCGATGACCCGTAAAACAGACCGTCATTATCTCGAAATCTGAATTATTCACACTCATAAGGAGCTCCTTTCTCGTTAATATGACATAATTATAGCACAAGTGTTCGTATTTGTAAATAGATTTTTCAAAAAAAATAAAATTTTTTATCTCACAAAGCCTTTTCGTGAATTTCCAAGTTTTTTCAAAAATCGTTCGACACAACTTTGCAAAAAGCTCGAAAAAATCTCAAAAAAACGTGCTCCACTCGATAAATAATCCCAAACCACACCCTAAAACCACCCAATGCGACAAACATATCAAAAAAACACGCTCCAAAAACCGACTTGTTGCGCGCACGAGCCGGATTATAATATAAATACGCGGCGAATACGACTGATATCGAAAAGATCACCGCGAATAAGGAGATCAAAATGCAAAAGGACGAAAAATTTGAAAGAGAAACAAACAAAAAAGAAGATAGCTTTTTCAAAAGGCGCCGCGAGGAAATGCGAGAGCGTCTGACGGGGAAGGACGAAATAGAGGTAAGAAGGCGACTACATACTTTGGTATCTTTTTTTCTAACGGCGGCGATGTCGTATCTGCTCGGCGGATCAAAGCTGTTTTTTGGAACATATCCACTTGGGATAGCGCTTGCTTGCTCGTCAAAAAAGCATCTGCCCGCAGTTGCGGTCGGACTTTTGGCGGCAGTTATCGGCGGTATGCCGACGGTTTACGGATATATTTGCATAGCGGTTCTGCTAATAAGAATGTTATCGACGCTTTTACCTATGGTGTTCTCCGAGACGATCGGTCGCAGGGGGAATCGTGGTAAAGAGGTCATAAAATACGGCGTTATAGGGGAAGAACAAGACGATTCATCGGAGGAAATAGGATTCGAAGGCCTTTTTTCAGAGAATTTACACGTAAAGCTGTTGTGCTCGGCGCTTGGCGGAGCGATCGGCGGCGTGTTTTTGGTATTGCGCGACGATTTCTCCTTTTACAGCTTGTGCGGAATGCTGACTTTGATATTTTTGCCTCCCGTTGCCACGCTTGTTTTCGGCGGGGTATTAGGCGAGGAAAGATACAAAAAGGAGTGGTACGCCTGTATTGCGGTAGGTGCGATCATTTTTCTGTCAGTACTTGCATCTGTGGGCAAAACAGTACTCGGAATGCCGATGGCGCCGTTTCTGGCAATACTTTTGACCCTCTGCGTTGCAGCGGATAAGGGAATATTCTTTGGAATAGCCGCCGCCCTTTTGTGCGGAACAGCATTTGACGCGACGTACATAATACTGCTCGTGCTTTCGGCGGTGCTTTTCTGTATCGTGTCAGCGGTCAAAAGGAATGCAGGAGTTGCGGCGGTCTGCGGACTTATCGTAGTGTGGTGCTATTATATCGGCGGAGAGCAGGGGCTGATACGGGTGTTGCCGCCAATGCTTCTTGCGATCCCGATTTATATGCTTGTCGACAAATACAGAGAGATGATGAACGCACCTTACGCTCGCGCCGAGGTTGCGGGTGGATTGTATTTTGCCGAGGCGGTTACGGAAAAGACCAAAAACGCCGCGGTAAAGGACAGGCTGTCAACGCTTGAAGCCACCTTTTCCTCGCTTTCAGAGACCTTTTATAAACTTAGTAACCGTTTCCGCCGTCCAGACGTTCTCGGCATAAGACAAATAACCGACTCGGCGTTTGAAAAGGTGTGCGAAGGGTGCAGAAACCGAGAGCGTTGCTGGGGCGCGGACTATTCGGATACGCTTGAGGCGGTCAGACGGGTGACGTCGGCTTTACATACGAAGGGAACGGTCGCCGCAAGCGATCTGCCCGAAAAATTTGTGTCAGAGTGTGTAAGATGCGAAAAAATCATAGATGAAGTCAATTCGACCGTATCCGAAACGACTCAAAAGATGATCAACGGAGGGAAAGCCAACTTTTTTGCGGCGAATTACGACGATATAACCGCTATACTCAAGGATGCACTGGGCAGTGATTCCGAGGAATACGAGTGCGACCTCGACGCAGCCAAAAAGGTCTTTGAATATCTTTATTCAGAGGGGATTCACGTGAACGGAGTCGTGGTCTACGGAAAAAGATGCAAGCACGTGGTGGCAAAGGGAGTTTCGCAGTCGGACAAGCTGAGCGCGCAGAGAGCGTCGGAGATAAGTAAGCGCATTGGCAGTATAATCGGCGCAGATCTATCCGACCCCGTGATAGAGGTCGGACGGGACGGTGCGGTAATGCTTATACACTCTCGCCCGACGGTCAAGGCGGCATGCTCGCACGGAAGGCTGTCGAGATCTGGCAGGAGATGGACGTCAAGTGACCCCGAGGACGTTCCGATCCCCGATCCGATAGAGGGCGATGAGGACGAGACCTGCGGAGATATGACCGACGCGTTCGTAACCGATAATTCATATTTTTATTCTCTTGTAAGCGACGGAATGGGAAGCGGTCCCGAGGCGGCGTATACGTCGGGAGTTTGCGCGATGTTTATGCAGAAGATGCTCTCGGCGGGCAACCGCGCGGATATAACTCTGCGAATGCTCAATAACGTGATAAGATCCGAGAATATGGGCTGCGGCAGAGAATGCTCGGCTACGGTCGATCTGCTTGAGCTCGATCTGATGAGTGGAACTGCGGCATTTGTCAAAAGCGGTGCGGCTCCAACGTATATTGCAAGAGACGGCACGGTGTATAAGATCAGCTCGCGGACTATGCCTATGGGCATCATCAAAAACGCCGATGCAAGAATAACAAAGTTTGATACCAAAGCGGGAGATATCATAATCATGATGAGCGACGGTTGCTGTCCCGACAGCGAAGATTGTGCGTGGCTTGTTGAGTACCTTTGCAATTATATGTCGAAGGGCAAAAGAACGGTGTCGGTCGGCGAGGAGCTTTGCGAGAAACTTCGCGACGAGCTTTTGAACGAAGCGGTCAAAAATCTCGCGCCCGACAGAGAAAGAGACGATATTTCGGTGTCTGTGGTAGTCGTCGGATAATATTGGAGAGAGAAGCATGAGTAAGTTTTTAGCTTGCTCGTGCTTTTTTATTTAAAACATGTTAGTTTTTACTTTGATCAAGAAATTCGCCTGGTTGACATTTAGCGAATGTCATATTACACATTATAACACAATATAATAGATTTGTCAATCACTGAATGTCAAACGGAGGTTTAAAATGTTCAAAAATAAAAACGGCGGTAAAAATAATCTGTGCGGCGAAAACATTCGCAATTTAAGATTATCCCATCCCACAAAGCTTTCTCAAAGAGGACTTGCGGATAAAATGCAGCTTATTGGTATAGATGTAGATAAGAACGCTATACAGAGAATAGAGTGCGGCAAAAGATTTGTTACGGATATTGAGTTGAAGGCATTTGCTGAAATATTCGAAGTAAGCATTGATAAACTTATTTGATCATAATTAAAGTGTTATATTGGGGTGTTTTGCTCGAAAAAGCAAGTCCCCCACTTGACAAAATTCCCCTATGGGTATATAATTACTATGATTATACTCTTAAGGAGTGATGAAATGACAAACATTCCAGAAATATACGGCTGTATGGTATTCAATGACGCCGTCATGCGTCAAAGATTGCCCAAGGACGTTTACAAATCGCTTACCGAAACGATCAAAACGGGAAAAATGATAGATGTTTCGATTGCCAACGTCGTCGCAAATGCGATGAAGGATTGGGCGACCGAAAAGGGAGCTACTCACTATACCCATTGGTTCCAGCCGCTTACCAGCGTTACTGCCGAAAAGCACGATTCCTTTATCTCCCCCATCGGCGGAGATAAGGTCGTTATGGAGTTCTCGGGTAAGGAGCTGATAAAGGGAGAGTCGGACGCGTCGTCCTTCCCCTCGGGAGGTCTGCGCGAGACCTGCAACGCGAGAGGATACACCGCGTGGGATCCCTCGTCGTACGCCTTTATAAAGGACGGAACGCTTTATATCCCCACGGTCTTCTGCTCTTATACGGGAGATGCACTCGACACCAAAACTCCGCTTCTGCGCTCTATGGACGTGATAAGCGAGCAGGCGTTGCGAATACTTGCGCTTTTTGGCGATACGACCGCAACCAGAGTCAATACCTCGGTCGGTGCGGAGCAGGAATATTTCCTTATCAACAAAGAATATTACGATAAACGCGACGATCTGCTCTATACGGGCAGAACCCTTTTCGGCGCACCCGCGCCCAAGGGTCAACAGCTCGAGGACCATTATTACGGACACCTTAAGACCAAGATCGGCGCGTATATGGAGGATCTTGACCGAGAGCTCTGGAAGCTTGGAATCAACTCCAAGACCAAGCACAACGAGGTCGCGCCCTCACAGCACGAGCTTGCGCCGATATTTGCCAATACCAACGTCGCCGTTGACCAGAACCTCATAATTATGGAGACTATGAAAACGGTCGCCGAGCGCCACGGGCTCGTTGCCTTGCTGCACGAAAAGCCCTACGCGGGAATAAACGGCTCGGGCAAGCATAACAACTGGTCTATCGGCACGGATACGGGCAAAAATCTTTTGTCCGCAGGCAAAAATCCCTCGGCAAATACGCAGTTCTTGCTTTTCTTGGCTGCGGTTATCGCCGCGGTCGACGATTATCAGGATCTTCTTCGTCTGTCGGCGGCAACTCCCGGAAACGACCATCGACTCGGAGCTAACGAGGCGCCTCCTGCCATAGTTTCTATGTTTCTTGGAGACGAGCTTGAGGAGCTTATCGACGCTATCGTGGGAGATACCGACTATTTGAGCAAGGGCAAGAAGACGATGGATCTCGGCGTGCCCAGCGTACCTACGTTCCGTTACGACTCGACCGACAGAAACAGGACCTCGCCTTTTGCATTCACGGGCAATAAATTTGAGTTCAGAATGGTCGGATCGTCGCAGAATATCGCAATGTCCAATATCGTCATAAATACGGCGGTTGCCAAAGCGCTCAAGAATTTTGCAGATAAGCTTGAAGGTGCGAAGGATCTCGAGAGCGCGGCAAGAGCGCTGATAAAGGAGACCTTTAAGGCGCATCATAGGATAATCTTCAACGGCAACGGATATTCGTCGGCTTGGCCAGAGGAAGCGGAGCGCCGCGGACTTCTCAATATGAGGACGAGCGTGGATTCCTTCTCGTGTCTTACGGCAGAGAAGAACGTCAAGCTCTTTACCGAATTTGGTGTCATGAGTGAGATCGAGCTTCGAGCAAGAGAAGAGATATATTTTGAAAATTACTCCAAGGTGATAGACATCGAGGCAAAGACCATGGTCGATATCGCCAACAAAAAGATAATCCCCGCAGTCGAGGAGTATATCGGGGAGCTTGCCGAGATAGCCAAGAACAAGATGACGATCTTTGAAACGGGCAACGGAGCAGTTCTTGAAAAGACGATAATCCGTAAGCTGTCAGATCTGAATGCGAGAGCGTACGACCTTGCCGAAAAGCTGAAAACGGCTGCAATGTCGGCAGATCGCGAGCGCACGCACAAAAAGCATTACGCCGAGTCGGCTATGGCTTATAAAGAGAATGTCAGACCGATTATGACCGAGCTCAGAAGAGTCGTCGACGAAATGGAGGGAATAGTCCCCTCAAAGATCTGGCCACTGCCGTCCTACGGCGAAATGACTATGAAGCAATGACCTATCTGTATCCCGAATTAATTTGTTTTTCTGAAAGGAACAAGGGTATGAAAAAACTGATCATTTTTATCTTGTCTGCAGCGATGCTGCTCTCATTTGCGGCTTGCGATAAAGGACAAGGAGAGGAGACCGATATGACTACTCAAGCAACGACCACCGAAGAGACCACCACAGTGGGTACGACAAGCGGCGAGACCACAGAGGAGACCGCCGAGGACATTGCCGTGATATCGCCCGAGGATAAATCCAAGATAGTTCTCGCGAACGAGAACGTATACGGCTGGTGGAAAGATTTCAACTGGAAAAAGACCGATTCCAGCGAGTTTTATCAGCATGCAGATATATACTATCCGATTCCCGTCGTTCTTGAATGGGAAGCGGTTGAATGGGCAGATTATTACAGAGTGTATCTTTCTGTTGACGAGGATATGTCCGAGGTAGAAAGCTATCTTGTAAACGAAAATGCGCTCACAGTATCCACGCTCTTTACAGGTAAGACTTATTATTGGCAGATAGATGCAGTGGGTGCAGAGAAAACTGTCAGAAGCTCGGTGCATTCCTTCAGAACCGCGAAGAGTCCCAGAACCATCGAGGTCGAGGGAGTGAGCAACACCAGAGATGCGGGCGGACACGACACGCTCGACGGCGGACGAATGAAGCAGGGAATGATCTATCGCGGAGGCAAGCTTGAGGAGATCACAGCCAACGGCATTGCCACCTTCCACGACGTTCTTGGAATAAAGACCGACCTTGACCTTCGTACCGTAGGAGAGGGCGGAGCAGGTGTTAAATCTCCTCTTGGAGATGACGTAAAGTATGTCAACCTCGACGGAAGATATTATATCGGGGACAAGGGAATAACCGACAAAAAGGGAAAAGAGATAATTGCCGATGAGATAAGAGTTTTCACCGACCCCGCAAATTATCCCGTATATATCCATTGCTCGCTCGGACGCGATCGTACGGGAACCATCGTGTTGCTGCTTCAAGGACTTGTTGGAGTAAGCAAGAACGATATTATGATGGATTACGAGCTTTCGATCTTCTCGGTAACGGGAACGCTCGACAATGCAAGTATAGAGGCGATCAGAAGCAATATTCAGGCAACCTATAGCTATCTGAACACCTCTTACAAGGGTGACTCCTTTGCGGAAAAGGTAGAGAATTATCTGCTTTCCTGCGGAATAACCGCAGAGGAGATCCAGACGATCCGCGACATCCTTCTCGAGGAGGCAAAGTAATATGAAAAGAATAGTTGTTGCAACTATCGTCGCTCTTTCGCTGCTTCTTTCTTCGGTTTCGATCTACGCCGCGTCGTTTGAGGACGGAGCAGGCAAGGAAGAGATCCCCTACGGCGAGGAACTCGAGGGAGTTACTTGCTTGCATGTTAACGGCTTTAATATGATGACCGCCGAGGAGGCGGTGGCGGCAGAGGTTCCCGAGGGCTATTCGGGTTACGTTCTTGCATTGACCAATACCTCAGCTACGGGGATCACTCTTGATCTGAGTGAGAAAAAGGTCGTGGTCAACGCGATCGAGTCGATCACGTTCAGAGTCTACTGTACGGCTAACGTCAAAGAGATCAGGATCACCGACGACGCAGGCTATTCTTGGATCTCCAGAGTGGTGCCGTCCGCAACAGAAGCGTGGATCGACGTCACTCTTACCAAGGACGGAGATAATATATCCAAGTCCGAGGGTATGGATTGCTTTGCCGACACGAACGGATATTTCAAGCCCGTCAACTTCGGCTTCCGTTTCACAGATAACGAAAGCACCACCGTTTATATCGATAGCATAACATTCAATATGAAGGAAGCAGACACCGTTGCTCCCGTTATTACCTATAATGGAGAGAATGCGATCAGCACTACCGAGGGCAAGACTCTCGAGCTTGATATCGCCGTCTGGGACGAATACGAGGAGAGAGCGATCACTCCCGAGTATATCTGGTCGGACGGAGCGCTTGACGAGAACGGGCTTCTCGTTGCAGGACAGCACACCTGCACCGTAAAGGCGACCGATGCGGCAGGCAACCATTCGGAGATCACGCTTATCGTGACCGTAGGCAAAAAGGACGTAACGGCGCCCGATATCAACTGGACAGCCGAGACGATCAGCGCGCTTGTAGGCACGAGATGTCTGCTTGATATTTCCGCGACCGATGACACCGACGGCGAGCTTGAGACGATTTTTGAGTGGTCCGAGGGCGCGCTCGACAATCGCGGCAGACTTACCGAGGGTGAGCACACTCTCACGATAACCGCCACCGACTCGACCGGCAACAAGACGGAGAAGACCGTGAAGGTGGTAGTCGTTGCCTCGCTCGATCAGCTCGATTGATAACTTGATCGAACCCGTAAAAGCCGCAATAATACAGCTAATGTAAAAAGGCTTTACACTAGAGGATAGAGTCGATATCTATCAAATGAATAACAAAATGAATATTCACCCGCCGAGGCGCTCTCGGCGGGTGTTTTTTGCCCGGAACCCCCTTATCCATCAAAAATTTTTCAAAAGGGCTTGACAATGAATATTCAGTATGCTATAATACAGTTGAAACAGATAATACAGATAATACAGATTGACAAATTTGAAAGAAGGGAGGCTTGGAAAATGCAGCTGAATTTTTCGGGAAAACAGGATGTTTATCTCGAGGTCGCCGCGCGCTTCAAGGAATATATCAAGCTTGGAATTTATAAAAACGGCGATAAGCTCCCCTCGGTCAGAGAGGCGGCAGGAGAGCTTGGAGTAAATCCCAACACGATAGCTAGAGCTTATGCAACGCTTGAAAAAGAGGGGCTTATTTGCTCGTTGCCGAAGAAGGGAGCCTTTGTCACACAAGGGAAATCAGACACACAGAGTCAGCCCGACAAGCGAGCCGTGATAAGCGCGCTGCGCGATATGGGTATAGAAAAACAAACGCTTATTGATTGGATAGAGGAGGTGTACGGCGAATGTTAGAGATTAAAAACCTGACCCATTTCATCGGTCAGAAAAAGATACTTGAAAACGTGAATCTTTCGCTTAACGAGGGCAGCGTAATGGGTCTTGTCGGAATAAACGGCGCGGGAAAGACCACACTTTTGAGGCTGATCTCGGGAGTATACACCGCCACGGAGGGCGAGTTCCTCTGCGACGGCGAAAGCCTTACAGAAGAAGGCGCGAGAGGCAAGATATTCTTTTTGCCCGACGACCCGTACTACACGATTCACACCACGGGCAGAAGCCTATATCAGATGTATAAGGTCTTTTATCCCAAGATTGATTACGAGGTCTTTGACCGTTATATGACCGAATTTGGTCTTGACGAAAAGAAGCCGATACGCAATTTTTCAAAGGGAATGAGACGTCAGCTTTACGTGGCGTTGGCTCTTGCGGTAAGACCTAAATATCTCTTGCTCGACGAGGCGTTTGACGGTCTTGACCCCCTGGCGCGCCTTGCCTTCAAGAAGGCGATAAACAAGGCGGTCGAGGAGGACGGAACGGGAGTTATAATTTCGAGCCATTCGCTGCGCGAGCTTGAGGATTTCTGCGATTGCTATGCGCTCATCGATAAAATGACCGTTGCATCATCGGGCGATATTGCCGAGCGAGTCGACCGCTTCTGCAAGTTCCAGCTTGCCTTTACCAATGAGATCTCGGACGCTATGTTCTCGGCGCTTCCCGTGGTTTCGCTTGAGAGAAACGGACGGTTCGTCCGTATTGTTCTCGAGGGACGGCAGGAGCAGATGAAGTCGATGCTTGAAGCCTTGAATCCCGCGGTCATCGAGCAGATGCCGATGGATTTTGAGGAAATGTTTATACACGAGGTCGAGGGAAGGGGCTACGATGTGGGAGGAGGTAAACGGTGATGAAGGTTTTTAAACGATATCTTTGCTACAGGCTTGAAAATTCAGCGCTTCGAACCATAGTTTTTACCGTTATCTCGGCAATTCTGACCTGGATCACGGTGTCGGAGAGCACCGGCAGATTGCACGTGCAATATAACGAGACGGGAATATACGTTTTAGCCATTGTGCTCGGAACCTTGTGCACATTGATACCGATATTGGAGCTTTCGGCATTTAAAAACCGCAGGAATCTTGATACGCTTTATTTCTTTCCGATAAACAGAGGTAAAATGGCTTTGGTGCACTATATCAGCGGATTTATTCAGATATTATTCGCTTATACGGTCACGTTCATCGTTGCGTATGCGTATCTTGCGGCGCAGACCTCGTATTTCGCACTCGGATATATGCCGCTGTACTATTTATTCTCGATACTGATCGGATTTGTGATGTACTCGTTCTTTATGTTTATTTTCGGTCAGGCGAACACGGTGGCGGACGGAGTAGTGTTCTGCGTTTTGTGGATGTTTGTTATTTTCATTGTTATGCAAACATTCAGGGGCGAAATTTTAAGACACTTCTTGCGAGATACGGATTTTTGGGAAAACACGTCTGATCTGAGTGGCTGGGGTATTGCTTACTCGCCGATCAATAATTTGACGGTTATATTCCAGGATCTTATCGAGATCAATCATATCGAGCCCGATTACCCCTATTATATCTCGTACGCTGAACGATATATAAATCAGGCGTATATGTTCTTCGTGTGGGGGGCTATCGGCATCGCGTCGGCGGTTGGCTACGTCGTTGCCTTCGTCAAGAAGGGCGCGGAGAAGGCGGGAGAGATATCGAGCTCGCTGTTCGGATATAAGCTGCTTATCCCGCTTTACGGTTATTCGCTTCTAATGATGTACGAAAATCTCGATTTTATGACGGTTCTGATCTTCGTCGCGATGGTGATCGGATATATTATTTATAGACGAAGCTTCAAGCTCAAGGCAAGCGATTTGATCTTTACGGGCTGCGGTGCGCTTGCAGTGATACTCGGGGCGATGCTCTAACCTCGCGTTTGTAAAAAAACAACAGAGGCAAGCCTTTTGGCTTGCCTCTGTATTTTTATGTGGTTTGATCGGAAAATTCTTTCAATCCCTTTATTCCTGCGTCTGTGACGGGGCGGATCCATTTGCCCGAGCGCCAATATATTAGGAAGAATATCGATTTGGGGATATCCTCGCAGAGATACATAATTGCATATACCGCAAGGAATGGAAGATGCCAGACATTAGCGGCGATAAATGTCATCGGCACCGAGAAGCACCAGAGTGCGAGAAGCTCGATTATCATTCCCGTAGACGTATCTCCTCCCGAACGGAAGATTCCCACGACCGTGAGGTATGGAACGTTACGCACAACTATCCACACCGCGTAGATTATCAAAATGCTTTGTGCGGTCTCGATCGTATAGACCGAAATGTTTTCGGTGAGATTGAATATCGATACCAAGGGCACTCGCAGAAGGATAACCGCGCCGCCGATAAGCAACGATACTATCGGGAATACTGTCATAAACCGTTTCGATTCACGAATACCCTCGCGGATCTCGCCTGCGCCGATCGACTTGCCGACCATAACGCAGCAGGCGTTACAGAGCCCCAATAAGAAGCAAAACGCAAAGTTCTCGAAGGTTCGGACGATAGTGATCGCCGCGTATTCCTCGTGACCCATATTTGCGAAAATGACGTTGTAAGCGACGGTTCCGAGCCCCCACATCGTTTCGTTGATGATTACGGGAGAGGCTTTTTTGAAAAACTCCCGAACGGTTGCTGAATTAAAGGAAAAATAGTCCTTTAAGGGCGTGTAGAGTATGTTTTTTTGCAATATAGACAGTATTATTATAAGAACAGGGCCTGCCCATGCCGAAATTGCGGTGGCTATCGCCGCGCCCTTGACACCGAGCCCCATAGGGAAGATGAGGACGTAGTTGAGCGCTATGTTCACCACGGCGCAGATCCCCGACACCGCCATCGGGAGCTTTGGATGCTCGGCGGAGCGCAATATCGAGCCGAGAATGTTCGTCAGAGCCATCGCGGGATACGAGAGGCAGGCAAATCGCAGATAAAGCGAACCCTGCTCGACTACCTCGGGCGTCTTATTGAATATACGGATGATCTGCTCGGGGAATATTGCACCCGCTGCAAGAAAAAGCAAAGAGAGGATCAGTCCCGAGATGACCGCGATACCCGAGGTCTTGTGTATTCCCTTGATATTTTTCTCGCCCCAATATTGTGAGACGAAGACTGCCGCACCCGAGCTGATGCCGAATAGAGTCATTGAGAAGAGCCAGCTCCACTGTCCCGCCATACCCGTGGCAGAGAGCTGAAAGTCGCCCAGCTGACTGACCATAAGCGTATCCACGAGGCTGAAGGATGCCGAGAGCATATTCTGGAGCGCTATCGGTATCGCAAGTGAGAGCGTTACCTTCCAAAATCCCTTGTCCCGTAAGGACAAGGGGAGTTTTTTAGTGTTGATGTTCATTTTTGACATTTCTTACCGTTATTTGCCGCCGCCAAGCTGCTCCTTGTGATATTGGAGAGTGTAGAGGCGGTAATAATGACCTTTGTTTTGGAGCAGGGCGCTATGGTTGCCTTGCTCTATTATCCTTCCGTGAGAGAGCACGATGATATTGTCGGCGTGCTGAATCGTGGAAAGGCGGTGAGCTACCATCAGCATAGTTCCGATGTTCATCATCTTTTCGAGCGAATCCTGAATGAGCACCTCGGTCTCGGTGTCGATGTTGGCGGTCGCCTCGTCGAGAATCATGACGGAGGGCTTATGGATGATCGTTCTTGCAAAGCTGATCAGCTGTCTTTGTCCTGCGGAGAAGTTGTTTCCGCGTTCTCTTACGACCTCGTCAAGTCCTCCCGAGAGCTTGTTTATAAAGCTGTCGGCGTTGACGTATTTGCAGGCTGCGTTTATCTCGTCGTCATTGACGTTGTCAAGTCCGAGGATTATATTGGAACGGATAGTTCCCGCAAAGAGAAATACGTCCTGAAGCATCTGACCGAAGTGACGGCGCAGGGAGCTGATCTTGATCTTTTTGATGTTGATGCCGTCGATCAGGATCTCGCCCTTTTGTATGTCGTAATTGCGGCAGATGAGCGAGAGGATCGTGGTCTTACCCGAGCCCGTTGAGCCGACAAACGCTACGGTATCGCCCGCGTTTACCTTGAAGGACACGTCCTTGAGCACCCACTCGTCAGGCAGGTAGGAGAACCATACGTTTCTGAATTCGATGTCTCCCTTGACGGTTTCAAGCTCGATCGCATCGGGCTCGTCCACGACCTCGGGAACGATGTCGAATATCTTGTATATCTTTTCCGAAGAAGCGAAGGTCGCTTGCAGACGGTTGAACTGCTCGGCGAGGTTCTGTATGGGGTTGAAGAACTTATTGATGTACTGATAGAACGCAACGATCACGTTGACCTCTATCGCCTGGCCAAGAAATTCCCAGCCCTCAAGCTTGCCTCTTGCTCCGAAGTAGAACAGGCAGAGTACGGAGGAGATGTAGAGCATATAGACCATAGGTCTGAATATGCCGAATACGAACATCTGACCCATTTTTGCCTTGCCAAGCTTTCGGTTTTTCTTTTGGAACTCTTCCTTTTTGCGTTCCTCGCGGTTAAAGATCTGAATGATCTTCATTCCCGAGAGGTTTTCGGAGAGGAAGATATTGATGTCGGTCGTGCCGTCCTTTACCTGACGGTGAGCGCGGCGCGAGAATTTACGGAAAATTACGGTGAAGAGAACGACGAAGGGCACGAAGCAGAGCACTACCAGCGTCAACATATAGTTGAGCAGGAGCATCGCTCCGAGAACGCCGATTATGATAAACATATTCTTGATAAGATTTACCAAAATGTTGGTAAATGTTATCGAGATAGCATTGGTGTCGTTCGTTACTCTGGTGACAAGCGTTCCGACGGGTATCTTATTGAGCTGATTGTGAGAAAGGCCTTCGATGTGATGGAAAAGATCCTCACGGATATTATATACTATGCGCTGTCCCGTCTTTTGAAGAATGATCGATTGGAAATACGTGCTGATCAGCGATACTATAAGTATTGCTGCGTAGGAGATTATGCGAACGTAAAGATCCGAAAGCGTGAAGCTTCCCTCGCCGACCATATCGATGAGATCTCCCATAATAAGAGGGGAGATGATCTCGTGTGCGATTGAGAAGATCATTAGAATGAGAACCAAAAGGAACTGCGGCCAATAGGGCTTAGCGTATCTCAGAAGTCTCTTGATTATGACCGAGTCTTTCATGTCACGCTCAAAGCCGATGGCTTCCTTTTTGTCCTTCATGGTCGCGAATGCGACGATGAAGATCGTTGCGAATGCGCCGATGATCGCGCCTACGATCAAAATGGGATAGAACTCATGCATTTTCTTCTACCTCCTTTTGACCTTCGCTATCGTCTGCGTCGTCCAGCTTTTGCAGGTCGACGAGGTTTTTGAACTCGGGGCAGCTTTGGCAGAGCTCCTCGTAGCTTCCGACCGCGAGTATTTCGCCCTCGTTTACGAAGATTATCTTATCCATCTGCTCTACCGTGCTGACTCTGTGGGCGATAAGCATGGTGGTCTTTCCCCCTCTTATCTGACGGAGATTTTCGAGTATCGCCTTTTCGGTCTTAACGTCGACTGCCGACACCGAGTCGTCGAGAATAAGTATGGGTGCGTTTTTCATAAGCGCGCGTGCGATAGAAATTCGCTGCTTCTGTCCGCCCGAAACGGTAACGCCTCGCTCGCCGAGGACGCTTTGATATTGTAAGGGGAATTCGGAGATGTTGTCGTGTACGTCTGCCATTTTTGCGGCGTATTCGACGTCGTCGTAGGTTCCACCGTCGGTTGCGAAGCTTATGTTGTTTTCGATGGTGTCGCTGAACAGGAAATTATCCTGAGGGACGTATGCTGCGCCTGCGCGGACCGTCTTTATCGGGATATGGTTGACGTCCTTGCCATCAATAAATACCGTTCCTTCGGGAACGTTGTAGGTACGCAATATCAGGTCGACGATAGTTGTTTTACCCGAGCCCGTACGTCCGATGATTCCTACGTTTTCACCTGCTTTTATAGAGAAGCTTACGTTATGGAGCACGTCGAACTCGCCGTCGGGATAGCGGAAGGTGAGGTTTTTGAAATCAATGTCTCCGCGGATCTCGGGCATGTCCTCCACGTCGGGCTTATCAAATACGTCGGGAGTCGAATCGAGCAGCTCGCTGATACGATTGAGCGACGCTTTACCCTGTGCGTGCATGCCGATAAGCTCGGAGACTGCCATAATGGGCCAGATTATTGCGTTGAAATAACCGATGAACTCGACGAGCTGTGCCGCCTTAAAGGTCTCGGTATATACCAGGTATCCGCCGTAGCCGAGGATAACGCAGACTACAGATTCGATAAGCAAAGTGAGCGCTACGTGAAGGAGCACGGAGAGCTTTGTGTATTCGACGTTTCTGTCCTCGTTGGTCTTGCTCAGCTTCTTGAACTCAAGCAGCTCGTGAGCCTCTTTGACGAAGGCTTTGATGACCGCGATACCCGCGAAGGTCTCCTGCGAGAAATCGGAGAGCATCGAGAATGCCTCCTGTCTCTTTTCCCATTTCTTGCTCATGTATCTGCCGACGATAAGCGAGCAGACGAGAAGCAAAACCATAGGGATCATACAAAGCAGGGCAAGCAGATGGTTCATTCTCAGCATTTTTATTATCGCGAGGACTCCGAGCACTACTGCGTCAAAGAACATCATTATTCCCCAGCCGAAGCACTCCTGCACGGTGTCGAGGTCGTTGGTAAAGAAGGACATCATATTGCCTACCTTATTGACCTGATAATACTGCTGGGACAGGTCCTTGCAACGATCGAACATTCTGTCTCTGAGATCTGTTTCAAGCTTGATGCCTGCACCGAAGAAGCAGACTCGCCATAAAAATCTGCCGAAAACGAGCGAGAGTATGACGAAGAGCATAGGTCTGCAAATATGATCCAAAACGTAATTCAAATTGAAGATATACTTGATGTTAGTTGAAGAATCGATTACGTAGCCGTCTTCGATTCCTTCGATGACTGCTCCGTAAAGCTCCGGGATCACCAGCTGCATATAGTCCACGAGGATAAGCGCAAGCGCTCCCAAAAGCAGCATTGGCAAGTATTTGAGATAATATCGGTTTATGTGCTTTCCGAATATCAAAAAAATCCCTCCTATCTGTGTTTCTCAAAAATAAAGCTATTAAACTCGATTTTAACACACTTTTGGGGAAAAGTCAATATAAATTTATATATTTATATTTACATTACGACAACTTGCGGTTGAAAAAAGCCCCGATTTTTCGGGGCTTTGGGATTTTTTCGATTTTAGCGGTCAAATTGCGCGTCGAAGGCGCGGAAAACGTCGCTCGAGAGTGCCTTCATTCTTGCGGTATCGACCTTGAGGTGCTGACGGTCGTAGGTGATGAGCCCGTTGGTCTCGTCTTCGACGTCGCTGACCTGCGTGTAGACCGTGGCGCAGAGTCCGCGATCTATCATCGGGATGACCTCTTTGCGATATAGGCTCTCGAGTGCCGAGGCGAAGCTTTCCTTGTCGGAGAGCATCGAATAGCCGTAGGTCTTATCGAGATTGAAGGAGTGGCCGGATATCTTGTGGGCGTAGCCGCCGAATTCCGAAAGCACGAGGGGGCGGTCGGGGTTGGGCTTCAGGTCGAGCTTTTTGAAATAGACGTGCTCGCTTGTAACATCGCTTTCTTTTTCGATAAACCAACCCGACGTTGCGTCCCAGACTCTTGTGGGATCAAGCGCTTTGAGTCGCTTATAGTTTCCGTCGGCATCGAACTGCCCCCAGCCCTCGTTGAAGATCGTATAGTAGCAGACCGAGGGGTGATTATAGAGTAGGTCGACCGTCTTGGCGCTGTTTTCTTCGAATATTTGACGGCGTCGCTTGGGTGCGGGGCGGTTGAGCCCCTTTTTGAAGCCGACGGTGGGGAGGGCGGTATCAAGCATGAAGCTATAGCCGCCGCTGTTGACCATGTCCTGAAAAACGATCATTCCGTGCTTGTCGCAGTAGTAGTAAAAGAGCGCATGCTCGATCTTGATATGCTTTCGAAGCATATTGAATCCGAGCTCTTTCATTTGCAGAACGTCGTTTTCAAGACCCTTGGGGGTGGCGGGGGTATAGATTCCGTCGCTGAAGTAGCCTTGGTCGAGAAGTCCGTGGAAGAAATAGGGCTTGCCGTTTAGGCAGATGTAGCTTTTGCCGTTGACCTTTTCGATTCCTACGGTGCGAAGTGCGAAATATGAGCTTAGACGGTCGTTGCCGCATTCAAGTGTGAATTCGTAGAGGTATGGGTCATCGGGCGACCAGAGGCGAGGCGAATCGATCTCAATGGTTGCCTTGTTGCCGTTGAATCTATACGATCTGCCCGAGCTTGTGAGAGTGATGAGCTTTTCATCCTCTCCGCCCTCCGTTTCGATCGTTACGCTATCAAGCGAGGGGGTTATTTTGAGCCGGTGGATATAATTGTCGGGAACTGCTTCGAGCCAGACCGACTGCCAGATGCCGCTTGTCGCCGTGTACCACATACCGCCGCGATTTTTTCTTTGCTTGCCCCATGCCTGATCCTTGTCGAAATCGTCGGTGACCTCGACGGTGACTGTATTTTCGCCGCCGCGTAGATATTCGGTGATGTCGAACGAGAAGGGAAGATACCCGCCGATATGCTTGCCGATATGCTTGCCGTTAAGGCTGACCTTGGCAATCAGGTCAACTGCTCCAAAGTGGATCAGGATTCTATCGCCCTGCATATTTTCGGGGAAAGAAAATGTCTTTCGATATACGTATTTTTCGCCTTTTTTGAGGGCTCTGCTTATGCCCGAAAGTCTTGATTCGGGCGGGAAGGGGACTTTAATGCTTCCAAGCTCGGTCTCGTTGCCCTTTTTTGCTACGGAAAGCTGCCAATCGCCGCAGAGGGACATATAGGCGTCACGTTTCATCTGAGGGTTTGGGTGCTCGGTCCAGTTGCTTGTTTCGTCGTCCTCAAAGGGTGTTTTCAGATCGGTTTTGAGCGTTGGCTTTTTTTTTACAGGCAGGAGAATGAGTGCGAGCAGGATTATCGGGATCAGTGCACCGAGGAATATATTGGCGCTCGGAATAAAGGATTCGGTTCCGTCGTTATTGACTATTTTTTCGGCATTCGCGAGTATGGTCTTGCCGATAAAGGGTCCGACCACACCCGGTACGAGCACCTGCGAGAAGATACGGACTCCCTGAAGTCGTCCTGCCTTATCCTCGGGGGTCAGGTCACGGATCTTTGCGCCGAAGACCGCCATTCCCGCGAGATATCCGCACATCATAAGGAGAGAGCCGATGAACACGGGCACGGTATGCTTGAAGAGAAACAGAACGATATATCCTGCCGACAGCCAGATCAGAGAGAAAAAGCAGGTTAGCGAAAAGCCCTTTTTGTCATAAACTCTGCCCCAAAACGCTGTTACTACCGAGGCGATGATGATGGCGGGTGCCATTATCAGAACGTAGTTGTCCATAGCGAGCGATACCTCGTAATATATGATGAGGTAGGGCATAAATATCTGTATTGAGATATTGAAGATTATGAAGGTGGCAAGGTAGAAATAAAAGCTTGGATTTGCCTTGACGGTTGACGGGCGGAAGCCGTAGATGACGTTTTTGAAATACCCCGTTTCGGACGGCTTGACGGATTTTTCCTCGATGATGAATATACCGAGGACGCCGATAGCCAGCGTTGCCGCGCCGATGATGGTGAATATGAGCGTCCAGCTTTCGCTCTTATTAAGATCGAATGCCATAAAGCCGCCAAAGACCGCAAGTATTGCAACAAGTGGCATCATTGCGTTGATGCCCTCCGCGCTGCCGCGGTTGGTGTTGTCTGTGCTGTCGGTCAGCCATGCGTTGAACGCCGCGTCGTTTGCAGACGAGCCAAAAAAGGTCATCAAGCAGTCAAGCACGATCGTCAGGGTTATGCCGAGTGCCGCCCCGCTGACTGCGGGGAAGATACCTTCAAGCAGGTCTATCTTGAGCAGAGCAAACGCGAAGATCGAGAGTCCCCAGAGAATATATCCTCCGCAGATAAAGACCTTCCGCTTTCCTACTCTGTCCGACAGAGCTCCGACGAGCACGGTGGTCAGAGTCGCCGCAATCGCGCTTGCTGAGACCATATTCGAGATGTCTGCCGCAGACGCATTGAACATCTTATACATAAAGACGTTGAGGTACATATTCTCAACGACCCACGCGATCTGCCCCATCAGGCCAAAGAGGGCAAGGGAGAGCCAGAAGCGTTTGGATAGTTTGGTTTTTTTAGTCATATTGTTGTCCCCTCAAAGATTTCTGCTTTAATTTTATCACAAGCCGAAGGTTTTGTCAACTTATTGCCAGTTTCGTTTCTTGTTAAATTAAATTTCAGAAATTTGTCTTTATCTTATTGACTTATGCGAAAGTCTGTGATATAATGTATCCATAAATCTATATTTATCGGAGGATAAATGCTATGAAGCGTATTAAGACTATTGAAACCAAGAATCTTTGCGAGACCGCTAAGAACGGTGGTTGCGGCGAGTGCCAGACCTCTTGCCAGTCTGCTTGCAAGACCTCTTGCGGAATAGCAAACCAGCAGTGCGAAAATAAGAAATAATCGACCTGTGATAAATTTCCGAATGCGGCGTCTCCACACGCAAGCTATGCTTGCTGTCCTCGCAAGCGGCTCGACTTACGTTAAGTAACCTTCGCCTTGCTTTCTGTGGTGCGATACGCAAGCTATGGCTTGCTGACCGCTTGCCTATCGGCAAGCGCCTTGCCTGCGCGAATTTTTATCGATTTCGTGAATTCTTAAGATTTTTATGGGGGAAGGCAATCCTTCCCCCATAGCACTGTTTTATAAGATTTTGATTTGGAGTTACTAATATGGTACATTGTTATAAATTGGGTGGGCTGAATATCGTGCTTGACATCTGCTCGGGCTCGGTGCACGTTGTCGACGAGGTTGTTTACGACGTGATCGGTATGTATGAGGATCACTCGAAAGAGGAAATAATCGCGGCTATGCTTGAAAAGTACGCCGCTGACGAAACGGTCACGCGTGAGGAGCTTGAGGGTTGCTTTGAGGACATTGAGGCATTGAAGGGAGAGGGCAAGCTCTTTTCTCCCGACAATTTTGAGTCGATGGCGGGCAAGCTCAAGGAAAAGAGCGCGGGCGTTGTGAAGGCGCTTTGTCTGCACATCGCGCACACCTGCAATCTCAACTGCTCGTACTGCTTTGCAAGTCAGGGAAAATATCACGGTGACAGAGCTTTGATGAGCTTTGAGGTCGGCAAGAGAGCACTTGATTTTCTTGTCGAAAACTCGAAGGGAAGACACAATCTGGAGGTCGACTTCTTCGGCGGTGAGCCCTTGATGAACTTTGACGTGGTCAAAAAGCTTGTTGCTTACGCGCGCTCGATCGAGAAGGAAGCGGGCAAGAATTTCCGCTTCACGTTGACGACCAACGGCGTTCTGATCGACGACGACGTGATCGAATTTGCGAACAGGGAGTGTTCGAATGTCGTGCTTAGTCTTGACGGAAGAAAAGAGGTTCACGATCGCTACCGTGTAGACTACGCGGGTAACGGAAGCTGGGAGAAGATAGTTCCCAAGTTCCAGAAGCTTGTTGAGGCACGCGGCGGCAAGGATTATTACATGCGCGGTACGTTTACACACGCAAATCCCGATTTTTTGAAGGATATTGAGAAGATGCTGGAGCTTGGATTCAACGAGCTTTCCATGGAGCCCGTCGTTGCCGCAGAGGGAGATCCCTCCGCGCTGACGAGTGAGGATCTTCCGATCGTGCTCGATCAGTATGAAAAGCTTGCCGAGCTTATGCTCAAGCGTCACAGAGAGGGCAAGCCTTTCACATTCTATCACTATATGATCGATCTCAAGGGCGGTCCTTGTATTTATAAGCGCATATCGGGCTGTGGCTCGGGAACCGAATATATGGCGGTCACGCCTTGGGGCGATCTCTATCCCTGCCACCAGTTCGTTGGCGAGGAGAAGTTTAAGCTTGGAAATGTCTGGGACGGAGTTACCAACCACGAAGCACAGTGCGATTTTGCATCCTGTAACGTCTACTCGCGCCCTGAATGCCGCGATTGCTGGGCAAGACTTTACTGTTCGGGCGGCTGTGCGGCGAACGCTTACCATTCGACCGGATCGGTACGCGGAGTTTACAAATACGGCTGCGAGCTCTTCAAGAAGAGAATGGAATGTGCTATCATGCTTGAGGTCGCAAAGACTCTTGACGGGGAAGAAAACTAATATATATCTGAAAGGAACGCCGTGTGCGCGAGGTGATTTTTATGAAAGCTCCTATTTGTGATTTCGTGAAAAAATACTGCGCCGACGGCGCTCTTCGTTTACACATGCCAGGGCACAAGGGAGCTTGCTTTCTTGGCGTTGAGCAGAGAGATATAACCGAGATCGAGGGCACGGACGTGCTTTATTCGCTTGACGGAGGAATAATTTCCGAGAGTGAGGAGAATGCAAGATGGCTTTTCGGTACGAAAAAGACGCTTTATTCTACCGAGGGCTCGTCGCTTTGTATTCGGGCGATGGTGTATCTGTGCGCTATGCTGTCAAGGGAGCTTGGCAGAGAGCCTCTGATATTGGCGGCAAGAAACGCGCATAAAGCCTTTTTGTCGGCGGTGGCGCTCCTTGACGCGCGGGTTGAGTGGATATTTCCCTCGGATGAGGGTGGCATTGTGAGCTGCCGCGTGAGCGCGGAGGTTCTTGAACAAAAGCTCTCGGGAATGAAGGAAAAGCCGGTTGCGGTCTATATTACGAGCCCTGATTATCTCGGTAACGAGGCGGATGTGCGCGGATTGGCAGAGGTCTGCCACAGACACGGAGTCATATTGGCGGTCGACAACGCACACGGCGCGTATTTGAGATTTTTGCCCGAGTCGCGCCATCCTATCGATCTCGGCGCGGATATTTGCTGTGATTCGGCACATAAAACTCTGCCTGTACTGACCGGAGGGGCATATCTGCACATCTCCGAGGGTGCGCCGTCACTGTTTTCTGAAATGGCGGAGCAGGCGATGCAGCTTTTTGCTTCGACCAGTCCGTCTTATTTGATCTTGCAGTCGCTGGATATGGCGAATTTATATATTTGCGACGGATACAGAGAAAGACTTGCCGAGATTTGCGGCGAGATTGCGAGTTTGAAAAAAGCACTTGTTGACAAAGGCTTTTCCCCTATCGGCGACGAGCCGATGAAGCTGACCTTGGCGACGAAGGGCTATGGTTATTACGGGCATGAGATCGCCGAGATGCTTTTGGAGAAGGGGATCGTGTGCGAGTTTTCGGATCCCGATTACGTTGTCATGATGTTCACGCCCGAGGTCGACAAGGGTGGCATTAAGTCGCTTTCTGCGGCGCTTTGCTCGATCGAAAGAAGGCGAGAGATAACCGAGGTGGCGCCGAGAGTGGCTGAAGCCGAAGTGGTTATGTCGGCAAGGCAGGCTTTGATGTCATCCTCGAGAGAGGTTGCAGTTGAGGATGCCTGCGGCGAGGTGCTTGCCTTGGCAACCGTTTCCTGTCCTCCCGCGATACCGATCGCTGTTTGCGGAGAGAGGATAGACGAGAGAACGATCGCTTGCTTTAAATATTATGGGATCGAAAAGTGCCGTGTGGTGAAGCGATAAGGAAATTTGTCGGTATTTGGTAGGGTTTTATGGATTTTAAAGATTATTTTATTTTGCACGCGAAAAAGCATCCGAGTATAATGCCGCAGGACGTCGCGAAGTTTTGCTATCAGGCGGCGCTTGGTGCGGAGCACTTGCTTTCTGATATTAAAGCGGCGCAGAGATATTTTGATGCTGAATTCGAGCGAGTTGAGGAAAGGCAAGGAGATTTGGTCGAATTTTTGACCGACGAGCTTTGCAGAGTTGATCTTGGAGTTTGGAAGTCGCGCGGATTGCCGAAGGAGGCTTTGTTTGACGCGTTTGCCGAGTCGGCAAGCGTGAAAAACGGTGGTAAAGAGATCCTCTCGGGATACCTTGACGATGCTGAGGCTTGCTTTGGAGAGCTTGAGTTGAAATTTTCGCTTAACGAGTGGCGTAATTTTCTTGAAAGATACGCTGATGCGGGAATGCCTGCGGTACATCACAGCGAAGCTTACAGAGAGCATGAAAAGCCGAGCTATCGTGTGGTGCGGCGCACAATTTTGGATAACATCATATAATAAAAACCGCTTGCGGAGATCCGCAAGCGGTTTTTTTTATGCGATTAAGAATTGATGGAATACTTCTCGGAGTACATCTTGTACTGCTCGGTGAAGTGAGTTCCTTCTGCTTCCTTGAGCTCGTGCATGTAATTGTGCAGATCGAGCGCATCGTGGTGACGGGAGATCTCGATGAGGCATCCTGCGATATTGGAGCAGTGGTCGGATACACGCTCGAGGTTGGTGAGGATATCCGAAAGAATGAAGCCAAGCTCGATGGTACACTGGTTCTTCTGCACTCTGATGATATGGTTTATTCTTATCTGATCCTTGAGGTCGTCCACTACCTCCTCAAGAGGCTCTACCTTGAGAGCGCTCTCCATATCGGTGTTGACGAATGCGTCTGCGGTCAGCTTACTGATCTCTCTGACTGCGCCATACATAGCTTCAAGCTCACGTACTGCCTGATCGGAGAATGTGACGTTCTTGTCCTTGATCTCCTCTGCGGATTCGACAAGGTTGACTGAGTGGTCGGAAATTCGCTCGAGGTCGCCTATCATGTGGAGAAGCTTGGTTATTTCTGCGCTGTCTTCCTCTGACATGCTACGAGAGGCGAGCTTGACGAGGTAAGAGCCGAGCGCGTCCTCATATACGTCGACCTTGTCTTCGGCTTCGCGTATTTCGTCGGCTACCTTGGGATCATAGTTTTCAAGGAGCGATATTGATTGGTTTAAGGGATTGATCGAAAGCTCTGCCATGTGTGCGGTTACTACACGGCAACGGTCGAGAGCGACCGAGGGAGTATCGAGAAGAAGATCGTCGAGCATAGAGGTGTATTCGTCACCCTTCTTGTCGTCGCCCTTGACGATAGCGCAAGCAAGCTTTTCGAGAAGCTTGGTGAAGGGCCACATAAGTGCGATCGCGAGGATCTTGAAGGCGGTATGCACGATTGCGATACCAAAGGGATCGATAGCCGCTTCGGCAATATGGAAGATGTCAATTACACCCGCAAGGTTGAGTATCCAACCAACGAGGTAGTACATCGAGAGCCAGAAGACCACGCCTATGACGTTGAAGAAAAGGTGGGCAACTGCCGTTCTCTTACCGTTCTTGTTAGTGCCGAGCGCAGAGAGCATTGCAGTTACGCAGGTGCCGATGTTCTGACCGAGAACGATCGGGATCGCCATACCGAAGCTGATGCCTCCCGTTACCGAAAGCGCCTGAAGGATACCGATCGATGCGGAGGAGGACTGAACTATCGCGGTGAGGACGGCACCGACAATAACACCGATTATGGGGTTGGAGAAGATGGTGAGTATCTTTGCGAATTCGGGGTCGTTTTTAAGTCCTGCGACAGCACCCGACATAGTGCTCATGCCTACCATAAGTACGGCAAAGCCTACAAGGATCGTACCGATGTCCTTCTTCTTGTCTCTTTTTGAGAACATTATGAATGCTATTCCGATAATAGCGAGAATGGGCATCCAGAAGTCAGGGGTGAGGTAGTCGAGGAAGGCTATCGCGGATAGGGCATCGGTGTTTCCGAGGCTGTTCAGCGCTGTAAGCCATGCGGTAACGGCGGTGCCCAGATTTGCTCCGAGAATGACGCTTATTGCCTGGGAGAGCAGCATCGTTCCCGAGTTTACAAAGCCGACGACCATTACGGTCGTAGCGGAGGAGGACTGGATTATTGCCGTGACACCGAGACCGAGCAGGAAGCCCTTGAGCTTGCTTGAGGTCAGGTTGCCTAAGATGGTTTTGAGCTTGCGTCCCGCGCTCTTTTTCAGCGCGTTGCCCATTACGTCCATTCCGTAAAGGAAAAGGGCAAGACCGCAGACGAGCTCTAAAATTTCAAAAAGTCCCATTTTTGAATCCTTTCATTTTTTTGCGTATGTTGACTTGTTTTCAATTTTACATATTGGGTGCAAACACACCCATTTTTTATTTTACCATATTGAGTGTAAAAAATGTAACGAAAAAATAATGTAAATGTAAACTTATGATAAACTGTGGCAAATTTTTTCGCTGTTTTGCTTGATTTTTAAGGGCTTTTGGTGACAAAAATCAAGCATTTGAGGCGGTTGCGGAGAATATAGCTTGATTTTTTGGGAGATAATGATAGGGAAGCGCAAAAAAGATTTAAAAAATTTTTGAAAAAGCTATTGACAAACCGATTTCTTTTTGATATAATACATAGGTCGTCAAGATCAATGGAATATTTTGGGGCATCGCCAAGCGGTAAGGCATCAGACTCTGACTCTGACATTTCCGGGGTTCGAATCCCTGTGCCCCAGCCAACAAAAAACGCACTTTTGTCTACTGACAAAGGTGCGTTTTTTGAACTAAGTGTTCCGCAAGCGGAACGTGAAGTATGCTGCGCAAGTGAAGCGCACTTCGTGCGTGAAGTGTGCCTTACGGCACGATGTGCGGAACACTTAACTTCACTTTGCGCTCTCAGTGCAATACTTCACTTGGGCGCAAGCTCAAACTTCACTGCGGCTTGCCGCAACTTCACTTTTG
>JAFQPM010000002.1 GCA_017411745.1 Clostridia bacterium | reverse complement strand
CGTTTGCCCCTTTTGGCATCCCCGGACGAGCTCAATCGAAATCTCCGCCAAACGACAACGTCGTTTGTGCTAAGGTTCGATTCTCGCGCTTCAATACGGCACGCCGTTTGCCCCTTTTGTCATCTCCGGACTAGCTCAATCGAATTCTCCGCCAAACGACAACGTCGTTTGTGCTAAGGTTCGATTCTCGCGCTTCACCAAATCAAACAAAAGGACCGCCTATGAACATCTTAACCGACAGACTCATAATCACCAAATTCAACTTAAATATGGCAGAATCCGTGCACCTCGGCTCACTTGACGACGACAACCGCCGCTTTGTGCCCGACGAGGTCTTTGAAACCGTTGAGGATGCCGCAGAAACGCTTGAATATCTGATCGATTGCTATTCCACGGGCGAGGGTCCGCAGGTCTATCCCGTGCTACTCAAGGATCAAACCTATATCGGCTATGTTCAGGCTATCCCATTAGATAACGACGATTGGGAGATCGGCTATCATATCAGCGGAGCATACACGGGGCAGGGCTACGCGACCGAAGCGGTATCGGCATTTTTGCCCGTAATTATGAAGAAGCTCGGCATCAGCTTGATCAAGGGTGTTTGCCTTGCCGAAAACATAGCATCTGTCATGGTAATGGAGCATTGCGGATTTGAAAAGCTCTACGAGGGCAAGGGAAGCTATCAAGGGCAGGAGAGAAGTATCTGCAAATTCGTATTTAATCTTGAAAAAGCTTGATAAAAACACAGATTATTGCCATAATAGCGAAATATTTTGTCTTTGTATTGAATTATCCTCAAAAAAATGCTATACTATAAATTGAAAACACATCAAATAATCTCGAAAGGATCTCGAAAAATGTCATATAAAATATTTGAGCACGATCCCGGTCTTTTACCGTATGAGAACGACATAAATCTCCGAATGGAGAATTACGCGAAAAAAAAGCTTGAGCTCGTCGGCGAGGACGGCAAGCTTATCGATTTCGCAAACGGTCACGAATATTTCGGATTTCACAAAACCACAGACGGTTGGTTTTACCGAGAATGGGCGCCCGCTGCGAACGAGGTATATCTCACGGGAGATATGGTCGATTGGCACTGGTTTGACCTAAAGCTGAATCCCATCGGCAACGGAGTTTTTGAAATCTTTTTACCCGGTGTGGATACACTGTGGAACGGATGTCACGTGCAGACGATAGTCCGCAACGGCGACCGCCTTCTGCAAAGAATTCCGCTTTATATCCGCCGAGTAGAGCAGGATCCCCAGAACTACTCCTGGTGCGGCGTTATCGTGGACGAGCCCGAATACAAGTGGAAAAAGAAAGCATTTACACCTAAAAAGAATCTCTATATATACGAATGCCATATCGGTATGGCGCAGGAAAAGGAAGGGCTCGGCTCATACCGCGAGTTTTGCGACAATATACTCCCGCGTATACGAGATCTCGGCTATAACACCATACAAATTATGGCGATAATGGAGCACCCGTATTACGGCTCGTTCGGATATCAGGTGTCATCCTTTTTTGCGGCATCGTCGAAATACGGCACGCCCAATGAGTTAAAAGAGCTTATCGATATGGCTCATTCTATGGGGATCGCTGTATTGCTCGACGTGGTACACTCTCACGCCGTAAAAAACACCGCTGAGGGAATCAACGAATTTGACGGTACTACCTACCAATTCTTCCACGACGGCGCAAGGGGAGACCATCCCGCGTGGGGAACAAAGCTCTTTAATTACAACAAAAACGAGGTCATCCATTTTCTGCTTTCCAATCTAAAGTTCTGGATGGACGAGTATCACTTCGACGGCTTCCGCTTTGACGGCGTGACCTCTATGATATATCACGATCACGGACTCGGAGTTGCCTTCACGGATTATTCCAAGTATTTCTCACTAAACACAGACACCGAGGCGATAACCTATCTTCAGCTCGCCAACGAGCTTATAAGAGAAGTCAACCCCAAGGCGATCACGATCGCCGAGGATATGTCCGCTATGCCCGGAATGTGTCTGCCTATAAGCGAAGGCGGAATCGGTTTTGATTACCGACTTGCAATGGGCACGCCTGATATGTGGATCCGCCTCCTCAAGAGTTGTCCCGACGAATATTGGGATATGTGGCAGATCTGGGGTGAGCTTACGGGCAGACGACCCGCCGAAAAATATATCGGATACGCCGAATCGCACGATCAGGCGCTTGTTGGAGACAAAACGATAATGTTCCGCCTGTGCGACAGCAAGATGTACACCGAT
Organism: Clostridia bacterium; assembly: GCA_017411745.1. Lineage (GTDB taxonomy): Bacteria > Bacillota > Clostridia > Oscillospirales > CAG-272 > SVTX01. The sequence continues at coordinate 185,070 of JAFQPM010000002.1, read as the reverse complement.
ATGTCAAAGGACTCGCAGGATCCTATCATCGCAAGGGGAATTGCGCTTCACAAGATGATAAGAATGGTCACGATGTCGCTCGGCGGAGAGGGCTATCTTAACTTTATGGGAAATGAGTTCGGTCATCCCGAATGGATCGACTTTCCGCGCGAGGGCAACGGCTGGAGTTATTTCTACTGTCGCCGTCAGTGGCATCTTACCGATGATAAATCGCTAAAATATCACTATCTGCAGGATTTCGACAAGGCAATGGTCTCGCTGACCAAGGATAACAAAATATTCGCCAAAGCACCCAAGTGCCTTTTCATTGACAACGAAAAAAAGGTGATCGTTTACGAGCGCGCGGGCCTTATCTTTGCGCTCAACTTCCATCCCACCAACAGCTACGAGGGATACTGGATGACCGTATCGGGAAAGGGAGGATACAAGGTCGTTATGTCGTCTGACGATAGTACCTTCGGTGGATACGACCGCATATCCAAGGACTACGTTTACACCGCGGAAAAGCAACCCGATAAAAAATATAAATTCCAAATATATCTGCCTCACCGCAGCGGATTATGTATGAGAAAAATAAAGGAAGAAACAAAGTGAAAATTACAACGATATTGTTTGATCTCGACGGCACGCTCTTGCCTATGGACCAGGACGTATTTATAGGAGCGTATTTCGGCGGGCTCGCAAAGAAGCTCGTGCCACACGGATACGATAAAGAAAAGCTTATCGGTGCGATCTGGTCGGGAACGAGAGCGATGGTGAAAAACACGGGAGAAAAAGTCAACGAGGAGGCATTTTGGGAAGAATTTTGCAGAATATTCGGAGAAAAAGCGAAAGATGACATTAACCTTTTTGAAGAATTCTATGCAAACGATTTCTGCAAGGTCAAGGACGCTTGCGGATACGATCCTAAAGCAGCAGATATCATAAAAACAATCAAGTCTCTAGGCTTCCGTGTCGCCCTCGCAACAAACCCTCTCTTTCCTTCAACCGCAACCGAGCAAAGAATATCCTGGACGGGTCTACACCACGCCGACTTCGAGCTTTTCACTACCTACGAAAATTCTCACTATTGCAAACCAAATCTCGATTATTACAAAGAGGTAATGAAAAAGCTCGGCGTTTGTGCTGAGGAGTGTCTTATGGTCGGAAACGACGTAGAAGAAGATATGATCGCAGAGATGCTCGGCTTAAAGGTGTTCCTGCTCACCGACTGCCTTATTAATAAAGAAAGCAAAGATATTTCCGCATATCCTCAGGGAAGCTTCGATGAGCTTCTCGCTTACGTAAAACAGCTCTGATTCCCACGAGACTTTAATCACATCACTTGGAGGTTATTATGAAAAGGGAAAAGATCAAAAAAATTATAAATTGGATCGGAATTCTGATAGCTGCTCACCTCGCGGCAATGATAGCGTTTTCAATATTCCTTTCGGGTTCTCTTACTATCATCGCGGAGGATGAGCCTCATACTGTCAATCGGTCAATTTTTATATTCGACATAATCTTTCACATCTTCTTCTCGGTGCTTGTTATCAATATTGAGACCTCGTTTGTCGAGTATCGCAGAAAAATGAGAGAAGCGATCCGTGAAAATAACTTCACAACAATCGAATATTTTAAACAAAGACATATGAGGGATGATATTATCAAGCTTATTTGCTTCACGGTATTTCAGATCCCGTTTACTGTCTTTTACGCGTCGTTTAATTTTTCAATGTTTGCGACAACAGGACTTGAAAAATTCTACATTATGGACGCGGGAGCGCATTTAATTACGGGCTCGGCGATACTTGGATTTTTATTAAACACTTTGCTTTTCTCTATAATATACATATCGGTAAGACTTGCATCTCTGGCTTTGCTTAAAAAGAGAGTTTAAACAACAAAAATCGCTTATGACGGTTGTCATAAGCGATTTTTTATTAAATTCAAAGCTCAGATCGGATCTCTGCGATCTCCTTGAGCCATATAGCACTCGTTGCATCGGAGGGCATTCTCCAATCGGCGCTTGAGAGTGAAACGCTGCCGACCTTAGGGCCGTCAGGCATACAGGAGCGCTTGAATTGCTGAGAGAAGAAGCGCTTTGTAAACACCTCAAGCCATTTTAAGAGGGTCTGATCGTCATATCTGCCGTCAAAAGCTATCTTTGCAAGCCTGAAGATCTTTCGGGGGGTAAACCCGTATTTAACGAAATTGTAAATATAGAAATCGTGCAGCTCGTATGGTCCAACGAGATCTTCGGTCTTCTGTGCTATCTTTCCGTCCTTATCGGCAGGGAGAAGCTCGGGAGATACGGGTGTATCGATAATATCATAGATCGCGTCAGCGAGAGCATCGTCGCCCTTCTGCCTTTCAATATCGGCGTAATGCCTTACGACGTGTCTTATAAGCGTTTTCGGAACCGAGGCATTAACTCCGTACATCGACATGTGGTCGCCGTTATAGGTCGCCCAACCGAGAGCAAGCTCGGAAAGGTCGCCCGTTCCGACTACGATACCGCCTTCTTTGTTGGCAATATCCATAAGCACCTGCGTGCGCTCGCGAGCCTGCGCGTTCTCATATACTACGCTGTGATCGCTAGGATCGTGTCCAATATCTTTAAAATGCTGATTTACCGAATCAAAAATATCAACGCATCTGAAATCAACGCCGAGTCGCTCACAAAGAACGGTTGCGTTGTTTTTTGTTCTCGCAGTAGTTCCAAAGCAAGGCATAGTGACCGCGATAATATTTTTGCGTGGAATTTTAAGATAGTCAGCCGCGCGCACCATAACGAGAAGCGCGAGGCAGGAATCAAGTCCTCCCGAAATACCAACGACCATATTTTTGGAGTAAGACGAGGTAATTCTGTGTGCCAACGCCTGTGACTGAATCGTCAGTATAGTTTCACAATTTCGAGCCATCTCGGTCTTGTCAGAGGGTGTGAAGGGATGAGGATCGACTAATCTTGTAAGCTCTGTTTTCTCCTCGCAAAGATCGAATTCGATATCGGAATATTCATTTCCCTTGGTGTCCTTGGAGAAGGTGTTGCAAGCTCTGCGCGCGCGAACGATCTTCTGCAGATCGATTTCGCTGATGACCATATCACCCGCGTCAAATTCAAAGGGCTTTCTCTCTGCAAGCAGCGAACCGTTTTCAAAGATCATACAGTGACCAGAGCAGACCGAGCTTGAGGTAGATTCTCCGAGTCCCAGGCTCGCGTAGATATATCCCGACATCGTACGTGTAGACTGTACCTTGACTAAGGATCGGCGATAATCCTCCTTGCCGACCGTTTCACTTGAAGCAGAGGGATTGGCAATTATCGTAGCACCTGCCGCCGCCAACGCGTTGGAAGGGGGATCAAATACCCAAATATCCTCGCAGATCTCAACGCCTATGCGCAAGGAGGGCATCTGTCGGCAAACGAACATCTGCTTAAGTCCGAATATGACCACACTGTCGTCAAAAACGTAAGCGAAGTTATCGTCGGGGGCAGGGGTATAAGCCCTCATTTCAAAATATTCGGTGTGATTGGGCAAATTTTTCTTAGGCACGAGTCCGAGAAGCTGACCACCCGAAACGACCGCCGCACAGTTATAGATCTTATCACTATATAAGATCGGCAGACCTATCACAGATATCATATCGAACATAGCAGTCGCCAAAATATATTCGCGCAGACCGTCAAGCGCACCGTTCAAAAGTGTTTCGGTATTAAAAAGGTCACCACAAGAATACCCCGTAAGCGTAAGCTCGGGGAAAACGAGCACCTTTACACCCGCCTCGCTTGCTCTCGTTGCAAGATCAATGCAGGCTTTAGTATTGAAAACAGTATCGGCAAGCTTTATCGTGGGCGTTGCCGATGCCACCTTGATATAACCGTCTCTCATAGATCACAGTCCTTTTTCTTATTTATATAAGACTATAATATCACAAAACAAGGTAAAAAACAAGAGCATATCACAATTTTTTGACAAAAAACCGCCATAGGAGCGTAATTCTTTGCTATGCATTGATAAAATATGCACAAAAATTCCCGAAATTCATACATCTCGGGAATTTTCATAATAAATTATTTTACCAACTGTCTCTTGATCTTTTTAGTGGTAGTTTTCTCAAATTCGGTCTTTCTCACCTCAACTGCCTTGATCTGCTTGTAGGTGGGAAGTCTCTTGTTCGTTGTATTGATAGCCTTTCTGATAGTTTCCTTTACGGTAGCGTCGTCAACGTCCTTGGGGAACTTAGTAAAATCAGGATAAACGACAGCGGTAAGAACAACCTCGTCACTATCGGGGTTCTTTCTTCCTACTACACAAGCCTCACTGATCGTGTCAATAGCGTCAAGATATTCCTCGATCTCCTCGGGGAATACGTTTTTACCGTTTTCAAGCACGATAACGAACTTGATTCGTCCCGTAAGATAGAGATAGTTATCATTGTCAAGGTATCCTACGTCGCCCGTGCGGAACCAACCGTCGTCGGTGAATACCTCAGCGTTTGCCTCGGGATTATTGTAGTAGCCGATCATAACGTTGTCGCCCTTGACCTGAACCTCACCCATAGCGTATCCCTCGGGAGTTTCCTCGCCGTTGGGATCTATGCGCACCTTGCAAGAGGGAACGCTGGGACCGATAGCTCCAAGCTTTCTTGCATAGTAGGGAGTAACCGAAACCAGAGGCGAGCACTCGGTAATACCGAAGCCCTCAAATACGGAGATTCCAAATTCTTCAAAAGCAACTATAAGATCGGGATTAAGCTTGGCTCCACCGCAGATAACGTGGTCAAGTCTGCCGCCAAACGCCGCAAGAACCGACTTGAAAAGAGTCTTTCTCATATCGATTCCGACCTTCATCATGCCTCTTGATGCACCGAGCGCTGCTTTGAGAACCTTATCCTTGCCCGTACGCTCTGCCTCGGACCAGATCCTCTTATACATCGTATTAAGGAACATAGGAACGAGAACAAGACCCGTAGGCTTAAAGAGTGCAAAGTTCTTCATAACGTGGCGCAAAGAATCGTTTATACAGATGGTAATGCCAAAGCAGCTTCCCGCCAGCAAGCACATAAGCTCGTAAGTATGATGAACGGGGAGCACCGACACAAGCACGTCTTCAGGAGTAAAGCAAACCGACTGAATAGCAGATCTGACCGCAGAGAAAATATTATTCTGCGAGAGCATTACGCACTTGCTCGTACCGGTAGTACCCGAGGTAAAGAGCATTTCGCACATAGTGTCGCGATTCTGAACTCTTCCGACAGTATATCCGTCTTCAAGATGTTTTGCGCCTATCTCCAAAAAATCCGCAAAGGGAATTATCTTGTCGGAAGCTTCACCGTTAAAGCTGATAGGAATAAAGCGCTTCAGGGTAGGGTGAGCTTCGATAGTTCCAGCAAGCTTTTCATTAAACGACTTCGAATATATGACAGCGTCAGCCTCAACCATTTCAAGAAACTTCTCGATCTCAGGAACTGCAAGCTCCTTATCCATAGGAATGACAACGGTACCCGACGCCAATGCACCCATATAGCTGCAGAGCCATTGAGGAGAGGTATCACCTATAACGGCAACTCGCTTGCCCGAAAGACCAAGCTTGTCATACGCCGCCGCAACCTTATTGACTGTATCATACACCTCGGAGTAGGTCATTTCGAGAAGTGCACCATTTTCAAAATATTTGTAGCAGACCTTATCTCCGTGGGACTTTATATATCCTATAACGTCATTTATATCCCATACCAAAGGAAGCTCTCGCTCCATTTTCTTTCTGTTAGGAATCTTAGTGTTACTCATATCTATACTTTCCTTTCTTCGATCAAGCGATCATGCCTCGACCTGTTTTTCAATGATACCGTTAATAGAAACGACTACCTTTAAAAAGCTTTTTATTTCATACTCGCCGATCTTACTGCCAAGCTCAGCAAAATACTCCTCAATAGCGTTCTTTATATCGCAGATAACTTCCTTACCTCTTTCGGTAAGTATGTATTTGTTTCTGTACTTTCTGCCGTCGTGAAATTTTGCGTTGGTACAGATAAATCCGCCCTTGATCAGATCGGCGGTGGTCCGCGAAACGAAAGCCTTGTCCACGTTGCAGTCACGTGATATTTCTGTGGGTGTCAATCCGTCAGGGGAAAGATCAATGTGCATCATACAAGTGAAATGCGCGTTTCTTATACCAAGTTTTGTGGTCTTTTCCTGCTTTATCCTGCTTATCTTTTTGCTGATGTTTTCGATACAAACCGCAATTTCGGAAAAATTTTCCATAAAATATTTACCTCCATCGATCAGATACGACCAAAAAGCCTATAATTCAAGTTTTTTACCCATTGAATACAGTATACAATAAATTGCGGATTTTGTCAACAAATCAACTTTTCTTTAACACTTTATTTACAAACTATTTCTATTAGATTTTATTGACAATCAAAGAGATTTATGATATACTGTGGTTTCAAAGTTCAATATGATCTTGAAAGGTAGAAAAAGCTATGGAAAAGGTAAGAACAGCCATTATTGGTCTTGGCGCAAGAGGGCAGTCGCTCATCAAGCCTCTATTTCTCGGAATGGAAAACTGCGAGATAGTGGCTATTTGCGACTTGTATCAGGACAGAGTCGATCTGATCGCATCGCAGATCAAGGAAGAAACCGGCAAGGACGTATTCGGCACGACCGATTATAAGGAGATCTTTGCCCGCAAGGACGTTGACGCGGTCCTTGTAATGACATCATGGGAAACACACGTCAAGATCGCTTGCGAAGCGATGGAGGCGGGAATCCCCACGGGTCTTGAGGTCGGAGGCGCTTACGATCTCGAAGAATGCTACGAGCTCGTAAAAACTCAGATCAGAACCAAAACTCCCTTTATGTTCCTTGAAAACTGCTGCTACGGCAGATTTGAAATGATGGCAATGAACATCGTAAAGCAGGGCCTTTTCGGCGAGATAGTTCACTGTGAGGGTGCGTATCAGCACGACCTTCGCACCGAGGTTCTTCGCGGAGAGGAGATGCGTCATTACCGCCTTAACAATTATATTAACCGTAATTGCGAAAATTATCCCACTCACGAGCTCGGTCCCATAGCACAGATACTTGATATAAATCGCGGAAACCGCATGCTGTATCTTACCTCGATGTCCTCGAAGTCGGTCGGACTTAACGACTACGCAAGACTTCACCCCGACACGATTCAGAGCAAATTCATCGATCAGAAATTCAATCAGGGTGATATAGTAACGACCAACATTATGTGCTCCAACGGCGCGACGATCTCTTTGATGCTCGATACCACCTGCGGTCGCCCCTACAGCCGCAACTTTACGGTCCACGGCACACGCGGTATGTATCGCGAGGATGGAAATTACATCTATTTTGACACCGATTTCGACGAGGCTTCGCACTGGAATTGGTCGCCCAACTGGAATAATGCGCTCGACGTATACGCTGAAAAATACGACCATCCCATGTGGAAGAAATTTCTTGCAGACGGACTTCGCGGCGGACACGGCGGCATGGACTATCTTGTTTACAATGAATTTTTCAACTACGTAATAAACGGTGGCAAATCTCCTATAGACGTTTACGACGCGGCAGCGTGGATGTGTATAACTCCTCTTTCGGACATTTCGATCCGCGAGGGAAGCAGACCCGTTGAGATCCCCGATTTTACGCTTATCAAATAACGCAAAACGGATACTCCGAAATCTCGGAGTATCCGTTTTTTTCAAGTTTATTTCTTTCTCATTCTCTTGATCTTTTCTTCGTCGGGAGTAACGAATGCAGACCAGTTATTATGGTAGATAACGAATCCGGGCTTTGCTCCCGATACCTTCTTTACTCCGCGCGCAAAGAGATAGTCTACCTCAACTCCCGCCGTGCCCTTTGCCTTGGAGTAATACGCCGCGATCTCGCAAGCATCGGTGAAATCCTCGGCAGGCGGTTCTTCTCCGTTTGTTATCATCAAAACGTGCGAGCCCGCCATATTCTTCGCGTGGAACCAATAATCGTGCCTCTCGGCAAGCTTGTGGGTGATATATTCGTTTTGATAGTTATTCTTACCGCAAAGCACACGGTAGCCGTTCGTGGTCACAAATTCAGCTATCACAGGCGCGGGATGCTTTTTCGGGGAACTGTATCCCTTCATTTTGGAGGCGTATCCGCTTCTGTAAAGCTCGTCGCGTATCTCGGAGAGGTCTGCGGTGGTCTCCGCCTTAGTCAGCGCATCAAACACCGAATATACGTATTCAAGCTCGCTTCTTGCAATATCAAGCTGCTTTGCAAGCTCGACCTTTGCGGTCTTTGACTTGTTGTAAAGCTTGTAATATCTCTGTGCGTTGGCAGCAGGGGAAAGTCTCTCGTCAAGCTCGATAAGCACCGTGTCAAAGTCTTGTTTCTCCTCGTTCCAGCTTTCGTAGTCAATAAGCTCGACCGCCTTGTCGCCGCGCTTCAGCTTATAGATGTTAGCCGTAATAAGATCACCGTAATTTTTGTATTTTTCGCCCTTGACACAGTCGGCAAGCTCCTTTTCCTGCACGTCGATCTTCTTTATCAATCGCGCCTCGGCGTGAGTTAACAATCCGAGAATATCAGCCGCACGCTGTCTGACTCGCTGCTCACGGTCACGACTCGCAAAATAAAGATCCAGCGCTTCGCTTACGCTCTCAAAGGCTCTGTGCTCAAAGCCCGAGCCGTAGTAGCCAAGATCAACAAAGGCATATTCGATCGGCGCAGTATTTTCAAGAATTACCGTAGGTGCAAATTCGCCTCTCGACATCGCTTCAAATATAAGCGCAAACGAGGAATAAAGCTTCTCGCAGCCCACCTCACACGTCGTCGCGTCAAAACGACCGCAGGCACGATAAACGATCTCACGCGCAATGCTCGTGGATATGCCAAGATACGTCGAGGTAATAAACTTTTCCGCACCTTTTTCGGTAGGAAAATCTGCAAAAGCGGCAGAGAACTCGTCAAAATTCGTTTTAGTCGGATCAAGCTTGTTCTGCGCGGGGGGTAACTCGTAGGTCATGCCCGGCAACACCTGACGAAGACTGCTCGTGGTAAAATCAATAGTTTTTAGCGCAGAGATAACCTTCGACTTCTCATCGGCAAAAATGAGGTTACTGTATTTGCCCATGACCTCGGCAATAAGATACTTTTTACACTCAAAGCCCATTTCGTCGCGCGTATCAAAGGTAAGCTTCACAACGCGCTCAAATCCAAGCTGCTCGATCTCGGAAAGACAAGCACTCGTCAGATGCTTGCGAAGAAGCATGCAAAACATCGGTGCTTGCATCGGGTTTTCCTTCTGGACCGAGGTAAAGCTTATTCGGGGGCAATTAGAGCCCGCGTTTATAAGCAGGCGCTTGCCTCCGCAAGTGGTCCTCATCTGCAATATTATCTCATCCCGTTCGGGCTGATATATCTTCTCAATTCTTCCGCCACGCGCCACGCTTTTGATCTCGTGAACTACGCAAGCGAGCATGCCCGCATCAAATGCCATTCTATATAACCTCTCATCGTTTAAAACACAGTTTTTGAATTTTTCAAATAATTTCAAACAATATTATAGCACCTTATTGCATTTTTTTCAAGATGGTGATATAATTATTTTATGATATTGTCGGTAAAAATGCCCCAATATTGTAAAATCCTTGCAGAAAAGGAGCAAAAAATGAGCACAAATATAAAAAACGTTATCGGTATAGACGTCGGCGGAAGCACTACGAAAATAGTCGGCTTCAAAATGAATGATAGCGGCGATAATCAGCTTATATCTCCGTTTCTCGTCAGAGCGACCGACCCTATAACATCAATATACGGCGCTTTCGGAAAATTCATAGCCGAAAACAACCTCTCCTTGAGCGATATCGACCGCATTATGATCACGGGTGTCGGCTCTACCTATATGCAAAAGCCGATATATTCCTTGAATTGTAACACCGTTCCCGAGTTTTCGGCTGCCGGCATAGGCGGACTCTATCTTTCGGGACTTGACGAAGCGATAGTTGTAAGCATGGGCACGGGAACTGCGCTTATCCACGCGAAAAAAGAGGGAAGCGACACCAAGATAAACTATCTCGGCGGTACGGGTGTCGGCGGCGGTACACTTCTCGGTCTTACTAAAAAAATGACGGGAATCGACACAGTCGAGCACATTGAGGAGATATGTGCGGACGGAAATCTCGCCAATATCGATCTGCGCGTCGGCGATATCTCCAAGAATGCCAAATTCACGGGCATCAACGAAAATCTGACCGCGTCCAACTTCGGCAAGCTTTCGGATATGGCAAGCAACAGTGATATTGCGCTCGGCGTTGCTAATATGGTCGCCGAGACCATCGCTATGATGGCGGTATTTACCGCAAGAGGCCACGGAATCAAGAATGTCGTTCTGATAGGCAATCTCACAACGATCAAGCCCGTCCGCGACGTTTTTGAGAACCTCACCTCATTTGGAATCAATTTTATAATTCCCGAAAATGCAAGCTTCGGCACCGTCATAGGTGCGGCGCTGTACAGCGAGACTGATAAATAGATCGTAATAATGGACAAAACCGACGCTTCGAACGTGGAGTTTATAAGACAAAAAGAAAAATATGGAGGAGTTATATGAAGAAAACATCACTCATAGCATTCTTACTCGTTTTAACCATGTGCCTGCCGTTGCTCTCATCATGCACTCCTGCAAATCAAGCAAACGAAAGCTTGGAATTTGTTTCTAACGGCGACGGCACTTGCTATGTCAGCGGAATTGGAACCTGTACGAATACAGATATAGTTATTCCTTCCGTTTCTCCCGACGGTGACGCCGTTACCGGCATAGGTGATAGTGCATTCTACAGTTGCACTAACATTGCAAGTATCAAAATTCCCGATGGCGTAACCAGTATAGGCAAGATGGCATTTCACAGTTGTCTAAACCTTAAAAGCATTGAAATTCCCAATGGTATTACAAGTATTGGAGATCTGGCGTTCTCGCACTGTCGGAGCCTTATAAGTATTGAAATTCCCGACGGTACTACAAATCTGGGGATAGCAGTTTTTGAAAACTGCGAAAGCCTTACGGTTATCGAAATTCCGGACGGTGTAATAACTATCGGCAGAGATGCGTTTTATGAATGCAAGAGCCTTGTACTTGTGAAAATTCCAGATAGTGTAACAAGCATAGGAGAGAGGGCATTCTCAAGTTGCAACAGTCTTACGGGTGTGGATATACCTGACAGCGTAACAAGTATAGGCGATGGTGCATTCTCAGGTTGTGAGAGTCTTACGAGTGTGGATATACCCGACAGCGTAACTTATATAGGTAAAAATGCGTTCTGGGGATGTAGCAATCTTACGCATGTAAAAATATCAAATTATGTTACAAAGATAAGCGATGGAACATTTTTTCATTGTACAGATCTTGAAAGCATTGAAATTCCGAACAGTGTAACAAGTGTAGGAAACGACGCGTTTTCTCATTGTACAAGTCTCACAAATATTGAAATTTCAGATAGTGTAACCAGTATAGGCGATAGCTCGTTTTATGGCTGCTCCGCCCTTGCTGAGATTACCATTCCTGACAACGTAGTTAGTATTGGTAAACGCGCATTTCAGGGTTGCACCGATCTTACGAATATAACTCTGCCGTATTGGATCAAAACAATTGAATATAACCTTTTCACCGATTGCGACAGTCTTACAAGCGTGACTATTCCACCGTGGGTCAATAGCATTGAGTCGTGTGCATTCTGCGGCTGCGACAGCTTGACGAGCATAATTATTTCGCAGCATGTGGTCAATGTTGGCGATTCCGCTTTTTTGGGATGCGATAGTCTTGATACAGTTTATTATGTCAGAAGTGAGGAAAAATGGGCAAGCATAACTATAGGTAAAGAAAATATTCCGCTTAAAAACGCAACTATAATTTACAACTACGTTCCCGAGGAATAAAATTCACCCCAAAGCGCGAGGGCAACCTCGCGCTTTGGCTTTTGCCATCAATCAAAAGGGAACACAACACGTTTTTTTCAAAAACTCCGAAAAAAAACGTTCAACTTTCCTTGAAAATTACTTGACTTAACGGCTTTTCGGTGATATAATTATATAGTTAATGTAAAAAACGAAAGGAATCTTATCCTATGAAGTGGACATCACTCAACGACTTAAGAGAAAAATATCTCTCTTTCTTTGAATCCAAGGGACACCTCCGTCTCCCTTCGTATTCTCTCGTTCCTCATAACGACAAATCACTTTTACTTATAAACTCGGGCATGGCACCTATGAAAAAGTTTTTCACGGGTGAGGAGGTTCCTCCTTGCAACCGCGTAACCACCTGCCAGAAGTGCATCAGAACCCCTGACCTCGAGCGCGTAGGTCACACCGCGCGCCACGGCACGTTCTTCGAGATGCTCGGTAACTTCTCCTTTGGAGATTATTTCAAGGAGGAGGCTATCGCTTGGTCGTGGGAATTCCTCACGGGCTGGCTCGAGATCCCTGCGGATCTTCTTTGGCCCTCTATCTACGAGCACGACGAGGAGGCTTACGACATCTGGGTAAACAAGATCGGAGTAGACCCCGCACACGTCGTCCGTCTCGGCAAGGCAGACAACTTCTGGGAGCACGGAAGCGGCCCCTGCGGTCCTTGCTCGGAGATCTACTTCGACAGAGGAATCAAGTACGGCTGCGGAAGCCCCGACTGTAAGCCCGGATGCGATTGCGACAGATTTATGGAGATCTGGAACAACGTATTCTCGCAGTTCAATAACGACGGTCACGGCAACTACACCGAGCTCGCGCAGAAGAATATCGATACCGGTATGGGACTTGAGCGTCTCGCTTGCGTAATGCAGGGCGTTGACAATATGTTCGAGGTCGACTCTATCCGCAAGGTCATCGACAAGACCTGCGAGATCGCAAACAAGACCTACGGCGACAACGCAGAGAACGATATTTCTATCCGCGTTATCACCGACCACTCGAGAAGCGCAATGTTTATGATATCCGACGGCGTAATTCCTTCCAACGAGGGAAGAGGCTACGTCCTTCGCCGTATAATCCGTCGTGCATGCCGTCACGGCAAGCTTCTCGGCATCAATCACGCGTTCCTTGTTGACACCGTTACCGTTGCTATCAACGAAAGCTGCCGCGCATACCCCGAGCTTGAGGAAAAGCGCGACTATATACTCAAGGTCATCTCTATGGAGGAGGAGCGCTTTGACGCAACCGTTGATGCGGGTCTCTCGATCCTCTCCGATCTCATTCGCGGCGCTATCGCCGACCATGCCGACACTATCTCGGGCGAAGAAGTATTCAAGCTCTACGATACGTTCGGATTCCCGATCGATCTTACCCGTGAGATCGCGGCAGAGAGCAACCTCAAGATCGACGAGGAAAAGTTCGTTGCACTTATGCAGCAGCAGAAGATCCGCGCAAGAGAAGCGAGAGCAAATATCGGCGGATGGGACGAGTCCTCCAAGTCACTCATCTCCGATCTTTCCAAGACTGAATTTACAGGCTACACCGACTACAGAAGCGAAGCTAAGGTAATTGCAATACTTACCGACGAGGGAAGTGTTGACAGCGTTTCCGAGGGCGATTGCACCGTTATCCTTGACCGTACCCCCTTCTACGGAGAGGGCGGCGGACAGGTTGGTGACACGGGTACTATCTACTCAGACAAGTTCCTCGGCACAGTTTACGATACCAAGAAGACCGACGGCGTATACCTCCACCTTTGCACCGTGGCAAACGGCGAGCTTAAGGTTGGCGATGCAGTCACCGCAGACATAAACGACGCAAAGCGTATGGCTACCTGCCGCAATCACTCCGCGGCTCACTTGCTTCAGGCGGCGCTCCGCGCAGTCCTCGGCAACCACGTAGAGCAGGCAGGCTCTTACGTCAATGAAGACGTATGCCGCTTCGACTTCACTCATTTCGCAGCACTCACCGCAGATGAGATCAAGAGAGTTGAGGCTCTCGTAAACGTCAATATTCTCGCAGCAAACGATATCGTAACTATGGAGACCGATATCGAGACCGCAAAGAAGAACGGCGCTATGGCGCTCTTCGGCGAAAAGTACGGCAACGTTGTCCGTATGGTCAAGATGGGCAATTTCTCGACCGAGCTTTGCGGCGGAACACACTGTAATAACACCGGCAAGATCGGTCTGTTCAAGATAACCTCCGAGTCCAGCGTAGCCGCAGGCGTGCGCCGTATCGAAGCTGTTACGGGAACAGGTGTCCTCGCACTCATCGCATCCAAGGACAAGCTCATAGCTGATACCGCGGCAGAGCTTAAGGTTCAGAACCCTGCGGATATCACCAAGAGAGCTGCTCTGCTTCAGAGCGAGATCGCCGCTATGAAGAAGGAGATCGAGTCTCTTAACTCCAAGCTCGCAGGAAGCAAGCTCGACGACGTTCTTGCAAGCGCAGTATCGGTTGGCGCTGTCAAGCTCGTGACCTATATTGCAGACGGTATGGAGATCGATGCGGCAAGAAGTCTTTCCGATAAAATTAAGGCTGATCACGCCGACACCGTAGCAGTTATCGCAGTAAAGTCGGGCGACAAGCTCAACTTCATCGCGGTTGCAGGTAAGGATGCGGTTTCCGCAGGCGCACACGCAGGCAAGCTCGTCGGAGCAGTTGCGGCAGTAACCGGCGGAAAGGGCGGCGGTCGTCCCGACTCGGCTATGGCCGGCGGACGTGACGTCTCCAAGATCGCAGAAGCACTTGAGACTGCAAAGGCTACCCTTGAAGGTATGTTAAAGTAAAATAAACGAACGAGGGAGATTAGCGTGATACTCCATTTGGAGTATCACGCTAACTCTATTCGCCTCTGGCGAGTGTTATTGCGTTGCAGCGATATTTGGACTTCGTCCAAGTGATATTCGCTACGCGAGTTTCAAGGCAAATAGAATATCACTGCCCGCAAGGGCAATATCACTCTTTGCGAAAGCAAAGAATATCACTTTATACCAACAAAAAACCTCGTCCAATAAACGGACGAGGTTTTAAATTATCCCTTAAAAGTATTTAAAGCCGCAGACTCTTTCATTGCCTGAATGACCGCACGAGGTTTTTTTGCCTTGAAAATAGCAGATCCCGCAACGATGATGTTAGCGCCCGCAGAGGTCAGAAGTCCAATGTTCTCGGCATTGATGCCGCCGTCGACCTCGATGTCGAGATTTATTCCTCGCTCGGATGCGTATCTGCGAAGCGTTGAAACCTTTTCAAGAGTTTCGGGAATAAGCGACTGACCGCCAAACCCGGGCTCAACCGTCATGATAAGCGCCATATCGATGTGATTGATCAGGGGAAAGAGATGCTCAACCGGGGTTTTCGGCGAGACCGCAATACCCGCCTTCATTTCGTACGAATGAATAAGATGTATCACCGACATCGGATTTTCGCAAGCCTCGTAATGCACGGTAATAATATCCGCGCCTGCCTTGACGAATCTGTCTATGTATCTCTCGGGACGTTTGATCATAAGATGAACGTCGAAGATCATATCAGTGCATTTTCTGATGCCCGAGATAAGCTCGGGACCAAAGCTGATATTGGGAACGAATGCGCCGTCCATAATATCGAGATGCAGATACTGAGCTCCAGCCTCGTCAACTCGCTTTATATCGGCAGCCAGATTTGAGTAATCGGCCGCAAGCAGAGAAGGGGCAATATATATCATAAAAACACCTGACCTTTCTTGATAAAAATTGTATGTCAATTTTTGTGGAATTATATCTCCAAAGCTCATAAAATGTCGTAAGGCAACGCTTCGGGGATAGCCTTTTTCGTCGTTAAAAAAATGGATGTATACAAAATGCAGGGCATTTCCGTAGTGATCTTATAGGGATCGCCGCAAAAGCGGCGATCCCAACCGCAAAATCACTTTTTTTCAAGCAAGCACACCGCGTGAGCCGAAATTCCAAGACCCTCGCCCGTAAATCCGAGCTTTTCCTCGGTTGTTGCCTTAACGCTGATGTTTTCAACGTCGGTATTCAGTGCAGAAGCAATATTTTCGCGCATTTTTTCGATATGCGGAGCCATTTTAGGAGCCTGCGCTATGACGGTAGCATCAATATTGCCGATCACATAGCCCTTTTTTTCCATTATTTCCGCAACGTGCGCGCATAAAACAAGACTGTCCGCGCCCTCGTATGCAGGATCGTTATCAGGAAACAGATGACCTATATCGCCAAGCGCAAGAGCTCCTATAATCGCGTCCATAACGGCGTGGACAAGCACGTCGGCGTCGGAATGTCCAAGCAGTCCCTTTGAAAAGGGAATATCAACGCCGCCAACAATGCACTTTCTACCGTCAACGAGCCGATGAACGTCATATCCGTGACCGATCCTCATGCCTTTTCACCGTCATCCTTCTTTTCAGCCTCGGCTCTCGCCTTTAAAATCGCCTCAGCAAAGTAAATATCCATCGGCTCTGTGACCTTGATATTTTCACGCGAGCCCTCAACAAGCTTTACAGGTATCCTTATATGCTCAAGCAAAGAAGCGTCGTCCGTCCCCTCGAACTTTTCATCACGTGCAACGTATGTAGCCGCACGGAAGGCGTTGGTTTTGAAAACTTGGGGCGTCTGCGCCTGCCAAGTCAGCTTTCTTTCGGGAGTGCTCTCAATAAACGCACTCTTATCTCCGATCTTGACGGTATCCACCGCCCTGACCGCCAGAACAGCACCGCCGTGCAGATATGCGCTGTGGCATACTCTTGATATCATCTCCTGCGTGATAAGACATCTCGCCGCGTCATGAATTGCGATAAACTTCGACTTGCTATTGACCACATCCGAGCCAAATCTCGCCGATTCCTGCCTTGTCTGACCGCCCTTGATCACCTTAAAAGGCTTCGTGATATGGTATTTTTCGGCAAAGCCCTCGTATTTATCAACCTCGTCAGCCTTAGCCACGAGAACGATCTCGTCGATAAAGGGGGACTTTTCAAACTCTATCAAGGTACGTGCAACGACGGGAAGTCCGCCGACCTCACAAAACTGCTTGGTGACGTCTCCACCCATGCGAGAGGACGCACCTGCCGCAAGAATAACCGCCGACGTATAATATTTTTTCTCGGTCTTTCCGATTATCGCACGCAAAACCTCTGCGATCTTATGAGGCTTATCCTGTCTTTCAGCCATTATAAAACACGCCCTTCCTGTAAATCAGTTTTCCTTTTCAATGTCGGCAATCATATTGACTCTGTCGGTATGTCTGCCACCTTCAAATTCGGTGTCAACGAAAAGATCGACCATATCGCAAGCAAGTCCCGCACCAACAACTCGTCCGCCAAAGCAGAGAACGTTTGCATCGTTATGCATTCTCGTCATTCTTGCCGAGAATGTATCGGAGCAGCAAGCCGCACGGATACCGTTGTGCTTGTTAGCCGCGATAGAGATGCCTATACCCGTGCCGCAAACAAGAATTCCGCGCTCGAATTCGCCCGACTGTATCCTTTTGCAAAGCGCGCGGGCATAATCGGGATAGTTGCAGGACTCGGTAGAGTAGGTACCTACGTCAGTCACCTCGATGCCTCTTTTTTCAAGATGTGCGATGACCTCTTTTTTTAGCTCAAAGCCTCCGTGGTCAGAACCAATAACTATTTTTTTCATCATAAAACACCATTCCATTTTTTATTAGTTAAGTCCGAGGCGCTCGTTTCTCTCGCGCTCGGCCTGGGAGGGACGAAGGTAGATCGGAACGATCTGTGCATCGGTCAACACCTCTCCCAGCTTATATTTTTCAAGCGCACAGCAAGCAACGCTATACGCACTTTGTAGCCTTGACCTCTCGGGAACTACTCCGATTTTGGTTTTTTTAAAGCCCTTTTCCGTAATAGAATATCCGTCTCCGCAAAGGAATATCGGTTTATCCAAATCACTAAGCTCCTCGTCAAGATCGTCGATCGACAGTGCTCTGTCAGAGCAAAGTCGCTTTATATTCAAGCCGTCAGACTCAAACAAAGCGTTGTAGACCTGATTTCTTCGAGCATTCATAACAGGGCACAGTACACCGCTATAACCCTTTAAATTGTAAGCAAGCGCATCCAGCGTTGAGACCGACACACAAGTCTTATTTTTTCCGTAAGCGAGACCCTTGATCGTCGCCACGCCTATTCTGACTCCCGTAAACGAACCGGGACCCGTACTGCAGGCAAAGAGCTCGATCTCGTCAAGCTCGGTCTCGGATATCTTCAATATTTGTTCAACGACGGGCAGAAGCGTTTGCGAATGGGTGTTACCCGTATTCACCGTCATTTCGGCGATTAGACGGGTATCATCGCAGATCGTGGCAGAGCAAACGTCAGCAGTCGTATCAAGAGAAAGTATCTTCATTTCAATTCAAGCTCCAATGTAACTTATAACAATGTTTCGCTTATCACCAAGGTCCGCCTTCTCGATCTCAACCTTAAGGTAAGAATCGGGAAGCGCATAGGGAATCATCTCGCACCATTCAGCAATGCAGACCGCGTCGGCGCGCAGATAATCGTAAAATCCTATCGAATACAGATCGTCCTCGTCTGCAATGCGGTACATATCAAAGTGATAAATCTTTTTTATCCCTCCCACACAAGCAGGACACTTGTATTCATTGACCAAAGCAAATGTAGGAGATTTAACAGTAGAAGATGGGCACAACTCCGAGCAAAAACCTCGCACAAACGATGTCTTTCCAACCCCGAGGTCTCCGTACATAGCAACGAATCTCGGCAGAGAAGCATCGTTCGATAGTAACCGAGCCAACGCTTGACCTACAGCCTCGGTCATCTCCGTGCTTTCAGTAAATTCTTTAATAGGAAAATTCATGATCAAAACCCAATCTTAACGAAGTGTTTCTTCCATAGATTCTATCGCAGCGATAAACCTTGCATCGCTTCTGATGCCCGCCCATATACGATTTGAGAATCGACCGCGCAAAAGCTTTGAACAAAGCGTCAGACCCTCAAAGCCCTCGGGCTTTTCGTTCTTGTATTCAATGGTATTGAGAAGAACGGATGCATATCTCGCGCTATCGGGCAGGGAATCGAACGCGATCGCATACTGCGCCATTTTCTCAACACAGCTTATTGCGGTAAGGCGATCGCCCTTCAAAAGATAGAGCATAGCTAACTGACGGTAAGAATTCGCCAATCTGTCGTTATAATACAGATAATTATCTCCGAATATGACCTCAAAAAGCGCCACACCCTTTTCCATTATCTCTATCTTTTCGTCTATCGTGTAGTGATCCTCGGAAATGTCGGGAACACAAGCAATATTGTACATGTGCCACCACATATTATCGGCAAACTCCATAATATTGACCTGCGCCTGCTTGAATGCAGTTTCCCCCGTAAGCACGGTCGCCTTTACGATCTCCTTACTGTAACCCATTCCGTGAAGTTTATCGGCAATATCGAGAGCCATTCTGTCATTGCCAAGCTGGTGAGAATAAATATCGCAAAGAGTCTTTTTGGTTTCATCGCGAAGCTCGTCATCGGTGCAAAATTCAAGAATATGGTTGCAAAGCGATACTGCCTCCATAAGATCGTTCTTTCTCGGCTTTCCGCTTGCAGAAATAGCCGACAATACCTTGGCAAGTTGAAGCTGTATCTCGTAAGAGGAGGGGATTTCTGCATAAGCCTCGCGCAAAAGCGCAAGACATTCACCAAGCTTTTCATTGTCAACAAGCAGCTCGGCATTTTCAAGATATTCCTTTATTTTAGACTCCTTCTGCACGCTATCGTAGCAAAGAAGCTCATCCATTCCGATTCCGAAGAAATCCGCAATCAGAGGAAGAGTCTCGATATCGGGATAGCAAATCTCGGATTCCCAACGGGAAACCGCCTGCGGCGTAACGCCAAGATAAGCGGCGAGCTTGTCCTGAGTAACGTCATTATTTTTTCTGAGAAGACGAATTTTTTTACCAATTTTTATCTCAATCATTTTAGAAAACCTCACGATGGTAGATATAAAACATAATATGCAATTATATTATATATCAAAATAATACAAATGTCAATAATCAATTTACCAAAACAAACGAATTGTTGAAAAAATATTTTCGAAAAAAATCGAAAACCCTCTTTACTTTCGGGAGATAAAGTGGTAAAATGATACTAGTGAGCAAATATAATACAGCCTTGATATTTCGTTCCCAAAAAACAAAAATTTCAAAGAGGTATCTATGAAAAACAATCACGACGAAAACATTGAATTTTTATATAAGTGCATCGCATCCTTAGATACACCCGAGGAGTGCAAAAATTTCTTTGAGGATATCTGTACCAAATCAGAGCTCATTGAAATATCCCGACGTCTCAAAGCCGCAAGAATGCTTAGCGAAGGTGTCATATACGCCGACATTGCCGCTGAAACAGGCCTCAGCACCGCAACCATCAGCCGTGTTAATCATTGCATAAAATACGGCAGCGAGGGATATCTCAAAGCACTTGAGAAGGTAAAATTAGAGGAAAAAAAGCATTCGAAATAGTCTCTATCTATAGGGAAAGGTAAAAAAATGCCCGCTTACGACTCCATAGCCTCGGTCTACGATAACATAAACTCCGAGATTGATTATTCCGCATGGGCGGATTTTATTGAGAATTGCTTTAATAGATTTTTGCCTCAAAAGCCCGAGCTCGTCCTCGATCTTGCCTGTGGCACGGGAAGTATGACCCTTGAGCTTGCGTCGCGCGGATACGATATGATCGGCGCTGATTACAGCGAGGATATGCTCGCAGAGGCATATGAAAAAGCATACGACAAAGAGATGTCGGGAATACTGTTTTTAAAGCAAGATATGCGCGCCTTCGAGCTTTACGGCACGGTGGGCGCTATCTGTTGTTGTCTGGACAGTATGAATTATCTCACGGCAGACGGAGATCTTGAGAAATGTCTTGGTTGCGTGCATAATTATCTTGATCCCGACGGACTTTTTATATTTGACGTAAATACACCACACAAATTCAAGAACATATACGGAAATAATCACTACATTTTTGAAGATAACGACTCATACGGCAACGTCGCATTCTGCGGCTGGCAGAATGAATACGATGAAGAGACAAAGCTCTGTAATTTCTATCTTTCGGTATTCACCGAGGGCGAAAACGGGAAATACACCCGCGTCGACGAAGTGCAGACCGAGCGCTGCTACTCAAAGGACGAGCTTACCGCAGCCCTTATGCAATCAGGCTTTGAGCTTATCGGATTTTTCGGTGATTGGGAATTTAACGCACCGAAAGATAGCTGCGAGCGCTGGTATATCGTAGCGCGAGCAAAAAAATAACGCAAATATTGTTTCGCATTATAAAATTTTGAAAAGTTGCGCTCTCTACGGGCGCAATTTTGCAAGTCAACACTTAATTTGAAAGGATGTTTGATAAAAAATGGGACAGTCAAAAATATTGCGCGCCATGACGAGTGACGGAAGCGCAAGAATACACGTAATCAATTCAACAGATATAGTAAACAAGGCGACCGGCTATCACAACACCTCCGCCACCGCAACGGCAACCCTCGGCAGACTTCTGACCGTCACCTCAATGATGGGTTGTATGCTCGGTGACAAGGATGACACAATAACCGTATCTCTCAACGGCGACGGACCCGCGGGCAGAGTCCTCGCTATCGGCGACTATGTCGGTAACGTCCGCGGATATATTCAAAATCCCAACGTTGAAATACCACTCAAATCCAACGGCAAGCTTGACGTTGGCGGAGCCGTGGGCAGAGGATTTCTCAACATAATCAAGGATATGGGCTCGTCGGAGTCCTATAACGGCTCGATAGATCTCGTTTCAGGCGAGATAGCCGAGGATATTACCGCATATTACGCGCAGAGTGAGCAGATACCTACGGTTTGCGCGCTTGGAGTCCTCGTTGATACCGATCTTTCGTGCAGGGCGGCAGGCGGCGTTATCATTCAGCTCTTGCCCTTTGCAGACGATGAAACCGTGACTAAGATCGAGAATAACGTTCCTTTCCTTTCAAACATATCCCGCCTTTTCGATAGCGGAATGTCAAACGAGGAGATCGCGGCGCTTGCGCTTCAGGGAATAGAATACGATCTTTTTGACTTGATAGACGTAGACTATCTCTGCACCTGTTCGAGAGAAAGAATGGAAAAAGCGCTCAGATCACTCGGCGAAAAGGACCTTCGCAAGCTCTTTGACGAGCAAGTATCCGAAGGTAAGCCCGAGGAGCTCGAGGTCGAGTGCCGCTTCTGTAATTCGAAATATACATTTACCCCAAAAGACGTTTTATAAACTATTTATACCGCCGCAAGCGGCGGAACGGAGGTTAATATGCTCTATTCAACAACCTTGGACATTCTGGCAATAAATTTCGGCAGAGAAAAGGGAATCGACATAATTGCCGACGCAGGCTTTCCTGCCATTGATTTTTCCTTGTTCAGAGACCTCGACTTCGCGTTTGCTCCCGATTGGAAGGAGAACACAAAAAAATTCAAGGAGATAGCAGACCGTCGCGGTGTTATCTTCAATCAGTCGCACGCGCCCTTTGGCGGCGGTTGGGAGAAATACACTAAAGAGACCGTACCTATGTTTCCTCGGCTTTTCGAGGTCGTTGCAATGCTTGGAGTAAAGCAGATAGTCGTTCACCCCATTCAGAAGGTGCCTTATCTTGGACGCGAGGAAGAAATGTTCGAGATAAATATGGAGTTTTACAGCTCCTTAGCCCCCTATGCAAAAAATTGCGGAGTAAAAATTGCCCTTGAAAACATGTGGCAAGACAGACCCGTTACACATTATATCTGTGACGACGTATGTGCTGATCCGCGTGAGATGAACCGCTATTACGACACGCTCAACGATCCCGAGGCGTTCACCGTCTGCCTCGACCTCGGTCACGTCGCCTTGTGCGGACGTGAGCCGCAGGATGCTATAAGAACTATCGGTCACGACCGTCTCGGCGCGTTGCACGTTCACGACGTAGACTACGTTCGCGATCTCCACACACTTCCGGGTTGCGCAAGGATCAACTGGGATGAGGTATGCCGCGCTCTCGCAGATATTGATTACCTCGGAGATTTCACGCTTGAGGCAGATAATTTTCTCCAAAAATACGACGTTGAATTCCGTCCCACCGCAACGAAATTCATGGCAGACGTCTGTAAGCATCTTACAGGCAAAATCGAAGCATATAACGCTCAGAAATAATGACAAAAAAGCTGAGGCATCTGCCTCAGCTTTTTTGTATATTGTCTTTCAAAACTGATTTTAAAGGTTTATCTTGCGTCGGTCCTCACTTTCCTCTACGCCGCATTTTTCTGTAGATCGACGGTGTAAATCCCGTGATCTTCTTGAAGGTCTTGGAAAAATAGTTGGGATTGTCAAAGGAAAGAGCATCTGATATTCCCGCAATGGACATTTCGCTCTCGCGGAGCATCTCCTTTGCCTTCTGTATCTTAAGTTTTGTAAAATATGCCATCAGAGAACTTCCCGCAGTCTTTTTAAACTGCCTGAAAATATAGGATTTATTATAGTGCAGAATGTCACATATATCCGACACCGAAAGCCTCTCGGTGATATGCTCTTTCATATATTCGATAACTCTGTCGCTTATTCTTTCGTCAAACTGCTCGCGGGGCAGAAAGACCGCCTCGGAACTGTCACGCTCGGTCTCGTTGCGCATAAGAATTATGAGCAACAGCTCAAGATAGTTTTTTATAAGCTGCTGACCGCCGAGAGAGGGGTTTTCAAGCAGCTTCATTTTTTTCAGATCGGGGTCGGAGTAGGGAAGGTCAAAGGTGCGCTTGCTTTCCTCTATAATGGCGAAAATAATATGCAAAAGACTTTTGTCCACACTCATGTGGCGGTCTTCAAAATAGCGGATCGCCTCATTTTTGCATTCAAACGAAATGATAAAGACGTTGGGCGCGCGCTTTCCGTCGGCTTTGTGGGCGTGGGTCACTCCGGGCTTGTAAAAAATAACCTCTCCTTCCTTTAATAGCACCTCATTTCCGTTCGAGGAGCATATCAGATCTCCCTTGTAAGCATAGACCATCTCCCAGAAGTCGTGAGATTCCACATGGCTGACGAAATTTTTGTCAAATTCAAAGTAGTGAATGGTGACTATTTTGCTTATCACCAATAAGTTTTCGATTTTATGCTTGTAATATTTCTTTTCCATATCTTTATGGTAGCACACTTTTTTTCGTTTGTCAACAGATTAGGAATAATATTATCCTTAAAAATTTATAGTGGATTATTTTACTCATTTGGTGTATACATGTGCATTGATTTTTTCGCGAAATCAATGTAAAATATAAAATGTAAGAAATTTAACTTTCAGGAGGAAGATATGAGAGTATTGGCGATAGGGGCTCACCCCGACGATATTGAGATCGCTTGCGCGGGCACGCTTCTCAAATGCAAGGAGAGAGGGGACGAGGTATTCGTTTGCCACCTTTCCAACGGCGACTTAGGTCACGAGATAATAGAACCCGACGAGTTGGGTGTTATGCGTCAAAAAGAGGCAAAGAATGCTGGAAGCCTGGGCGGATTTACCGTTATTTGGGGCGGATTTACCGATCTTTGCATTTTTGATAACAAAGAGGCGGTGGATAAGGTAGTCAAGGTCATCCGCGATGTTGATCCCGACTTTATCATCACCCACAATCCCGACGACTATATGCCCGACCACACGGCGACCAGCAAGCTGGTATTCAGCGCCTGCTTCTCGGCGACCGTACCCCATTACAGTGCGGAGAGTGATAAACCTGCAAAGCTGGTTCCCATTTTCTATATGGACACCCTTTGCGGCGTCAACTTTAATCCCACCGAGTATGTCGACGTTACATCCTTTATCGAAAAAAAGCTTCAGATGCTCAACTGTCACGAATCTCAAATCGTATGGATGCGCGATCACGATAACATCGACTTTCCCGATATGGTAAAGACCTGTAGCCGTTACCGTGGCTTCCAGTGCGGCGCGGAGTACGCCGAGGGATTCCGTCAGTGCCTTGTTTACTTAAAGGGAACTACAAAGAGATATTTGCCTTGATTTTGTCAAGTTTCATACATCTATTTGCGCATTTCGGACAACATCCTATAAACAACGATTTTAATTGCTATATAAATACATAAAGGAGAATTATTATGGATTTTTTGTCAACAGTTAAGGACTCTGCCCTCGAAGGATTTTACCCCGCAGGTTGGGATTTCGCAAAGATAGACGCTTGCGTCGGCGAGCCCGAGACGGTTTGCGACCGTCAGGATTTCTGGAATCCCGATTTCACCCCCATAAAGTGCTCTAACCTCAACGAGTTTGAAACCTATATGGGTCACGAAATAGCCCTCAAGATCAAGGCGGCAAAGGATAAGGGGCAGAAGATCGCGTTTATCCTCCCCGTAGGCCCTATGGGTATGTATAAGTGGGTCGTTTACTTCCTCAAGGCTTGGAATATTTCCTGCGAGCACGTTTATACCTTCAATATGGACGAGTGGGCGGACGGCGAGGGCAATACGCTCTCCAGCGACAACCCCGGCTCCTTCCAGTACGCTATGGAGCAGGCACTCTTCAATCCTCTCGGCGAGCTGACCGTTCCCAAGGATCAGAGAAACTTTGCAACAAAAACAAATCTTCCCACCTACCCCGAGAAGATCGCGGCTCTTAAGGCAGATGGCGCTGAGCTCGTTCTCGTCTACGGAATTGGCAGAATGTGCCATATTGCGTTCTGGGAGCCCACCTTTGCGGCAGATTATGAGACTGTTGCTGAGTGGGAGAAGGCGCCCTATAGAATCGGCGCGAAGATCCATCCTCTCACAGTTGAGCAGAACGCGCTGACCAGCTTCAAGTCGAGAACAACTCTCGTTCCTTGCAGAGCTAACACTATCGGCCCCGGCATCTTCCTTCAGGCTGACTATGCTATCGGCGGCGCTGACGGTACACTTGGCAGAGGTATGCAGTGGCAGGGACTTTCCCTCTGGATGACTCTCCGTCACGGCAAGACCCCTTGGATCACCAGCTCCTACGTTCCCACCCTCAAGGGTAAGCTCTTCTTCCTTGACGAGCTGGCAGGTCCCCTTGTTGCGGAGTGCAACTGATTTTATGACAAATAAAACAGGAATCGCCGTGGCGGGAACAGTTCTGGTTGATAAGATCAATCAGATCTCGGCTTACCCCACCTCGGGCGAATTGACAAAGATCTTGTCGGTGTCCCGCGCGGTCGGTGGCGCAGTCCCCAACGTGGGCATTGATATCAAGCGAGTCGATCCCACAATACCCGTAAAAGTCGTTGGAAAGATAGGAAATGACGATGATGGCGACTTTTTGGTGAAGACTCTTAAAGAAAACGAAGTTGACACCTCGCTTTTGGTACGCGGCGGGCTACCCACCAGCTTCACCGACGTTATGAGTATTGTGGGAGGGCAGAGAACCTTCTTTACCTACCCCGGTGCATGCGCCGATTTCGGCTATGACGACGTTGATTTTGAGAATCTTGACGCAAAAATGCTTCACCTGGGCTACTTTTTGCTTCTTGACAAGGTAGACGGCGGCGACGGAGAAAGAATTCTCAAGCGCGCGAAGGAAATGGGCATCAAGACCTCCATTGACTTAGTCAGCGAGAACAGCGACCGCTATCACATCGTGAAAAGCTGTCTCAAATACGTGGATAACATGATTATCAACGAGCTTGAAGCCGGAATGATCGCAGGGATTGAGCCCAAGCGTGAAAATCTCGAAAGCATCGCTCGCGCGATCAAGGAAATGGGAGTAAGCGAGCGAGTTATAATACATATGCCCGAGACGGGAGTATGCCTCTCCGATAACGGATTCTTTGAGTTGCCCTCCTGGGAGCTTCCGGGGGGATATATTAAGGGCAAGACCGGAGCAGGCGACGCATTCTGCGCAGGCGCGCTTATAGGCATCTATCGCGAGCTTGACGAAATGGGAATACTCACTCTTGCCTCAAAGGCGGCGACAGCCTCGCTTTCAGCCCCCGATTCTATCGGCGGGATGATGACTGAAGCGGAGATTGATGCGCTCCTCACCGAAATGAATATTACATTTTAAAAAGGAACAAAAAATATGCTTGTAAATTTAAATGACGTATTAAAAAAAGCCCAAGAGGGCAAATATGCGGTCGGTCTTTTCAATACCACCGACAGCGATATGCTTCAGGCGGTCATTGATGCAGCAGAGGAACTGAATTCCCCCGTAGTCATCGGTACTGCCGAGGTTCTTTTGCCGTATGGCGAGCTTCAGTTGATCGCGCCTTCGGTCATTGCGGCGGCGAAGAGGGCAAAAGTGCCCGTAGTTGTCCACTACGACCACGGTCTGACCTTTGACAGATGTATGGAGGCGTTGAAACTTGGTTTCTCCTCGGTTATGTTTGACGGCTCGGCAAAGGATTATGAAACCAACCTTGCGGAGACTCGTGAGATTGTTAAGATTGCTCACTCCTTCGGTGCATCTGTAGAAGGAGAGATCGGTCATGTCGGCAACGCTATTGACGGTGACGAGGATCTTACAGACATGTATACCACTCCCGAGGAGGCGAAGGCATACATAGAGGCTACCGGTGTTGATGCCCTTGCTATCGCTATCGGCTCGGCTCACGGCGTTTATAAGAAAAAGCCCATGCTTAATATCGAGCGACTCAAGGAGATCCGCGCGGCAGTTGACACTCCTCTGGTTCTTCACGGCGGAAGTGGTCTTTCCGACGACGATTTCCGAAACACCATCCGCGAGGGAATTGCCAAAATCAACATCTTCACCGACCTCTGTCTAGCCGGCGACAGAGCTACGGCCGACGGCAACGCCAAGAATATAGGCTACTTGGATACCTGCAACCTCAAGGTTCAGTACATCAAGGAAGCAGTTAAAGAAAAAATCCGCCTCTTCGGTTCGGAGGGAAAGGCGTAAGGTAATATTCAGGGAGGAGGAAACTGTTTTTCAAAATATGTTTCCTCCCCCCTCCGTCGCTCGCAACGGCGTAATAAGTTTTACCGGCAAAGCTCGCGCACATATTGTCTGTGTAGCTATCTCAAATGCTCTAAAATTTGCATTTGAGATAGCCCTTATTTTCATATGTTATATTGTTTTTTCAGCTTTTTTATCAGCTCGGTAAAGGGAACTATCAGCAATCCCACAATGAAATTGCTTATGCCGTGAGTCACGTCAAACGCGACACCCGCCGCAATCCACGTGAGCATCCCATTCCAATCCAATCCGAAAAACAAAGCCTCTCCCGGAGCATACAATATGCCAAACGCGAATCCGAACAGCGAGCAAACCACGGGATAGACCGCGCAGCAAAGCCACCTCGGCATTTTCTTCGGCAGGATCATCGTTATCGCCCACAGGATAGTCCAGATATACAGATACGGCATCCACCACAGAGCAAATCCCGCATAGAGTCCTTCGATCATCACGTAAATATAGATCGATATCAATGCGTACCCCCTGAACGATAGCGTGAGCACCATGATCAGCATCCCGAGCAGGTGGATGTTAGGCAAAACCGCCATGATAACTCTTGAACAGAACATCAAAGAGCCCATCACAGCGCAGATCACCATCATCAGTATGCGCCTCCGCCAGATATCCTTAGGACCTTTTTTACTTTGTGTAGACAAATCTGAAGCTCTCCCCACCACTTATTTTCTGGTCGTTTACACCGTAGGGCATCATAGTCTCACCCTGATAAAATCCCCAATACGCCTTATCGTTATCCCAGCTTGCAAGGATTCCGTTTAGCGTATCAAAAAAGCTCGGATCATTGATGAGCTCGTGCTCGTACATGGCTTCTCCAAGGGTCTCCTTGTCGGTTTTAAGTGTGACGGTGATCTTCTTATCACCTGCCTCAATCTCAAGGGTAACCGTCTTGGCACCCTCGCCAAGCGTTACGTCAGAGGTGTAGGTCGCATTGTCCCACAGCCCTGTCGTGTCAGTCTTATCCTCGCAGCTAACAAAGCAGAAAAGAGAAATAATGACCAAAATCACGGCAGTAGTTAATAAAATTGTTTTTTTCATAAAAAATAAATCCTTTCTTTTTTCACAAAAAGGATAAAATAAAAGCGCTCTCTCCGTGAGGACGAAGCGAACGCGAAAAAAGATACCCTGCCCGTATCTTAAAAACGATCGCGTCCCTCACTCTGCCCAGAGACCTTTATCGAGCACAGAACGGTAAGCATTCCGACTTGATCGTTTGCAAACGGCAAACGAAGATACGGTAATGGCTGTTGCCGCGGATTCCCACCGCAGTTTCCTTACCCCCGAGCAGTACCGTCATACAGGAATGAACCTCCGCAGTACGCCCGACAACAGATCGCTTTCGCGACCCGATGAGCTGTGTTATTCTTTTGTGTGACTTAATTCTACCACAAATACTTACATATTTCAATAGCAAAACAAAAAACATCACAATTTTTTTTAAAAATTTACCAATAAACCCAACCTTTCTCTGATTTGAACTGTCTATAAGGTGAAGCAGCTTCAAAAGATAATCCACAAACCCAACGAAACAGGAGAACAAATGAATTATAAGGATCAAAACGACGCCTCCTTGGTCGAGCTCACACTTCTCGGAAATGAAAGGGCATTCGAGGAGCTTGTTAAAAGATGGCAGAGCGCGGCTATGAAAAGCGCAGTCTCGATAACCAGCAATCATTATACCGCAGAGGATGCGGTCCAGGATGCCTTTGTCACGGCTTGGCAAAGGCTTGATACTCTGCGCGACCGCGAAAAATTCGGCGCATGGATCTGCCGCATAGCGCGTTATCGCGCAATAAATCTCGCCATACGCTACCGCGAGCATATCCCGTTCGATCTCATTGAAAACACCGAGCACGAAGCGTTCGACGATCTTATCGGATATTATGATAACGAGCTTGAGAGCAAGGCGCTTATGTATCACGTTGAAAACCTGTCCGAAAAGGTAAAATCCGTGATAAAAATGTTCTATTTCGAGGGTCTTTCCGTGGAGACTATTTCAAAGAAAATGGATCTTGCAGTCGGAACAGTAAAAAGTCGACTTCATGACGGCAGGATCAAGCTGAGAAAGGAAATGGGCCTTATGGATAAGAATAATGAAAAGGAAACCTTGCTTGAAGCGGTCATGAGACGCGTCAATGAGCTGAAAAAATGGAAATTAAGAAAAAACAAAAAGGGATTTGAAAAAGAATATAACGAATGTCTTACAGAGGTGGAGGATCTTCCCGAATCCGAGCAGAAATATCACGCTCTCGCAGACGTGCTCAATCTCGGATATTGGTATCTGTCCAATGAGAAGAAGGAGGAGCTTGAAAAAAGGATCAAGGAAGCCGCGATAAAAGGAAATAACAGAGAAGTGCTTGGATATTCGATCACGCGCGCCTCGGATAATATGTCGGGCAAGGCAAAGATCGAATTTGATCTCAACGAGATCATTCCCGAGCTTGAGGCTTACGGCTTGACCGAGGCGATCGGCTCCGTCTATTTCTGGATAGGATACGAATACTTCTCGTCACTGCACGACGTTCAGTCAGCCAAGGAATACTTCGAAAAAGCAATAAATATATTGCCACCCGACGATGTTCATTATGCAACCTCAAAGGCAGCGATCGAAATCTTTGAAAAACTTGGAGAGGTACTGAACGACAAAATGAAATATGTAATAAGCTGCGTAGGTGAGGAATACAGACTTGATGGCTCTAAGCTTCTGTTCTGGTCGCAGCCGGGCTTCAGTCCGGGTTGGCTTCATGGATTTTCTAACAGATCCTGCGACCATCCCACCTATTACATTTCTCTTGCTGACGGCTTGATGTATGACGAGAAAATGAAGGTCGGTGAGACTGTTAAGAGCTTTGACGGCACAGCAACTCTGACGCTCATTTCCGACAATGAGGAGATCGACACGCCCTGCGGAGACTTTCACAATTGCCACGTGTTCGTATGCAAGGATCGCCGATTTGAAACCACGGTATATTACAAGCGCAACATCGGTATCGTAGCTTATAAACACACCTCCGTAGTTCCTCAAAACTCCGCAGAACATACGCACGCCTTCTTCAAGCTTGCATACTACAAAATAAACGGCGGCACTGGTCTTATTCCATTTGCTGAGGGAAATACTTGGACATATACGAGCGAAAGGGTAGATGGACTCTGCGATTATGAAATCAAATACGAGGTCACTTACTTCGACGGTAAAAAGGTCATAGTATCTCATCCGTCTTATAAGTTCAAGGATAGCTATAATAAAAAAAGCTGGGACGACGTTATTCATTATCTCCGTAGCTTCTACGTTAAGGAGATCGACGAAAACAAAGAATGTCTCAATGACGTCTCCAAGGAAATGATCTTGGCAGAGGAATTGGCAGAAACGCCTTGGCAAAAGGCACATACCGCCGTCGCAAACGGTGTTATGAGAAGAATTTTTGCGACAGACCCCGATTACGATCCAAATGCAAAAGAGAAGGGATACCGAAATTTCTTCAATCTCCTCGACGTTTCCAAGGAAGACGGAAAAACCTATATTTTCGATAATCGCGATTACGGATTTGAGTGGAAGGAATACGTGCACGAGGCTCGGCCTCTGCTCTATAACGATCTATACTGCATCTTGTCGGAAAATATCGGTTGTCTCTGGAACGACAATATCAAGGCAGGATATGAATTCACCTACACCTGTCCCGTATTCCGCAAGGACACGGAGTTTGTCTGTAACGCTAAGGTCGAGACCTGCGAGCCTATAGAAACCAAAGCGGGAAGGTTCGCAAACTGCATAAAGCTCTCGTATAGCAGCAACCACG
This sequence comes from Clostridia bacterium, assembly GCA_017411745.1. Taxonomy (GTDB): domain Bacteria; phylum Bacillota; class Clostridia; order Oscillospirales; family CAG-272; genus SVTX01. Next base: position 153,355 of record JAFQPM010000002.1, on the reverse strand, counting down.
AGACCTGGACTAACGGAGTTTTGTTCAGAGTTGTAGATGCCGATTGGTGCTTTGCCGAGGGAATTGGACTTGTAAAGGCAGTTTTCAAGCTCGACAATTTCACCAGGGAGATCATATACGAGCTTTCCTCCTACAATGGCGAGGGAAGCGGCTATATGCCGATCATCCCCGATATCGAAAGATTTTACGAGCTCGTCGGCGAGGATCCCAAGCTTCACGGCTCTGTACGATACGTTTACGCCATAGATGACGATGGCGACCTCAAAATTCTCACAGACCAAAAGGGAACTATTGACATATAACATAAAGAATGCCTCACGGGCTTACCCGTGAGGCATTTTAAATCACTTTATAAGAATAACGACCGTGGCGACACCCTTCTTAAAGACCTTACTGCCCTTATAGGAAAGTCTGTCATCAACGTAAAGATCAGAGCCTTCGGCATTCGCCGCGCGGTATATCTCCGCACCCTCGGGGATCTTATTACAAATATCGACCGTGTCTGCATTCGAATTAATGTACCAACCCATTTTGTAGCCCTCGGGAAGTCTGCAATCCTCGATCTGTGCAAATATAGTATTTGCAGGCTCCTTCGTTACACGGTAAAGCTTGCCATCAACCTTCATACCGCAGGTATCATCACCGCGGAATCCGATCAGCTTGCCGCGAGAGTTCAGTCTGTATTGCAGCAGTCCCTTGCCACTATAGGTTACCTTGTGTCCGTCGAGAGCAAATTCGTTAAAATCGAGCTCAAGCGGAACCATATATTCGTAAGTCTCAAGGAACGCATTGTCCTTTTCTTCGTCGCGTCTGAAAACGCCGTCAGTCCAAAGCTCCTTCATTGTCTTGTAGTGACGGCAAAGCGAATACGTGCCGTTCGGGAATCTTGTAGCAAAATATTCGCTTTTACGCGATACCGTTTCGGGATTGTCAATAGCGTCGATTCCTCCGTAAGCTCCGAGAGTCTTAAGCACGTCAAAGAGCGTAGAGGGAGCATCGCCCGACTCACCCGACTGATCGTCACGCAAGCGACAGCCGATATACGTCGCTCTGCCAAGTCCGTAATTACGGGTCGCTCCGATAACGTAATTATTGGCATTGGCAACCGTCTCGACTCCATCCTTGACGACCACGCTGTAAACTCGGTCGGGGAGCATATCGGTAGGCACGTTCATTGGGGCAATATCAGAAAGCATACCGGTAAAGTTGACACTATGCGCCGCACCGCCCTCAAGAAGATTCTGAACAGACCTCAAGCCAAACAGTCTGAGCCAACGGGCAGGAACCTTGCCATTTTCAGCGGCAGGAGGGGTACTGTTCCAGACAAGATTACCTCCGCCGCGAACGAATTTTTCAAGCAGATCAAGCAATTCGTCGCTATAAAAAGGCTCAAAGCCCACAACTATCGTCGAATAGGTCGCGATACCGAGCTTCAGCTTGCCACGCTCAACAATTCCAAGATTAACAACTCTGTCAGCAGGGCAGTAGTTAGTATAGCCGTATTGAACCATCCAGCTTCCGAATCTTTCCTCGACCGACGTAAGTGACTTCGGGTAAAGGTAAAGCACGTCAATAGCGCGGGGGCGTCCCCATGAAAGCATAGAATCACGCGCGCTGATACTCGCGCCCGTCAAGGAGTCGCTGACACATCTAAATCTCTTGCGCACTTCCGTCGGGAATCCCCAAGCCCCCCAGGATGCCACCTGATTTCGATTCAGAGTACCGAGCGAGGCAGACATTGCACCGCCGTAATAATTTCGGTCAAACCATCCAAGCTCGCAGAAATCCGTTCCGCCGTATGAAAAATAATCATTCCACTTAAAATAGTCGTAGCATCCTGCTATCGCCTCTCGTATGGTACTGGAATAGACGTAGGACGGAGAATAATCAAAGGTACAAAGCCCTCTTCTAACGGCGGTATTTGCCATTCCCGCCATTCTTCCCGAACCGTATTGATCACAGGTCGGCGACTCCTGCCATGTAGCGTGACCGAGACAGTAGGGATCCCATCCCGCAAGCTTTACGTAAGTATCGCGGATATAATCTCTCGCCTCACAGCACATGCTGACTACCTTATCCTGAAGCATCTCAAAATAGGTATAGCGCATTCTGAAGGTTCGGTAGATGTCTGCCGCAGATGAGCCTATAACGTGCTGTGTGTGTGATCTGCCCAAATGCTTTCTGTCAACAAGCATATCGTAGCCCATATATATCAGCGCGATATCAAAATCCGCGAACAGCGGATCGACCTTGGCAAGCTCGTTTTGGAAATTCTCGGTCATATAGCGAGTGGGGATCTCATAGGGACCGAAGTGTCCTAAATCCCAGTCAAACTGAATGTGCATTTCGTCGGAATAGAGCTCCATAAACTCCACACCCTCGCGACGATAATTGTCTATAATGCCGTGAACGTATTCGGTCACATCGGGATGGAAATAATCCATTTCGGGAGTATCTACGTAGAACACTGCAAAGATTCTGTTGCCTGGAAGCGAGGTCTTACCCTCAACTATTATATGCTTATCTCCAAAATAGTCGCTCAGCTCATAAGGCTCGTGGCTGACCGTGTATGTGTAGTCATTTTCAGGTATCTCACGCACAGACTCGGGTCTTATAACGAGACAGGGAGAACCGTTATCCTCCTCGGTGTATGCAAACAGGCGCATGCGGCGGAATTCGGGATATACGTGCCCCTTATTATTAGTCCAACGCTCCGAAAGCACACCGTTAAACTTAAAGCTGCCGTCGTCCTCGCGGATACCCTCTGCAAAGAAGCGGTGTTGACCTCCAACACCCTTTATCTCCTTGAAATTCCTACCAAGATCGAGGGGATTGGTAACGCTCGCACCAATTCCTATGCCGTATTTTTCGGCATATTCCGAGATCTTTTTGGTGCACTCGATAAACTCGGGATGAGTCAGATATAGCTCGCGGTCTCCGCCGCCGAAGAAATGATCGTGAAAAAAAGTAATTATCTTATTACCCCTATGCTGCGATTTCTCACAAATATCCTTTAACGAGGTGCTCTCGTTTGATATCTCTCTATTTGCTTCCTTCGGAGCATACTGTTCCTCGGGTGTATTGGCGTATGCTCTCAAAGCATCATCCTCGGTTAGAATAACATCTGTACTTCCGACTAATGCCTTCAAAGGCGGACTTTTCTTAAGCTTTGGTGTAGACATAATAATTCACCTCTTTTATGTATGTTTTAACAGCTTCATTATACCATAAGCAAAATAAAGTGTCAATTCCTTTGTCTTTTTTGGGAAGAAATTTTTATATTCTTCGGCCAAATATCAAAAACGTCCGATCAAAGCTAACAAGAAGCTCCGACGGACGTTTTTTAGATCGTTATAGGAACAATTTACGTATCTGTTTGCCCGAAAGCGCGCTTTCAAGCGTTTGTGACAAAAGTGAAAAATCCGCCACAAGCGAATGTGGCTTCTTTATCGGTTCGTCCTGCTTCATCGGGACGAAATATACGTTTTTTCTTGACAGGAGAGTCGCCAGATTGCCAAGATTTGCAGACATTGCATCGTTTGAGGCAAGCGCTATGATCAAGGGTCGGTCGCTCCGCAAATGCGCCTTTGCCGCCATGCAGACGGGGGTATCTGTTATACCGTTCGCAAGCTTCGCCAGTGTGTTTCCCGTGCAGGGAGCGACCACGAGCGCGTCAAGTGATATCTTGGGGCCCAACGGTTCCGCGCCCTCAATAGTGTTTATTATATTTTTTTCACATACCAGCTCTATTTTATCGACCCATTCCCGAGCCGTACCGAAGCGGGTGTCGGTATTATAAGCATTATAGCTCATTATGGGGATTATATCGCCGTATTTATTTTTTAACTTCTTAAGAACTTCAAACGACTCGGAAAAAGTACAGAACGAGCCGCAAAAAGCATATCCTATCATACGTTTATACTCCTTTCCGAAAGAATGTCGGAAACCGTTTCAAAAATATATTTACCGGCGCTTTTCGGCGAATATTTACCTGGTAACGAGGGCGCAAAGACCGTGCGAATACCCGCATCTCTCGCCGCTGACAGATCGATCCCGCCGGGCAGAGAAGCGATCTCGATGTATAATGGTTTGCTTTTGACCCTACCAATCACTGCAGATGTCAGTATCACAGACGGCACTGTATTAAAAACAACGTCGCTTTCGTCAACCGCAGCGCCAAGCTCCTCGGTACTATCGCCAATCCGAATCGCGCGGTAACCGTCAATCGAGATCTCGCACAAGGTCTCGTCCCTACGTGATGCCACGGTAACGTGAGCTCCCAATTTGTGAAGCATCGAGGCAAGTAAAGATCCGATCCGACCGTATCCGCATATCAAAGCCTTCATATCCTTCACCGTTATATCGGTGTGCTCCATAGCGATCATAAGCGAGCCTTCTGCAGACGGAAGCGCATTTTTTCTTTGCAGATCATCGCTTTTATAATAATCACGGACAAAAACGCCCTCCTTTTCACAAAGTGAGCAAACATCGTCGGGGAGCATACCGCCAAGGATAGCACGACAGTTATATCGAGAGGCAAGACGTACAAGCTCAACAAGCCGGATAGTCTCCGCCTTAGGATCCGAAGCAAGCAAAAGATTAACGTTATCGCGTGTGACGGGCAAGGGAAGTAAGATAACGTCGCCGCCGTCAATAGCCTTGTCAACGCTTGTGAACAGCTCCGCATGCGTACAATGTGCACCGAGATTGCCAAGCCCGAAAATCTTTACGTTATGTCCTCGCCGTATCAATTCGTTCGCGACAACGATCTGCCTATAGTCGCCGCCTATTATTGAAAAACAATACTTTTCATTATTGATACTCATAATATCTCCGAACGCCGCAAGCGCGGCGCTTTACTGATGTAATCAAAATTTTTACAAGGTCATAAAAGACCTCATTCCATTTTATGCGTAGGGATAAATATTGTGAAATATGTCGAAAGCCGACATCTGCGGAATTTATTTGTAAAAGGGAGGCTTTGTTAACAAAAAATTCAAACAAAAAACAATGAAATATGGTATAATACAGTGTATTGTAATTTCATTTTTAATTTAGCAAATTAAACATTTATCTATCGGAGGTAATTATGGCTGAACTTAAGATGCTTGCCATCGACCTTGGCGCTTCAAGCGGTAGAGGAATCGTTGGCTCGTTCGACGGAAACAAACTCACTCTCAGAGAAAATCACCGTTTCTCCAACGATCCCGTTCTCGTAAACGGAAGATTTACCTGGGATATTCTCAGAATCTTCTTTGAGATCAAGAACTCGATCACCAAAACGGTAATCGACGGAGATAACGTGTCCAGTATGGGTATCGACACGTGGGGAGTTGACTACGCGTTCATAGATAAAAACGGCAGAATGATGGCTAACCCCACCCACTACCGCGATACAAGAACTGTAAACATCACCGATTACGTAAAGCAGTTCGTATCTCCCGAGGAGATATACAAGGTGACAGGTATCCAGGCGATCGACTTTAACACTCTCAATCAGCTCGCCGCTGATAGACGCGACGACCCCGAAATGCTCGCGCGCGCAGACAAAATGCTCTTCATTCCCGATCTTCTTAACTACTTCCTTACGGGAAAAATGGCTACCGAGTACACGATCGCATCTACGGGTATGATCCTTGATGCAGCAAAGAGAGATTTCGCATTCGACCTCACCGATAAGATCGGTATCGACCGTTCTATTTTTGCACCCCTCGTCCAGCCTTGTAACAACCTCGGCGCACTCCTTCCTCAGATCAACGAAGAGGTCGGCAAGAACAATATTAAGGTCGTCAACGTAGCGTCGCACGATACCGCAAGCGCGGTAATCGCAGTTCCCGCAAAAAACAAGGACTTCATTTACATATCCAGCGGAACCTGGTCGCTTATGGGCGCAGAGCTCCCCGAGCCTCTCATCAACGATGAAACGAGAACCGCCAACTACACCAACGAGGGCGGTGCTATGGGCACGATCAGATTCCTCAAGAACATTATGGGTCTTTGGATCCTTCAGGAGTCCAGAAGACAGTGGAAGAGAGAGGGCAACGAATACAGCTTCGGTCAGATGGAGGCTTGGGCAAAGGAAGCAACTCCTTTCGCTTCGCTCATCAACCCCGATGATGCAAGCTTCAACACCCCCGGCAATATGCCTGAGAAGATCCGCGACTACTGCCGCAAGACAGGTCAGCACGTTCCCGAAACCGTTGGCGAGGTAGTACGTTGCATTTACGAATCACTTTCCTTGAAGTACAGATATACAGTTGAAACGATCGAACGCCTTATGGGCAAGAAAACGTCTATGATAAACGTCGTTGGTGGCGGCACAAAGGATACCTTCCTTTCTCAGATGACTGCAGACGCGTGCGGAACTCCCGTTTGTGCAGGACCCGGAGAAGCAACCGCTATCGGCAACCTTATGATGCAGGCTATCGCAGCAGGCGAGATCAAGGATCTTGCAGAAGCAAGAGAGGTAGTAGCAAACTCCTTTGAGCTTAAGCACTACGAGCCCACTCGAGAGAGAAGCGCTTGGGATGCGGCTTACGAAAGATTCTGCAAGCTTATCTGATTATCAAAGACAACTGAACAAGGCGGGAATATCACGGTATTTCCGCCGCATAAAGATCAAATTATCAACTTGGAAGGGGAAGTAAAATGAAGGATACACAGTACGGTGAGCTTTGTGTGATAGGAATGAAGGGCTGCGAGGCCTTTGCAGAGCAGGTCGATAACTATCTTAAGAGATGGCGCAAGCGTTCCAAGGACGACACGTTTCTCGCAGAAGCAATATGCCCCAGATTCGGCACGGGCGAGGGTAAGGGTCTTATCCATCAATCGATGCGCGGACAGGACGTCTATATTATCTGCGATATGTTCAACTACGGCGTTACCTACCGTATGTACGGTCAGACGGTGCCTATGAGTCCCGACGACCATTTCGCAGACCTTAAGAGAATAGTCGCCGCTATCGCAGGTAAAGCAAGACGAATCACGGTCATAATGCCTATGCTTTACGAGGGCAGACAGCACAAGAGATCCACCAGAGAATCTCTCGACTGCGCTATAATGCTTCAGGAGCTCGTATCTATAGGTATCACCAACATCATCACCTTCGACGCTCACGACCCCAGAGTCTGCAACGCCATTCCGCTTTCAGGATTTGACAACGTGCGCCCCTCATATCAGATGATAAAGGCTCTCATCAAAGCAGTACCTGACATCATCATTGATAAAGAAAATATTATGATGATCTCTCCCGACGAGGGTGCTATGGGCAGATGTATGTATTACTCCTCGGTGCTCGGAATCGACATCGGTATGTTCTATAAGCGCCGCAACTATTCGGTCATTATAAACGGCAAAAATCCCATTGAAGCTCACGAATATCTCGGTCAAGACCTTACCGATAAGGACGTTATCGTCGTAGACGATATGATCTCCTCGGGTGAATCTCTGCTCGACGTTTGTTCTCAGCTTAAGGCACGCGGAGCAAAGAGGATCTTCACGTTTGCAACCTTCGGACTCTTTACCGACGGCTTCGAGAAATTCGACAAGGCTTACGAGGACGGAATAATTACGAAGATATTCACCACAAACCTCGTTTACCGTCGTCCCGGATTGCTCGATAAGCCCTGGCACGTAAACGTAAATATGTGTAAGTACGTTTCCTACATCATCGATACGCTCAACTACGACTCGACTATCAGCGAGTTGCTTGATCCCGTAAAGAGAATCAACAACATCATGGAAAAGCACAAATTGGAGATCGAGTCCCACGGACAGATCAAGATGACGTTTGATAACGAACAGTAATTGATAGAATATCCCGCAGAGATCCTGCGGGATATTTTTGACTTTTCAAAATATTCTTACTTTCCTGTGACCTTTTTCAACAAAAAGGTACTTTATAGGTGAAAGGCCTTTAACGCTGATAAGGAGGTAACAAAAATGAACGATAATGATATCATCGAACTGTATTTTGCCAGAGACGAACGAGCATTGGATGAAACACGCATAAAATATGGGAAATATTGTTTGTCGATCGCTTTCAATATTCTTGGAAATCGTGAAGATGCAGAGGAATGTGAAAACGACACTTATCTTGGCGCTTGGAACTCAATTCCCCCCACAAGACCTAATATTTTTTCGGCATTTATAGGTCGTATAGCTCGGAATCAGGCTTTAAAACGCTATCGAGCAAAAACGACAGATAAGCGATATATGACCGAGGCAGCAATTTCATTGGACGAGCTCTCAGAATGCATTCCCGACTCAACACACTTTTTGGATGAGCTTGAGCAAAACGAGCTTGCGGATATCATCAATTCGTTTTTGCGCTCTCTTGCAGCCGAGGAACGCCGCGTATTCGTTTGCAGATATTGGTATTGTGACTCAATAGCCGATATCAGCTCGCAATTCGGATTCGGGCAGAGTAAGGTCAAGATGATGCTTTTGCGTACAAGGGAAAAGCTACTTAACTATCTGAAGGAAAGAGGTGTATTTATATGAAGAAAAAAGAGTTCTTGCAGGACTCCATAGGTCTTATTGACGACGATATTGTAAAAGAAGCAAAGGAGGAATCGAGGAGAAAAAACACACCCTGGGCGCGCTTGATTGCCGTAGCGGCTTGCGTTGCCATTCTTGCCGCAACTGTCCCCGTAGGCTTTCTCATAGCCGACAGAGCAACTCCGCAGATTGATGGAGGTCAAGAAACCGAAAACAACAGCGAAAAAACCGATGCTACCGTCGACACAACGCCGCAGTTCGACGAGAACGGCAGGGAAATATGGCTCGATAATCGCAAATACAAGGAAGGTTTAAAACCTTACGGAGAAGAGCTCGCTTACGAATGGAGCTGGGAATATCTCGATATATATGAAAAATTTTGGTTAATTGACGTAAATGACGAACCCTATTACTACGTAAATAAGAAGATATCCGAGGATCTTTTGGGAGAACACCTCGGGGAGATGATTGCCTACGGTTATGACGACTTTGGTGACGGAGGAAGATATGAAATAGATTGTGTCGCATATTCAATCAAGGGTGCACCCGATAACGACGCGATAGCAGTCAAGCTTGAAGGAACTGATGAGTTCGTTGTCTATTCAATATTCCGATATAAATTCGATCCCCCAAAAACCTTTGGCGAAATGATCGCTTTAAAGAATCTTTCTGAAAACGTCTCATTTCTTAACTATTATTATGACCATGACGAAGACGTTTGGACTGCAGCAAAAAAATATGAACTGTCAATAGAACAAAGCGATCACGTCTGGAAGATTTTTACCGAAAAATGCGCTGATGCGGAAGCGATCAAATACGAAGATTACCACGGTTCAGGACAAAAGATCAGCCTGGTTGTATCAAGTGACATTCTTCCAATGAATGGATTGGCAATCGAGGTTTATGCCGAAGGGTATATCAAAACTAATGTCTTCCTTTATGGAAGCTGCTTCTTTATCGGCAAGAGCGCGGCAAATGAGATCATCGAATACGTGCTCACTAATCCTAAAGAAGCAACCGAAATCACAGACAAATGGGTTGCAGGCACGATAACCGAGATAGGCGAGGACTACTTCAAGATAAACGACGCACCGATGATGGAGAACGAGGAGGACGGTATCGAATTTACGGTAAAGACCACGGATATAAAGCTGCTTCGTTATTTCAAAGCGGGCATTCTCAAGGTAGGGGATACAGCTATCGTAAAATACAACGGTAACATCTATGCCGATGATCCCACTACCATAGATAGCGCATACAGTCTTTATGAATGTCAGATCCATAGCGGAAATGTCTATATTCCCGAATAAAATTCAGCTAAAAAGCTCCGAGGCCTATGCTTCGGAGCTTTTTATCGCTTTTTTTCTGAAATATTATCAATTTTCACACGCTGTTAACATATTCGTGGTAATATTACTTGACAATATGTTTTATACTAAATAATGAAGTGAAAGGATATCCTTTATAGATGAGCAGAAAAAAAGATAATAGCTGTTGCGTAAAGAAAACTTCCATCGGCGGTCAGGCATTGATGGAAGGAATAATGATGCGCGGCCCCGAGACCACCGCAATGGCTGTGCGAAACACACAAGGTGAGATCGTGCTCGAAAAGTTTCCCACCGAGACCAAAAAGCGAGCTAAATTTTTCAAGCTTCCTATAATTCGCGGACTCTTCAATTATATCGACTCTATGACCATGGGTACGAAGTGCCTTATGCGCTCGGCAGAGATTTCGGGGCTCGAAGAAGCAGAAGAGGAGATGCGTAAAGAAAAAGAGGCAAAAAAGGCCGCAAAGGCGGCAAAAAAGGCAGAGAAAAAGGGAAATACCACCCCAAAGGATGAGCAGATCACCGCAGAAGCCACCGATACGGTTACCACGGACGACCCCGCTTGCGAAACAGAGTCAAACGAAGAAAATTCAGCTGAAAAACCAACCGAAAAAAAAGAAAGCTCCGCAATGACGGCAATCGTTATGACGATCGGTACAGTTCTTGGAATTTTGCTTTCCATTGGGCTCTTTTTCGTACTTCCCACCGTCATCTATACGGGTGCGACCTACATTATGCCGTTTTTAAAGCATGAAAACGAGGCAGTTCAATCACTTATTAAGTCGGTGTTTGAAGGAATTTTGAAGATAGTTCTCATCGTAGGATATATGGCACTCATGACGCTTATGAAGGACATCAAAAGAACCTTCCAATTCCACGGTGCTGAGCATAAAACAATCTTCTGCTATGAGGCAGGGCTCGAGCTTACCGTTGAAAACGTAAAAAAGCAGAGAAGATTTCACCCCAGATGCGGAACGAGCTTCCTTATACTTATGGTTCTCGTCAGCATATTGATCTCATTCTTCATCGACCCATTGTTTTTACTCGCATTCGGATTCGTTCCTCAAATGCTTATTCGTATTCTTATAAAGCTGTTGCTTTTGCCGCTTATAGTCGGCATAGGCTACGAGCTTATCAAGATTGCAGGAAAACACGACAACTGGCTCACTCGCATAATTTCCGCACCGGGTGTATGGCTTCAGCATATAACCGTGCTTGAGCCCGACGATAGCATGATAGAGTGCGCCATCATTGCAATGAAAGAGGTCATTCCCGAAAATGACACTGATAAATGGTAATTAATATACAGAAAGGTAAATAATTATGAAGATCTTAAAGTTTTCAAGCTATGAAGAAATGTCTGCCGCTGCAGCAGATATAATTGCTAAGCAGATCAACGTCAAGGGTGACTCCGTACTCGGTCTTGCAACCGGCTCTACGCCCGTTGGAATGTACAAAAAGCTCGTTGAGATGAATAAGTCGGGCTTGATCGATTTTTCAAATATCAAAACCGTCAACCTTGACGAATATTATCCTATCTCCCCCGGCAACAGACAGAGCTACCGCTACTTTATGAACGATAATCTGTTTGACCACGTCAATATCGACAAGGCAAACACCTACGTGCCGAACGGCGAGGCAGAGGACCCCGATGCAGAATGTGAAAACTACGAAAAGATAGTCAAGAGCCTTGGAACTGTAGATATTCAGGTGCTTGGCATTGGTCAGAACGGTCACATCGGCTTCAACGAGCCCGAGGAAAATCTCTATCTCTACACTCACAAGACCGCGCTTACCGAAAACACTATCGCGGCAAACTCGCGCTTCTTCACCGAGGACGAGGTCATCCCCACGAGCGCACTCACAATGGGTATGGGCACTATCTTCAGCGCAAAGAAGATACTGCTTCTTATCAACGGTAAGGCAAAAAGAGAAGTATTCAAGCAGCTCCTCTCGGATAGGATCACGACCGCTTGCCCTGCAACACTTCTCAAGCTCCACCCCAACGTTATCGTTCTTTGTGACAGCGAGGCTTGCGGAGAATAATGTCGGATATTTACAGAGGCGCAGACGCATCTGTAAAGGATGAGTTTGCTACAGAAATAAAGAAAGCAACACGAGCGCTTATAGACGAAATGCTCGAAAAGACCTCGCTTAAAGAAGGAGACATTTTCATTGTCGGCTGCTCGTCCTCGGAAATTCTCGGCTCAAACATAGGCAAGGGATCAAGCTACGAGGCGGCAAAGATCGTCTTTGGCGAGATCTATCCCATCTTAAAGAAAAAGGGGATCTTCTTGGCGGCTCAGTGCTGTGAGCACCTCAACAGAGCACTCGTGATAGAAAGAGAATGTGCTGAAAAATACGGCTACGAGCCCGTATCGGTCGTGCCTCAACCCAAGGCAGGTGGCTCTTTTGCAACTCTTACCTACGAAAATATGATCACCCCCGTCATCGTTGAACACATCAAAGCACATGCAGGCTTTGACATCGGCGGAACACTGATTGGAATGCATCTGAAGGACGTAGCGGTACCGATCCGCCTGTCGATCTCGAAGATCGGCGAAGCAAACGTCATTTGCGCTTACACCCGTCCCAAATATATCGGCGGACCGCGAGCTACGTACAATTAACTCAAAAAGGAGAGAACTTCAAGATTCTCTCCTTTTTTGTTATAGTTCTGCTATCGCCGCCTTCAACGCCTCGGCAGATCTGTGAAGTCGCGAGTGCTCGGTCGCATCAAGAGGGATCTCCAATATCTGCTCAATTCCGTTTCTGCCAACGATGCAGGGAATTCCCATACATACGTCGTAAAGCCCGTATTCGCCCTTAAGCCTTGCCGAAACAGGAAGAATAGTGTGCTCGTCGTTAACTATCGCCGCGACTATTCTACGTACCGAATCCGCAATTCCGTAGTAAGTCGCCCCCTTTGCCTCGATTATTCTGTAGGCGCTCGTCATAACCTCCGCGGCAAGTCTGTCAAGTGCGGATTTGTCGTATTCGATCTTGCGCTCGGCACAATAGCTCGTAAGATCAATACCCGAAACGTTCGCGCTGCTCCAGACCGCTACCTCACTGTCCCCATGTTCACCGATTACGAACGAATGCACGTTTCGACTGTCAACTCCCAGATAGCGTCCGACCTTTTCCTTCAATCTTGCTGTATCAAGAACGGTTCCCGAACCGATCACACGCTCGGCGGGCAGCTCCGAGCGCGCAAGAGTAATATAGGTCAGTATATCCACGGGGTTAGTCACTATAAGCACTATACCGTCCTGATTATATTTGACCACGTTATCAATAATGCTTCTGAAAATCCTTGCATTCTCCTGCAAGAGTGCTATCCGCGACTCCCCGGGAACTTGATTTGCTCCCGCAGTAATAATAACGATCCCACAGTCCGCAATATCGGGGTAATCACCCGCAATTATCTCCATAGGAGCATTAAAGGGAAGCGAATGCGAAATATCCTCCGCCTCTCCAAAGGCTTTTTTCTTGTTTATATCTATAAGAACGATCTTTGATAAAAGTCTGCTGTGCATAAGCGCATACGCCGTAGCCGCACCGACGTTGCCGCATCCGATTATCGCGCACGAGCGCGCATTTGTCTTTTGCATAATTTTTCCTCGCAAATAAATTTTGTTTTTTATTTGTATAATATTGTTCCCAACAGGACGAATATATATTGTCGAGCTCCAAAAGATTTTAACAATTTACAAGTCATTCACATATTTTAAACAGTAAAATGGTATAATTTAATCAACAATAATTTTCATGATTTTTTAAGGAGGTATGATATATGGAAAACACTTCAAAAAAGGGAAAGTCCTGCTTAAAGACTATTGCGATCATAGTTGCAGCATTGGCGGCAGCGGCAGCAGTAGCATTTGTTGTATATAAGCTGTTGCAAAAGAAAAACAAGTCCGAGGTGCTCGGCGCAGTAGATATCGACGGTGACGGTGAGGCAGATGCGATCATGCTTGACACCACAGGAGATGGTGAAGTAGACACTATAGTGTTTAACGTTGAGCCTTCCGAAGAGAGCTGCGAGGATTAAGTTATACAAAAACGAGCGAGGCAGATAATGAATAAAGTATATAAGATCATTCGTGTGGCGACTGTACCACCAATTATGGCGTCAGCATTGTTTATAATTCTGGGCGCATATAGGACATTGGGCTTGGTCGATACGCTGTTGGGAATATTCTTCCTTGGAATATTACCGATACTTTCATATCCTCTCCAACCTTTTATACCACACTATAAGGATAAGGGCAGAGAAGGACAGAGAAATCTCGCGATAATATTTTCAGTAGCCGGATATATTCTTGGTTGCGTGCTTGCCCTGATATTTAACGCACCGTTAAACACGGTAGTGTTTATATATCTCGATTATCTTATATCGGGAGTGCTTATAGCAATATTCAACAAGCTGTTTCACCTCAAAGCAAGCGGACACGCCTGCGGAATCGTCGGTCCCGTAGCAATGCTGATATATTGGGGATTATATATTCCCGCAGCAGTCGGCGCGGTGTTGACAATATTCGTATTCATATCAAGCATTAAGATGAAAAGGCATACGTTTTTGCAGCTTCTTGGAGGTTCGGCTATTACGATCTCCGCACTTCTGTTCCTTAGCTTATTTTTCTGATTTCAAAAGCAAAAAGCTCTGTACCGTAGCAGTACAGAGCTTTTTGCTTTTATTAAGCCAACAACATAGCCAATGCAGCGTATGCTACCGATCCAACCATCAGTACAACGAGCAATATTGCCATAAATCTTATCCAAAATTTTCTTTTCTTCTCACTCATATTATTACACCTCATCAATACTTATCTGACGATTTTTAATATCCTTGTCGCTTAGCAAAATTCCGGTCGCAGGAAGCTTGATCTTTCGGTATCCCTTGGTCGCCTCCGACGTATTATCAAAATCCGATATAGCCTTAACTATCTTCTGTTTGTTCTTAACCGTCATAAGCTGAACGCCCGAAGCGGTTTTAGTCGCCTTAACGGGAATAAGAGAGGATTTGAATATAATAGCCCTGTCCTCACTTGAGACAAGCATTATATCAAACGGCTTCTTTTCCTGCTCTGAGAAGACCGCCACTATCGGCGAAGCAGTAGAATATATACCCTTGAGCTTTCGACGTACACTTGATACCTCGTAAGCCTTTTCGGGAACGCGAACACCCTTGCCGTTTTCAAATACAAACACATAGTTATATCCCTCGCGGAATTCACTTTGTATAGTCATAAAGATCGGCTTTTCACCGGGATCCATCTTCAAAGCCGCAGGCACGAATTCACCGATTACTGACGCTTTGCAGTTCTCAAAATCATTAACAGCAGCGCGGTAAAGCTGCGCCTTGTCGGTAAAGAAGAACACAGTATCCTTGTTTTCTGCGTCGAATATCTGGCGCAGACCGTCGCCGTCCTTGAAATATTGCTCGTCGTTACCCTGAAGCGAACGGTAGGTTATCTTCTTGAAATAACCCTCGCGGGAAAGGACTATCTTACAAGGATAATTTTCAACCGTATTCTCCTCAACGTAGACCTCGACATTTTCCGCCTCGAGTATCTGCGTTTTTCTGGGCTGACCGTATTTCTTCTTGATATCGGTCAACTGCTTTGCAATAAGCGCCTTGAGCTTAAATTCGTCGGCAAGTATCTCCTCGATATCAGCGATCTCCTTCTTGAGATCCTCGATCTCGGAGATCCTGTTAAGTATATACTCTCGGTTAAGATTACGGAGCTTTATATCCGCGATGTAATTCGCTTGTATCTCGTCAATATTGAAGCCGGCGCAGAGATTGGGAATAACGTCCTCATCCTTTTCGGTCTTACGGATAATTCTGATAGCCTTATCTATATCAAGTAAGATTTTTCCAAGTCCGAGCAGGAGATGAAGCTTGTCCTTTTTCTTACCGAGATCAAAAGTAAGCTCGCGTCTAAGACAAGACTTTCTGAATTCTATCCATTCGGAAAGAATATCGATAACTCCGAGCTGACGGGGCTCCGCGTCGATTATAATGTTAAAGTTGCACTTGAAGCTACTCTCAAGAGGAGTTGCTTTAAAGAGCTTCTGCATCAGCTTATCGGGGTCAACACCCTTGCGAAGATCAAGCGTCAATCTGAAGCCGCTAAGGTCGATCTCGTCTCGGAAATCGACGACCTCTTTGAGCTTACCCTCTTTAACAAGCTGCGAGATCTTGTTGAGTATCTGCTCAATAGTGGTGGAATAGGGAATCTGAAGTATATCGATACAGTTAGCCGCAGGATCGTACGAATATCTCGAACGAATCTTGAACGAGCCGTCGCCGGTCTCGTATATAGCGCGCATCTGCTCGCGATCGTAGATTATCTGACCGCCGCCGGGAAAATCGGGTGCTTTGATAATATCCATTATCTTGTCAACCGAAATATCAGGCTTTTTGAGGATCGCAATAGTGCCGTCACATATCTCGGCAAGATTGAACGAGCAGATATCCGAAGCCATACCAACCGCGATACCGCTGTTAGGCGTAACGAGAATGTTGGGGAAGGTGGTGGGGAGAAGTCTGGGCTCCTTCATAGTTCCGTCGTAGTTATCGACCATATCAACCGCATTCTTGTCGATACCCTCGAAAAGCTCTGCGCAGAATCCGTCGAGCTTAGCCTCGGTATAACGAGCCGCCGCAGGCTTCATATCAGAAGAATATTGCTTACCAAAGCTTCCCTTGGAATCTACGAGAGGGTGAAGCAGGGTCTCGTTTCCACGCGTCAAACGTACCAAGGTTTCATAAATAGATTGATCACCGTGGGGATGTAGCTTCATTACCGAGCCCACGACGTTCGTGCTCTTGGTTCTCGCACCCTTCAAAAGACCCATGTTATACATCGTGTAAAGGATCTTTCTGTGTGCGGGCTTAAAGCCGTCTATCTCGGGAATAGCACGGGAAACTATAACGCTCATGGTATAGGGCATATAGTTTTTCTCAATGGTTTCTGTAATAGGCTGTGGAACTATAGGGGCATAAACGATTTCCTGCGGTTCGTTCTGTTTCTTTTTCTTCGCCATTTTATATATCTGTACCTTTCAAAAAGTTTAATCTTCAACATTAAGCACCGTGTGAGCCGCCGCCCGTATCATACGGTTGTAAAGAGCAAGTCCAAGACCTGCCTTGTCGGGAATATGAGCGTAAATTATATCGGGTGAGAGCGAATCGCACTCGCGCAGACGCGCAAACAGCATCCTCGCGTGAGTTTTGAGGTCTCCGCGCTTGCCGATAGGCAAGATCAGACCACCCGACAAAAGCTCTGCCTCCTCATCATAGCAAAGCACGGCACATCTGCACCGTTTTTGTTCTGTCTTGAGGAAGTTTATTATCGAATCCTCGTTTCCGTCAAGCAAAACGAATTTAGCCGACGGAGCGTAGTGACGGTACTTCATTCCGGGGGATATGGGATGCTCATTTTCACTGAGCGTACCCTCAAGTGTCGGAGAAATCGTCACATTCTCGCAAACGCAACAAAGCGCATCGTAGGTTATCGCACCGGGGCGGAGAAGCACTAAGCCGTTATTCTCGGTAATGAGAACTATCGTTGATTCAAGACCGATCTCGCTCTCGCCGCCGTCAACTATCATGTCAACTCTGCCATCAAAGTCCTCGATAACGTACTTGACAGCCGTAGCTGAGGGTCTGCCCGAAATATTCGCCGACGGCGCGGCAATAGGTACACCTGCCGCACGAATGATCGCACTGGCAATGGGATTTGACGGACAACGAACGGCAACCGTTCCAAGTCCTCCCGTAGTTTCTCTCGGCACAACGTCCTTTTTGGGAAGTATCACGGTCAGAGGACCGGGCATAAATGCCTTTGCAAGCTTATAGTAAAGCTCGTTAGTAAACGCGTATTTCTCTGCGTCGCGAGGGTCGCTTATATGGATTATCAGAGGATTATCCGAGGGGCGACCCTTTGCGGCGTATATTTTTTGAGCCGACAGGGGATTTGTAGCATCACCACCAAGACCGTAGACCGTCTCGGTCGGAATGACTACAAGTCCTCCGTCGCGTATCAGAGCCGCCGCACGCTCAATCTGCGCGTTCTGCTTTACGGGATCTTCAATTTTCAGTATCACAGTTTCCATTTGTGCGGCTCCTTTCTTTGAATTAATCATTGTTTTCCGCCTTGAGCTTTTCCGCGGTATCGGCGGCAATAAGCGAATCGATCATCTGACCGATATTTCCGTTAATGAAGCTGTCAAGCGAATAGAGTGTAACACCGATACGGTGATCGGTCACACGGTTTTGCGGATAGTTGTAGGTTCGTATCTTTTCGCTTCGGTCACCCGTGCCGACTTGATTTTTTCTGTCGGACGCGACCTTTTCGGATTGCTCTCTTTGCTTTATATCGTAAAGCTTGGCACGGAGCATTTTCAGCGCCTTGTCCTTGTTTTTGAACTGCGAGCGCTCCTCCTGACATTCGATAACGATACCCGTGGGCTTGTGTGTCAATCGCACCGCGGACTCGGTCTTGTTGATGTGCTGACCGCCCGCACCACTCGACTTGCAGGACTCGTAAATCAGATCAGAATCCTTGATCTCGATCTCGACGTCCTCGACCTCGGGAAGCACTGCAACCGTAGCCGTCGAGGTCTGTATGCGCCCCTGCGACTCGGTCTCGGGAACTCTTTGAACTCTGTGAACTCCCGATTCAAACTTGAAGCGAGAATACGCTCCGTCACCCTCAACGGTAAAGCAGATCTCCTTGTATCCGCCAAGCTCGGTCTCGTTGGCATTCGCTATCGAGACCTTAAATCCGACCGCCGCAGAGTACATAGAGTACATACGGAAGAGAACTGCGGCAAACAGCGCCGCCTCCTCGCCGCCCGCGCCCGCCCTTATCTCAACGATAATGTTTTTATCGTCGTTAGGGTCGCGCGGAAGCAAGAGCACGGTCAGCTCCTCGGCAAGAGTTTCAACTCTTGCTTTAGCCGCCTTGAGCTCCTCCTGAGCCAATTCGCGCATATCTGCGTCATCGGTTTCGTCAATTATAGCTAAGGCATCGTCAATATCGCTCTGCGCCCGTTTATATTCACGGTATTTTTCAACCACGGGCGTCAGAGAGCGATATTCTTTTATTGCCTTGGCATAAGCCGAGGCATCTGTTATCAAAGCCGTGTTGTTGGCAAGCTCATATTCAAGCCTGTCGTATTTTTCCACGGTCGATACAAGCTTTTCAAACATAAATTAAGCCATATTGAAGGCGAGGAAAGCCTTGTGAGCAGAATAAACATCCGCCTTCGAAACAACCTCGTAGGGAGCGTGCATCGAGATAACGGGAACACCCAGGTCAACGGTCTCGATGTTGTGCTTTGCAACGAACTTTGCAACGGTTCCGCCGCCGCCCACGTCGGTCTTGCCGAGCTCTGCGGTCTGCCAGAGAACACCGTTCTCCTCGAATATCCTTCTGATCCAAGCGATATACTCTGCAGGAGCATCGTTCGTGCCGCCCTTTCCACCGCTTCCGGTGTACTTGGACATCGTAATTCCACAGTTGATCTTTGCCGCATTTCTCGACTCAAAAACTTCGGGGAAGTTGGGGTCGAAGCAAGCGTTAACGTCGGCAGAAAGGCACTTGGAGTTTGCCTTTACCGCATAAATGTTACCGCCAAGCTCTGCAGTGATAGCGCCCATAAGGTCGGTAAAGAGCTCACACTGCATACCCGTGTTACCCTCGCTTCCGATCTCCTCCTTATCGGCAAGCACTACCATAAGCGTGTGCTCGCTTGCATCGGACTCAAAGAGCGCGGTGAGGGAAGGATAAGCGCAAACGTTATCATCGTGACCGTATGCGGAAATAAGAGAACGGTCAAATCCAACGTCACGAGCCTTGCCCGCAGGAACTACGAAAAGATCTGCCGAGAGGAAATCCTCCTCGGTGATGTCGTACTTTTCGTTGAGAATAGTAAGAACATTTTTCTTTATCTTCTCACCTTCTTCAGTATTGGCAAGAGGTCTTGAGCCAAGCACGATGTTAAGGCTTTCTGCAGAGATAGCTGTGCCGAGAGGTCTTGCGCTCTGTTCTCTTGCAAGGTGGGGAAGGAGATCATTGATGTAGAACACGGGCTCACCCTCCTCATCGCCTACGCGAATGGTAACCGAGCTGCCGTCCTTCTTTGCAACCACGCCGTGAAGAGCAAGAGGCATAGCAACCCACTGATACTTGCGAACGCCGCCGTAGTAGTGAGTCTTTGCAAAGCAGAATCCGCCGTCCTCGTAGATCGGCACCTGCTTGAGATCGAGTCTGGGGCTGTCAATGTGAGAAGCTACTATTCTGATACCGTTGTTTATATCCTCACTTCCAACGCGGAAAAGATAAAGATTTCTGCTGCGATTGTTGTAGTAATACTTATCTCCCGCCTTGATGGTCATTCCGAAATTGTAGGGCTTATAGCCGTGCTTTTCTGCAAGAGCGATAGTTTCGGTCACGGTCTCGCGCTCGGTCTTGGAGTTGTCCATATACGCCATATAGCCGTCGCAATAGTCGTATACAGTCTTGATAGCCGCTTCGTCCGCGGTCTCGTAAAAGTTCTTTCTGGAGTAGGTGAGTTCCTTGCTCATATCAGTTATCCTTTCTTTTGATGCAAAATGAATATGCATCTGTATATAAATTTTTTATTCACTCTTTTGGATCTCCTCAATAGAGATCTTCATACATTTGGAGTGCCTTTTGCACTTTTTGTACGTAGTTGCGCGTCTCCTTGTAGGGAATATATGTCAGCGTGTTGTCCGTAGCGTAATCGTCGTTTTCAAGCCATTCGTCCACTTTGCCAAGTCCCGCGTTATAAGCGGCAATGGCGGTGCTCCAATTTCCGTAACGTGCGTAAAGGTAGGAAAGATAATAGGTTCCGTAGCGAATGTTAGTTTCGGGATCGTATCTCATTCCCGCATCAAGCCTTTCGTTAAGACGTAAATTAGTAATTTCATTGAACGTGTCGGGCATCAGCTGCATAAGACCTACCGCACCGACTCCCGAAACTGCAGAGGCCTTGAAATTGCTTTCGGTCTTTATGACCGCCCAGACAAGCTCCTCGGGAACTCCGTATTCCGATGAATATTTGCATACGTATTCTGCATATTCACTCGGCTGTGGATATATGGCACATTCTATCTTCGTCGCAACAAAATCAAATAAAAATCCAAAGGCAATAGAAACAGCAATCAGAATGAGAACTATCTTAGCCATTCCCATACCGTTCATATTTTTCCTTGTGCTTCTCATAGCTTGGCACCTCCGTCAGTCAGTGCCTTTTCAAGCTGCTCGTACAGTTCGTCAAGAGCTCCGTTGTTATATAAAACCTTGTCAGAGCCTTGAACGTAATACTCGTCGGGCTTCTGCGAGTTTATTCTCGCCATTGCCGAGTTTATATCAATACGATCGCGCTTTGCTATACGCTCTGCTCGTATTTGCTTATCAGCAAGCACCGCGATCGTAAGATTGCAATCGCTCGTGAGCCCTGCCTCGATGATCAGGGGAGCGTCAATAACGCAAGCCTTTTCTCCTGCCAAGGCAAACTCTTTCAAAAGCGCCCTTATTCTCTCAACAACGTATTTGTGCGTGATCTCATTCAATAATAAAAGCTTTTCTTTGTTTTCTTCGCCAAACACGAGAGGCGCAAGCTTTTTTCTGTCAACAGCGCCGTTATCTGCAAGAACGTCTTTTCCGAAATTCGTGACCATCTCGTCGACACAAGGAGACGGGAAGGCAATAAGCTCATGATACACCGCATCGGCATCGATTGTTTTTGCGCCCTTAGTCGCAAGATATGTTGAAGCTGTGCCCTTGCCGGAACCGCTTGGGCCGGTGATACCGATAATAAGCATATCCAAATCCTTTCCGTAAATTTATATCTTTATTGAGCGTCCTTCAAGATGCGACCTATGCGCCGCCTCAAGCACCTCTTGAACTCTTGATCCGTCGGCAAACGAGGGCGAAGCCTCGCGACCTTCACTTACCGCCGAGAGATAGGCGTACGTAGACTCAACGTGACCTCTGAGCCAACCGTTAGGCGCTTTGGGAGAAGGGAATTTGCCACTCGGCGCGGGATATCTGCCCACGCACTCTATCTTGGTAAATCCTTTATATCCCCCATAATTGCCTCCCTCGGCGTTTGCATCGTAATAATGCAACCAGTCGGGCTCCATAAGGTCGAATTTTATCGCACCGTCAGTGCCGTAGACCGAAAAGGTCAATCCGTCGTTTTCTCCAACGGTTATCTTGCTTGCAACGAGCGACCCGACTGCGCCGCACTTAAGCGTAGCCGTCATATAGACCGCCTCGTCGGCATTAGTCTGCCACAGGCTTCCGTCAGCGCACTTGTGCTCGGAGAATGCGATCTGTTCCTTGGCGTAGACCTCATCAAACTCACCGCAAAGATAACGGCAAAGATCAACGATATGCGAGCCAAGGTCAAACAAAGTGCCCGCGCCACATATATCCTTGTCCTGCTTCCAGCCGACCGTTCTTTCAGGATCGATACAGCTGTTGTGATAGTATCTGAAATCAAAAGTAAGTATCCTACCGAGTTTACCCTGGTTAATTATTTCCTTGGCGCGTCTGATCGCCGCAAGATGTCTGTTATTGAAAACTATACCGCAGACCTGACCGTTCTTAGCGAATGCATCTGCCGCAAGTCCTTCAAGCTCGGCAGCCTGCGCTGCGGTGACCGCCAACGGCTTTTCGCAAAGCACGTGCTTGCCTGCAAGAATAGCTTTTTTTGCCGTCTCATAATGATTTATGTTAGGCGTACAGATATCAACGACATCTATTGCGTTATCGCCAATAATATCGTCCTCTTTATCGGTCGCATATCCAAGGTTATGTTTTTCCGAGGCGCTCTTGGCAGTTTCGATGCGAGAGGTACACACAGCCGCGTACTTTGCCGAAAAATCGAGACCCTCAAAATAAAAGGGAAGCGACGCCACGGAAAAAGCGTGAGTTTTACCCATCGCACCAAATCCAAGCAACCCGATATTAAGAGTTTTTTTCATAAGCCGTGCTATCCTTTCGAAAAATATACATACATATTATATTATAACTCATTTTGACATTTTTTTCAAGAGGGAAAACGGCTTTTTTACAAGAAAAATTAGGTTGTGCAACATATATAAATATTGAGTTGGATTTTTGTGTATAATTTTTACCAAATTTTTATAGAAAGCGCTTGACAATCACTCGACCGTGTGATATAATATGATTACAAACAAAACTGTTGGAGGTCAGCGTGAAAGTTACGTCCTACCGTTAGTGAGGTATGCTTTTTCACGCACGAATTTTGCCTTGGGGGCAAAATTCAACGATTACTACTTGTGCCGAATGGAGATTAAAAATGACGGTAAAAAATAAGATCACCAAGCGAATAATTATTCGTGCGATCATTATGCTGCTTGTTGCCGCGGCGCTTGTGGCGATCTATATATATTACTACACCTCAATACTGAAAAATGCAAGGTTCGGCATTTTCGCCATACCGTTTTTCGCCCTCGTTTATGCTGTTATCCTATATAAATCCAAGCTGCTTCAAATGCTTTTTGACAAGGATTGGGAAGGCAGGGTGATAAAGTCAGACCTGATACTCGATTGGGAACCGATAACCTTTGCGGTAGCTGTATCGAGATTTCCTATGAAACAGATTTTTTACACGGTGATAACCGTAGAAAAGAGTCGGGGAGAGATCGTAAAAATCAGAATCCCGGCTGAAAAGATATCTTATCAGGTATTTAGACCCAACGACATAATCAAGCACTACAAGGGCACCAAGTATCCTCAAAACCTATCAAGAAGCGATGAAATATTTATTTGTCCCGTTTGCGGAAGAACTCTTGACCAAAGCGACTGCCCCGATTGCAAGATAAATTTCAAGATCGCTCCGCGCCATTACGACCCATATTACGACTGGTGGACTTCTAAGTAAAGGAGACAAACAATGACAACGAAGAATAACCGACCACCGCTTCCAAGATCCTTACAGAAAAAACGCAAAATGAATATCATCATCAGAATTGCCCTTTGCTGTCTCCTTTTTGCGTTGTTTCTAGTTATCGTCATTATGTGGGGCGAGAGAATTTTTCCCATGCCTCGCTTTAGTCCGAAAAGCTTTGTCGCAGTTCAAATTAGCTGCTATATTCTCTTTATGACCTTGCCGTTCCTTATTACCGGCGTGCCCATGAAATTGATTGATTCATCGTGGAGTGGAATCGTATCCAATGTAGAGGTAAAACAAAGCGTTGGAACGTATTGGCGTACTCTCGGGCGATTCAATGTATATGATAAACAAGCGTTGATTTTAACAATAAAAAAAGACGACGGCAAATCAGCAAAGCACACAGCAACATCTGTGGGAGAAGCGCTCAAAAACACTATGGGGATTTTGTCTGCGAAGACTGATCTCCCTAATCAGGGAAAGATTACAGATCATATAAATGACTTTAAGGCGGGGGATAGAGTACACAAGTATTACGGCTTCAAGTATTTGTATATCGCACCGTCTGCGGAAGGCGATCAGAAACGCTGTATAGTTTGCGGTCATAATAACGACAATCAACGAGCTAAATGTCTGAATTGTTACTGCGATCTTTTATAATCCACCTCAAATATATTGCACGAGCCGAGCGCCGCGATTTGCGATGCTTGGCTCGGTAGTTTTTTCGGCACTACATCTGCCACGACCCGTTTTTCAGTAGAAACGGTTGAAAGTCAAAATTTGGTGTTGCAATTTGCAAAAATATATAGTATAATTAAATATATAATGTTTTTTATGGAGATCCACTATGCCCAAATACGACGTATTGTTATTCGATGCAGACGCGACTCTGCTTGATTTTCATCGTTCGGAATATGAAGCGGTGATAGATTGCCTTGAATTTGCAGGTCTGCCCACAGCCGACGAGATCATAAAAAAATACTCCGAGATCAACGACGGATATTGGAAAATGCTCGAGCGAAACGAGATAACCAAGCCTGAGCTTATGGTTGCGCGTTGGAGATCGCTTTTGGAGTATTACGACTTCGACTTTGATGCCAAAACTATATCCAATTTATATCCCGAAAAGCTTTCGGAGAAGTGCTATCTTCTCGACGGTGCAGAAGATATTTGTAAGAAGCTGTACGGCAATTTCAGAATGTATATAATCACAAACGGCTTTAAATCGGTTCAGCAAAAGCGCTTTTGTGCCTCTCCGCTTGCAAAATATTTCGACGACGTGTTTATTTCCGAGGACATCGGCTACGACAAGCCGTCGATCAAATATTTTGAGCTGATCAGTAAGCGTATTCCCGATTTTGATCCCACAAGGGCGCTCGTTATAGGAGATTCACTCACCTCCGACATCCGCGGAGGTATAAACGCAGGCATCGACACCTGCTGGTACAATCCAAAAGGGAAAAAAGCTCCCGACGATATGAAAATAACCTACACGATAAGTAACCTTTCTCAAATAGAAGGCATAGTTTTATAACATCTCACACGAAAGGATACCCTATAATGAGGCTTGATTTCGACAATACGCTTGAGGTTCTTGAAAACGAACCGCTTTCAAAGCACTCATCGTTTAAAATAGGCGGAGAGGCTCGCTACGCAATCTTTCCCAAAAGCAAAGACGAGCTTATAAGCGCTATAGAAACCGTAACGCGCAACAACGCAAAGCTTGCTATAGTCGGCAACGGAAGCAATCTGCTTTTCGACGACGACGGATTTGACGGTGCGATCATTTTCACCAAAAGTATGAGCTCTACGGAATACGTACACTCGGCTTCGGGCACTTTTATTCGTGCAGAGTGCGGAAAGTCGTTGACCGAGCTTGCATCCGAGGCAGGAAAGAAGCACAGCCTTGCCGGGCTTGAATTCGCTTACGGCATTCCCGGCACTCTCGGCGGCGCAGTTTATATGAACGCGGGTGCATACGGCGGTCAGATGTCCGATGTGGTAATTGAGACCGAATATTTCGATCCTTCGAACAATGAGATCAAGGTTATAGACAAAAAAGAACACGATTTTTCGTACCGCCACTCTGTCTTTGAAGATCATCCCGAATACGTTATCCTTTCGACTCTTCTTGAGTTAAAAGAGGGAAATGCCGAGGAAATTTTTGCCGCTATGAGCAAAAATATGTCCGCAAGAAAAGAAAAGCAACCGCTTGAATATCCCAATGCGGGCAGCACCTTCAAGCGCCCCGGCGGCAATCTTTTCGCAGGGAAGCTGATCGAGGATTCGGGTCTTAAGGGCTACACCGTTGGCGGAGCGCAGGTCTCCGAAAAGCACGCGGGATTCATTATCAACCGCGGAGGCGCTACCTGCCGTGACGTGCTTGCGGTAATAGAGCACACAAAAAATACCGTCCTCGAAAAATTCGGCGTAGAGCTTGAATGCGAGGTCATTTATATCCCCAGATAATAAGATATGGACAGGTAAATTGATATATGTCATTTTCATCTCAAGTCAAGGACGAGCTAAACGCGCTTCCGATAAAGAGCAACTGCTGTAAAAAGGCTTATATTTTTGGAGTGGCTACCTCTGCAACCGTCGTTGACGGCGCGATATCGGTAAAGCTTACCGATCTGTCTACTACCGAGCAGTTCTGTCATTTTCTAAAAAATATTTACAATATCGAGCCCGAGAGAAAAGAGATCAATCGAGGCTGCTACAAAGCAATCGAGTTGAAGTTCAAATCTAACAAAATATTCGAATTTTTGAGCTTTGCAGACTCCTTTTCCGACAGTGATGAGGATATTGAAGCGCTTTCGTCATTTTTCAAATGTAAGGATTGCAGATCTGTATTTCTGCGCGCGGTATTCTGCTCACGGGGCAGTGTCAGCGACCCCAAAAAATCCTATTCTCTGGAAATACAGCTTCCAAACGACACAAGAGCAATGCTCGTTCATTCGCTTTTTGAGGAGCTTGGCCCCGAAGCACCGGGGATCACACCGCGCAAGGACGGATACGGCATATTTTACCGCAACGAGTCTGCAATAGAATACGTGTTAAGCGTTTTCGGTGCAAATAAAATAATATTCGACTTTTTGGACGCGTACGTTGAAAAAGACTATCGCAACACGGAAAACAGAGCGACCAACTGCGTGGCAAGAAATATAGCAAGATCGGTAAATGCTGCAGGAGCACAGATTGCATCTATAGAAGCGCTTATTGCTAACGGAATGCTTGAGGAGCTCTCCGAAGATATCAAGACGACCGCCAAGCTACGTATATCAAACCCTGATATGAGCCTCGGGGAGCTTGCCGCGATCCATAATCCTCCGATCTCAAAATCGGGACTTAATCATAGACTCACTAAAATCACCGAGCTTGCAAAAAAGAGAAAGCTCATCTGAAAAATCTGAAGAAAGGCATGCGTTATGAGAGAATTCGTTCATCTTCATCTTCACAGTGAATACAGTCTGCTAGATGGCGCTTGCCGTATAGCTGATATCCCCGATCGACTTCGCGAATGCGATCAGGATGCCGTTGCAATAACCGACCACGGCAATATGTACGGAGTCATCGAGTTTTATAAGATCTGCAAAAAGGCGGGAATCAAGCCAATCATAGGTTGTGAGGTCTACGTTGCCACCTCGTCGCGCTTCGACAAACGCAACAACACCGATTCTTATTATCACCTCGTCCTTCTGTGTAAGAATATGACGGGATACAAGAATCTTATACATCTCGTATCAAGGGGATACACCGAAGGGTTTTACTCCAAGCCGAGAATAGACGAGGAACTGCTCCGCGCACATAGCGAGGGGCTTATAGCGCTGTCCGCTTGTCTTTCAGGTAAAATACCGAGGCTTTTATCGGTAGGCGACTACGATGGGGCAAAGCAAACCGCGCTTGAATATTCCGCCATATTCGGCAAGGACAACTATTATATCGAGCTTCAGGATCACGGCACAGAGGAAACAAGGCAGATAATGCCCCTGCTCGTAAAATTAGCAGAGGATACGGGACTGCCCATGGTTGCCACTAACGATTGTCATTATCTTCGTCGACAGGATGCCGAGATACAGCAAGTCTTAATGTGTATTCAGACCAACACCACGCTTGACAGCGCTAATAAACCAAGCTTTGACACCAACGACTATTATATAAAGACAACAGATGAGATGAAGCGTATTTATGGCGCTTACAACGGCGCTATCGAAAACACGCTGAAGATCGCCGACGCTTGCAATCTTGAGCTTGAATTTGATAAGGTCTGTCTGCCGGCATTCCCGTGTCCCGACGGAAAGAACGCCGAGCAATATCTAAGAGAGCTGACGCTGGCAGGACTTGAAACTCGTCAGAAAAACGGTCATCTTGCTTTCGGAAGTGAGAGCTTCAATAACGAAAAAGCATACCGTGAGCGCATTGACTACGAGCTTTCGGTCATCAATTCAATGGGATACGCGGACTATTTCCTTATAGTTCAGGATTACGTTGGATTTGCTAAAAGATCAGGCATTCCCGTTGGTCCCGGACGTGGATCGGGCGCGGGAAGTCTTGTTGCTTTTCTTCTCGGTATAACCGATATCGATTCGATAAAATTCGACCTGCTTTTCGAGCGTTTTCTCAATCCCGAGCGTGTCAGCATGCCAGATATCGATATGGACTTCTGCTACAACCGTCGCGACGAGGTCATCGACTACGTAACACAAAAATACGGCAGAGAACACGTATCGCAGATTATAACCTTCGGTACTCTTGCCGCAAAGGCAGCTATACGCGACTGCGGTCGCGCTATGGGGATGTCATATTCTGACGTAGACGTGGTTGCAAAGGCGATCCCGCACGAGCTTGGAATAACTCTGAAGAACGCGCTTCGTTTTCCCGAACTCAAGGAGCTTTACGAGGGTTCGGAGCAGATAAGAAAGCTCGTCGACACCGCAATGTCTCTTGAGGGAATGCCTCGTAACATTTCGGTACACGCCGCGGGCGTTGTCATTACGGACAAGCCTATTTCGGAATACGTACCCTTGTCGGTCAGCAACGGCACACTCGTAACGCAATTCGATATGGATACTATCGCTGACCTCGGACTTTTAAAGTTCGACTTCCTTGCGTTGCGCTATCTTACCATAATAAACGACGCTCAGCTTCAAATAAAGGAATCCAAGCCCGATTTCGACATTGAAAAGATCCCTCTTGACGATAAAAAGACCTTTGAGCTTATCTCACGCGGAGATACCGCAGGAGTTTTCCAGCTTGAGTCAACGGGAATGAAGCAGGTGCTTCAAAATCTGCGTCCCGAATGCATTGACGACATAATTTCCGTATTGTCGCTTTACCGTCCGGGTCCGATGGACTCGATTCCGAGATTTGTGGAGTGCAGACACGATCCGTCCAAGGTGGTATACGATCTGCCAATGCTTGAGCCGATATTGAAGTCTACCTACGGTTGTACGGTCTATCAAGAGCAGGTAATGAGCATATTCCGCACAGTTGCGGGATATACCTACGGTCATGCTGATATCGTGCGTCGCGCTATGTCAAAGAAAAAGGCAAGCGTGCTTGAGGCGGAAAGAGAAGCGTTTATCAGCGGTGCGGCTGCCAATGGGGTGGAAAAAGCAAAAGCCGAAAAGCTTTTCTACGACATGTCTAGTTTCGCCAATTACGCGTTCAATAAGGCTCACGCCGCCGCATATGCGGTCATAAGCTATCGTTCGGCATACCTCAAGGCGCATTACACGGGCGAATATATGGCGGCCCTTTTGACCAGCGTGCTTGGAAATCAGGTCAAGAGTGCGGAGTATATAACCGAATGCTCAAAATTCGGTATTTCCGTCCTTCCTCCCAATATAAACGGTAGCCGTGTGACGTTTGGCACGGACAGGGAAAACGGAAATATACGTTTCGGTCTGCTTGCATTAAAGAATGTGGGTAAGCAATTTATCGAGGCCATTATTAAGGAGAGAGCCGAAAACGGCTTATTTTCCTCGTTTGATAATTTCGTAGAGCGTATGAGCGCTGTGACAGACCTTAATAAGCGTCAGATCGAAGCACTTATTAAATGCGGCTCGTTTGACGGACTCGGACTTTACCGTTCTCAGCTGTTGTCATCCTATGAAACTATAATCGACAACGTTCAGCAAAAGAACAGGAATAATCCCATCGGTCAAATGGATATGTTTTCATTAGGCGATATCGACGTGCCCTCGTTTGAGTATCCCGATATCCCTGAATATAGCGTAAGGGAATTACTATTACTTGAAAAAGATGCCTCGGGAATGTATTTTTCGGGTCATATGCTTGATAATTACCAAAAGCACCTCGATGATCTTGATGTTATCACAACCGCCGAGCTTAGCGAGACGGATGACAACGAGGATTTGATCTACTCCGACAAGGACAAGGTAAATCTTGCGGGAATTATCACCTCGGTTTCACTCAAAACCACGAAAAACGACGACAGAATGGCATTCTTCAAGCTTGAAGATAAGCTTGGCGAGGTCGAATGTATCGTTTTTCCCAAAAAATACAATGAATATTATCACGAAATATTCGTGGACGGTGCGATATATATAGAGGGAACAGTCTCTATAAAGGACGATGAAAACCCGAAGATCCTCGTCAACCGTCTTGAACCGCTTACAGATAACGAGCATTACACAAATGCACCGACTCAAAGTGATACAAAACCCGAAGAAATCGCTCCCGAGATCAAGGATGAGACCGTCCAAAATGACGTTGGTCCTTCGAAATTCTCTATGTATCTTTCGCTTTACGCATCGGCAAATCAAACCGCAGAACAACCCACTCCCAAAGTACCAGTTAGCGAAAAAAGACCGGCTCCCAAGCCCGAACCCGCACATATAGTACCGCAGAAAATATATTTGCGCGTACAAGATATGATCGGCGAGGCTTTTCTCAAGGCAAAGAATATGGTGGACATATTCAACGAGGGAACTATCAGGGTCATATTCTACGATTCGAGCACGGGTAAATATTCGGAATACAGCGAAAGACTGTTTTACTCAAATTACGCGTTCGGAGAGCTTAAAAAGATCTTGGGCGACGAGAACGTAGTTATAAAATAAACATTTATGCCGCACCGCAGCGGAATGGAGGCCATTACCAATGAAAAACTTAAGAAAATGCGGTATTTTTGCCGTAGTGCTTATAATCCTATCAACCCTCTTGTTGACGGGTTGTAACGTCGATGACTCTCTAAAGGTCATCGGCGCAACGGTCAATGAAAAGGGAGAGCTCGTTATCAATTACGCAGATGGAAAAACTGAAAATATCGAGGTGGAAACGCCTACTGTAGGTACAGAAACAGATGTTGCTCTCGCCACCTCCAAAGGACTTAGGAGCTCGGTCAGCATTTTTTGTACGTTTGGCGAAGCTGACAACAATAGCGCGTACTATTCTGCAGGCTCGGGCGTAATATTCAAATTGGATAAAACAAACGGCAAAGCTTTTATTATCACAAACTACCACGTTGTTTATGACAGAAACGCGGGTGTCAGTAATAATATAAGCGTATATCTCTACGGTAGCGAATATGCCGACTCGGAGATAAAGGCGACCTATGTTGGCGGTTCGCTAAATTACGATATTGCAGTTCTTTACGTTGAAGACAGCGAGATCATTAAAAACTCTTGCGCAGTCGCCGCTGATATTGCCGATTCGGATCATATATTCGTAGGCCAGACCGCTATAGCAATAGGTAATGCTGAAGGGTACGGTCTTTCCGCATCCAGCGGTGTTATAAGCGTTGATTCCGAATATATCGATATGATCGCTCCCGATGAAATTACTCAGGTATCATTCAGGGTTATGAGAATAGATACTGCGGTCAACCACGGAAACAGCGGAGGCGGTCTCTTTAACGCGCAAGGAGAGCTTATCGGAATCGTAAACGCTAAGATCATTGATGAAAACGTTGAAAATATCGGCTACGCGATTCCTTCCACTCTTGCCGTAGCCGTGGCAAACAACATAATAGATAATTGCTTTGAAAAAGAATGTTCAACGCTTCAGCGCTGCTTGCTCGGAATAACTATCACTACCACGAGTTCTTCGGCAATATACGACGAGGACACGGGACTTGTGCAAATTGTCGAATCCATTGGGGTCGTTGAGGTCTCTAAGGGCAGCATAGCTTACGGCATTGTAGAGGAAAACGACGTTTTGGTTTCTGCAACGCTTAACGGCATCACTAAAGAGATTACCAGACAGTTCCACGTGATCGATCTTATGATCAACGCTCGTCCCGGAGATACAATGTATCTTACGGTGATGCGAGGCGATGAAACGGTTACCTTATCTATCGAAATAACCGAGGATTGTGTAACGTCGTATTGAAAATAAAAAAGTCGTGCTATAGGGTTTTATCCTAAAGGACAATTTTCAAAAACACGGCATATCTCGAAAGAGGTATGCCGTGTTTTCGTCTGTGGATACAAATCCAGAGTTGCTTGTCAAGTCATAGATGCGCATAAAGAAAGGGCCCCCTCTGTAATAGGGAACCCTTATCACACTAACGTTTCTTGATAAATTGGAATTTACTTATCTTTAGCAAACAATGATACTACGTCACAGAGCAAATTGTTATTTATCTATTATTTTCCCATACCGCAAAAGTAACATTGCTTAGATAACAATTCTTCGTTTTTAATACTGCTATATAATCTAAAGCCACCTGCAAAGTTGTAAGCATCAAATCCGTTTTGCATTAAAATCCGTGTTGCCAAATAACTGCGAAGTCCGCTTTGGCACATCACGTAGATTTTTTGGGATTTATCAAGCTCACCTATGCGCTCCCTTAAATCGTCAAGCGGAATATTGATAAAGCCATCAGCATGGCCGCGCATATACTCAAATGGGGTTCTGGTATCAAGTAAAATAACGTCCTCTCTTTCACGTAAGGAGGGAATACCTTCATAATAAAACTGTTTTACTACACCGTTTTTGATATTTTCAGCAACGAAGCCTGCCATATTCACGGGATCTTTCGCCGAAGAATACGGCGGAGCGTACGCCAAATCCAAATCCTTCAGCTCGTCAGCCTTCAAGCCTGCACGGATCGCCGTAGCAACAACGTCAATGCGTTTATCCACGCCATCGTAACCGACGATCTGCGCACCTAAGATCTTAAAGGTTTCCTTTTCAAAGATCAGTTTCAGCGTCATTGCCGTTGCGTTCGGGTAATATCCTGCGTGCGAATTTTGCGTCAAAATAACCTTTTCGTATTCGTAGCCGCTTGCCTGGGCTTGCTGTTCGTTAATACCCGTCGTTGCCACTGTCATATCAAAGAGCTTTATAATAGACGAGCCTTGTGAGCCCTTGTATTCGCTGTTAAGCCCACAAATATTATCGGCAACGATACGCCCCTGCTTATTCGCCGGTCCAGCCAAAGAAATTACCGCATCCTGCTCGGTGATAAAGTGCTTTATTTGCACGGCATCACCCACTGCGTAGATATCGGGAACAGACGTCTCCATTTTGCCGTTTACCTTAATCGCGCCTTTTACACCGAGCTCTAAACCGGCCTTTTTTGCAAGTGTACTTTCAGGGGCAACTCCAACCGCAATCACGACCATATCCGCGCTGATCTGCTGTCCGTTGGATATCTCAAGCAAGACCTTGTCGCCTATCACGCTCATTTTTTCGGTGCTGCTATTCAGTAATAGCTGTGCGCCGCGGTAACGGAAGCTTGCATGGATAAACGATGCCATATCACAGTCAACCGTAGGCAAAAGATGATTGCCGCGTTGAATGATAGTCGTTTTTACCCCAAGATCAGTAAGGTTTTCCGCCATTTCAAGACCGATAAATCCGCCGCCGATCACAACTGCTGTTTTGGGCTGATTTTGCTCTATAAAAGCACGGATTTTCAGCGTATCCTCTACCGTTCTAAGCGTGAACGTTCTTTCATTTTCAGTATAGAAATCGGGCAAAACAGGCTTTGCTCCGGGGGATAAAATAAGCTTATCATAGCTCTCCGTAAAACTCGTTCCCGTTTTTAAATCGGTTACGGAAACGATTTTGTTTTTTGCGTCGATGTCGGTTACCTCGTGACCTACCTTGGCTTTAATTCTAAAACGCCGATAAAAGCCTTCAGGTGTTTGCAGTGTCAGATCCTCTTTATCTTTAATAATGCCACCGATATAATACGGCAACCCGCAGTTTGCGTATGAAATATAACCCGAACGCTCAAAAATGATTATCTCTGCATTTTCGTCTAATCTTCTTATTCTTGCTGCAGCAGTTGCTCCGCCTGCAACCCCACCTATAATTATTATTTTCATAGGCTCTCCTTTTATAATCTTTGATAGTTTTCAATAAATGATATCCTCTAAATTCTTATTTTCTTATTTACTATTTGGATATATCGCGCCGGTTTCATCTTATGCATAGGGCTAAGCCTACGCTTCTATTATAGCACAAAACCACAGAAAATCTATCTGTGGTTTTTGTGTTTTTTAATCTGCTATTAAGCAACGAAAAAATGGTTTCTTCAGTCTGTAGACAATCTATTTTCAAAATTGCCTTTTAAAGTGACGCTCAATAGCACAGCTTTTTTTATTTGATTAGATATTAAGTGACTTTTTATAATTCTCGATGTGCGACAGAGCAGTGCTCTCGTCGGATGCGGAGACCATAAAGTAGAATTTAACCTTAGGCTCAGTACCCGAGGGACGAACGATAACAACGTCGCCGTTTTCAAGCTTGAAGGAAAGTACGTCAGACTTTGGTAGCTCCGTGGAGGTCTTCTCGCCGCTTGCAACGTCGGTGAAGGTCTGCTCCTTATAGTCGCCGAATACAACTACCTTAACACCGCCAAGCTCAGAGGGAATAGCGGTACGCATACCGTTAAGCAATGCCGCCATTCTTTCAGGACCGTCAACACCCTCCATATAGATCTCAACGTTTCGCTCGCAGCAGAAGCCGTATCTTTCATAAAGCTTTTCGAGAGCATCGTAAAGAGTCATACCCTTGGCATGATAATACGCGGTCATCTCACAGATAAGCATCGTTGCAACGACTGCATCTTTGTCGCGAGCGTAAGTGCCCTTGAGGTATCCGTAGCTTTCCTCAAAGCCGAAGATATAGTCACCGTGACCAAGTTTTTCATGATTCTTGATAACCTCACCGATAAACTTGAATCCCGTAAGAACGTTGAACATCTTTACGTTATGAGCTTCACAGATCTTCGTCGCAAGCTCGGACGAAACGATAGACTTTACAACGTAAGGCTCGGGAGGCATAGTGTTCGTCTCCTCGTAAGCCGTGATAATGTAATCGATAAGCAGAGCGCCCATCTGGTTACCCGTGATAGTACGGAAGCTGCCATCTTTGGTTCTTGCGACAACACCGACACGGTCTGCATCGGGGTCGGTCGCGATCACGAGGTTACTTCCAACCTTGTTGGCAATATCGATACCGATACCGAAAACCTCGACATACTCGGGATTGGGCTTCTCAACGGTGGGGAAGTTGCCGTCTATAACAAACTGCTCCTCGACCCTATAAAGATGCTTGAGACCGACCATACCGAGAACCTCGGGGATGAGCTTGTGGCCCGTACCGTGAAGAGGAGAGTACACTATTTTCAGCTCGTCTGCAACCGCCTTGATAGCATCGGGATTGACCGCCTGCGCCTTAACCTGTGCAAGATAGAGATCGTCCATCTCCTTGCCGAGAATCTTGATCCTGCCGTCATTAACCGCAGTATCGAAATCGACCCTCTTGACGTCGTTGAAGATATCGATCTTGCAGATCTCCTCATATACTGTGTTGGCGTGCTCGGGGGGGAGCTGTGCGCCGTCCTCCCAATACGCCTTATATCCGTTATACTGCTTGGGATTGTGAGAAGCGGTGATGTTTATTCCCGCTACGCATCCAAGCTCGCGGAGAGCGAAGGAAAGCTCGGGAGTGGGTCTGAGCGCGTCGAAAATATAAACAGGGATATCTGCTGCCGACAACACCTCTGCCGCTACTCTTGCAAAGAGCTCGGAGTTGTTTCTGCTATCGTATGCAATAGTAACTCCGTCTTTGGCTCTGCCTTCCTTATGAATAAGCGTTGCCAAGCCCTGAGTTGCCTGTGCTACGGTATAAACGTTCATCGCGTTCATTCCCGTTTTCATAGTTCCGCGTAAGCCCGCAGTACCAAACGTCAGGCCTGACGAAAAACGGATCTTTATTTCATCATTATTGTCTGCAATGTCGCGGAGCTCTTGTCTTTCATTTTCGGTAATTGCGGGGGAGTTCAACCAAAGCTTGTAATTATCCAGGTAACTCATCGATAATCATCCTTTCAAGATTTTTTATTTTATTAGTTAGATTACGCTTCTTTTGCCTGCTCAAGAGCGATAGAGAGCTGATCGGGACAGGAGGTAGGTCTCGGACCGCAGTGGATGCCACGAAGACGCTCAATGGCGTCGTCTACGGACATTCCCTTAATAAGAGCGCATACTCCCTGAGTATTTCCCGAGCAACCGCCCGTGAACGCTACGTTTTTAATGATACCGTCTTCCAGATCGATGTCGATCTGTCGGGAGCAAACTCCGTGGGGCTTGTAAGTGTAGTGTTTCATAAATTTGTACTTCCTTTCTATGTTATTCAATTATATTTGCATATATAACCCGACGGGAATATAGTCGGGGCAGTCGATCGCGAGAAACATAAAGAACGTTTGAAGATCAGCTCCGTCCGCGCGGAATACGGGACAGACGTAAGCACCCGAGCCTTTGGCGGACGAGTGAGCGTTCAGCGTATCAATTCTGCAAAGCTTGAGCGAGCAGAAATTGGCGGCACAGAGCAGATCCTCAAGCGACACCGAATCGGTCTCGACCATAATAAATTCAAAATACCTATTTCTCGCCTTGGAGCGCACAGATGGGCTGTGGAGCGCTGATCGCTTGCCTATCAGAGCATATCTCGTATATCCTTCTTCGCCACGCAGATCGTATACGGCGGTGATCTTGAGATTGTATTTTAATATCATCTCATAGAATGACAGAAGTTTTCCGTCCGACGACGTCTCGACAGGAAGAATACAATACTCACAACTACCGTTATATACGCTTTCGCACACGTCGCTGATGCTTGTAAAATAAGCTGCTCGAGGCGATGAAAACAAAGAAGAGAACTGCATGTAAGCAACGTCGTTATATGAATTTTTAAGATATGCTATGCGTTCTGCAGCATCCTCCGAAATAGGAACGTCAGTTTCGGGAGAAATGTACTTTACAATGTTTTTCTTGTTGACGCCTCCCGAGCCGAGAACTTCCTTGAATAAGGTCAATCTCTCTACAAGAGACATTCTTGAAAACACGGCATCGGCGGCAGTTCGGTTTTCCTCAACGACGTTGCCTGAATCCGCGTTGCCCTCGGACTTTATTGAAAGCAAAATGCTTTTTACAATATCGGGATCGCCTCCGTCTCGCAATATAGCATCCGCAAGCTCGGACAGATGCGCCAAACGCTTTTCGACTACGGTTTCTATATCACCTTCAAGCTCGAATAAGTTAGAGAGCACTATCTCCGTATTACTGCCCTCAAGCTCGGGGATATTTGAATATATAAGTCCCATTACAGCATACCCAAAAGCTTAAAGCTATCGGCAAGGAACGCCTTAAGCTCGTCCGCAGACATACGTTTCTGAGACATAAGCGCCAATCGGTATATCTCAAGCGCCATAAGCTTTGCTTTCTCCGAATCGGCCTGATTTACCGTCTCAAGCTTCGCCATAAGAGGCGAATTGGAGTTGAGGACAAGAGTGTAGTCAACGGGGAGATCTGCACCCATATTCATACCCATGCTCGCATACATCTTCATCATTTCTTCCATACGACGCGATTCCTCAGAAAGAGTGATCAAGGCAGGGACGCTCTCGTCCTTAAGCGCTTCAAGCTTCACTTCAAGCTTATCGTTTCCGACAGAGTCCTTGAAAAGCGTTATCAGCGCCTCGTTATCCACGGAATCCCCGTCACTCTTCAGCATATCCACAACGTCAGAGTCGATTCGTGCGTATTTTGTCTCGCTGTCGTTCATCTCACACATAGAGATAAACTGCACATCAAGCTGATGCTCTAAAACTGCGATTTTTGCACCCTCAGACTCAAACATAGAGATATACTGAGCCTGCAAAGCCTTATCGTTGGTGTAATAGATCTTACCCTTGTGCTTTTCCTCACAATCCTTAAGGTATTCATCAACGGTCATATATGTACCATCGGTCAACTCAAGCAGGTAAGCGGATTTCACTCTATCGTAGAACTTTTTGTCACGCAAGGAGGCATATTCGAAGAATATTTTAAGATCCTTCCATATTCTCTCGTATTTTTCTCGGTCAATATTGCACAGCGAGCATATCTTGTCCGCGACTTTTTTCACTATATGAGCAGAGACCTTTCGTATATACGCGTTATCCTGAAGGTAGCTTCTCGAAACGTTCAGGGGAAGCTCCGGACAATCAAGCACACCCTTGAGCATAAGCAAAAAGTCGGGAATGACCTCCTTGATATCATCTGCAACGAATACTTGGTTGTAAAACAACTTTACCTGTCCTTCGTAGGATTCGTATTCGTTGATCCTTGTGGGAAAATAGAGAACTCCCTTGAAATTAAGCGGGTAATCCGCGTTTATATGTATATGGAAAAGCGGCTCTCTGTAATCGTGGAATACCTTTTTATAAAATTCCGAGTATTCCTCCTCGGTACATTCCGAGGCGTTCTTGAGCCAAAGGGGAGAGGTCTCGTTGATAGGCTTGGGGGCTTCCCCGGAATCGTCGGTCTCATCGTCAGCCATCTCAAAGTATATATCAACCGACATAAAAGAGCAGTACTTTTCGAGTATCTCTTTTATCTTATTTTCATCAAGATAAGCAGATCCCTCGTCGGAGATATGCATAATTACGTCTGTACCGTGACTCTCTCTCTCGGCGGAGTCTATCTCATACTCGCCCGCGCCGTTGCAGACCCAATGCAGAGCCTTGTCTCCGTTGAAGGACTTGGTAATAAGCTCAACTGTATCCGAAACCATAAATGATGAATAAAAGCCGAGGCCGAAGTGACCGATAATGCCGTTATTCTGGTTGTTCTCATCATATTTTTGGATAAAATCGAGCGCTCCCGAAAGTGCGATAGAGCAAATGTATTTTTCAAGCTCCTCCTCGGTCATACCGATTCCGTTATCAGATACGGTAAGAGTTTTTGCTTCCTTATCAAGAACGACCTTTACCGAATACTTTTCATCTCCCGAGTCATACTGACCCAAAGAGGCAAGACGACAAAGCTTCGTAACAGCGTCAGTCGCATTGGAAACTATCTCGCGCAGGAATATATCCTTCTCGGAATAGAGCCATTTTTTGATGATAGGGAATATATGAGCGGTCTCAACCGATATACCGCCTTTTTTTATCTTGTTTTCGTCCATAATACGTCCTCATTTGATATTTTGCTTATAGATAATTATATTATATACCTTTTTTTTCGTCAAGTCAAGAGCAGACAGCGGCAAGTGGGCCAATTTTAAAAAAATATTAAAATATTCATAAAATTATAACATATAAGTTGTATAATTGACGTAGTTTGCAGAATAAAGTCTTATTTTGGGGGATACAAATGACAGTAACCGCATTCGCGTATGCAAAAATAAATCTGTTTCTTGATATTGAATCGCGCAGAGATGACGGATATCATAATATTTTAAGTTTTATGCAGCGTATAAGCCTCAAGGACACACTGGAGGTGTCGGCAGAGCCCTCCGACACAAAGAGCATTGAGATCTCCTGTAGCGATAAGACTATTCCTTGCGACGAAAAAAATCTCGCGTATAAGGCGGCAAATATTTACCCCATAACCGCCAAAATAACGATAGATATAGAGAAAAACATCCCCTCGTCCGCAGGTCTTGCGGGCGGAAGCGCAGATGCTGCAGCTGTACTCGTTGCACTGAATGAAATATGCGAAAACAAGCTTTCCACCTCGGAGCTCTGTGCTCTCGGGGCGAAGCTTGGCGCAGACGTACCGTTTTGCATTACGGGAGGGGCTTGTCTTGTCGAGGGCATCGGAGATATTCTCACCGCGACAAAGCCAATGCCGTATTTACCGATAGTAGTCGCAAAAAAGGGCGAGGGAATGTCAACCCCCGCCGCTTATCGCGCGCTTGACGAAAAGCACAGCGACTTTGTCGGCTATATTCCGCGCAAGGATCTGCTCGAAAGATTAACGTCAGCCGACGAGACCATCTCTGCGACGAAATATTGCGAAAGCTTATTCAACGTCTTTGAGGACGTTGTTGAACCCAAAAGAACTAACGTAACGCTCATCAAGGAAATTATGAAATCTTGCGAAGCCGCAGGTGCTATGATGAGTGGCAGCGGAACGTCAGTATTTGGAATATTCGACTCCGAGACTGCCGCCGCAGCATCTGTCGAAGCTTTGAGAAGGCAGGGAGTTGATGCACATTTGTGTTATCCCCACAAATAATGAGCTTCGGCAATACGACAGCGTTCATCAACTGAAGCTCATTGCATAAAAAAATCCGCATCGACAAAGATGCGGATAAAATTATTAGCGAGGATATATCAATCGCGCGACTCAAGATAGTTTACAACGTCGCCTACGGTGATGAAACCGTGAAGATCTTCGTCTTCGATAGTAAGATCAAATTTTTCCTCACAGATCATAACGAGGTCTGCAAGCTCGATAGAATTGATTCCAAGGTCGGATGCAAGCTCTGCGTCAAGTGTGATGAGTTCCTCCTTGACCTGAAGCTCGTCGATAAGTAACTGCTTAAGCGTTTCAAACATAATATATCTTTCCTTTCCGTCGCGCATCTGCGACAACATTAACGACAACTTATTATATATATTTTTTTCCGTTTTGTCAAGTATTATTTCAAAAAAAGTTTTCCGATCGTAAAGTTAGGGGGTGAACATCATAGCAATTTTCAATAAAAGACCTTTATTTACAGCGTGCATTCTCTATTTGCTCTTTGCGGTCATCGGCTATTTTGTATCGCCTGCAATTAAGTTCGTCATCATTACGCTCGCTCTGATCATTGCATTTTCTTTTGTGATTCTTAAGTTTGCCTCCAAAAAGGTCGGGGCATATACCGCGCTATGCGTTATTATGTCATCATTAATGGTGGCACTTTCGCTGTTTTCCTCCTACCGATATTTTAATGTTTATGCCGAATCTGTAGAAGAATATTACAACGAAACCCATACTATTGAGGCTTTGGTCACGTCAGGTCGAAGTTACGATGCAAATTATTCCACATACAACGTAACCGTCAGCAAAATAGATGGGAAGGAGACCGATCACAAGGCGGTTTTGACTTGTACTTACGCATCCGAGCTGGAACCCGGATTTTTGATTATCGCAAATGTGAGCGCCACGGATTTCGATTCTGATTTCACAAAATCCTCAATGCGTTCCGACGGAATTTTTATTCAATATACTTCCAACAATGAGGCATCCGTACTGGTAACCGACGAAGACGATTTTCATCCACTGGTGAAATTGTCAGAATGGAATACCAGCTTGTCTCGCGTGTTTAGAGTAAATTTAGACGAAAATACGGCGGAAATATGTGCAGCAATGCTTTTGGGAAACAAAACCCGTCTTAGTAATGTAGTGGAAAGAGATTTTTCTCGGGCGGGAGCTTCTCATCTGCTTGCGCTAAGCGGATTACACGTCAGCATAATAATGGGTGTGCTGATGATTTTACTCAAAAAGCTTCGCATTCCAACGAAGGCTATTGCGGTAATATTGATCGCAGGCTCAATATTTTATCTCTTCCTTACGGGAATCAAGATATCTGCGGCACGTTCGGTAATAATGGCGTTGTTGATTTATCTGTCTTTATTATCAAGCAGGGAAAATGATTCATTGACGTCGCTTTCGTTCGCGGGAGCTTTGATCATGGTTATTTCTCCGTGCTCGGTTCTCGATGCTGGATTTTGGATGTCCTTCGGAGCAACGTTGGGTATACTTATTTACGTTCCGTTCTTCAATGACATTATCGGAACCTTGACGGGCAAGATTGGAGCCAAGGTCAAGCTTCTGAAACCTCTTGTAACTGTTGTATCTGCACTCATCGCAGGTATTTTTGCTTTGATACCATTGGTGATCGTTCTATTCATATTTATCAAGAAGGTGTCCTTGGCATCGGTTCTTTCTTCTGTAGTATTAGCAATACCTGCCTATCTGATAATATTGTTTTCACTTTTATTTTTATTGTTCAGCAAAATTCCACTTATTTCCTTTATCATAGCCAAAATACTTTCTTTTTCCGCTCATTTTATGACGAAATATTGTGCCAACATGTCAGAAGTGGAAAACATAGTCGTGTCTTTGAATTATCCGTTTGCGGCGATAGCGGCAATAGCTCTGTGTGCGGCTTTCGCTTATTCGATAATCAAAAAATCAAGGAATATGTTTACTTCACTGATGCCGTTTGCACTCACGCTAATTGTATTTGTTGGGGCTATGTATATCTATAATTATTCCGAAAAAGATACTGTCAGCGTGTATTATGCAAACGCCTCCTCAACGTCCGATATGCTTGTGATATCAAACAATGGAGAAAGCATTATCTGCGACATTGGATCGGGCAGTAACAGCTCTTATTACTCGATATTAGATGCAATCAGCGAGGCAAGATCGACAGAGATACGAGCAATAATATTATCAAGATATACAAGAAAACACGTATCGTCTCTTTATAATGTATTCACAAATCAGAAAGTAAAGGAACTGTGGATACCTTATCCCTTAAACGAAGACGATTACTATAAAATGGTTCGAATAGTAGAATACGCCGAAAAATACGGAGTAGGTGTCCGTGTATATCTCGACGGGGAAACTCTTTGCATCTTTGAGGACACACAGATAACACTTCATTCCTACAAGATCAATCGCTCTGTAACTGCAATATCACTAATCAGTATTAACACCCCAAGGGATCGGCTTGTATATTGCTCTCCCGCATTCAATGAAACGTCTAAAGATGATATAGAAGAGATCAATCGTATACTCGCGGATGCCGATTACATAATTTTCGGAAATAAGGGACCCAAAACCAAAACGGATTATTCTATCCCAGCCGACAACAAAGCGTCATTGATAGCTTTTAGTGATGAAATAAGAGCAGCATATTACACCGAAATCAGTAATAGATCCATTTCTTATTCATTAGTGACGGATCATTGTAAATTTTGCCTTGAAGATTGACAAATCTAAAGATGAATGTTATACTGTAAAAGCAGAACTTTCAAAAAAGGAACATTTTAATGAAAATATCAAAATACGACATCATAACCGACAAAATGGGAGTAAATATCAAGCTTGCCTGCGTATCGGATCTTCACGCGAGACCGTACGGCAAGGTGATATCTGCACTGAAAACGATCGCACCCGATGCCATACTTCTTCCCGGCGACATTGTTGAAATCGCTGCCGAGCATATGGATCAGCGTAATCAAAACGGATTGAATTTTCTCAAAGAAGCTACCCGTATCGCGCCGTGCTATTATACCTACGGCAATCATGAGATCTATTATTCTCATGCAAAGAAGGGAAATCTGAAAACACCCGATCCCATGCTTTCTAAAAGGTATCTTGAAACTATTAGTTCTTACGGCGTGCACCTGATAAACGATTCATCTGAAACGTTGGATGTCACAAATAAAGTTCTAGTCGGCGGTCTTGTCTGCGGCAGAGATATGGATCCCTCACTAGATCAAAAAGAGCCCGATCTTCAATTCTTGTCCGATTTCTCGAAAAATGAAGGATTCAAGATTCTGCTTTGCCACTATCCGCATTATTACGAAAAATATCTTAAGAACGTAGACGTCGACCTTGT
This sequence comes from Clostridia bacterium, assembly GCA_017411745.1. Lineage (GTDB taxonomy): Bacteria > Bacillota > Clostridia > Oscillospirales > CAG-272 > SVTX01. Next base: position 109,694 of record JAFQPM010000002.1, on the reverse strand, counting down.
CCTTTCCGGACACGCCCACGGCGGTCAATGGCGTATATTCGGACGAGGAGTATATGCTCCTCATCAGGGGCTTTTCCCAAAATACACCTCGGGAATACACGATGGCAGACATATCATTAGTCGCGGTGCAGTCAACAATTCAAAGCCAATTCCAAGATTTTTCAATTCCTGTGAAGTGATTGAAATAAATGTTCACTCTCAAAAACATCAAAACACTATTGATACACACCAAAATAGTTGACCTATCAATTTAGGTCAACTATTTTTTCCATTTTCAAGCAAAACAACCTCGGCTTTTCTTGATTTTAAAATATTACATTGCCGTTTCTTCGGTATCTTTTTGATAGATTCAACATGATTGGGAAAAATATAAACCGAAGACAAATCAAATTGAAAGGCGCGGTATGCGGTATTATGAAAAAGCTTGTAAAGTTCGCACTTATTTCCACAATAATTATTTCCGTACTGTCTTCGTTTGTTGTGATCGCAGGGGCGGTTTATCTTAGACGATATAAAAATTCGCGTGTTGATCCGTCGCTCATCGAGATAGCGCACAGATCCGAAAAAACGAAATTTTACTGCTATGATTTCAGCGATCGAAACGGAAGAGTTGGAGAAGCCGTCCTTGTCGAGAGCGCAGAGCTGAACGGGGAGGTAAAATACAAATACGTGCCTTATAATGAAATACCCGATGATCTTATAAACGCATTTATCGCAATAGAAGACAAGCGATTTTATAAACACGAAGGGATAGACTTCGTACGAACCGCAAAGGCGGCATTTAACTACGTTTTCGGTTCCGGAAATTTTGGCGGATCAACCATAACACAGCAGTTGGTAAAAAATCTGACAGGGAACGACGATTTCAGCGTAAGCAGAAAGCTTTCGGAGGCTTTTTCGGCAATCGAGCTTGAGAAGGAATACGATAAGACCGAAATTCTTGAAATGTATCTGAATATTATAAATCTTTCAGAGGGCTGTCACGGGGTTGGCGCAGCGTCAGAGTATTTTTATTCAAAAAAGCCCTCCGAGCTGACTCTTTCGGAGTGCGCCACGATAGCGGCAATAACAAATAACCCTTCTAAATACAATCCAAAAAAACATCCTGAAAAGAATGTTCAAAGGCGCAATCTTATACTGAAATGTATGCTAGAAGCAGAATTAATAACCGATGACGAGTATAACCGCGCAGTTGCAGAGCCAATCTCACTTAATCTTTCGCAAAATGGATCGGAAGGAAATATAAACTCCTGGTACGTGGATATGGTCATCGAGGACGTTTTGCGCGATCTGTGTGCAAAATATAATATTTCTCGCAGTTCTGCATCGTTGATGCTTTATCGCGGCGGGCTCAAGATATATACCGCAATGGACGCTGAAATACAAGAAACACTTGACGAATATTATTCCAACATCTACAATTTTCCGATAGACAGCAAGGGAAAGCTTGCCCAATCATCTATTATTGTTATAGACCCATACACCGGGGACATTCTCGGTGTAGCGGGCGCGATCGGCGAAAAGCAGGGCAACAGAGTGCAAAATTACGCAACAGACACCAAGCGTCCGCCCGGATCGGCTATCAAACCGCTTTCCGTGTATTCAATAGCACTGGAAAGGGGATTGATAGAATGGTCATCAATATTCGAGGATTCTCCCGTAAAGGAAGGGAGTGAGACACTACCTCCATGGCCATTTAATGCCAACAAGACCTATGTGGGCGAGGTAGATGTACAGTACGCCGTGCAAAACTCGTTAAACACGGTGGCAGTAAAGATACTCGATATGATTGGGAACGAGGAATCCTTGTCGTTTTTGAAAAATAAATTACTGATAAGCAGTCTTGACGATTCTGCCGATATAGGCTCGGCATCGCTTGCGCTTGGTCAATCTTCTCGCGGAATAAGTCTGCGTGAGCTGACATCGGCATATTCTATATTTCAGGAAGGCGTAATGAGCAAGCCCCGATCTTATTTTAAGGTCACAGATGAAAATGGACAGATTATTCTCGACAATCCTTCTTCGCAAGATACAGTATTATCAAGAGAGACTGCAGCCATTATGACAAAGCTTCTCGAAACGGTAGTCGATTCTGGAACAGCGCAAGGCATAATATCACTTGACAAAATAACGGCAGTTGCAGGAAAAACAGGAACTACCCAAAACAACTGCGACAGATATTTCGTCGGCTACACTCCCGAACTGCTCGCGGGCGTGTGGTTTGGTTATGAATACCCAAAGCCCCTTGACGACTTTGGAGGAAACCCATCGATATATCTGTGGGATGAAATAATGAGTGAGATATATAAAAAAACAGATTATGGAAAATCATCCAGATTTGCAATACCCGAAACCGTGCAAAAGCTGACCTATCCCACTCCGTCGGGAGAACTAACTCAAAATGCAGAAAACACTTCCAATGTAAAGGACGGATGGTTTGCGTTCAACGAGAATAATCACTAATAGGAAATCATATACTGTGTTGGCAGTCTGCCAACACAGTTTTATTTTAAGGTGAGGAACACAATGGCATCAAAGGGGTCATCAAGAAATAATTTGTTCAATGGCGTTTCGGTTGTATGCGGCACGGTCTGCTCGATTTTTTCCGTAGGTTCAATAATCGTTTCGGGAAGTCCGTTTGAAATGATACATAAGCTCAACGTGGGCAATGTTCTGCCTCCTATGTGGCTATGGGGATTTTTAACTTTGATCTGGGGTTTTTTGATCGGATATGCCGCAGGACTGATAATTGTTGAAGCGGTTTGCAATAAAGGTCATAGTGAAAGGGAAATATGTGCTTACAAGGGCGGACTGTTTTTTCTTGCATCCTTATTTTTCTTCGTTTTGCATTACCCTTTATTTTTTGTTGGTGAAAAACTGTTCGTAGCATTGCTTACAGCGCTTATTGCTACGGTATGCGCCTGTCTTTGCGCTTTCTTTTGGTCAAGGATGTCGGCATTAGCTACCATTATAATGACATCGTTTGCCTTTTGGCTTTTTTACGTAGTTTTCGTAACTTTATCAGTAATCTTACAAAACTGATCGATTTTTCAAATTATTTACAAACAAAGCTATTGACAAGCACGAATTAATGTAGTATAATAAGCAGTAGTCATAGTATATATTCGGAGGAATATTTTAATGAAAACTGTTAGACTTGTGTCTGTAATTCTTGTATTGGCAATACTTTGTTGCTCGTTTATCGCTTGTTCTACAACCGATGAGGACGTAGAGCTTCCCGAAAGACCTTTTTATGATATGACGGTTTCTTTCCAGATAAAGAACGATTCCGGAAAAACTATCGTTGATGCAGAAAAGTACAATTACAAGGGACACGAAGATCCTACCATACTCAACATAGTCACAGATTACCTCGCAATCGAGGCTAACTTCAAGTATACAGTCGATGAAAATAACATACTTACCAAGATAGGTGGTACTAAGGCGGGCAAGAACGAGTACTGGTCCTTCACAATGGAGGGCGTGGGTCTTGATATGCAGACTATTCTTGATAACCTCGTTGACAAGCAGATGAGTGAGTATCTCGTAGAGGACGGCGCAGAATTTACCGTAGTTCTCGTTTCCAACAAATAATTTATTGCATCTTTAAAACCGACTTTTTCGGTCGAAATCGGAAAAGTCGGTTTATTTTTTAATAAAAACAAATAAAGGAACAAAAAAGTATGCTGATGTCTATAACAGGCAAGCTTGGAAGTGGAAAATCCACGGTTTGCAGCATTTTAAAAGAAAAATACGGATTTGAAATATTCAGCACGGGAACTATCAACCGCGAGTATGCCAGACGTCTGGGAATAACCACGCTTGAGCTTAATGAAAGGCTTAAGTCCGATCCTGCTCTCGATAAGGAAATCGACGGTACGGTTACAAAACTTTCCATCGAGAAAAAGGACGAAAAGCTTGTATTCGACTCAAGAATGGCATGGCATTTCGCCAAAGATACGTTTAAAATATTTCTTACCATAGATCCTATGGAGGCAGCAACTCGCGTTATGAAAAATCAACGTGGAGCAGAGGAGCATTACGACTCCGTTGATGATGCTTGTCAAGGCCTTGTCAAGAGAGGAAACGTGGAAAGAGAACGATTCATTCAGATCTACGGAGTAGATTATTTTGATCACAACAATTTCAATCTCGTCGTAGATACTACAAGCCGCACGCCCGAAGAGATAGTAGGAATAATTATAGAGAATTACGAAAGCTATTGTGCAGACGCCAATTCCTTTATTTCGCCCAAAGAGGTTTAATATTACCCATATTTCGTTAGATGCAACCTACAGTTGCGTATATGTAAAGCTGATTTTATCGACAAGAATCAGCTTTCGTTTTATAATCGTTAAGACGATCTTAATCGAAAGGATATCTTATCATGACACAAAGCTATTTCGGAGACAATCTTTATTCTTTGCGAAAAAGCAGAGGACTGTCGCAAGATGAATTTGCCGAGAGTCTCGGAGTTTCAAGACAGGCGGTATCTAAATGGGAAAGAAACGAAGCTTATCCCGATACCGAAAATCTTATTGCGATCGCAAAATTTTTTGATGTTAAAATAGACGATCTAATAAATACATCAATCAATACAGACGAGAGCATTACCACTGACACGTCTTCGATTTCCGCTAGGGCTACCGAATGTAGCGAAAACGATAGTGATGACGAAGATGACGATGAAGAAGATCAAGAATCAAACCCAAAGTCTGCCGCCTCATATATTTGGGACAGCGTACCGTTCGCCATTATCGCCACTATCGCATATTTGATAATCGGATTCTTCGTCGAGCGCGGCTGGGAGATAGGTTGGACGATATTCTTGCTTGTGCCCGTTTACTATTCTGTAACCGATTGCATCCGTCAAAAGAGCTTTTCAAACTTCAACTATCCGGTTTTTGTAACTTTTATTTTCCTGCTTTTTGGAATGCTTTATAGCATCTGGCATCCGCTTTGGATAATATATCTTACGATACCTGTTTATTATCCCATAGCATCCGCGATTGACAGGGCAATACGTAATAAAAAACAAAATAAATAAAATATTCCCCGATAAGACTCAAGCTTATCGGGGATTTCTTTATTTGCCTATCTTTTTGAGTATATTTTCGTAGGTCAAGCCATATCTTTGCGCGATATCGCGTGCATAGCTCTTTCCGTCAGGCTTTGCGCGGAAAATCTTAAAGGAACGCTTGCCCTCCTCAATTCCCGCTACAAGCGTGTCGATCTTAACACCGCCGTTTGCCAGAGCCTCGGCATTGATGCGGTCAATCTCTGCGGCAAGCTCGTGCAAATGAGTCGCGAAAAGGCAACGGCAACCAACCATTGAAATACCTGAAAGAACCTCGGATGCGATATAAGAGCCCTCGTATGATCCAGTAGACGAGAAGGACTCGTCAAGCAGCACGAGACTGTACTCGGTCACGCTATCAAAGATCTCGCCAAGTCGTGCGCACTCCTCACCAAGTCGACCCTTATCAATGGTATCGTCGGCACCAGTGGGGAAATGAGTATATATTGCATCGGCAGGGCTGATACGAGCATTTTTGGCGGGAACATACATACCAAGCTGCATCATCGCGAGAGCCAGACCGAGAGAACAGGTAATTACGGATTTACCGCCGCGGTTAGGGCCTGTCAGAACGTATATCATCGCATCGTCTTTGTTAAATCTTACGTCGTTAGGCACGATCTCCTCGCCGTCACGAAGCTTGAGCGCTACCGTGGGATTGTAGAGATCGTCCGCATCGAATACACGCTCTCCCATCGGCGCGATCTCGGGCTCGGTGAGCCAACAGCCTTTTGCTTCAAGTCGCTTAAGCATCTCCGTGCCCTTGACCACGAACTCGATCTCGGGCATAAGACCAATCAGAAAATCGGTGTTTTCGAGCACGTAGGTCTGAACTATCTTCTTCCATGATTTGAGCGAAGCTCTGTATACGTCGTTTATAGCCGAGTTGAACGCGATCGACATTGCCGTTCGTTGATTATCGGACTGCTTTTTACTGAAGGGAACAAGATTAGCGATACACGTGTACTCGTCGTCCTTAAAATTGAGTCGCAGTATCTTGTCGATAGCATCGCCCGACTTGAATGCTTCGGAATTTATGGACAAAACTCCCGCATAAGTGGGGCGGAGCTGCGCGTCAAGATTGACACCAATAGAAACGCTCTTGATCTCGCGCACACGCTTCGTCAGCTCATTGAGCTTCTGATTAAGCTCTTTATAGTAGTCCGACTCGGCAAGCTCGCATATTCTTTCCTCAAGAGTTTTGAATGCGCGGCTCTTGATCTCGTCCTTTACCGCCGAAAGACCGCCGTAAAGCGTTTCTATACAAGAAATATAGAGCTCTATCTCGGTGATACTCGAAAGATAATCCTCGGATGAATTGTTATCTGCTTCAAGACGGCGAAGCTCGGTAATATCCGTTAAAACAGGCATAAGCTTGCCAAGAGTTTCGGATATCGCGGGGCAATTCATCATGTCGGAAAAGACCTCGATCCTGTATTTCATAACCTCCTGTGAGGTAGTGAAATAATCCGACAGATCCGAGCTTTTGAGATCCAAAATCTCAAGCATACCAAGCTCTTCAAGGGTATACATATCTATATCGGGGCGATTTTTGCCCGTATAGTAGTCCTTTTTCGACTCTGCATCGGGATAGATAAGACTAAAATTCGTAAGATCCATTATTTTTTATTTATCCTTTCGGAATTTATATTTTCATTATCGTTTTTTCACCGTTTCTGACGACGAGAATACTGTCAAGTCCTACCGATCGAAGAAGCTCAAAGCCCTCGTCAACACATTCACCTATATGCTCGGGAGAATGTGAGTCGGTACCAACTGTGACAAGCTTGCCTCCGCATTCGCGGTAAAGCGCCAAAAGTTCACGGTCGGGCATAGCAAATCCAAGACCCCTCCAAAGATTTGAAACGTTGACCTCAAGTGCAATATCTCTCGATATCATTTTGCGGTAGAGCTCCTCGATCTTGCCTGCATGCCTTGTAAAATCGTAGTTGTTTCCTGAGAGAGCACAGTAACGGTGCATATAAGTCAGATGTGCCACGGTATCTATTTTGTCACACGCATCGAGGGAATCGCAAAGTTCTGCAAGATTGCGTTCAAAGAGATGTCCCACGTAGTCGGGCGACGTATAATCAAAAATCTTTTTGAAATCTATGAAGCAAAAATCGGGCGCTCCGCGAAGATTGTGCAGAGAAGATATGACGAACTCATAGCTGTGAGAGCTCAACAGTTTTTCTGCCTCCTCGGGATACTGATCTATCTGACCGAGCTCGATTCCGTACGTCAGATTGACCTTGCCCTTATATTTTTCCTTAGCGGCAAGTATCTCCTCATAAGCGCGGTCAGCATCATAAGGTGGGCAGGACATATCGAAGCGACCGTTGCACTCGAAATGGTCGGTAATCGCAAGATCGGTCACCCCGCGCTCGATAGCCGCAAGGCAGAGCGCGTCGGGAGACGAATCGGGAGCTCCGTCAAAGGAAAAATACGTATGTGTATGATAATCGCATCTGAACATAGTTAACCTCTGAAAACATTAATACGTATATATTTTAGCACATTTTTACCATTTTGTATATACTTTTGCGAAAATAATTTATTTTTCACTTGAAAACAGGGATAAAATATGCTAAAATAAATCAGAAATATTAGGCAAAGGAGGACTCTTATGAAATCGGTTTCGAATACGGACTTTTTATTGAATACGCCCCATGCCGCGAAGCTTTATCACGAGCACGTTGCCGATCTGCCAATATTTGACCTCTGTTGCCACCTTGACGCTTCCGCGCTCGCTGAGAACAAACGGATCACCAATATAACGGAGCTTTGGCTATATGAAAATCCAAAAATATGGGAACTTATGAGGGTCTGTGGTGTTGACGAGCGATTTATCACGGGAAACACCTCGGATTTTGAAAAATTCAGAGAGCTTTGCCGCGTTATGCCGATGCTGATCGGCAATCCTCAGTATATTGCGTGCCACGTTGAGCTTCAAAGATTTTTTGACTGTAATCTGACTATAAACTCCGATAATTGCGAAACAATATGGAAAGAAACGTCCGACAAACTGTCAAAACATAGACTCGGCGCGGTCGATTACGTAAAAATGAGTAGCGCAACGACTATTTTCGTTGCCTGTGCTCCTACAGATAGCTTAAGTCCTTATGAAGTTATAGGATCGCGCGGCGAATTATCAATTCTTCCCGTATTTTCTCCCGATAAGTGCTTTAATGCAAACCAAAAGGGAATTTCACAGTATTTCTCCGAGGTCGGTAAGATCACATCTGTAGACATCTGCGATTACGATAGCTTTTGTCGGGCGTATATGATCTTAATGGACCGATTCGACGCGGTCGGGTGCAGAACTGCATATCATAAAATGAGCGCAGATCATTCATTTATAAAGCCTGATATGCATCACGCAGATCTGATACTGAAAAAGGCTCTTTCGGGCACGGGCGCGGATATAACAAGGGATGAGCTTTCCTTATGGAAAACTCAACTGATGCGCTTCTTTGGTGCTGAATATTTAAAACGGAATTGGGTCATGCAGATAGAGTGCCCGTCAGGTAATAATTCTGAAACGGAAGCCGTTCTCGGCTATATGTCTTCAAGCAACGTTCTTCCCAAAACAGTTCTGTGCTCAAATAACGTTATTGATCACGCTTCGGTTGCTGGTATATGCAAAAATCTTTGCCGAATCGATCAAAATAGATCTGTAACGGTGGTTCAAGGCATTGGAGGTATGGCGGAGATTGGAGCAAACGAGCTTGAAGCAGCTATTGCAAATCTCGCAACTAAGACCGCAATAGGAAGCGTTATAGGAATCCAAGGCGGAGTCTACGGATACGGCGTTGGCATTATGCACGAGCTTTTTCGCAAAAGCGTATGTAACGCGATCGGTAATTGGGTAGATAAGGGAATGTGTCCCGAGTGCACCGCAGAGGAAACGATTAAAAATATCTGTTATCGTAATGCGGCACAATATTTTGAAATTGATTAAATTTTGAATAAAACGGAGGTAACGAAATGTACATCGTTAAAGAAAAAAAGGTCAGCGCTCTCAAAATAATCCTTATAGTTGTGGGTCTTGCGGCAGCAACGGCGGCAGTAGTGACCGCAGTAATACTCTGGAAAAAGAAAAAGGCGGCTGACAAGATCATCGAAGAAGAGATCGACGCGGCTATTGAAGCGGCATTTGCAGAGGACGAAGAATATGAGACTGCAGACGTTAAGATCGTTGAAAGTGAAGAAGTTTAAGATATGAAGATAGTTTTTCTTGATGCGTCGACGCTCGGCGCGGATATCGATTTATCGCTGTATAAAAAGTACGGCGAGCTGACGGTGTATCAAAGCACCGCACAAGAGGAGTTTGCAGATCACGTTGCCGATAGCGACGTTGTGATCATTAACAAATTGAAGGTGGGCAGACACAATCTGCCCGCTTGCCCGAACGTAAAGCTGATCTGTGTGACCGCTACAGGATACGACAATATTGACACGGAATACTGCAAGGAAAAGGGAATTGCCGTTTGCAACGTAGTCGGTTATTCTACTCAAAACGTGGCTCAGCTTACCGTGGCAATGGCGCTCTCGCTTATCTGCCATCTTGGCGAATATAATCGCTCTGTGGCAGACGGCACTTATTCGAGAGGCACGGTTGCAAATATTCTTACACCCGTGTATCACGAGATCTACGGCAAGACGTGGGGCATCGTTGGATACGGCAATATAGGAAAGCAGGTCGGTGCGGTCGCCAAGGCACTCGGTTGCAAAGTCATAGTACATAAGCGTACCGAGATCGCAGGCGAGGAATGCGTCGATATCGACACGCTTTGCAAGGAATCGGATATTATCAGCGTTCACACGCCTCTTAACGACGGAACTCGCGGACTTATAAGCCGTGAGCTTATCGCTATGATGAAAAACGACGCCATATTTATAAACGTAGCGCGCGGTGCAGTCGTTGATGAAGCCGCCCTTACAGACGCAATTCTGAATAAAAAGATCGGAGGCATCGGCGTTGACGTTTATTCAAAGGAGCCGTTCCCGACCGATCACCCTTATGCAAGTATAGCGGGGCGCGAAAATGTTATCTTTACTCCTCACATGGCTTGGGGCTCGTATGAGGCAAGAGTCCGCTGCTGTGACGAGATAGCTTTGAACATCGAGGCATTCCTCGCGGGAGAGAGAAGAAATATGGTTGTGTGAATGTCAATGAAGTATTGATATCAATGTTTAATGATGGGGATCACAATGAAAATAAAATATTTTATCATCATAGCGGTGATTACTTTATTAGTAATTACTTTGGCAACCACTTATCACTCCTATACAGAGATAACGGATGCTTGTGTAGATGATAATACAGGCAACATAACCATAGCATACTATAGAGATTCAGGATTTGTTATCCAAACGTTCAATAGCGACGGAGAGAAAATATTTGGGCAACATCTTTATACAGATGGCGGCGGAGGTGTCTATGTAGAGTACATAGATGAGCGCCTTTACGTTTTTGCATCAAAAATTGATACGTTGTATGTTTACGACCAAGAAATGAATCAAATATCAAAACAGGTCGACCCCGACCGAGATTCTACCCTGATGAAAATCATTATAGACAGTGAGTGGTTGAATTGGGGAAAATCGGGGAAAACAAAACAATATATAAACGGAAGCAATAAATATTGTTATGTTGTTTCGTCGTTTTGGAAAAGAATTGTTGGTGCAGGAAGTTGTCAAATGTATATAGAGGATAAAGAAGGTAACGTAACACAAATATATCACAGTGATAAGACCAACTAATGCAAAAAAGCCCTGAGGGGCTTTTTTGCATTTATCTGTTTTTATCGTGATCAATAAAATTCATAAAAAGTTTATTTTACAAATGAAGAAAAGTATGGTATAATCTAAAGAGATGATTTTGGAGGTGAGATGATGCGTCTTGACAAGTTCATAGTCGAATCGGGATTAGCTTCGAGGACAGAAATAACCAAGGTAGCTAAAAACGGCGGCGTTACGGTCAATGGGCAAGTTGTACGCCGCGCAAGCGGTCATATCGACCCTACATCCGACAAAGTGACCTATCTTGGCAAAGAGGTGATCTGGCGCGAGTTTACGTACGTTATGCTCAATAAGCCCGATGGCTACGTCAGCGCCACCGACGACGACAAATATCCCACCGTGATCACTCTGCTTCCGGACGAGCTCCAGAGAATAGGTCTTTTCCCATGCGGAAGGCTTGACAAAAACACCTTGGGTCTTATGATACTTACTAACAACGGCCCTTTATCTCATAAGCTGCTCGCACCCAAAAATCACGTCTCTAAAAAATACCGATTCACCGTAAAATTTCCGATCAGCGAGGACGACGTGCAATCACTCGAATCGGGTGTCGATATTGGGGGATATGTTACTGCGCCGTGCAAAGTTGAAATGATCGGAGAAAAGGAAGGATACATAACCCTCACGGAAGGCAAATATCATCAGATAAAACTTATGGCAGAAGCCGTTCACAATCAGATAACATATCTTGAGCGTGTTACCTTCGGCCCTATCGCGCTTGACGAAGGACTCGGACGCGGAGAGTGGAGATATCTTACCGAGGACGAGCAAAAATCACTCGAAGCACACGGAAAGATAATTAAGGATATTCACGCTTGACCGTAGCAATATTACAACAGAACCTATTTTACATCAACATATAAGGAGAAACAATGGATATAATCAAGACCCTTGCCGAAGAATTTAAATTAAAAGAGGATCAGGTAAAAAAGACCGTTGAGCTTATCGACGGCGGAGATACCATTCCTTTTATCGCGCGATACAGAAAGGAAGTCACGGGAAGCCTCGACGACGCGGTGCTCCGTGACCTTAACGACAGACTCGAATATCTGCGTAACATCGAAAAGCGAAAGGAAGAGGTCAAGTCACTCATCGAAGCGCAGGGCAACCTTACCCCCGAGATCGAAGCGGCTATCCTTAACGCGAAAACGATCACCGAGGTCGACGATATATACCGTCCCTTCAGACCCAAGAGAAAGACGAGAGCATCGGTTGCAAGAGAAAGAGGTCTTGAGGACCTTGCCAAGCTTCTTATGGAACAAAGACTCGAATACGTCCCCCCTATAGAAGAATCTGCACAGGCGTTCGTCAGTGAAGAAAAAAGTGTGCCCGACGTCAGCGCCGCGCTCGCGGGAGCGTGCGATATAATCGCAGAGGATGTCTCCGATAATGCCGAATACAGAAAGGCGCTCCGTTCGCAGACCTTTGATTACGGCGTACTCAACGTAACTAAGGCTAAGGAGGAGGACTCTGTATATGCACAGTACTACGAGTACAGCGAGCCCCTCAAAAAGATCCCCGGACACCGCATTCTTGCGATCAACCGCGGAGAAAAAGAGGAATTTCTTAAGGTATCTGTGGAAATATCCTCTGATATCGTGCTCAATTATCTGCACAACTGCGTCGTTACCGAGCCTGCTAGCCCCGCTTATAAATACGTATCGGCGGCAATAGTCGACGGATACGAAAGACTGATCGCTCCGTCCATCGAGCGAGAGATCCGCAACGATATGTTCGACAACGCCTCCGAGGGCGCCATCAAGGTCTTTGCGGATAACCTCGGACACCTGCTTATGCAGTCGCCCCTGAAGGGCAAGACCGTGCTCGGATTCGACCCCGGATACGTAAACGGCTGTAAGCTCGCAGTCGTTGACAAAACGGGTAAGGTGCTTGACACCGCGGTCATTTATCCCACAAAGCCCCGTCAGAGAATCGAGGAAGCGACCAGAGTAGTAAAAGGACTTATCAGAAAGCACCACGTTGACGTTATCTCGATCGGTAACGGAACGGCGTCCAAGGAAAGCGAGATATTTATCGCGGGACTTCTCAAGGAGATACCCGAGGCAAACTGTAAATATATCGTAGTCAACGAGGCGGGAGCTTCTATTTACTCCGCATCCAAGCTTGCGACAGAGGAATTTCCCGATTTCGACGTTATGCAGCGTTCTGCGGTATCTATCGCGCGCAGGCTTCAGGATCCGCTTGCGGAGCTTGTAAAGATCGATCCCAAATCTATCGGTGTCGGTCAATATCAGCACGACATGAAGCCCGCAAGACTTGACACGGCGCTCACGGGTGTCGTTGAGGACTGCGTTAACTCGGTCGGAGTTGACGTAAATACCGCATCTCACTCGCTTCTCGCATATATCGCGGGAATAAACGCCACCAGCGCAAAGAATATTGTAAAATACAGAGAAGAGAACGGCGAATTCACGTCGAGAGCACAGATAAAGAAGGTTCCCAGAATCGGAGACAAGGCGTTTGAGCAGTGCGCGGGATTTTTACGCGTGCCCGACTCCAAAGAGATTCTCGATAATACGGGAGTTCACCCCGAATCATACGATGCGGCAAAGGCTCTGCTTGAAATGTTCGGCTACACCGTCGACGACGTTCGTCAGGGACAGCTTCGTAATCTCCGCACTCAAGTCAATAAGAGCGGAACAGGGAAGATCGCCGAAAAACTTGGCATAGGCGAACCGACGCTCATAGACATAATCGGAGAGCTTGAAAAGCCCGGTCGCGACGTGCGCGACTCTTTGCCGCCCCCCATTCTTCGCGATGACATTCTCGACCTCGAGGATCTTAAGCCCGATATGGTGCTCACGGGAACAGTACGAAACGTTATCGACTTTGGTGCTTTTGTAGACATCGGCGTACATCAAGACGGCCTCGTTCACATCTCTCAGATTTGCGACAGATATATAAAGCATCCCTCTGAGGAGCTTTCTGTAGGGGATATCGTAAAAGTTAAGGTTTTGGCGGTAGACGTTAAGAAAAAGAGAATATCCCTGTCTATGAAACTTTAATTTATTAACGCGAGAACGCGTTAATATCACACCGAAATCACAATAATTAACAGCTCATTGTGAATTATTCACAAAATCGAGCTTGTAATTTTGGATAATAATGCTCTTTAAAAATGCTGTGTTTTTTGGTAAAATTATAATGTTAAAAAATAAAGTTTTGTCACTAAACGCACAAATATTATTTCAGGAGGAATAAAACAAATGGCAAGCTTGTCTCTCAGACATATTTATAAGAAGTATCCCGGTGGCGTTACCGCCGTATCTGACTTCAACCTTGAGATAAAGGACAAGGAATTTATCGTCCTCGTAGGTCCTTCCGGTTGCGGTAAGTCCACAACTCTTCGTATGATCGCAGGTCTCGAAGAAATTTCCGAGGGTGAGCTCTTTATCGGCGACCGTCTCGTAAACGACGTTGCTCCTAAGGATAGAAAGATCGCGATGGTGTTCCAGAACTACGCTCTTTATCCTCATATGACCGTTTCCGAAAACATGGCGTTCGGTCTTAAGCTTAACAAGACTCCTAAGGAAGAGATCAAGAGACGTGTTGAAGAGGCAGCTAGAATCCTTGATATCACCCACCTTCTCGACAGAAAGCCCAAGGCTCTCTCCGGAGGTCAGAAGCAGCGTGTTGCGCTCGGTCGTGCTATCGTTCGTAACCCTATGGTATTCCTTCTCGACGAGCCTCTTTCCAACCTTGACGCAAAGCTTCGTGCAACCATGAGAACCGAGCTTACCAAGCTTCACCAGAGAGTTGAGACAACCTTCGTATACGTTACTCACGACCAGGTAGAGGCTATGACCATGGCTTCCAGAATCGTTGTTATGAAGGACGGTCTTATTCAGCAGGTAGATACTCCCCAGCACCTCTATGATAATCCCGTTAACATGTTCGTTGCAGGATTTATCGGAACTCCTCAGATGAACTTTATCAACGGTACTCTTGTTAAGAAGGGCGAGGACGTTCACTTTGAGTTCGAGGGTAACTCCATTAAGGTTCCCACAGAAAAGGCTAATGATCCCGCACTTAAGGAATACATAGGTCAGGAAGTTGTTGTGGGTATTCGTCCCGAAAGTATTCACGACCAGCCCGCACAGATCTCCGCACTTGAGGACAGCACTGTTGACGCTTACGTTGAAGTTACCGAGCTTATGGGTGCTGAGATATATCTCTACCTCGTTATCGGCGAGACCAAGCTTACTGCAAGAGTATCTCCGAGATCTACTTCTCGTGCAGGCGATACCATTAAGATCGCTATTGATACTGCAAGAATGCATATCTTTGATAAGGATACTGAAAAGTGCATCGTTCACTAATTCGGTGCTACATAAAAAACCGTCGCTGAAATATCAGCGACGGTTTTTTATTGCATTATTGGCCTAATATTTTTCAAAGAATGGGTTGCATTCTTGAAGTATATATGCTATAATAGAAAAGTAAATTACATTTACCACAGGGGATAACATGGATATTGGAAGTAAAATCAAGCAGCTGCGCACCGAAAAGCTTATGACCCAGTCCGAACTCGCAGGATCGGAGATCACAAGGAATATGCTCAGCAGAATAGAGAATGGTGCCGCATTGCCATCGCTTAGCACCGTCGTATATCTTGCTAGCAGATTAGGTGTTCCTGCAGGATATCTGCTTTCCGAGGGAGAGGAAGAATTCATTTACAATAAAACGAGCGTTATGAAAAATATCCGTCGAGCATATACCGACGGAAATTTTGAACTTTGCCGTGATATATGTCTTTCGTCCTTTAATGAATTTGACGACGAGCTTGAGCTTATACTGACCGACTGTTGCCTCGGTGTTGCAGAGAACAGTGTGAAGGAAGGTCGACTTCAGAAAGCGCGTGATTTTCTTGATGAAGCCATACTTCACTCTACAAGAACAATGTTTAACACCGTTACTCAAAGAAATGCCGCTTCAGTAATATTTGAGATGTTAAAAGAGATATCTCCTGCGCTTGATTCCAATGAAACAGATACGATCATAAGCGAAGATCTTTTTCATCCTGCTATTTTCGATAGCGTTCTGTGTAAATATATAACCGTTATTCTTAACGAGGACAAATACGATGCCTTTGTTGATGATGTGTCCAAAATTCAAAACGTCAGACTTTCAAATATCGATCAACTTTTCATTCTACATCTTAAAGCAAGAAGCCTTATACGGATGAACAATTATCAAGCGGCATTAAAGCTGTTATATCAAGTAATCGACTCCGAAGAAGTTCCTCCAAGGCTGCTTCTGTACCTCGCATGCTCTGATATGGAAATATGCTTTAGAGAAATGAACGATTACAAGGGGGCTTACGAATTTTCTCAAAATAAAATAGAAATTCTCGAGCATATGCTCGCGGAAAATTAATCCGGCAAAGGACAAATTATGAAAAACATTACAAAATATTTTTTATGCATTGCATTGGTAATTTTGATAGTCGTTTTGCCATCGTGCTCTATGTTTTGGTCATCTAACCCAACTTATAGCGGTGGACAAATGCTTGACGACGAACTAATGTCATCTATGAGATCAGAAATAATCGGTGAAAAGGCAGAAGCAACTAAATCCGATGAAACAAATCGAGATACAAGCGACATAACGATCAAGGACGAAGCCGACGGAACGGTTAATGGAGAAACCGAATCAAACGAATCGGATAGTTCCGAAATAGAAGATTCCATCAAAAAAGACGAGGAGGAACCCGACAATACCGTTTACTGGACAAAAGGCGGCGGAGTTTACCACCTTTATAAAGATTGTGGATATATAAAATCTTCATCCGAGATATTATCGGGAACTGTTGAAGAAGCCTTGGAAGCAAAGAAATCGGGTGTATGTTCAAGATGTCAAAATCGAGAGGACAAAGAGTAAAAAACTGCTATTATCAGTCATAAAGAAAAATCAAATAAAATTTGTGTAGGGTGATTGACAAATTTATAACTTTGTGATATAATTTAGGTAATTAAAGTCTAAAAGGCAAAAAACCACGGAGGATCTATATGGAAATAGCGATTATAGCACATGACATGAAAAAAGAACTTATCACGCAATTCTGTATCGCATATTGTGGTATTTTGAGTAAACACAATATATGTGCTACCGGAATTACGGCTAAATATATATCCGACGCAACCGGTCTTAAGATAGAAAAAATGCTTAGTGGAGAGCAGGGTGGAGAACAGCAGATAGCATCGAGGATCGCTTATAACGAGATCGACGTACTGATATATTTCCGCGACACTCGTCCCTCATCTGATATGTACTCAGAGCACGACAAGATCGAAAGAGAGTTGCTTTTGGCTTGCGACCGCTATAACATCCCCGTTGCTACCAACATTGCAACCGCAGAGGTTATAATTATGGCGCTCGATCGTGGCGATCTCAGCTGGCGCGAGCTTGTCAATCCAACCTCCAGTTATAACAGAAACCGCTGACGACAAAATACCGAAAGACACGTTCTATTTAATTAAGCGTACACAGAGAGAAAACGCATGCTGAAAGTTTTTTGCGCTGTTATTTAGGATACCACTTTCGCGTGCAATTTAATAAAAATGAGTTAAAAGCTCGGGTGGAACCGTGCATACCATTGCACCCCGAACACAGTTTTGTGTTCGGGGTGTTTTTTAGTGTAAAAATATTAAAATACAAACTATAACAAAGGAAAAGGTAAAAACAATGAAAATCAATTTTGGTTCACAAATTTTTGAATCCGATGCTCCCGTGACGGTATACGATGCCGCTAAGGAGGCATTTGGAATGGTAGAGAGAAGCGTTATCGCCGCAAGTGTTAACGGTGAAACCGTTGCTCTTAATTATGAGATCGGTGCAGATGCAGACGTACAGCTTCTGACTTTTGCAGACAAGGAGGGAGCGCACGTCTTCAGACACACCGCGTCTCATATTCTTGCTCAGGCAGTAAAGAGACTTTATCCCGAAACTAAGCTCACCATCGGTCCCGCCATCGACGACGGATTCTACTACGATTTTGACAGCGACGTTCCTTTCACTCCCGAGATATTGAAAAATCTTGAGAGCGAGATGAAGAAGATCGTCAAGGAAAACCATAAAATTGAGCGCTTCGAGCTTCCTCGCGACGAGGCTATCGCATTTATGACCGAAAAGAACGAGCCCTATAAGGTTCAGCTCATTGAGGAGCTTCCTGAGGGTGAGACGATCAGCTTCTACCGTCAGGGTGAATTCACCGATCTCTGTGCAGGACCTCATCTTTTTGCTACTGGCGCAGTCAAGGCATTCAAGTTGACACAGTGCACGGGCGCTTATTGGAAGGGTGATCAGAACAACAAGCAGCTTCAGAGAGTTTACGGTATTGCTTTCCCGACAAAAGATGAGCTTAACGCATACGTTACGATGCTTGAAGAAGCAAGAAAGCGCGACCACAACAAGATCGGTCGTGAGCTTGAATATTTTACGACTGTTGATTCCATTGGACAGGGTCTTCCTATAATCATGCCTAAGGGCGCGCGCGTTATCCAGACCCTTCAGCGTTGGATCGAGGATGAGGAGCAGAGAAGAGGATGTCAGCTCACCAAAACGCCTCTTATGGCAAAGAGAGATCTTTATAAGATTTCAGGACACTGGGATCACTACAGGGATGGTATGTTTATCTACGGAGATGCAGATGATGAATCAAAGGATTGTTTTGCACTTCGTCCTATGACTTGCCCCTTCCAGTATCAGGTGTTCCTCAATAAGAAGCGTTCATACAGAGATCTTCCTATGCGTCTGACAGAGACGTCCACGCTCTTCCGTAACGAGGATAGCGGTGAGATGCACGGTCTTATCCGTGTGCGTCAGTTTACAATTTCAGAGGGACATTATATCCTCCGTCCGGAGCAGCTTGCTGAGGAATTTAAGGGATGCATTGATCTCGCAAAATATGTTCTTGAAACAGTCGGACTTTGGGAGGACTGCACTTTCCGCTTCTCACAGTGGGATCCAAATCGCACCGATAAATACGAGGGAACACCCGAGCAATGGGATGAGGCTCAAACTATAATGGGAGAGCTTCTTGACACATATCTCGGACGCGATAATTACGTTATCGGTATCGATGAGGCTGCATTCTACGGTCCTAAACTCGATATACAGTGCAAAAACGTGTTCGGTAAAGAGGATACCATCGTAACCATCCAGGTTGATATGCTCCTTGCTAAGAAATTTGGTATGGAATACGTTGATTCCGACAACACGATGAAAACTCCGTATATCATACACCGCACGTCTCTTGGTTGCTACGAGAGAACTCTCGCGCTCCTTCTTGAAAAGTATGCAGGCGCACTTCCCACTTGGATGGCTCCCGTTCAGGTCAAGATGCTTCCTATTGGTGACGAGCAGATCGAATATTGCGAAGATATCGCAAGAAAGCTGACAAACCTTGGTGTAAGAGTCGAGGTCGACAGAAGAAACGAAACCATCGGATATAAGCTCCGTAACGCTCAGCTTGAAAAGGTGCCTTACATGATAGTAGTTGGTGCCAAGGAGGTCGAAAGCAACACGGTTGCGGTTCGTTCCAGAAAAGACGGCGAAAAGGGCGCTATGTCTCCCGATCAGTTTATCAGCGAGCTTCTTCTTGAGATTGCAGAAAAGAGAAGATAATTTTATTTACAAAAACGTCGTGCAGATTTTGCACGGCGTTTTTGAAATACAACTCAATTTTTATATTAAGTTTATATTATTTAAATAAATTATAAAAAAACAGAAAATATTTACAAAAAACTGTTTACAAAACGACAAAAAAGTAGTACAATATTGTGTAGAAATTATCATTTGGGAGAGCAGCAATGTCAAAACCGATCTATAACAGAGTTTTAATCAAAATCTCGGGCGAAGCGCTCAAAAACGGATGCGAGAGCGACATTCTCGATTTTGATTTCGTCGATAAAGTCGTAGCATCTATCGACAAGTGCCTCAAGGCGGGTGTTGAAGTCGCCATCATCGTTGGGGCAGGCAACATCTGGCGAGGCGCAAGAAAGGGCGTTGGAATGAACAGAGCAAGAGCAGACCACATGGGAATGCTTGCCACAGTTATTAATTCCTTGGCACTTCAGGACGCGTTTCTGAGACAAGGAATAGATGCAAAAGTTCTTTCCACGGTTGAAATGAACACCTTTGCCGATTTCTACACCCAAAGAGATGCAGACAGATACCTCAAAGAAGGCAAAGTCGTTATATTCGGCGGCGGTCTTGGAGCTCCTTATTTCTCAACCGATACACCAGCGGTGGTCCGCGCGGCAGAGATTGGAGCAGACGTCGTTCTTATGGCTAAAAATGTAGACGGTCTTTACACCGCAGATCCCAAGAAGGATCCCAATGCCAAGAGATATGACGACGTTACTTATGCAGAGATACTTGAAAAGGATCTCAAGGCGTTTGACCTCACCGCAGTATCCTTCTGCAACGAAAACGACATTGATTGCTATGCATTCGCACTCTCCGATCCCGAAAATATTTACCGTGCGGTAACAGGCACCGCTACAGGTACTAAAATGCATAAATAAGCTATATACATAGAAAGGAAACATCAAAATGTACAACACCAAAGATCTTGAACAGAAAATGCAAAAAACCATTGCTTCCTACGAGCAGAACCTCGCATCTATCCGCGCAAGCCAGGCAAATCCCGCAGTCCTTTCTCGTGTAACCTTCGACTATTGGGGTTCTCCCGCTGAAATAACTGCTATGGCAAACGTTAGAGTTGCCGACGCTAAAACTCTTGAGATCATCCCTTACGATGCAAGCACACTCAAGGCTATGGAAAAGGCAATTCAGACCTCTGATATCGGAATTAATCCCTCTAACGATGGAAAGATCATTCGCCTCGTATTCCCTCAGCTTACCGAGGAAAGACGTAAGGATCTCGCAAAGCAGGTTCAAAAGATGGGCGAAGAGGCAAAGGTTGCTATCCGTAACCTCAGACGTGCAGCCAACGATGATATCAAGAAGCAGAAGAAGGACGGTCTTCTCACTGAGGATGACGTAAAGAACGCTGAAAAGTCAGTTCAGGATATCACCGATAAGTTCATTAAGAACATCGACACTATCACTTCCGCAAAGGAAAAGGACATTATGAAGGTCTGATCCTTATAGGACACATATTTTTAATACTTTTAAAGCGGAAGAGAAAATGCTTCCGCTTTAATTTCCATAAAAGGTTTTAATTATGACTAACAATGCAAAGAAAGTGGACGAGAGACTTCAGCACATCGCGTTTATTATGGACGGTAACGGCAGATGGGCAACTGCGCGTAATATGCCGCGCGAATATGGACACAAAAACGGCGCAAGGGTATTCAGAGAGATAACTGAATACTGCCACAAAATCGGAATAAAATACCTTACCGTGTATGCCTTTTCCACTGAAAACTGGAAACGTCCGAAAAGCGAAGTCAACGCGATAATGAAGCTCCTTGACGAATACCTCGATAAACAGCGCCCCGAAAATGCATCTATTCGCTTCATCGGCGACGTAAGTATGCTTGATCCCAAAATAGTTGAAAAGATCAACAAGATGACCGCGGAAACCGCAGGACACGAATACGTTCTGAACGTCGCAATTAACTACGGTTCTCGCGCTGAGCTGACAAGCGCATTCAATAAACTTTTGGCAAAAGGCAAGCGCGAAGTTACGGAGCAGGACATCAATGATGCTCTCTATACGGGCGATTGCCCTGATCCAGACCTGATCGTTCGCACGGGGGGAGACCTTCGAATCTCAAACTTTCTGCTTTGGCAAGCGGCGTACTCCGAGCTCTATTTTACCGACACGCTTTGGCCTGATATGACCTCTGACGACGTAGACCGAGCAGTAGACGCATTTTACTCCAGAAAAAGACGCTTCGGCGGACTTGATAAAGAACCTGAAAAGAAGGATTGATCTTATGTTGAAAAGAATAATTACGGCAATAGTTGCACTCTGCGTATTCGTTCCGATCATTATATTCAGCGATACTTGGGTATTTCCCGCCGCAATATCTCTTTGTGCCGTCATCGGCATTATAGAGGTGCTCGGTTGTATGGGACAAAAAAAGAATCTGTTTTTTACAATACCGCTTTGTCTTGTTGCGGCATTTGTTCCGCTTTGTATGAGATACACTCGTGAAAACGGGATCTTTCTTTCCGAAGCAGTCAAGCTTCTTGTAGGTATTGCATTTATAGTTGCTCTGTACGTTTTCGGTGTTGCCGTATTTGCTAACAAAAAAATAGCAGTTACAGATGCGGGACTTATCTTTGCGATGTCGTTCTACATAATCGCGGCTTTTGGCGCAATAGTTTACATTCGCGATTTCATAAATAACGGAGTGTATATTTATTTGCTGACGTTTATCTGTGCGTGGGTGACCGATAGCTTTGCTTATTTTTCGGGAAGATTCTTCGGAAAGCATAAGCTTATCCCATCGGTAAGCCCTAAAAAGACTATAGAGGGTGCGATCGGCGGAGTTATCTTTTGCGTAATAGGAATGCTCGTTTTCGGTCTTGTGATCGAAAAGTTCTTCAATCCCGACGGAGCCATTGAGGCAAATTATTTGGTTCTTGCGATAAGCGGAGTATTTATTTCGATAGTCTCTCAGATAGGCGACCTCATAATGTCCCTCGTGAAGAGACATTACGGAATCAAGGATTACGGAAAGCTTTTCCCGGGACACGGCGGAATTCTCGACAGATTCGATTCGGTTTTGGCAGTTTCTCTTATTCTTGCTTTCATCTGCACGTATTTTGAACTGCTCCCGATCACAAAATAAGGATAAATATGAATACGAATAAACCAAGTATGATGATCCTGGGCTCAACGGGATCAGTTGGCGAGCAGGCAATCGACGTAGCCGAAAAATTCGGAGTTGCGGTCGATGCCATCTCGGCACATAAAAACGCAAAAAGAGCAGAGGAGCAGGCAAGGCATTTTAAAGTCAAGGCCTGCGCTATGAGCGACCCCGATGCCGCAAAGGATCTCAAGGAGCGCCTGAAGGACACCGATATCAAGGTATACGCAAAAACCGAGGGTATCTGCGAAATGATAGAAGAAACGAACGGAGATGAGGAATTTGGTCAGGTAGTAGAGAATTCTATAGTGGGCGAAGCGGGTCTGAAGCCTACTCTGACCACATTGAATTGTAAGAAAAAGCTCGCTCTGGCAAATAAGGAATCATTGGTCGTAAGCGGCGAGGCGGTAATGACAGCCGCCAAGGAAAACGGAATAGAAATACTTCCCGTAGACAGCGAGCACTGTGCTATCTTTCAGTGTTTGCGCTCGGGCAAGAATGAGGAAATAAAAAATCTCATTCTCACCGCATCGGGTGGTCCGTTTTTCGGCTATAATAAAGAACAACTCTCGGGCGTAACAGTGGAAACAGCGCTCGCCCATCCCACGTGGAAGATGGGCCCCAAAATAACGGTCGACAGCGCAACACTGATGAACAAAGGCTTCGAAGTCATTGAGGCAGTGCATCTCTTCGGCGTAAGACCCGATCAAGTAAAGGTAGTCGTCCACAGAGAAAGCATAATACATTCTGCGGTCGAATATATTGATAACAGCGTTATCGCACAGATGTCGGTTCCCGATATGAGACATTGTGTTCAGTACGCATTAACTCACCCCGAAAGGACCGAGGCAATGACCCAGGAGCTCGATCTTTTCTCAGTCGGCAAACTAACCTTCGCCAAGCCCGATACAGACACCTTCGTGCTTTTGGCAAAGGCTTACGAGGCAATTACTCTCGGCGGTGCAGTACCGGCGGTGCTTAACGCTGCCAACGAAGAGGCGGTTGCCGCATTTTTGAATAAAAAGATCGGATTTTGCGATGTTTTTGACATTGTATGCAATATTGTTGATACTATGTCATATTGCAAGGATATTCACGATCCCGACAGGATACTTGAAGCCGCGGCATCTGCGAGAGAAGCCTCAACGGCTCTTATCTCAAAACGCAATTAACTTTAAACGGAGATTTTATGGACACTATTTTGTATTTGCTGCTGACGCTGGTATTACTCAGCATAATGGTAGTCATTCACGAGCTTGGTCACTTTCTTTTTGCCAAACTTTTCAGAGTGACGGTATTGGAATTTTCAATAGGAATGGGTCCTGCGATCTTCACCACAAAAAAGAAAAGAAATAAAGACGGAAAAGACGAAATAGCAAAATCCTTCCACTCGTCTGATACTGAAGACGTCTCACTCAAGACGGAAGCGCTTGACGGTGAAAACGCTACCGAAAATGAGAAAACGATCTTCAGCGTAAGAGCATTGCCCATAGGCGGATACGTAAGTATGGCGGGGGAAGATGACGCCTCGACGGATGCCAATGCCTTCTGCAACAAATCCGTTTGGAAAAGATTCCTTATCACCATAGCAGGACCTATAATGAATATTCTGCTTGGAATTCTTTGTATGTTCTCGCTCGTAGGAATAGAGAGCGCACAGAACGGTTACCTCGCTTCCAATACCATCGCGGGATTTCAGGAAAACTCCTTGTCCGATAAATGTGAATCTCCTTTAATGGTAGGAGATACAATTATTAAGGTAGACGGTGTAAACATTCATACAGGGAACGAGCTTGTTTACGAGATAATGAACAGCGGCTACGAGCCGATCGATATAGTCGTAATCCGAAACGGTGAGAAGATCACTCTCAAGGACGTTGTTTTCCCGACAGAGACCTCCGCGGGTGCAACCTTTGGCTCGTACGACTTTACGATCTACGGAGAGAGGGCAAACTTCGGATCAATAATGAAGCACGCGGTATACAGATCGTTTTCAACGATAAAGATCATTACTGACAGCTTGAAAGATCTCGTAACAGGTCGCTACGGCGCTGAAGCGGTATCGGGTCCCGTAGGAATGGCAGGGGCTGTAGGGCAGGCAACCAAAAACGGAGCTCCCTCCTTGCTTTATCTCTTCACTCTCATCACTATGAATCTCGGAGTATTCAATCTTCTGCCCGTGCCCGCGTTGGACGGCGGCAGGATCGTTTTCTTACTTATAGAAGCGATAACAAGAAAACCCGTCAAAAAGGAAGTTGAACAGATGGTAAATACCGTCGGCATACTGATTCTTTTTGCATTGATGATATTTATCACCTTCAAAGATATTTTCACTCTTTTCATTTAAACGAAGGATAAAAAAATGATCTATAACGATATAAGGCGAAAAACAAGAGAAATCACAGTTGGAAACGTCAAAATAGGCGGAGATAATAAGATTGCCATTCAGTCGATGACGAACACCGACACAAAGGACGCTATAGCCACCCTCGAGCAGATAAAAAGACTCGCATCGGCAGGCTGTGACATCGTCCGTATCACCGTCCCCGACGCAGAAGCGGCAGAAACCGTAAGAATAATCAAGGAATCGGGCATCCGTACGCCCATCGTGGCAGATATCCACTTCGACTATCGCGCGGCGCTCAAGGCCGCCGAATACGGAGTCGATAAGATCCGCATCAATCCAGGTAATATAGGCGACGAGGAGCGAGTAAAAGCTGTTGTCGATGCTTGTAAAGGAAGAAACATACCGATAAGAATTGGTGTTAACAGTGGATCGGTGGAAGAGCATATTCTTGCCAAATACGGCTCTCCAACACCCGAGGCACTCTGCGAAAGTGCGCTTTATCACGCGTCTATTCTTGAAAAATATGATTTTTATGACACCGCTATTTCAATAAAGTCCTCTGACGTTACGACTATGATCTCCGCCAATAGATTGGTGGCGGAAAGATGTGATTATCCGATACATATCGGAGTCACCGAGGCGGGTGCAGAGAAGAGTGGAAGCATCAAGAGCGCTATAGGAATCGGCGCCTTGCTTTGCGAGGGAATAGGCGACACTCTCAGAGTCTCCCTCACGGCAGATCCCGTTAAGGAGGTCGCCGCCGCAAAGGATATTCTGAATGCTCTGAATATTCAAGGTCAGTGTGGAATGAATATCGTCAGCTGTCCCACCTGTGGAAGAACAAAAATCGATCTCATATCCCTAAGCGCGCAATTTGAAGCCATAGTTGCTGCCGAGGGACTTTCCGACCTCCCGATAACCGTTGCGCTTATGGGATGCATTGTAAATGGTCCAGGTGAAGCACACGAAGCGGATATAGGAATTGCGGGCGGTAAGGGTGAGGCACTTCTTTTCGCTCACGGACAACCACTTGGAAAGATATCTGAAAACGACATAATTCCAACATTAATAAAGGAAATTAAAAAAATCAAAGAAGAAAGATTCTCTTAAGATATGTCAAAAACTTTTTTGCAGATTTTTGAAAAATATAAAGCCGATGAACATAGCGCACGGATATTGAATCAGGCGCAGAATATAAAAATACAAGCCGACAAGGAAAATAGAATTTTGCAGGCGTCGGCTGATTTTCCTGCGCTTATCGAAAAGGACAAGCTCTATCGCATAGAGCGCGAGATAGCAAAGGCATATTCACTGAATTGGGTCAAGATAATGCCTCATTATCCGTCAAATCTTTTTGATAGCGACTACGTTCCCGAGCTTTTGAAGGAAACAGAAAACGTAGGCATCGTCGCGCGTGGATTTTTCAGCAAATACAGATTCAATCTTGAAAATAACACTTTAACCGTAGAGATACCATTCGACGAAAACGGTGTAAGATTGCTTTACGATGCTCGCACTCCGTCAGTTATGCAGGGAATTATACTGTCTGAATTCGGAATCAATGTGCGTGTCAACGTCGTGCACACCAGCGACGAGATCTTCCTTGCCAGCAACAATTCGCTCGAAAAGTACATAGAGGATTTCGACAAAAGAATGGCTGCCGAGGAAAAGGCATACGAAGCAAAAATGGCTAGTCGGCTCAGTGCCACACCTCCCACAACCGAGGAGGCAAATATGCTTCCGAGAAAGACATCTCTCTTCGACGAAAACGCCGTGCCCACAGTTAACGGCGGCATTTGTCAGATCGGAAACACAAAATTTGACGTTTCCTCGCCCGAATACGTCTACGGCGAGCCATTTGAGATCTCCCCCACATCGATCGCGGATATCACAAAACCGCAGCGAAATATAGTAATTGTGGGAACAGTTTTTGATTACGTCCAGGAGCCCAGTCGCTCGGGCGATAAAATGAACATTTCCTTCTCGATAAGCGACGGGAATTCGTCTGTAGAGGTCAAATGCTTCGCCACACTTGAGGATGCTGATGACATATCCGCAAACGTAAAAAACGGTGCAGTCATCGCTCTTAAGGGTTATTCAAAAAAGGAAACGCGAAAGGATAGAACTGAGGGAACAGATTTTCAGTTTTTCTTCTCCAGTATTGCAAAGATCAAAAAGCTTGCGAGGGTCGACAATGCTCCCGTGAAGCGCGTTGAGCTTCATCTGCACACCCAGATGTCGCATATGGACGCCTTGATTCCCCCAGACGTTGCGGTAAAGCAGGCAAAAGCTTGGGGGCACCCCGCGGTTGCAATAACCGACCACGGAACTGTTCAAGGCTATCAGGAGGCTATGCTCGCATCCGAAAAGATCGGGCAAAAGGTAATATATGGTGTTGAGGCATATTTTGTTAACAATACCGCGGGTGCGCTTTACGGCACTTATAACGAAGATTTCGATGAAGAAACGATAGTTTTCGATATAGAGACCACAGGCCTCTCGGTTCAAAACTGTAAGATAACCGAAATAGGAGCTGTCAGAGTCAAAAACGGAGAAATCACCGACGTATTTAATACGTTTGTCAATCCCGAAGTACCTATCCCGGAGGAAATTGTTGAATTAACGTCTATTACAGACGAAATGGTAGCTGATGCTCCAAAGATAGACGAAGCGCTCCATAATTTCTTTGAGTTTATCGGGGGGGGCAAAAAGCTTCTCGTCGCACATAACGCGAACTTCGATACAGGCTTTATTCGCCGTGCCGCAGAAGAATGCGGAATGGTGTTCACAAACCCATATCTGGACACCGTTGCACTCTCAAGATACATTCATCCGGATTTGAAGAAGCACAAGCTTGATACACTTGCGGAATATTATAATCTTGGAGAGTTCAATCATCACAGAGCAAGTGACGACGCGGCAATGCTCGCGATGATCTACATAAAAATGATCGAATCGATGAGGGAGCAGGATATCAAGAGCTTTGAGCAACTCAAGCGCGATATGAGTGCAAACTCCAATCCTCTAAACCTCAAGCCCTATCATCAGATCATTCTCGTCAAAAATAAAATTGGACTTAAAAACCTTTACAAGCTCATTTCAATGGGATTTTTGAAGTATTACAAGCGTAATCCGAGAATACCCAAGACCGAGCTTGAAAAACACAGAGAGGGTCTTATTATAGGATCTGCTTGCGAGGCGGGAGAGCTGTTTACCGCACTTTTGGACAACAGACCCGAGGCAGAGATCGAGGAAATAGTCAATTTCTACGATTATCTCGAAATCCAGCCTATCTCCAACAACCGTTTCCTTATAGCCGATGAAAAAGCAAAGGACGAGGAGGATCTTCATAATTTCAACCGCAGAATCGTCGCACTTGGCGAAAAATACAACAAGCCGGTTGTGGCAACCTGCGATGCGCACTTCTTGAACGATGAGGACGAGCTTTACCGCAAGATATTGCTCGCAGGACAGAAATTCAAGGACTTCGACAAGGATTCTCACATATATTATCGCACAACAGAGGAGATGCTCGAGGAATTTTCATATTTGGGCGAAGAAAAAGCCTATGAGGTGGTCGTTACCAACACCAATCTCATAAACGATATGATAGAAAGCGATATTCGTCCTTTCCCGAAGGGAACGTTTACTCCTTCAATGGAGGGGGCGGAAGAAGATCTTACGCGTATTTGCTATGATCGTGCAAAGTCCATGTACGGAGACCCTCTGCCCGAAATAGTAGCGCAACGACTTGATAAGGAGCTCACCTCAATCATCAAAAACGGCTTTGCCGTGCTTTATATGATCGCGCAGAAGCTCGTTTGGTATAGCGAAAGTCAGGGATATCTCGTTGGCTCAAGAGGCTCTGTCGGATCATCCTTCGTTGCATCGATGGCAGGTATTTCGGAGGTCAACCCTCTGCCGCCCCATTATTGGTGTCCCAAATGCCAATATAGCGACTTTTCTAACCCCCTAAAAGTCGGTTCAGGCTTCGACCTTCCTGACGCAAAATGTCCTAAATGCGGCTCCAAGCTTAATGCCGACGGTCATCATATTCCTTTCGAAACCTTCCTTGGATTCTACGGAGATAAATCTCCCGATATCGACCTCAACTTCTCGGGTGAAGTACAGGGAAAGGTACACAAATACACCGAGGAACTTTTTGGTGCGGAAAACGTGTTCAGAGCAGGCACTATCGGCACGCTTGCCGACAAAACGGCGTACGGCTATGTTATGAAATACCTTGAAGAAAAGGGAATCAGTCTGCCTCGTGCCGAGGTCAATAGGATCGTTTCAAACTGTGTCGGAGTAAAGCGTTCAACCGGTCAGCACCCGGGCGGTATTGTCGTTGTTCCCAAAGAATATGAGATATACGATTTCTGTCCCGTACAGCACCCCGCAGACGACCCGAACTCCAACATAGTCACAACGCACTTTACGTTTGAATATCTCCACGATACGCTTCTTAAGCTTGACGAGCTCGGACACGATATGCCAACTAAGTACAAGTATCTTGAAAAGTATTCAAACAAAAGCGTTATGGAAGTGCCCATGAACGATAAATCGGTCTACGAGCTTTTCCTTTCAACAAAAACTCTCGGAATATCTCCCGACGATATACTCGGTTGCAATATAGGAACTTACGGTCTTCCCGAATTCGGTACGAGATTCGTTATCAAGATGGTCGAGGAAGCAAAGCCGAAATCATTTTCCGACCTTTTGCAAATATCGGGACTTTCACACGGAACTGACGTATGGACGGGAAACGCTCAGGATCTAATCCATGAGGGAATATGTAATATTTCCAACGTTATCGGATGTCGAGACAACATAATGAACGACCTTATCGCATATGGAGTTGAGAAGTCGCACGCGTTTAAAATAATGGAATCGGTTCGTAAAGGCAAGGGACTCACGCCCGAATGGGAGGAGGAGATGAAGGCGGCCAACGTACCTGATTGGTATATAGCATCCTGTAAAAAGATCAAATACATGTTCCCGAAGGCACACGCAGCGGCGTACGTTATGTCCGCTATCCGCCTTGGATGGTATAAGGTACACGAGCCTATAGCCTTCTACTGCGCGATGCTTACAGTAGCACCTGGCGGATTCGACGCCGAGATAGTTATGGGAGGCAAGAGCAAGGTAGTGGCAACTATCAAGGACATTGAAAAGCGTGGAAAAGAAGCTTCTCCTAAGGAGCAGCAGAGCATTCCCACGCTACAGCTTGTCAACGAGGCTATGGCAAGAGGAATCAGATTCCTTCCCATAAATATCATAAAATCGGAGTCTTCGGCATTCGTGCCCGAAAACGGCGCGATCCGTATGCCTTTCTCGGCACTGTCGGGCCTTGGTGAAAACGCAGCTGCAAATATAGTCGCGGCAAGAGACGAGGAACCCTTCTTCTCGGTCGAAGATCTTCAAATAAGAGCGAAACTCACAAAATCCGTTATCGACGTGCTTCGAAATAACAAGGTTCTCGAAGGACTTGATGAAACCGACCAATTAAGCTTTTTCTAAAAATCGAAATAAAATCGGAGGAGCAAATTTATGAACGTTATGCCTCATTCAAAATGGATCGAATGTAAAAAACCAAACGATCTCATTATTGACGACCCCAAAAATCCTTGGGAGGGTATTGAGTACACTCCCCGTCACGATGATTACGAAATACAGTTCGCGCCCATTGACAACAACGGTGGTCTTCCTATGTTCAGAAAAGAATTTTCCTGCCGAAAATCAGATGACGTTAAAATAACCATAACTGCTCTGGGCATCTATAACGTATGGTGTAACGGCAAGAGAGTCGGTGTAAAAAATGCAAATGGAAACACCGTATACGATGAATTCAATCCCGGTTGGACAGTATACTGCAAACGAGTAATGGCAACCACGTACGACCTATCCGATTATATTTGCGACGGTAAAAACGTAATATTTGTAACTCTCGCGGTAGGATGGTGGGCAGGAAGGATCTGTTGCGATTCGTACTCTGTAAATGACTCTTTCGACCCTGCTTTGGCGCTCTGCGCCGAGATAAACGTAGGTGAAAATAAAATTTGTACAGATAGCTCTTGGCAAACCTTGTGGGGCGGCAGAATTCGCGCCGCAGAGTTCTACGACGGAGAGATCTATAACGCTATGCTCCCGTCGTATGAAGAGCTTTCTCGCGTAGATTTTGATGCTTCCGACTGGACGGATGCGACCGAATGGCCGGATGATACCGTAATATCAACCTTCGACGTTCCTCATTTTCCCAAGATCAGCAAAAACATCAAGGATATTGAGATCGTTCCTTTCATTGGCCCAGAGGTAAAAATACGCCCCCATCTTTCAAGAAAGCCCCGCCTTGTTACCGTCTACGACGGAACTAAGGACAACGGAAGCGATTACGGTGAGATCAACGTGACCTCAACGGTCGAAGATAACCGTTGCTTCACGCTTAACAAGGGCGAAACGGCTCTGGTCGATTTCGGGCAGGAGCTTGTTGGATTCCCGGATCTCTGCTTCAAAACCGAAAAGGGAGCTTATATCCAGATCCGAGTTGCAGAGATGCTCAACGACAGCGGTCTTATTTCCCGAGGTAATGACAACGCAAAGGGATCGGCATACACGATAAATTACCGTGATGCAAAGGCTAAGGCATACTATATCGCCAACGGATGCGAAGACGGCGAGCATTATTGCCCAATGTTCTCATTCTTCGGCTTCCGCTATATAGAAATAACCGCCACGGAGGATCTAATGATAACGGATCTCACCGCATTGGTGGTAGGCTCTGAAATAGAAGAGACGGGAACTATGGAAACGTCTAATAAGGACGTAAATCAACTCATCTCCAATATTCTTTGGGGTCAGCGCTCCAACTATTTGAGTGTGCCCACCGACTGCCCACAACGAAACGAGCGCCTTGGTTGGACGGGAGATACTCAATTCTTCTGTAACACTGCGGCATACAACGCAAACGTGCTCGAATTTTTCAGAAAATGGCTCACCGACGCGCGCGATTCACAGCATCCTAGCGGTCTTTACCACGACGTTATACCTATGACAAGAGCCGTTGGCGGAGGTGGCGCTGCTTGGTCAGACGCTCCCTTGATTGTCGCTTACGTTATGTGGCGTATGTACGGAGATCTTGACATTATAAAGGAAAATATCGACTCGTTTGATACATATATGAATTGGCTCGAGTCACGCGGAATGCAGGGACCCATACCCACCTACGGTGACTGGTTGGCATACGATCCCGTCGACAACAGTTATATAAGCAAGGCGTACTACGCAATCGATGCACAGATAATGTGCGTTCTTCACAACGCCGTTGGCAATCGCGAAAAGGAAGCCGAATATAAAAACGTCTATTCTGAAGTAAGAAAGGATTTCCGCCGCTGTTATATCGGTGATGACGGAGATCTTCTCCCCGAATACAGAAAGCAGACGGGCTATCTGTTAGCTCTTCATACAGATATGTTTGACAGCGGTGAAATTCCCGCTGCTGCAGACTCTTTGGAGCGAAAAATAATCGAAAATGGCTACAAGCTCTCCACGGGATTCGTCGGCACGGCAATACTCTGCAAAACTCTTGCAAAGTTTGGAAAAAACAACATAGCATACTCGCTGTTGCTTCAGACCGAAGACCCCTCGTGGCTTTACAGCGTTCATCAAGGTGCGACCACTGTTTGGGAAAGATGGAATTCATACACCCTCGAAACAGGATTTGGAAATGTCGGTATGAATTCTTTTAACCATTATTCGTTTGGCGCTATTCAGGAATGGATGTACCGCTACGTTGCGGGAATTGAGGTCGGAGATGCAGGATTTGATCATCTCGTACTTCAACCCAAGCCCGACACGAGAACCGAAAACGAAATTCCCACAGGTCAGGAAAGGATCACGTATGTAAAGGCGACCTATAACTCAGCCAAGGGATTTATTTCATCCGAGTGGCATCTTGAGAACGGAGTATTCAGATATGAAGCCGAAACACCCATAAGCACAACGCTTTACCTACCGCTTGTAACCGACAGCGAAATGCTTACCGTCAACGGCGATCTACTCAATATAAAAGATTGTGTAATTGAAAATGGCTGCGTAGTAATGGAGCTCGACGCAGGCAAATATATATTTGAACTTCGGTAAAACAAAGAAAAAATCCCGACCAATCGGTCGGGATTATGCTTTTATTTATTACGAAACCTTATCACCAAGGCAAATATTTCCAGATTCGAAAAAGGCTTCACAGTTTATCACGGTCTTTGAAGGAATATTCATATCAGCTATTGATATGCAATAAGCAAAGGCGTATTCATCGATATATTCAAGATTCTCGGGCAAAGAGACCTTTTGCAAGGAAGTACAACCGTAAAACGTTCCGTTTTCAATAACCCTTACGTTGTCTGAAAGAGAAACGTTATAAAGATTTCTGCATCCCTCAAAGGCACCCGATCCCAAAAGCTCAAGAGAATCGGGGAATTGAGCCTCGGTAACAGCGGGGCAGTAGGCAAAAGCCTT
Organism: Clostridia bacterium; assembly: GCA_017411745.1. GTDB lineage: Bacteria > Bacillota > Clostridia > Oscillospirales > CAG-272 > SVTX01. The sequence continues at coordinate 76,147 of JAFQPM010000002.1, read as the reverse complement.
TTCTCCAATAGTCTCAAGAGCAGATCCAAACTTGACCTTGCTAAGCTTATCGCATCCTATAAATGCTCTATCTTTAATTTCAACAGCTCCATCAAGAACGATAGACTCAAGATTGCGGCACCACGCAAATGCCTGTGCTCCAATAGACCTTACAGACGAAGGAAGAACAACGCCCTTTATCTGCTCACAACGGCAAAACGCCTTTTCCGTTACGCCAACGACAGTATATCCGTCAACGCTTTCGGGAACGTAAATAAAGTCACTTTCGCAAGAGCCGATACCACACAAAACAGCCGCACCGTTATCGGAAAGCTTATATTCAAGTCCATGAGATCTTCTCATCGCCGCGACTCCTTTCTGTGAAATTCGTTATATCTTGACTCAATGTCGCAGTATTCATTATAAGCTATTTTACACCATAAATCCACTTTTGTCAACCCCCGGCCGTTTAAATCTTTCTTTAGTAGAATTATATTTCACATTTTTTAGATTTATTCGGGTATATTTTGTGCTAATAATTGCTATAAAAGATGATTCTGTTAACCATTTCTTAATTATTTGCTGATATAATGATATTTAAAGATATTATGGAGAAAGCATTATGAAAACAAAAGTTGAAATCAAAAAACTCGATCCAAGAGCAATAATTCCCACGTATGGCACCGAATTTTCTGCAGGCGCGGACATTTACGCTCTGCTTGACGAGCCTTTAACGATAAATCCGGGCGAAACAAAGCTCATTCACACAGGTCTTGCGATGGCGATTCCCGAGGGACTTGTGGGCCTCAATTTTGCGCGTAGCGGCATGGCAACCAAAAGAGGTCTTGCTCCTGCAAATAAAGTAGGCGTTATCGACAGTGATTATCGCGGCGAGGTAATGGTCGCTCTCCACAATCACGGAGACGTCCCTCAAACCGTTGAAAACGGCGAAAGAGTTGCCCAAATGGTCTTCGTGCCTTACTATGCGGCAGATTTCGAGCTTAAGGAAGAACTCAGCGAAACTCTGCGCGGCGAGGGTGGCTTCGGTTCTACGGGTTGGAAGTAATTTTTATAAATTTTAAAGGAAGGCAATAAAAATGACCAAAATTGACATTTTTTCAGGTTTTTTGGGCGCAGGAAAGACAACGCTCATCAAAAAGCTTATCACAGAAGCATATCAGGGTGAAAAGCTCGTTTTAATAGAAAACGAATTCGGAGAGATCGGCATTGACGGCGGATTTCTTTCCGAAGCGGGCATACAGATCAACGAAATGAATTCGGGATGTATCTGCTGCTCTTTGGTCGGCGACTTCGCGGAAGCTCTCAAAAAGGTTATTTATGAGTATCATCCCGACAGAATACTTATCGAGCCCTCAGGCGTAGGAAAGCTCTCCGACGTTGTTTCTGCGGTCAAGAATGCAGATACTCACGGCACCGAGCTTAACGGAGCTACGACCGTTGTGGACGCCAACAAATGCAAGATGCACATGAAGAACTTCGGCGAATTTTTCAATAATCAGATAGAAAACGCGGCTTGCATAATTCTCAGCCACACCGACGGTATCTCCGATGCAAAAATCAGCGAATGTGTTGCTCTTATAAGAGAGCACAATCACGATGCGGTAATCGTTTCTACACCCTGGGATCAGCTTTCGGGTGCACAGATCGTCGAGGCTATGGAACAGAGATCGACACTTGCGACCGAGCTTGAAAATCTTGAAAAAGAAGCTCATCATCACCACGAGCATCACCACCACGACGGCGAGTGCTGCCATCACGATCACGAGCATCATCACGACGGTGAATGTTGCCACCATAATCACGATCATCACCATCACGACGGTGAGTGCTGCCACCACGATCACGAGCATCACCACCACGACGGTGAATGCTGCCACCACGATCACGAGCATCACCACCACGACGGCGAATGCTGCCACCACGACCACGAGCATCATCACGACGGTGAGTGCTGCCACCACGACCACGAGCATCATCATCACGAATACGACGAGCACGGCAACTGCTCCTGCGGACATCATCACGATCATCACGATCACCATGATCATCACCACCATCACGCCGACGAGGTATTCGTAAGCTACGGAGCAGAAACCACCAAAAAGTTCAACGAAGCCGAGCTCAAGGCGGCGCTCGAATCCTTTACAAACAGCGATCGCTACGGAATGATCCTTCGCGCAAAGGGAATCGTCGCAGGAGACGACGGCAGATGGATACACTTCGACTATATCCCCGGCGAGCCTGACGTGCGCCACGGCGGCGCAGGCATTATCGGAAGGCTCTGCGTAATCGGCTCAAAGCTTGATAAAACCGCTATATCCGAGGCTCTCGGTGTCGAATTAAAATAAACAACGGAGATACAAATTATGAGATCACCTAATATTCCCGTATATCTTTTTACCGGATTTCTTGAGGGTGGAAAGACACACATAATCCAGGAGTCTATGTGCGACGACCGATTCAATACGGGTGAAAAAACACTGATAATCCAATGCGAAGAGGGAATTGACGAACTTGACTTCTCTCAGTTCAGCGGCAAAAACATATATTTTGCCACGATCGACAGCGAGGCGGACGTTACTGCAGATAAACTCGAGGAGTGCTGCGGTGGGCATATAATAGACCGTGTAATTATCGAATATAACGGAATGTGGCAGCTTGCTACGCTTTATAACAACCTGCCTGACGATTGGTTCATCTTCCAGAATATGATGTTTGCCGACGCAAAGACCTTCTTCACGTATAATCAGAACATGAGAAGCTTGATGGTCGACAAGCTGATGTCCTGCGAAATGATAGTCCTTAACCGCACTCCCGACGATATGAACAAAGAAGAAGTCCATAAAATCGTCCGCGGTATTTCGCGACGCGCGACCATAACCTACGATTATCCCGACGGTCACGTTGAATACGACGATATCGAAGATCCTCTGCCTTTTGATATCGACGCTCCGGTTATTGAGATAGCTGACGAAGACTACGCTATTTGGTACAGAGATATCAGCGAGGAAACCGAAAAATACGACGGTAAGGTTGTTAAATTCAAAGGTATCGTTGCAAGAGATCTCAAACTAGGCAAGGATGCTCTCGTAATTGGAAGACACGTTATGACCTGCTGTGCCGATGACATTGCATATAGCGGTCTGGTATGTAAATTCAAGTCTAACGTCGCATATAAGACGCGTGATTGGATAAACGTGCAGGGAAGGATCAAAATCGAAAAAAACAAGCTCTACGGTCGTCCGGGTCCCGTTATCTACGCGGAGACTTCGGCTTATACAGACAAGCCAATGCAAGAGGTAGCAACCTTCTATTAATCTCACCGAAAGGAGATTCCTATGGCTAAGACAGTAGCTAAAAATTATACCAAGATACAAACGCCTGCCACTCCTCTCAAGGAAGAGAGAAATATGGGTGTCGAATTGTTCCGAGTAGTTTCAATGATACTCGTAGTCTTACTTCACGTTTTGGGGCACGGCGGGGTATATTCTTCCGCGGGAACGCTGACCGACAATTATAAGGTGGCTTGGTTCTTGGAAACCTTGGCATATTGCTCGGTCAACTGCTACGCTTTGATATCAGGATTTGCTAACGTAAAGTCAGGATTTAAGTTCAGAAGAATAATTTATCTTTGGTTAGAGGTAGTCACGCTCAACGTTGCCTTAACCGCAGTCATGCACTTTTTAGTACCCACGGCAACAGTGACCAAGGATTATTGGCTTCGTGCATTTTTTCCTTTGACAAGACGTGCATTCTGGTATTTCTGTGCGTATTTCTTTATGTTTCCATTATTGCCAATACTCAACAAAGGCATCTTATCTTTGAAAAAGTATCAGCATATAATTATATGCTTTATTCTTTTGGTGCCTACCGTTTTCCGCATAATCATGAACAAGGACAACTACGTGCTCGGAAGCGGATATTCGGCTCTTTGGCTGGTCTGCCTTTACGTCATAGGCGCATATTTCAGAATATACGGAGCGCCGAAATGGGCAAAATGGTTCGTAACGTTGCCGATGTTTTTCATAGCAACGTATATAGCTTGGCATCATAAGATAAATATTGAAACAATGTATGCGGAAAAGCTTATAACAAAAGATTCTGAGCTCTATACGAACAGGGGTATCCTCATCAGCTACATATCGCCTTGTATGGTCGTTATGGCAGTTTGCCTGCTTTTGTTCTTTATGCAGATAAAAATAAAGCATAAGGTTCCCAAGATAATAATCTCAAATCTTGGTAAGGCGACCTTCGGCGTATTTATTCTTCACGTCGGTGCAGCATTCTGGTATTGGAAGGATTTTTGGAATCAATTCAAAGCATTTGGAAAAGCGCCTACTGTTTGGGATATGCTGTGGAAGGTTGCGGTCGCAACATTGTTTATATATATCTGTGCATCGCTTATAAGTATTGCAAGAATATATTTATTCAAGCTTCTAAAGATACACAAAGGTGTAGATTTCCTGGCAGATATTACGGCTCGCGCCTTAGATAAAGAAAAATAATCTATAATAAGTCGGCAGTCGGTATCGTAATGATCCTACTGCCGATTACTAACAAAATAATGTAACATCCCCTTTAATTCGACATAGAATGATATTGAAGATAGCGTTATGCTTCTATCACACAAAACATATAGGGGGAAAATTTATGCAAGATAACAGATTTTCGTGCGGCCCCGGCATAGGCAAGGAAACTGTTTGTATAGAAACCAACAGAATACTTGACTCTTGCAGAGACCGCGACTGCTTTGAAAACGCGAAAGTATTCCTTACAGATTGCGGAAAAGAAATCATTGAGCACACAACTGCAATAAGAGTAAAAAGCGCGTGTATAGCACAAACGCACATCAGTCTTGATCCTGTGCAGTTTAACAGAGGATTTTACACGGTAAGCATTCGATTCTACGTAAAATTGACCTTTGAGGCATGCATCGGTAACGGCAGAACGCAGGAATTTGAGGGAATTGCCGTCTTAGATAAAAGAGTCATTCTTTATGGCGGAGACTGCAACGTAAGCATCTTCCGATCAAACGGTGACTTCTCGGACTTCTGCGCTCAGGTACATCCTTGCTGTAAAGAAAAGAACGTACCTACGGCTGTAGTTGAGGTAGTCGACCCCATCGTGCTTGGAGTCAACATTTTCGAAAATACCAAGGATCGCTGTTGCTGCTGTTGCTGTGCACACGATATTCCTGAGTCTGTAGTAGTGACGTTGAACGGAAGCCTTGTTGACGATGATGACGAAAGAAGATATTTGGCAGTGTCGCTTGGAATATTCTCTATAGTTCGCATCGTACGCCCAGGACAGTTCTTGATTTCCGCCTCCGAATACGTAATTCCCGACAAGGAATGCGTATCGCCCTCAAACGACGATCCGTGCAGCGTATTCAATTCCATGGCATTCCCAATTTCAGAATTCACTTGCACTTCAGGTACGGGACATCACCATCATATAGACAAAGCACCCGGAAAGTGCGGTTGCTAAGTAGTAGGGAAGTAATTAAAATAAATCGGTCGTGCAATATGCACGACCGGTTTTGCTTTTATTTATTAAATTCATCAGTTGCCTTAGAAAGTATCTGCGGACAGCCTTCGGGAACCTCGTAGCCAATATTTGCAGGCTTTACCCACTCGACCGCGTTCTTTATAATGCGCTGAACGTAGGGGTTATAAAATGAACGGCAATATTCGTGACCGGGTTGGAAATAGAAGATCTTTCCCAATCCGCGCACAAAGCAACATCCGCTTCTGAAAATATATCCATCCTCGTACCAACCGCCGAAAACGAGTGCATCAGGTTGCGGAATATAGAAGGGCTCACAGTAAAGCTCTTCTTCTTCAATAATAAAGTGATCGGGAATACCTGCCGCAACAGGATGAGTGGGCATAAGATTCCAGATTATCTCCTTTTGGTCGCGTCCCCAAGACAGATTTCCGGTAGTTCCTACAACCGACTTGAAGACCTTTGAATGATGTCCCGAATGAAGAACTATAAGCCCCATTTTACCTGCATAAACTCTCTGACGGATCATTTCAACCAATTCGTCATTGACCTCGTGATGAGCCATATGACCCCACCAAAGCAACACATCGGTATTTTCAAGCAATTCAGGTGAAATGCCTTGATAAGCATCGTCAAGCGCAGCAAGGGTAATATCTAACGATTCGTCGGTTTTCAAAAAATTCCTTATGCATCCGTGTATGCCTTCAGGATAAATATCTGCACATACCTCATCAAGCTTTTCGTGCCTGTATTCATTCCAAATAACCACATTAAGTTTTTCCGACATTGTAAACCTCCAATCTTTTATTTATCTGGTACTAATTTTTAAAAAGTTCCTAAATTCCCATTGATTTTCTTTATATTTGTGTTATAATTATTATAGTATTATTTTATTGTTTTGTCAACTCGTTTTTTACATTAATGTCATCGAAAAGCGTTTTTTCTAAAAACAGTAACCAAAAAAGGCAAGGTATTTTTTATGAAAAAAGTTTGTGTTATAACAGGAGCAACCGGAGCAATTTGCTCCGAATTTGCCAAAGAAATGTCAAAAAATGGATATGCCGTTGCGCTTCTTGATACTAACGAAGATGCTGCACAAGCGGTTGCGGACGAAATATGTGCTTATGGCGGCCTGGCAAAGGCATATCATACCGATGTACTTGATAAAGAAAGCATTGTAAGTGTTCACAAAAAGGTTCTTGCCGAATTAGGAAAGTGTACCGTCCTTATAAACGGTGTTGGCGGAAATAACGCTTATGCTACAACCGCGCGTGAATACTTTGAATACGGAGATGAAAAGCGCAACGACATTTTCACATTTTTCGATCTTGACAAGTCGGGATTTGACTTTGTTTTTGATCTTAACGTAAAAGGAGTCCTTCTTGCAACTCAGATATTTGCGCTTGATATGATTGGAGAGAAAGGATGCTCGATCATCAATATTTCTTCGGTAAATGCTTGCATTCCAAACACCAAAACTCCCGCATACAGCTCAGCAAAAGCAGCCGTATCCAATTTTACGCAGTGGTTAGCTGTTCATTTCGCCAAAGAAGATATCAGAGTTAATGCGATCGCTCCCGGATTTTTCTCAACGGCTCAGAATAAGGACGTTTTGTGGAACGCCGACGGAACTCCCACCGAAAGAACCGAAAAAATTATTGCAGCTACACCCATGGGAAGACTTGGCGAACCTTCTGAGCTTCTCGGAGCGCTTAAATTTCTCGTAGATCCGGTGGCTGCATCATTTGTAACAGGAACAGTCATATCTGTTGACGGCGGTTTTTCAGCATATTCAGGAGTCTGAAGACAGGGATTATTTAATGGCAAAATCACTTATTTTTAATTTTCAAGCCATTTTCAATGCCCTAAATTATACAAAATTTTGATTTTGTATAATTAATAGTATAGGTAAATCCATTGCCCTTTTAACGTCTATTTTACTAAATTGCTCCTTTTTATACTATTTTCGAAGATGCATCTAACGTATGCACAGCTTCAGATCTTAGGCAAATAGGTGTATCGAATTGGTTTTCCAAATGCCAAAACTATTTAACAACAATTTTGTTTCATATCGTTGTTCTTTTTGTATTTTTGTTTGGTCGCTTCGCCACCACGTAAATGCCTTTCCACTTTGTTTTTTTCAAGTACGCTTTTAACGTCCAGATAAAGTGATCTGTTCGTATTCTTTAAGGTTTGAGTAACGTCTTTATGTACGGTGCTTTTGCTTATCCCAAATCTTATTGCCGTAGCACGTACCGTTGCGTTGTTCTCAACGATATATAATCCCAATACTACACAGCGTTCCTTTGCGGATGATAAATACATCATTGTAGCTACCTCTCATACATATTTATGTCTTACAACAATGTATGTTCCAAATACAATTTTTATACTTTTCAGGAGTTAATCTATGTCAGATTTTGATATTTTTGAAGGTATGACCTCAATATCCGCAGTCATTAAATCCATCCAAAACGGATCCAGTAACCGTAAGATCGTTAAGATACTTTACAATCAAGAGCGTCTTTCAAAGAAATTCCGCGAGCTCAGTTTTTTAAAACACTCTGCCGAAGCTTTGGGCTTTGAAATTATCCCCGTTGATGCTTGCGAAATTGACAGTTTGACCTCGGGCACTACTCACGGCGGAATTATAGCAATATGTACCCATAGAACGTTTTCCAGCTTAAACGTTAAAAATTTAACAAGCGGCGGTTTTTATGCCCTTATCGAAGGCATAGAGGATCCCTACAATTTCGGATATTCCGTGCGTTCGCTATACGCATCGGGCGTTGACGGCATTATACTTCCCCCACGTAACTGGATGGAGCTTTCAGGTACAGTTGCAAGATCATCCGCAGGAACCTCCGAACTTGCCAATATATACGTTTCTGACCCCGTAGATGCAGTAACCACCTTGAAAAATGCAGGTTTTGAGATAGCTTGTGCCGAAATACGCAATTCGGTATCAATCTATGATCATACGTTTTCCGATGCTGTATTATTGGTAATAGGCGGCGAAAAACGAGGCATTTCAAGAAAAATACTCGAACTTGCAGACACTAACGTACGAATAGATTATGGTCGTGAATTTATGGGTTCTCTGCCATCTGCCTCTGCAATTTCGGTAATATCCTTTGAAATTTTAAGGCAAAAACGCAACAAATGATAAATTTTTACAAAAAAGTCGCTTTTGCTGAATATATACTTAAAAATTTGATGTTATAATAAGTCAGTCGAGTCATATTTGTTGTGTTCGGTAATATTTTCGTTCAATTCATCATATTTTTTATTAAAAATTTATGAGGGATCGTATGAAAACACAAAGGTGCAAAAATCGATATATATTACTGAGAGATTGGCTATCTGAACGATTTGCGGATATTTCCCTTTCTTGCCGTTTTATTATTTTGTTTGCTGCCGCATGCTTGCTGGGCATCTATATTGAAAACAACGCATATTATTCGATCGATAACATTATAAGCGGCTATTTTTTGTCATTTTACTGTAGCAATCCCGTTGAATTTATAAAAAATGCATGTCTGTCTTCATCGTTCGAGTTTTTGGTTCTGTTAGCAGCGATAGGATCTGCACTCACGTTCTTTTGCTCGGCTTTTCTGCATTTCTCAGACGTCATATATGGATCTATGTATGGTATTTGTGTAGGTGCGCTGACCAATGAAAATGTTCAGGCACAAAATATTCTTGTTTGGCTTTATATTTTTTCCGTAATAGCGTTTGGCGTTATTTACTCGATCGGCGCATCGTTTGTTTTAAATATGAACAAACAATTTATTTCTGAGAAACGCAACAATGCACCTTTTTCAAAAATCTTCGTTTCTCCGACATTCAAACGATATTTGATAGGATGCTTGAAAGTCGTATTAGCATTCATTATTATTCGGATTTTGTACGTGGGCTCACTTTCCATTGTGCAGATAATATTAATATAAAATATAATCATTTGAAAGAAAAGGAAATCAAAATTGAGTACTACTAAGAAAAAATTCAAGTTGTTTGATATGAATAGAGATGGCAAAGGCGTAGATCCTGGCGAGGATACAACACCCAATCTTAAATTCTTTTTTAAACAGCTTGCAAGGAAATTCTCCAAAATCATCTCGCTTAATATCCTGATGATATTCCAGGTAATTCCTATACTGATATCTGTATATTTTTACATATTCGCGTCACCTACGACGCCCACGCAGTATTACCCCGAATACGCAGCATTGTTCGGCATTCAGCAGGCCACATCAACCGCTACCGGCGCGGTAAATATGGGCATTTTTTCCTTTCAGCTTGGACTTCCCACCTATAACACATACGTTTATTGGGTCATAGGAGCCTTGATGCTTTTCTTGGTATTAACTTACGGCTGGCAAAAAGTTGGTTCTATATACGTAATGCGTGGACTCGTGCGCGGTGATAGTGTATTTGTATTCTCCGATTATTTTTACGCCATAAAAAGGAATTTCAAGCAAGGCTTTGTCCTCGGAATCATTGACTGCTTAATTATGTTCGTCTTAGGATACGATCTTTTGTACTTTTTCAACTCAGCACCGACAGGCTTTTCAAATTTCATATACGTAATGACCTTGGCATTGATCGTCCTCTATATTATATTCAGGTTCTATACGTATCTTATGATCGTAACCTTCAACATAAAACTGACCAAGGCATTTAAAAATGCGCTAATATTTATCGTTTTGGGAATCAAGCGCAATATTATGGCTCTGTTAGGTCTGGTTCTCGTTACCGCGCTTGCGGTAGTACCGATCTTCTTGCTCTTACCCTTGGGACTTGGCGTAGCCTTGGTGTTGCCACTGATATATTATCTCGGTGTCAGCGCGTTTATCTACACTTATGCCGCATACCCCGTTATTAAAAAGCATATGATAGATCCCGTGGTTGTACCTGCCATTCCAAATAACGAGGAAGAACTTGAATAACTTGCAAGATCCGCATCCCTTGTAATAAGGGGGGCGGATCTTTATCATAGTGACCAAAATCAAATGATCTCATATAATAACTATTAAAGGGATTTATCAAGAACACAGCTCATCCAATGTGCCGAATCTATATCCCTGCTCTTTAAGCTCTCTTATTACGTCCGCAAGGATCTCCGCGTTAGTTGATGATGTTGGGTGCAATAGCATAACTTCCCCATTATGAATATTCTCCATTATCTTTTTCTTTGCAGAATTTGTCGACATCTGAGCATTATTATCCCAATCAGCGTAAGCAAAACTCCAAAAAACAGTTTTGTATCCAAGCTGGTTGACACAGTTCATGCTGATTTCGTCAAATCGTCCCTCGGGAGGACGGTAATATTTGGATAGTTCTTTTCCCGTTTTTTCTAAGCATATCGTTTCCAACTTAGAAAGCTCTGCCTCTATTTCTGTCTTGCTTCTATTGATCATTGGTTTGTGTGAATAGGTATGATTACAAACCAAATGCCCCTCGTCAAACATCCGTATAACCAATTCACTGTTTTTTTCTATCAGATTTCCCAGAACAAAAAAAGCCCCGGTGACATTTTCTTCTTTCATAACATTAAGAATCTTGCTAATATTTCCATTCTCATATCCCGCGTCAAACGTCAAATATATGACCTTGTCGGAAGAATCATCTCCGTGCTTCTTATCAATATAAAAACCGTTATATTCCTGCACGTAAGCAAGCGAGGAATCAATTAGCGGTTGCTTATGATCCAATCGATGCACGCAATACCAGCTGCTCTCCAAGTTTGTTGCTCCAACATTTAGCGACAATGCCATCAAAACTATGATGAAAATGGCAATTTGTATTTTTTTTGGATTATTCATAAAAGCCTCCTTCCCTTTTTATTTTAAACAGTACTTTAGTAATTTATCATATTTTTTGATAAAAACATATTGACTTTTACTGCTTTGTGAGTTAAAATATTAATAGTATAAAAATCATAAAGGAGGCTTGAAATGATCACCGAAAACATCTTGATCGGACTTTTAGCAGGCCTTCTTTGCGGGCTCATTCCGTTGATTTACGGAATTTTGAAAAAAGCTACTCTTTGGGCAATAATTGGAATGTTAATAACGGCATCAGGAGGAGTAATCTTCTCTCTTTTTGGGAAATCCCCTTTCAGCGCTATCGTAATCGGTGTGCTGTTTATATTGTTTATTGTGGCAGAGCAAAAACGAAAATCCAAGAGGGTCGAGGAGCACGATGAGCACGACGACCCCTATATCAATTAAAATTATCAAACCATTTGAAACATATCCGATCAGATCGGATATGTTTTTTGTTTTAAAAACGAAAAAATATATTAAAAACTATATACAAAAAGAAGTAAATATGATATAATATAAAATGAATATGTATAATAAACCCAAGGCACACATAATGTCAAAAATTATCATATAGGTGGAATTTCAATGGATAACAAGAAAAACAAAAAAAGCAGCTCGAACAAATACTCCCCTAAAAATAATAACAAAAAAGAGTCCTCCAACAATCCGCAACGCAATACGCGTTACGGCAAATATTCGAGCATAGAAAACACGACCGAAGATGAAGGTCTCGGACTCGTAATCGGCAGAAACGCTGTAAGAGAGCTTCTAAAATCCGACAGAGAGATAGATAAGATCCTTGTACAACGCGGCGAACGCGAGGGATCTATAGTTGTTCTCGTCGCTATGGCAGTAGAAAAAGGCATACCCGTAGTGGAAACCGATAAAGCCAAGCTTGATGCTATGTCTGGCTTTGCCACTCATCAAGGAATAATTGCGATGGCATCCGAAAAGGAATACTGTTCGGTCGAGGATATTCTTGAAATTGCTAGAAGCCGAGGTGAAGATCCTATCATCGTTATCGCGGACGGACTCACCGACCCTTACAATCTTGGAGCGCTGATCAGATGTGCCGAGGGCACGGGCGCGCACGGAATTATCATTCCTAAAAGACGATCCACAGGGCTAACTCCTTTAGTCTCCAGATCTTCCGCCGGAGCCATAGAGCACATGGCAATAGCCAAGGTCTCCAACATTACCAACACGATTCTTTCTCTCAAAGAAAAAGGCGTGTGGGTATTTGCTGCAGAAGCTGGAGGAACACCTTATTATGAAACCAACTTCAAAGGTCCATGTGCGCTTGTATTTGGCAGCGAAGGAAACGGGGTGTCCAAAATAGTAACTGAAAATTGCGACGTTCTAATATCTATACCAATGTACGGCAAGGTCAACTCCTTCAATGTTTCGACCGCAGCATCCGTTATCCTATGTGAAGTCGCAAAGCAACACAGAAATAATTGATCTAATCACATTTTCAGAAAGGAGGATCCGGCATGTCAAATCCGAAGAAAAACAAAAAAGAAAAAGAACTTGACATCATCCTTGAACAATTAAAAAAATCATACGGTGCGGAGTCCTCCGATATGACAAGCGACGTATTTGACGAACCCTCTGACTATGAAGAAGATATTGAACTAACCGCTGTTCTATCAAAGCTCTTCTCCGAGGAGGAAGAAGCAGTCGAATCCGAAAACAAAGCGCACAGCCAAAAATACGACGAAACCGAAAACAGTGATATCAATTCTGAAAACCAATTTGTCGAGCCCGAGTCTTTCGTTGAAAATGATATCGAAGATGAGATCGTCGAACCCGACTCCCTCGATGGAAACGATATTGAGGATGACATCGTCGACCCCGACTCCTTCGATGAAGATGATATCGAGGATGACATCGTTGAGCCTGACTCCTTCGATGAAGATGATATCGAGGATGACATCGTTGAGCCTGACTCCTTCGATGAAGATGATATCGATGGTGATATCGTAGAATCCGATTCTTTCGGTGAACCCGAGATTGAAAACACTATTGTCGACCTCGAAAAGTCCGATAATGAAGAAATTTATATTGATGAACCAAAAGATTTTGACGATATATCATTAGACATTGATGATACGACGAACCTCGAGTCACCCAATTCCGAATCCAAATTTGCTGTAGAAGATGAAGAATACGATATATCTCCCGATTCCGACGATGATAATCTTGTAATCTCCGATGATCTTGCACATCAAATCAGTATCGAAACCGAAAATAATCTCGAATATAGCTCTGAGGAAATATCAGATAAAGATACAGAATCATCCGTTTTGGTCAAAGAAATCAAGCCTATATTGATTTTAGATCCTGATAATTATATACACGATGATCTGCAAGAAGGTTTGCCAAAGTTCCAATCTATTTTGTCTTCTTTTGAGCAACCTTCCGAAAGCTCTGATACGGATACGGAAATCGATACCGAAGAACAAAATACTTATGACGATAATGACATTGCCCTTTTACTCAAATTAGGATATAACGACGAGATAAAATCAAAAATCGGCGAAGAAAAAACCCATAATGCCATTTATGAAGGCGATTCCGGATTTGTTGTCGAAGATAATAAAACGCCATACGGTTTTTGTGGCAAAGAGTTGACCGACAGAAACCAGATCCCACGCATTAATCAAAAATATCAATCCAGCAAAAAAACTTTAATAGTAATGTCGGCATCGGTATTCGTTTTGTTCCTGATGATATCCTCTATAACAATCTATTTTGATTGTTATTCCACCCGTATGGAAAGTTTTCCAATATTGCTATTCATAGAACTTATACTGGTCGCTCTCGTGGCTCTTGTTCTACACAAAAAGTTATTTGCGGGAATTACGGGTATACTCAAATTTGACCCCGACCAATATTCTATTCTGGCATTTGTGATGTCAATTTACGCGCTATACGATGTGTTCGCACTAATTATTTACACGATAAACCATAAATCGATGCAAATATCTGATTTTTCGTTGTTCGGCACTTGCATAGCTCTTTATGCTTTACTTACTGTCGCTTCAGATCTTGTAACTTGTCTTAAAGAAGCAGCCGCTTTCGACCTGATTGCATCGTCAAATAAGCTGTTCACCGTCGAGAAAATTGATCCCGGCGAATTGGATGATTATCATAATGAAAAAACATACAAAATACGAAGGACAACGCTTGTAAGCGGGTATTTTGAAAAGACTGTCCAAAGTAAACCTCCATCAGTTAGTCTTATCTATATTATAGGTGTGGTTCCACTGATTGCTCTTATCATGGGTTGTGCATTTGTCATATCAACAGGCAATATGCTAAACGGAATAACCTCGGCAACGGCGGCAGTTTTTCTTTGTATTCCCTTGTCATGCGTGTTTATGTTCCCCATCCACGAATATATCATTTCAACCAAGCTTAAAGGTAACAAGATCGCCTTGATTGGATATGATGCGGCAGACGAGTATGCCAAAATACAAAACATTGTATTCGAGGATAGAGACGTTATATCAGTGAGTTCATATTCTGAAATACAGCCTCAATATGCTTCAGGTAACAGCTCATTAAAGATAGCATACGAAGTATTTAATGCGCTGAACGGCACTATATCAGATATGAGCAAGATCCAGCAAACGTCAAAAAATGAAGATGTAGTCATCAATGGCATTTCCGACAACGGCATTGACATTACTTATTCTGCCTCAATCAATATTTTGTTTGGTGACAAAAACTATATGAAAGCCCATAACATCAAGGTCAAAACCGATAGTGCTCTCCACGGAGCCACTAAAGGCACCGGTCGATCTGTGCTTTATATGGCATTTGATGGCATTCCAAAGTTGGGCTTCATATTAGGCAGCAATGTTAATTCTCAATTCATCCACACTGCTCAAGAGCTTGAGCAACGCGGTATCAAAGTGTTCGTCGAGTCCTATGAGCCTTATATAAACGATGTTTATTTCGAGCAAAATGCGGGAGGAAACATTTCCGTTGGCATATTCAAGCCCAAAGATCACAAACTCCGCAGCTGTAGCGATGTATCAAACAGCAAAGTAATTTCCAACTCCGGAGATTTCCGACTTGCTACAATAGTTCGCACATCTCAAGAGATAGTCCGCCAAAGGACCGTATGCAAATATGTAAATTACGGATTAATGCTAATAGGGCTAGTTCTGTCATGCTTGTTATCCATCGTAATCAATTCGGCTGTCGATTCAACGATCTTGAACTTCATAAAAATACATAGCTCACTTATACTCAATTTGGGGTTGTTGCTGGGACTTGTTCCTACACTCGTGACCTTGCTGAAATTCAGAAAATTAATACCTAAAAAACCAACTCTTCAAAACGGAGATAAGAAACCAAAATGAATGAAAAATTAAACTCTATCCTGAAACAAGTTTCAAAGCCAGGACGCTATTCGGGCGGCGAATACGGTCAGATAATCAAGGATAAAACAAAAATTAAAGCGAGATTTGCCTTCGCTTTTCCCGACACATACGAGATAGGAATGTCCAATCTGGGCGTCAGGATACTTTACGATTGTCTCAATCGCGAGGAGGATATCTGGTGTGAAAGAGTATATGACCCTTGGGTAGATATGCAAGAAAAAATGGCGGAGCACAATATTCCGCTTTGGGCACACGAAAGCAAGGACAACGTAAAGGATTTCGATTTTCTCGGCTTCACTCTACAATACGAAATGTCCTATACCAACGTCTTGAATATGCTTGAGCTTGCTGAGATCCCTCTCCGAGCATCCGACCGAGGCGAAGATTTTCCCATCGTCATCGGAGGAGGTCCCTGCGCTTATAACCCCGAGCCCGTTGCAGATTTCTTCGATCTGTTCAATATCGGTGAGGGAGAAAGTCTCCTTGTCGAAATAGTACATCTCTACATAAAGATGAAGGACGAAGGCAGATATACCAAGGCAGATTTTCTTCACGAAGCTGCAAGAACCATTCCCGGTGTATACGTGCCCTCGCTGTATAACGTTGAATATAACGAAGACGGAACTATCAAGGCATATACGCCCTTATACGACGATATTCCCACAAAAATCATCAAGCGTATCGTCGAGGATCTCGACAAAGCACCTTTCCCGGATTATGCAATTATGCCTTATACCGAGGTGGTTCACGACAGAATCATGCTAGAGGTGTTCAGAGGCTGTATCAGAGGCTGCCGTTTCTGTCAGGCGGGTATGATCTACCGCCCCGTGCGTGAAAAAACGCCCGACGTTCTCAACGAACAGGCGAAATGCATATTTGAAAACACAGGCTACGAGGAGATTTCTCTTGCCTCGCTTTCGATCAGCGATTATACGGGACTGCCCGAGCTTACAGACAAGCTCCTCGATTGGACACAGGAAAATATGGTCAGCTTCTCCCTGCCGTCTCTGCGCGTCGATAGCTTTACCAAGGAGCTTATGGAAAAGGTCGCCTCTGTTCGTTCTTCTTCCCTAACCTTTGCTCCCGAAGCGGGAACTCAAAGATTGCGCGACGTTATAAATAAAAATGTCCTCGAGGACGATCTTATGAGAGCTGTCAACGTGGCGTTCGATGCAGGCAAAACGCAGGTCAAGCTCTACTTTATGCAAGGACTTCCCACCGAAACCGAAGAGGATCTTATGGGTATTCCCGCACTTGCAAAAAAGGTAATCGAGGCATTTTACGCTAATCCCAACCGAAACCGTGCAAAATCACCGCAGGTCACTTTTAGCGTGTCCCCCTTTATTCCCAAGCCCTTCACTCCTTTTCAATGGGAGCCCCAGGACACTCTCGAGGTTATTAAGGAAAAGCAGGAATTCATCGGCAAATGCGTTACCGACAGAAAGATCAAATATCAGCATCACGAAGCCGAGATCTGCTGTATCGAGGCAGTATTGGCTCGCGGAGACAGAAGACTTGCCCCCGCACTCGAGCTTGCTTGCCATGAGGGCTTCAAATTTGACGCGTGGAGTGAATATTTCGATTTCGATAAGTGGATGTCCGTATTTGAGCGTTCGGGCGTAGATCCTGCGTTTTATGCTAACAGACGCTATTCGTACGACGAGATTCTTCCTTGGGATATCATCGATTGCGGCGTAACCAAAGAATTCCTTATAAGAGAAAGCAAAAAGGCGCACGAGGGCTCGACTACGCCCAACTGCCGTGAAAAATGCTCGGGATGCGGAGCAAATAAGCTTGGAGGTGAAAGATCGTGCTGTCCGAAAAGAAAATAAGACCCGGCGCTAAAAAGCTCGACCTCCCTATGCTCGAAGCCCCCGAAACCGTCAGGATAAAATTCTGTAAGATCGGAAATCTTCAGTTTATATCGCATCTCGACCTTCAGAGAACCTTCCACAGAGTTTTGGTAAGAGCCGCAATTCCTATGTGGTATACAAAAGGCTTCAACCCTCACGCAAAGCTCGTTTTCGGTGTTCCCCTCTCGGTCGGCACTGAGAGTATGTGCGAGATGGCAGACCTCAAGATAGAGCGCAAAATAAGCCTCGAGGAGATCAAGGATCGCCTCAATTCCCACCTGACTGATGAGATGTACGTGCTTGAGGCTTACTATCCTTCAACCAAATTTGCGGATATCGCGTACGCCGACTATACTATAACCATTAAATCTCCAAAGATCAACGAGGAAACCGAGAAAAAGGCGGCTGCTCTCTTCTCATCGCCCATAATTATGAAGAAAAAGTCAAAATCAGGCGAAAAGGACGTTGATATAACCACACTTATCAAAAAGATCTCCTTCAGCGCGGCCGAAGGACAAATGACGGTCAACACGATTCTCTCCGCAGGAAGCACCGAGAACCTCAACCCCGAGTATATCGTTACCGCGATAAAGGAGAACGGACTTTTCGGCTCGGATGCAGATACAGATAGCTATCGCATCATGCGCAACCGCGTTTACAACAAGTATCTCATCGAGTTCAAATAATATTTGTTGTCATAATATACAAAATTAAAAGGATTTTATGTTGAAATCTCCAAAAATGTCATTTTTGTTGTAAAACGTTTGCATTTTTCTTTAAACTATGATACAATTAATTAAAGATACGGACACGAGCCGTGATAATGGAGGACATAACAATGGCAATCAAAATGAGAGTACTTTGCTACCCCGAGAAGAAGAAACTTCTCGCTATCGGTAACATGATCAAAGCGGAATACGATCTCAGCGTTAACGCTGTCGACAGAATTCCCCCCGCATATCCCTGCGATAAGGAAAGAATCGTTATTCTCGCAATAAATATTAAAAAGGCACTTCCCGACGATTACAGACTCTTCCTTGGCAGACTCAGCAAGGCAGGCGCTGCAAACGTAGCTATCCTCAGCGCAGGAGACGATGCTTGTGTCGAAAAGACCAAGGAGCTTCTCCGCGAGGCAGGCACCAACGTTATCGAGGACACCATGAAGATCACTATGGGTCTCTTTGATTCCAAGGTAACCGACGCTGAAAAGGCAGATATTCTCGCCTGGGTAGAAAAGGTCAAGAGCGAGCTGAAATAATTCGTCAATTCCCTTTTTATATCTAAAAAATCATAAACACCGCCAAGAGCTTTCTCGGCGGTGTTTTATTTATAATAGCAAAAATAACATTCAACCTATGTTAGAAAATTTCTCTCCAAATGAGTTATTGTTTTTTTATACGGATATGCTATAATAGTATTAGGATAAGCGCTGATCCAAAACAATTTGGAGGTAATACTATGATCAAACTTGGAGAAAAAATCAAATCCTTAAGAAAACAGAAAAACATCTCTCAAGAGGTTTTTGCGAACTATCTTGGAGTATCATTTCAGGCCGTTTCAAAATGGGAAACCGGCAATACGATGCCTGACATAACGATGATTCCCGCAATCGCATCCTTTTTTGGCGTTTCAACCGACGAGCTTTTTGATTTCAATCTATTTGAAATTGAGAAGCAGGTAGACGAGATCTGCAATGAAGCATATAAGTATCGTTTTAGCGATGCCGCAAAATCAGAGCAAATTTTGCGCAAAGGGTTGCAAAGATTTCCCGGGAATGATATCATATTAAACAATCTGCTCTATACATTGGATTATAAAACGAGAGCCGACGAGGTGATTTCCCTTTGCAAAACACTCATTGAATCCACTAAGGATGATTCGGTGAAATATGATGCGTGCCGTATTCTCGCAACCTGCTATAAGGAAAACGGGCAGAACGATATGATAAAGCCCACCCTTGAAATAATTCCCGAGATCTATTTTTCAAAATTGGAGCTGATGGCTTCCCTTTTGAGTGGTGAAGATAGCTACGAAGCGGCGCACAAACAAAAGAACATCTCTGCAGAGGACCTGATAGATATGTTGATCATTATAGGCAAGCGTTTAAGAGAAAACGGTGAATACGAAAAGGCAAATTCTCAACTTAGAATTGCGCTGAAAATCATGGATGCTTTCGAAGAAGATTTTGTTGAAAGCAAATGGTTCAAAGCTACCGTTTATGACTATACGGATGAACAACGCAAGGAAATAGAAAAATTGCTAAGCAAGTAATCTCTCGCCCCGCGCCAAGCGGGGCTTTATTCGTTATAGACTAATTCACAATTTTATGATATAATTTTAAAAGCGAACGCACCCAAATTCAAAAACGCCACACTATATGGATGAAAGGAGGCGAGAAAATGCAAGAGACGAACGAAATGTGCAATCGGCTTATGGGTGAATTTGCCGAAAGCTATATGGAGAAGCTGTTTTACTTCTGTTTGAAAAAGACGGGAAATCATATTGAAGCTGAAGATCTGACACAGGATATCGCGCTTCAGATCATAACGGCTTTGAACAAAGGCACGATTCCTACAAGCTTTTCGGCGTGGGTATGGCAGATTGCGCGCAACCGTTACTCCGTATGGGCGAAGGAAAAGCATAGTCTAAACGAATCGGTAACCGGTTCCGATATCGGCGATTATGAGATCGAATACGAAAGCGAAAATATCCTTGATGAAATGATACATACAGAGCAATTAGCTCTGCTTCGGCGAGAGCTGGCGTTCATCAAAAGCGATTACCGCAATATAGTCGTTGCCTATTACATAGAAAACAAATCCGTTCGTGAAATTGCAGAATTGCTCTCACTTCCCGCAAACACGGTGAAGTCACGGCTTCTCCGTGCAAGACAAATTTTGAAAGAAGGTATGGATATGGCAAGAGAATTTGGTAAAAGAAGTTATAATCCGGAGAACATATTTTTCTCCAAAAACGGCAGAGACGGCAAAAACGGTCAACCTTGGACTATCGTTAATCATATGCTGTATAAAAATATTTTCCTTGAAGCATATGAAAATCCTCAAACCGCAGAGGAATTGTCACTTGAATTGGGAATCGCTCTTCCTTATATGGAGGATGAGCTTGAATACCTTGTCCGTGAGCAGCTGATGACAAAGACCGCCAATAAGTATCAGACCGCATTTCCCATAATCAGCAGAGAGGAGCAACGTAAAAATCACGAAGCTAATATCAAAGTGCAAAAGGCTCTCACAGACAAGATCTGCGAACTCATCGACATATATGTCCGTGAAGATGGTTCTAAAATTAATTTTGATCATATCGGTTATGAGGCTGCAAAGTGGGCACTGCTCGTTCGTGCGTTTGACTACTTGCAGTTGTCGCACAATAAAAACGAAAGTTTGAAGATGACTTATCCCCAACGCCCCAACGAAGGTGCATGGGTGTTGGCCGGCTTTGAAACAGTCAACTGGGATACTCCCCAGTTTGTCGGCAGACACGGATATATGACTTATGATGACGACGAGATTAACAATTATATTGATTTTTGGCAGTTTAAATTTGGATTTAATAATATTTGCGAAAAAACTCCGGACTACATAACATATGATGAGGCATACACCCTGTGGCTCGCTTGTCACGGACGCATTACAGAATGCGAGGATAGACATATTGAGAAGCTGCTTGAATACGGCTATTTAAAAAATTATGGGGCGATCGTTCCAAGCATTGTTATTTTCGATGAGAACGCAGAAATAACGCTAAATTACGAGGCATCCGAGAAGCTAACCTCATTGAACAGAGAGATCGGTATCTTGTTAAATCAGGCTCCCGAAATTTCTCGCGGTTATGTTGTTGAGCAAGCTTTACATAACGGTTGGCTCAAATACGACGATAATACCATCAATACGATCGGAGCGTATATTTATCTTTAAGAAAACTCAACAAAATTCCGCCGAGAGTAACCATTTGGTCACTCTCGGCGGTTGACTATTTGATTCAGTTCTAAATGCTTTCTTGATTTCACAGTCAAAATGTTTGTCAGAGAGCTATATCACTTCCCTATAACAAGCATCGTTCTAGCAAGAAGCTTTGCCATATCGCCCCTCGTTACGTTCTCTCCTGCTCCCGAAACCATATCGGCAGACTCAATAATGCCAAGAGTGTAAAGCGATTCCACTGCCTTGCTCGACCACGACGGTATCGCATCAGCGTCGGCAAAAACAGTAGTAACCTTCGCCTCCGCATAACCTATCATATTACTTATAATGACTGCCGCCTCGGACAACTTAATACTTTCATCGGGTTTGAAATAAAGTTTGCCGTCAATTTTACTGCCGCTTATGTATCCCATCGTGTAAGCAAGCTCAACGTACCCCTTCATTTCCGCACTGATTTTCTCGTCGTCAGCAAACACGGTCTTACTCACCTCAGGCACGTTCTTTATGCCGACCGCGTTCATAGCAGTAACCAAAAATTCCGCACGAGTAACTTCTCTGTCGGCTTCAAAATAGTAATAGTTGCCCACCTGAACACCGTTCATAAGACCGTTTTCTGTAACGGCAGTTGCATAGCATTGGAGTGAATCATGCATAAGATCACGATATACCATTGATATGCTCGGCGCGGAAACACGCACCGAAACCTCTGCGGATGCGCTGTAATTACCGTACTTGTCGCATACAACGTAGCTAAAGCAGTCTTCTCCCGTAAAAGAAGCCTCAGGATAATAAGTATAGGTTCCAAGATTCTCGTCTTCAATAACTATCGTACCATTAGAGGGATACTCGACGATCTCATATTTAAGCTCGTCGCCCTCAGGATCATACGCGGATAAAACACCCGAAACGCGCATCCCCTTATAGGTCTCAGGATTCAAAGATGCATACGCGGCAAGGCTCAGCGTGGGCGAATAATTCACTTCTTCAAGCATATAAATGTTGCAGCTTATCTCGTAAGCACTTCCGTTCACAGTAAAATCAAAAGAAGCATTATTTCCCGACCCAACACTCGACTCCTCAAAGGTCATAAGGCCGATTTCAGCCGCAGAGATCTTCTGATTTAATGACACTCCCTCGCTGCCTATATAAAGCGAGCCGCAAACCGCATCAGGCAAGCGCGTGATAACTATATAATCAACTTTGGAAAGATTCATCGCACAAGCAAACCGATCCGCCGAAAAAACAAGCTCGTTTCCCTTTATTCCCGCAAGCACCATATCGTTCTTAGCCGCAATAACATCAAGTCCGCAGGATACAGGTGTTTTTTTCTCCTCGCCAACAATCACAGACGATGAAGTTCCGTAAAGACTCGTACTGTCCTCTGCATTTACGCTGATGACAAAGCACATAATAATGACAACAACAAATAAAAGCCCCGTGATCTTTTTTATCAATTTCATAACCTCTCCTCCCAACATTTGTCATAACTGTCACTCTAATTATATTTTGGGAAATACTGATATATTACCGAGCAAAGAATTTTTATTGCCTTCACAAAATCTTCTTATATTGCTAATTAAATAGTGTTATAATACATTATATTAACAAATAAGGACATCTGTATGATATTTACCATAACCTCAGAGCAGGACGGTCGCACGGTCCTGTCTTTTCTGAAATCAACACTGAAAATATCAAGATCGGCACTAGCCAGACTGAAGCGAAACGAGCATGGGATCTTAGCAAACGGCAAACACGTGACCGTTCGCTATATCTTGCGCGAAAACGATCTGCTTTTTATTGACGAAAAGGATTCGGAGGAAGATTGCAACGAGGCTATCGCCCCAGTAGACCTTCCGATAAACGTCATCTACGAAAATAGCGATATAATGATCGTCGACAAACCGCCAAATATGCCCACGCATCCCTCGCACGGACACACGGACGATACCCTTGCCAACGCCGTGGCATATATAAACAAGGAAAGAAACACTCCCGCAAAATTCAGACCGATCGGTCGTCTCGACCGTAACACAAGCGGACTTTCCTTGATAGCGCGGCACTCGATCTCGGCATCCTATCTTTTCTATGCAAGACAAAAAGGACTGATACACAAAAAATACATAGCGATCCTTTGCGGAAAAATAGAAAGTGACGGAAATTTTCATACCATCAGCACATATATGAAGCGCGAGGAAGAAAGCGTTATATTGCGTTGTGTAGGAAATTTCGAAGAAGAAGGAGCATATCTCGCCGTGACTCATTGGCGACTGTTATTTTCTTGTGACGAAATAAGCATCGTCGAGGCAATTCCCGAGACGGGTCGCACTCACCAGCTGCGCGTACATTTTGCCCATATCGGACACTCAATATTAGGTGACGATATATACGGGTCATCAAGCGAACATATATCCCGCCACGCGCTCCACGCAGCATTTCTTTCGATCCCTATGCCATATAGCACCGAGCAGATCTCATTTACCACCCCCCCGCCCGAGGATATGATAAAGGCAACAAGATCTATCTGCGGACAAGACCTTGAATCAATATTTCTCTCCAAGTTCAATAAATAACTCCAAGGAGAACCTATGCAACTCAAAAAAAACTCCCCCAAGCCCCCAAAAGACGAGATCATATACAGCATATCCGCCAAGGAATACTCGGAAATGAGTGATAACGAAAGAGCTATGTGGTCACCCGTTAAAGCAAAATACGAAAAGATCCCGCTGTTTTGCAAAATATCGTTGATCGTAGGTGCTTTGTGCGCTATTATCTATGCTATTATTTGTGCAAGTGAATCATTTGCCGACTTTTTCAACACTCACATCAGCACCGCCTTCAGATTTTTGTTTGCAAAAATAACGAACATTTTGCCTTTTTCCTTAGCAGAGCTTATCATTATATCGCTACCCATTATAGCGTTTATATCAATATGGTATCTTTTAAAGTTCCGTTGCGATACCAAACGGTCATCAATGGTGTCGATCGTTTGTATATTCTCAATATTATCTCTGTTTTTATCAAGCTTCGTGCTCTGCTTTGCCGCAGGATATCAAGGAACTCCCTTAGATAAAAAGCTCAATATAGAATCTCAAGCCGTCGGAGCCGACGACCTATATAAAACGTCGGAATATCTTGTCAATAAAATAAATGAATTATCCGCCGAAATAGGCTACGGAGAGGACGATTTTTCCGCAATGCCGTATAGCTTTAAGGAAATGAACAAAAAGTTGCTCAAAGCATACGATAGCTTTTGCGATGAGCACGATTTTATAAGCACCTTCAACAGTCGCCTCAAGCCCGTGCTTCTCAGCGAAGCGATGTCTTACGCGCACATAACGGGAATATATTCATTCTTCACGGGAGAGACCAATATCAACGTAAACTTTCCCGACTACACGATACCTTTCACCGCGGCTCATGAAATGGCGCATCAAAGAGGATTTGCGCGCGAGGACGAAGCCAATATGATCGCGTTTCTCGTTTGCATTGAGTCCAGCGATCCATACATTCAATATAGCGCCTATTTAAACGTCTTCGAATACGTGGCTTCTGCACTTTATAGAGCCGACAACAAAAAATTCAAACAGATATACAACGAGCTTAACGCATACACATATCACGAGCAAAAAGCTTATAACGCATTTTTCGAAAAATACGATAATTCGGTAGCAAGTCAAGTCTCGGGAGTAGTTAACGATACCTATCTCAAAACTCAAGGCACAGTCGGTAAAAAGAGCTACGGGATGGTCGTAGACTTAACGGTTGCATATCTTAAGAGTCAAAATTATATCGAATAATACAATTTTTAAGTTAATAATATCAAAATATCACCTTACAGAATAAACTGTCTGTAGGGTGGTATTTTTGTTTTGAACAATATGCGCTATTTTCTGATTTTTATTCATTTTTATGTCGTACTAAATAGATAATTATATATATGACATTATTTATGTCTTGTTTTATATATTTGTTCTTTTTTTGTTCATTTTAAGTGTTTTTATTAACTTTTTATCAAAATAATCCACGAATTATAGACCATTTAGAACATAAGTGCTTGATATTACGTCACAAAACCGCGAATCAATACCGGTGATTTTATTGGTAATTTTTGTAATTTTTATTTGTAAATAAAATATTAAATATGCGAATATTATATTTACTTTTATGCAGGAAAGTGATATAATAAATACATCGACACTAAGCAAAATAATACATCTTTCGACCGCGTGCGCCACAAACACCCGCACATCGTCAAGGATAAAAATACAACCGCAAAATACAGGCGGAATACACGGAGGACAATCATGGAGCAGATCATCATTAACGGCGGACATCCCCTTTACGGCAGCATTTCTATCAACGGTATGAAAAACGCAGCACTTCCCGTTATTTGCGCATGCATTCTCAACGAGGAGACCTGCATCATCGATAATATCCCTCCTGTAAGCGACATCGAGACCCTTCTCGATCTTCTGGCATCCATGGGTGCAAACGTAAACAGACTCACCAAAAACTCGGTAGAGATCAACTGCAAGAACCTTGTTCCCTGCACCTCCTCTAACGAGCTTGCATCCAAGATCCGCGGATCGTCCTATCTGCTCGGCGCAGAGTTCGGTCGCTTTGCAAGATCCAGTGTTCCCCACCCCGGCGGATGTAGCATTGGCACCCGTCCCCTCGACCTTCACATGAAGGCATTCGAGGCTCTCGGCGCTCACTGCTACCACAAGAACGGCAGACTCGAGGTTGAGTGTGAAAACGGCTGCGCAGTCGGCAACACCATTTACTTCGACAAGGTTTCCGTAGGTGCAACAGCTAACGCTATCCTCGCATCCGTTCTCGCTGACGGCATGACCGTTATCGACAACGCGGCTCGCGAGCCCCATATCGTAGATCTCGCAGTATTCCTCAACGCGTGCGGTGCGAACATCACCGGCGCAGGAACTTCCGTGATCAAGGTCAAGGGCGTTGAAAAGCTCCACGGTTGCCGTTACTCTATCATCCCCGACATGATCGAAGCAGGAACATATATGGCGGCAGTTGCCGCAACAGGCGGTAAGGTTACCGTACGAAACATCATTCCCAAGCATATGGAAGCAATCTCCGCAAAGCTTGAAGAGGCGGGCGCAACTGTTATCGTAGGAGACGACCACATCACTGTTGAAAGCACCGGCAAGCTCAAGGGCATCAGCATCAACACCCAGCCTTATCCCGGATTCGCTACCGATATGCAGCCTCAGTTCTCTGCTATGCTCTGCTTCGCAGAAGGAACCTCTGACATCGTAGAAAACATATTCAACAGCAGATTCCAGTTCATGGATGAGCTGTCGAAGATGGGCGCAGACATTAAGGTTGACTCCAACCATGCAGTAATTCGCGGCGGCGCTACTCTCTCGGGCGCACCTCTCATCTGTCACGATCTCCGCGCAGGCGCGGCTATGGTAATCGCGGCTCTCGCAACTAAAGACACCTCCGTCATTGAAGGCATCGACAAGATCGAGCGCGGGTATTATAATATTGTAGGAAAGCTTCGCGAGCTTGGCGCCGATATCCAAAAAAAAGTGAGCGTTGCGGACGAGCAAAGATATACTGCAACACGTTGACATAAAGCTACATAAGCTTCATTTTAATCAAACGAGGGCGACAGAAAGACTGTCGCCCTATTTTCGCCTTTAGTAAACAGCACCTAAAAAACAAACAATATATAATAAAAAGGAGAAAACATTGTGAAACGTCTCGCCGCCATCATTCTATCCACCCTGCTTCTCTTCTCTGCTTTTGTTGGGTGCGACACCTCCGACAATAACTCTATCGAAAATCAGGAAAACAAATACACCTTTATATCCTCGAAGGAAAAGAACACTTGGAGAGACAAATTGATCAATGTCCTCTCGAATTGTGACATATACGGAAGCTTCGCAGTAGGCCTTATGGATCTTAATTTTGATAATTCACCCGAGGTCCTGATTGCATATCCAGGAGGCTCAATGGGCAATGTATTTACAACGTTTTACGAGCTTGATACAGGAGAAAAACTGTTTATTTACGATGCAGATCACTGGGATTCAGGTGATAATATGAACCTCTGTGTTGCCGAAGACTGCAATGGAGAGCCTGTAATTTTATCGGAAGGTTGTCTCTTGGGTAAAATCGATATCGGATACACAAACTATATCAGAGTTTTTCCAAAATACGTCGATTTTTATGCGCCTGTACTCTATCCTAACAACTTTTTAGCTAAATCTACTGACAGTGACTCCCATGTTCATTACTATTATAAAGATCGAGAGGTTGACAAATCCGAGTACGAGGCACACACAAACGATTACAAAAGAATAGCCTCAACACAAATCCAGTTAATAACACACGAAATCATCGGTAAGGATTCTGAAATCAATACAGATCCCGATGCCAGAAGGGATTTCGCCGAAAAAATGGCAGACGCCTTAATAAACAGCTCACAAGAATTTATTGATTATAATTCCAGCGGAATTACAATGAGCAAATATCCGTACGTTCAGAATATGTATCATCCCATTTTAGATGCGTACATAAAAATGGCGACCCATAGGAAAACCGAGGGTAGCATCGACGGCATCGTTATCGCAGATTATCCCGAATTGTCTTCTGAAAATTTCGAGGCACTTCTCAAATATACAGAAGAATGCCACAGCTATGGCAGAGGATTTTTCTTGTACGACATAAACCGTGACGGCACCGAAGAGATGGTATTTTCCAGTTGGGGTGGAGGATTAAGCCAGTATTATATCGAAATGATATTCACAGGCGACGGAAATGAAGCAAAGCTCATTGGAAGATTCAGTGACAATGACTACAACCATATCACCCAAATCGGTGATGACGGAAGAATACATTGCAGTATAGCAGGAAAAGGAGAAGGAGGCACAAGCCGCGTAGTCTCATTCGACAAAACAGGAGCAACCGAAATTTTTTCGTACGGTATTTCCGACTATACAGGCTTTTACGATTGCGAAATAGAATGGTTTAAGGAAGAAAACGGTGAATGGGTCAATATCACCGAGAAAGAATATTTATTGCTTGAAGAAGCCTACGCATTCAACGAGATCAAGACCGGCTTTGAATTCCGATATTTCTTTAAATTCGCACCGAAATAATAACGTTATAATTAATTTAAACAAAGGAGAAAACATTATGAAACGTCTTGCCGCCATCATTCTATCCACCCTGCTTCTCTTCTCTTTCACCGCCTGCGACTTTTCAAAAAATATAGATGATGAAATAAGCACAAGCGAAATCGTTCAATTTTCTCCACCTTCGTGGGAAGCTCCGCTTTTCTCCTCCTACGATGACATTCGATATGCGATCATAAAGCTCGAAAAATACGGAGGCATAGAATCCTTCGAGAGTTCTGGGATTGAATTAGATGCAAGAGAACAGGAGATATACGACGCTCTTCGCAGCATCATCGGACAACCCCTATCTTACTCATACCGCGACGATATAAATTCCGACGGTATCAACGAGTTGATAATCTGGAAAAACAATTTGGGATATAACTCTCCTATTGCCCCTGTAGCTGCTTTCGGTATGAAGGACGGGAAGCCTGTCTTCCTAAAGAACGTTATTCCAAGCAAAGATGAGCTTAAAGATGGGCCGTATTCTCTTACCGAATGGAATGGAGATCATTATAAAATATTTGCATACGACACCTATCGAAGCGACGATAAGGATATAAAATACGAATACGAGATATACGATAAAGAAGGACGCCTCGTCAAAATCGAGCAAACCAATGCAAGAATAGAAATTGGCACCAAAAACGATTTTTTAATAATAAGTATCCCTTCTTCCGATTATACAGACGGATACTCTTATCGCAAGACCGTTTACAGTATTTCAGAAAACAAATTTTCAGATGTGTTTTACGACGCTTTAGCTTTTTCGGACGATAAAGTGGTATATGCCGACGACAACGGGGCGTTAACGGTTCAGAATATATTTGATAAATCTGTTTTTTACAAGCAATATCCCGAATATAAAAATCCAAGCTCTGTATACTTTGCCCCCGACGGCAAATCAATTTCTTTTGAATATTACGTTGAAAATGCAAGGAAACCCGCTATCAAGACGATATGCTTTGAAAGACTTCCTATCATTAAGGTGCTATATAGCAGCATACCGGTTTTCTATGAGCCGGCTCCCGATTGTCCGGTGCAGCTCTCCTGCCTTTTATCAGAATGGGCTTATTTGCGTTCCGCAACAAGTGATACCGCAAGATTGCTCGATACAGAGCCTATTAAAGTCGAATGGAATGGCGAGGAGCTGGAATATTACAAAATACTGTATTTTGATCGCGAATATTATGTTTATGCAAGTTATCGCGTCGAAGTAACTTATTACGGAGATGATAACGCAACTGAATCCACTAAAACAAAGGAGGAGGTAATAAATTCCGTCATAGCATCGTTCCCTGAACTCAGCGATCATAATTTTTACGCCGAAGACGTTTATACCGGCTATCATTTTTCAAGTCCGCAAAAAGGATATTTCTTCTCATTTGGTGGAGTTGCAGATACGTTTGACACTCAGTTAGACATATTGTTAAAAACCGAAGACGGAGGAAAGACCTGGCAATCCATATCGGTAAATACTCCCCCTCGCTTCCATTGGAAAGAGCGTGTTTTATGTGCCAAAATGCTTAACGATAGCGTCGGACTCATTTCGGGAGGCTTCTGGGCCGATGATGATATTACAAATCGAACGTATATTACTACAGACGGAGGTCTAAATTGGGAAAAAATAGAGCTTCCCTATGATAATTCTCTGAGCGGAGCAGAGGTATATGACTTTGTAGACGAAGATGAATATTATCTATGCATAAGAGTATTGACAGGGGATTCATACGAAAATCAACGCTACGAATACTTTGAATACTCTTCCCTGGACCTGAAAACATGGCGGCGTGTTGATAAAGGTGGCAAATGATACAAAGGGAGAACAAAACAGTTGAGCCGAGCGCGAAATGCGCTCGGCTCTGTTTTTTATATGACACAATCTTCGTACGACATCAAAGAATTATGCAAATAAGTCCACCGCTTCCCTCGTTGATAATTCTCTCAAGAGTCTCGGAAAGCTTGACACGCGATGCCTCGGGCATATGCTCAAGCTTGGAGTGTAAGCCCTCATTCATAAGCTCGTAAAGGCTCTTGCCAAACATATTGGATGCCCAGATCTTCTGAGGATCCTCCTCAAACTCATTAAGCAGATATTTTACAAGATCCTCGGATTGCTGCTCCGTTCCCACAATAGGATTGATCTCGGTCTCAATATTAGCTCTGATCATGTGTATAGACTGCGCCGATGCGCGAAGCTTCACGCCGTATCCGCCGGGCTGCTTTACTATCTCGGGATCTGCAAGATGAAGCTCGCTCACGTCAGGCATAACGATTCCATAGCCGTTCTCCTCCGCCTCGTCAAGCGCCTCCTTGACCTTGTCGTACCTCACCTTCATTTCGGCAAGATCCTTAAGCAGCGAAATAAGCTCCTCCTCACCGCCGATCTCAAAGCCCGTCAGCTCGCTTATAACCTCGTAATAAAGTCCGTCGTTCATTGTCGTTGTTATATGAGCCCTTCCCGTTCCAAGATCGATCTCGTCAACCGTCGCACTCTTGATATATTCATTCTCGGAAAGAGCCTCGAACGCACCCTTGATATCTCCCGCCTTATTGACCTTATCCGCACAGTTCTTGATACACGACAAAATAGACAACTTGATCTTGTGACTGTCCTCCAGCGCCTCTGTCCATTCGGGCAACGACACCTTGATCTCGGTCACAGGAAATTCGTGCAAAACAAGCTCAAGTATATGACGTATATCCTCGGCATCAAGATCAATGCAGGACACAAGCGCTACGGGAACGTCATATTTCGCCTCAAGCTCATACGCCAGTGCAATAGCCGCATCGCTCTCGGGATGCGCTGAGTTAAGTATCATAGCAAACGGCTTGCCAAGTGCCTTTAATTCTCCAACTATTCTCTCCTCTGCCTCCACGTAGCTCGGTCGTGAAATATCTCCGATAGAGCCGTCGGTGGTGATAAGCATACCGATAGTCGAATGTTCACTTATAACCTTGTGTGTGCCCATTTCAGCCGCCTCAACAAAAGGCATTGGCTCTTCTCTCCAAGGTGTGCGCACCATTCTCGGCTGACCGTCCTCAATAGTACCAAGCGCCTCGGGCACAATGTAGCCAACGCAATCCACCATTTTGACCTTGAGATTCGAGCATCCGTCAACGCTTATCTGCACCGCCTCGTCGGGAATAAATTTCGGCTCGGTAGTCATAACAGTCTTACCCGCCGCGCTTTGCGGCATCTCGTCTCTTGCTCTTTCTCTGGAATATCCCTCAGTAATATTAGGAAGCACCAGCGCCTCCATAAACCGCTTGATAAAGGTAGATTTACCCGTTCTGACGGGACCTACGACACCGATATAAATATCACCTCCCGTTCTCTCCGCAATATCCTTATAAATAGAATGCTCTGCCATAAAAAATCCTCCCACAAATTCAGACGATATTTGTTATCGCTAAATTATATGGGAGGTTTTTTTGTTTTATGACAGTTTGTATTTTTATTGGTGGGATAAGCTGCTGATCGCATCATTCGTCAGCCGATTCCATTTTAGACATCTCTCTTTGCGCCATAACAAGCCCATAATAGATGCCCTTTTTCTCCATCAGCTCATCGTGTGTTCCCACCTCGGCAACCCTACCCTTATCAAGTACGACAAGACGAGTTGCATTACGCAAAGTGGAAAGTCTATGCGCGATAGCAATAGTCGTTCTGTTTGCCGACAGATGCTGAAGCGCATCTTGTATCTGCTTTTCGGTTTCGGTATCAAGCGACGCTGTCGCTTCATCGAGAATAAGTATCCTCGGATCGTGAAGCAGCGCACGAGCAATAGCGATTCTCTGTCGCTCTCCACCCGATAAACTATGACCTCGCTCGCCAACCTTGGTGTCGTATCCGTCGGGAAGTCTTATAATAAAGCTATGACAGCCCGCAAGCTTTGAAACAGCGATTATCTCTTCTCTCGTAGCATCGGGCTTTGCGTAAGCGATGTTCTGATAAATCGTTCCCGAAAACAAAAACGTTTCCTGAAGCACAACTCCCATCTGCGAGCGCAAGGAAGACTGCGAGATATCTCTTATATCCACACCGTCAATACAAATGCTTCCGTCCTCAACGTCGTACATTCGCATTATCAGATTAATAAGAGTGGATTTTCCAACACCAGATTTTCCTACCAATCCAATAAATTCACCCGGCTTTATATGCAGATCAATATTTGTAAGCACCTCGGCACCGCTGTCATATCCAAACGACACGTGATTAATATCGATATTGCCCTTGATCTGTATATCTTTAGCATCGTCTGCATCGTCAACGTCTACCTGCTCGTCAATGATCTCAAAAACCTTGTTGGTCGAGGTCAGGAAGTTAATGATCTGTCTGGGCATATGTGAAAACATACGCAAAGGTCCGTATATCATACTTGCATATATCGAAAATTTCGACATATCACCGATCGTCATATCACCGCCCAAGATCGCATTACCGACGTAGAACAGCATTATGAATTCGCCAAAGCACATAAAGAACTGCATAAACGGCATAATCGTATACCACAACGTATCCGACTTTATCTGGAGATCTCTTTCTTTTGCCGCCGATTTTTCAAATCTTTCGGTCTCTCTGTGTTCCATTCCAAAGGATTTTACAACTCGAATACCCGAAAAAATATCGTGTAAAACCGAGTTAGTCTTGGCTCCTGCTCCCCAGCACTTATGGAAAAGCGCGTTTATCTTTTTAAAGAAGAAACTAAAGCCAAACATTACAAGCGGCACGGGAATAAGTAACAACAGCAACAGTAAGCTTAGATCATTTGCTATAAATACGATGCCAATGGCTATAAACAGTATCGTCTGTTCAATAAGTGACGGCAATGTATTTATTAAAAACGAGTGTATCGTGGCAATATCGTTTACAATTCGGCGCATAAGCGCTCCTGCGGTTTTCTTCGATATCTTTTCGATCGATAGGCGCTGTATCTTCTCAAAAAGCATATTACGCATATCGATTATCATATCGTTGCTCGCGTGTATCAATGCGTGACTGCGAAGAACTCCGACCGCGCGCAAAGCCACCTGCGACAACAGCATAAGCAATATCAGCCAAATGTAGCTTGTAGCGTTCAATGTCTCCGGCGATGCGCTCGTGATATATTCATCCGTAATGATCTTGTTTATCTCGGGTATTATAAGGTTCAACTCGCTTACTACCGCAAACAGTATCATCGATATGAAAACAAACCATTTGTACGGCTTTACTACACCCCATAATCGCTTTATAGTTTCAAGCTTGCTCGTGCAATGAGGACATTTTGAACAGCCCCGCGGCAGAGGTTTCCCACACTTTTCACAGACCTTCCTGTTTCCGAGCGTTTCAGCCTCCGAGGACTTTGCCCTCACGGCCTTTAATTTCTCGTAGTATTCCCAACCGTGCTCTATTATACGGTTGATCATTTTGGCGGTATCTATCGCATGCTTCGCATACATCATACTGCAAACGAATAGCAGATGTATAGAGTTATCAGACTTTAATTCATAAGAAACGAATAAAGTTCCTACTCCGTTATCGGTTTTTATTGCGGCGATTTTCTCTAATCTTATCTTGTTTGTTTCTTCGCCATCAAGAAATACGGTAATATATTCTCTGTCAATTATAACGATGCCTTCGACCTTTTGTGCAGGTCGTGTCGGATGGAGATCATACCCTAAAAGCGCCACCACGGATTCTTTTTCAAGCTGCGGACATAGCTTTTTAGCCTTCTCAAACAGCGAGGGGCCATCCTGTCCCTTCCGCTTTTTTCTCCGTATCATTTTATCACCGCCCTTTCTTCAGTATTGTTTGATCCATCACAAATAAAGCTCTATTCTCCGATAGCTTTTTTTATCAAGCTCAAGAATACTCTTTATTGTATACCTGTTTCCGTCAACGTCGACCAATATCGCGCTGTCCTCACCAATCCGTATGATTTTACCAAAAGTATCCTGCATTGTAAAATTCAAGGTTCTTCCGTCATCTACACGCACCTTCCAATACGAAAATCCGTATCTTTCCTTAACGCTGTAAATTTCCGAAATAACGGGAGAATAGTATTTTCTGTTAATCTCCGTCTTTAAAAGCTCAGCGGCATCGGAACTAAAATCATCAATATTGTATATGAGACCTACTTCATTGTTTTCCGGTCCTGTTACCGAAATATATTCCCAAAGTAGCTCGTGAGGAAAGGCTCTGTGAAGAAAAACTCTGTCGTAAACTTGCTCTTCGCCATTTACCTTTACTGTAAGAGACAAAAAACCGTTTTTCATCTCAAAGGTTGCGTTATCTTTGTCAAGCTTGGTGATTTTTGCAGCATCCTCAAGCATTATTTCGTTTTTGTTTTCAATATTGTCCATAAGATCACCGCCTTATTCTGTAATTCCTGCGTTCTTGAGAGCCTCTGCCTGCAGAGTGTAAAGCTTGTTGTACACTCCGTTTTCTATGGCAAGTAGCTCTTTATGCGTACCCTTCTCCGCAACCTTACCGTGTTCGATTACTATAAGCTCGTCCGCATCGCTCAAGGTAGAGAGTCTGTGCGCGATCATTATAGTCGTTTTACCCTTGGTAAGAGAGGTTATGGCGTTTTGTATCATTTTTTCGGTCTCGGTATCCATCGCCGCCGTTGCCTCGTCGAGAATAAGAATCTTAGGATCACGCAGAATAGCTCTCGCTATAGAAAGTCTTTGCTTTTCTCCTCCCGAAAGACCCTTGTATCCAAATCCTATCATCGTGTTGTAGGCATCGGGCATTTTGATTATAAAATCATGTGCACCCGCTAGCTTTGCCGCCCTGACGACCTCCTCGTATGATGCAGAGGGGTTCGCATATCTTATATTGTCGAGTATCGAGCCGATAAAGAAATAGGTTTCCTGAGAAACTATTGCAATGTTATCATAAAGAGCTTTAAACGAAAGATCCTTGACGTCTATACCGTCGATAAGCACCTTTCCCTCATCGCAGTCGTATAAACGCATTATCAGATTTGCGATAGTACTCTTTCCCGCGCCCGTATGTCCAACGATGCCGAGAGTTTTTCCCGCATCAACTTCAAAGCTGACGTTGTCAATAACCTTACGGTTTTTGGTATACGAAAAATCAACGTTGCAAAATTCCACCTTGCCCTCAAAATTCTCGGGAGTGATAGCGTCCTCTTTTTCGGAAATATCTGGCTCTGTATCGTATATTTCAAAAAGTCTCTGCAGTGCATTGGTGCTCGCTGCAGACCAGTCCACCATATCAGCAAAGAAATACATAGGAGAGTATATCATATTGACGTACGCTACAAACTTTAAAAGCTTACCATAAGTAAAGTCGTGATATCCCGAAATTACCATCCATCCGCCAACGCCAAGTGCGATAATGTTGCCAAGATAAAGAATCAGTCCTACCGACGGATAAACGTAATTATTAAACAACGAGAGCTTTTTATGATGCTTCGATGCCCTTCTGCTGACACGGTCAAATTTCTTTATCTCCGCATCCTCTTGTGAAAATGCCTTGACTACTCTCATTCCTCCAAGCACGTCAACCAGCTGCCCGTTAAGAGCGCGAGTGCTCGAATAGGTTTTTGCATGGAGCTTCATTTCTTTTCTGTACGTCCTGAGTATAATAAAGAAGAACACAGGAACTGTGACCAAGGACAGCGCAGCCAAGAGAGGATTCTCTATAAACAAAAGAACGCAAATTACCGCAACCTGAACTATGTTTATCAAAAAGTAAGGAACGCCGTCGCAAAAGAAAGAATAAATGGTGTTTGAGTCGTTATTTACCTGCGCCATCAAGCCGCCGGTCTGTCTGTTGCCAAAAAAGGACAACGACAGCTTTTCAATAGCCTTAAATACCGTCATTTTCAAGTCGTAAACGATTTTCGCAGATATTTTTGCAGAAATAAAGCCATTGACAACGGTAAATATCTGCGACAGTAATCGAGTAGCGACAACCAGACCGACCACGAAAAGCACTTCGCCAAAAAAGCTTCCGTTTTTGCTCAAAACCTCGTCGTAAAAGAACTCGTTGGATACGTACGGCACTAAAACTCCCGTAAGCGTCAGAAGCACGAGAGACAAAAGCATTATAGCTATGTACGTTTTATATTTTACAAGAAACATTCCAAATCGACGATACAGCTTTCCCTTTTCCATGCACTTGGGGCATATCTTTCGATTTCTGTCTGGATAACGCATACCGCATTTCGGGCAACAACGCTCCTCGGGAGCGTCCTCGGCATCTATCTCAAAATCGGGCGATGAGATCTGCCCTTTTTTCATTCTTTCAAAGTACTTGATAAACAAAAGCACCGAGGAACGGCAGGTATTCGTCATAGCCGTCAAAAAGATCGTCTGTCCGTCAGAGGTTTTAGCCGTCAATCTCGCGCTTGAGATCAACTCTTCGCAGCTCAATCTCTCGATATCCTCAACGTCGTACTCTCGAAAGGCGGTTTCCTTCCACACCTTATCCAAACCTCTGCTTTTACTATCAACGCCGTGCTCAAGACCAACCGTACCCGACAAAACGTAAAGCTTATCGGTCGTTGCTATGACGTAGGTGTCACAAAAAATGTGATCATCGTTCATGTCACAGTAGGTCGCAAGCATTATTTTTTCAATATCAACGCCTTCCTCATTTAAAGACGTATATATATGCGCAGGTATTTTATCTGAAACAAACACAAAAACACCCCCTTTTTCAGCAATCATCAAATTGGGTTTCCCAAAACCCACATCATAGAGATTATAGCACATCATATCCCACGTGTCAATAAACTAAGTGTTGAAAAAATCGTTATATATCAAAAAAAATATTATATTAAATAAAATGCTCATCCAATGTTGCAAAAAATAAAAAAATGTGATATACTGAATACATAGTATAATGTGAAGGATACGCAAATGAAAGGCTTAAAAACAATATTCATCTGCTCAAACTGCAGTTACCATTCACCCAAATGGATGGGCAAATGTCCCTCTTGCAATAAGTGGAATACCTTTGTAGAGGACGTTATAAGCACCACTCCCGAGCAACCCGAGCCAAAGCGCAAAAGTATGGTATCGGGAACCTCGGGAGAAAACCGCGCGGTTTCATATAACGAGCTTGAGATCCCCGATTACATAAGGTCGGGCACGGGTCTTGCCGAGCTTGACAGAGTACTTGGCGGAGGACTCGTTCACGGCTCTGTCGTGCTGATTTCGGGTGAACCCGGCATAGGTAAATCTACCCTTCTCATGCAGATATCCGAGTGCCTTGGTGAGAGCCGCAAGGTGCTTTATATCTCGGGCGAGGAGTCGGGCGGACAGCTCAAGCTCCGTGCAAAAAGACTCGGAGTATCGGGCAAAAATCTTTACGTACTGACCGAAACAAACCTCGAGAGCATACTTAAAGAAACAGACAAGATCAAGCCTGACATCATGATCGTCGACTCGATCCAAACCATATACGACGACATGATCAAATCCGCCCCGGGAAGCATTGCCCAAGTGCGCGAATCGGCACTGACCCTCATAAATCGCGCAAAAACCGATGGTATCTCAATGCTACTTGTCGGCCACGTAAATAAGGAGGGCGGCATCGCAGGACCTAAGGTGCTTGAGCATATGGTTGACGCAGTTCTCTGCTTTGAAGGTGAAAAATTACAATCTTATCGAATAATCAGAGCAAACAAAAACCGCTTTGGCTCAACCAACGAGATCGGCGTTTTTGAAATGAGCGATAAGGGTCTTGTAGAGATCCCTAACCCCTCCGAAATGCTGCTATCGGGCAGACCGAAAAACACCCCCGGCAACTGTGCAGTATGTACAATCGAAGGCACTCGCCCGATCATCGCAGAGATACAGGCCCTCGTTTCCCCAACTTCATTCCCCGCACCGCGTCGTACCGCAAACGGCATCGACTATAACCGACTCTGTCTAATTATCGCGGTTCTTGAAAAGAGACTCGGCCTCAAATTCTATCAGAATGACGTCTATATGAACGTCATCGGCGGGCTCTACCTCAACGAGCCTGCAAGCGACGCCGCGATCGCCCTTGCCCTGATATCATCTCTTACGGATAAAGCCGTTCCCGATGAGCTTATCGCAATAGGCGAACTCGGACTTTCAGGAGAATGTCGTGCGGTATCTAATCTTGAGCAAAGAGTCAAGGAAGCGGCAAGACTTGGCTTTACCAAAGCCGTCATCCCCGCAAAAAATATCGAAAAGCGCAATATAGACTCAAATATCGAGCTCATACCCATCAATAGCATCTACGAGGCTATAAGGGTGTTGGTAAAGACAGATACAGAATGATAAGCTGTAATTTTTTGACCCCGACAGACACTAAAAGCTCTGTCGGGGTTTCTCAACGAAATTTTAGTCCTTTGGAATTTGGCAGTCCTCGCGACAGCGGAATTTCCTCGCTCAATTTATATTTGACAAATCACATTTTTCGTGGTATAATAATATATTACGATAAACTTTTATTTTGGGAGGTGAAATTATGAACGATGAGAAGAAAAGTGCTTACGGAGACGATAACTTTTGGGATCTTGACAAATTTGTCCCTAAACGTCCGCAAAGCGCCTATGTCACTAAGCGCAATTCCGAAAAATCGACCTCCGCAGTAGAAATACACTCTACTGTCAAAAGCTCCAACTCCTATAATTTCAGCGACGTTTCTCTGTCTCACGACAAGGATCAGATAACTCGGTTTATCCCTCCACGCAATGACTCCGCTTTCGCAAAAAAATACACTCTTTTCGAATATTCACCTAAAAACCCCTTTATAAAAAACGTCAAGGTATATTCCGAAAAGCCCGACGAAAAATTATTCGTCGAAACAAATCTATTCATCCGCGAGCGTCGTGCCCTTTTAGATCGCACAGCGCGCGAATGTCCTCACATAGCGTACTATTCTCATTCTCCCAGATACTCGCAAATGAGCCGAGGACAGCTTAATTGGTATCTCTGGTGGCGCGAAAACACGCGAAACGGTGTCTTTCTCGAAACCGACGAATCCTATATAATCCTTTACGCATATGAGCTTGTCGCGACCGATGAAAGCGAGGATAAGCAGAAATCACTTGACATGCTCTGCTCACTACTTGGCAATTACGGTCAAAAAGATCTAAATGTCGTTTTTAGGATGATGATACGCGATATGATATGTGACTTCTGTCTGCTCCATCAGCTCCCCTCCCCTATAGAAAAGTTAAGAGGACTCGACCGTCAGTTGCTTTCAAGTTCCTTTCTCCCTGAATTTTTCATAGATTTTTCGGGTGAAAATCGAGATCGGATCGCCAGCCTCGGCTTGTCGTCCTTGTCTATGTACGATTATAAGCGCAGCAAATTTTACACACCTGAAAATGCAACTACTTTCAAAAATGCCATAAGCGGTGCACTTGCCGCGGTCGTTTCCGATGAGAAAGCCTTTAGTGCGATAATCTCATTCACAACGGGAATGTACGGAAGTATCACTTGCGAGCGTAGACCTTTTGCAAGAATAATAAATATTGTAAACCGAAGTATAAAATTTGAGATCACGTATTTTCAGATGTCAAATCTTAAAGCCGCAGTAACCGACGCGGTCAGATACTCGGAAAATAAGCTCCGAGAGCATCTGGGATCAAAGACGAAGCTAAACGTTATGTCGGTAAATCCTTTCGTTAAAGAGGCCATCGACCGTTTCTTTGCCACCCACTACCCACCAATGCCTATAGTCGACCGCAGAAGACGCTCCGCAGCCGAAAAGGAAACTGAGCCACACGAATACGATAAGCTTTACGACATTCCCAAACTCGCTTTTTCTGCAGAACACGCCATGGAGATTGAGCGCGATTCGTGGGAAACGACCAAGATACTCACCGAGGCATTTGCCAGTGACGATACTGAACTCGGTACGGTGGATACGACAGAATCAGTATCAACGATCGCCATAAAGCCCATCACCAAACACGAGATTGAAGAAACAAGTAGCACAACCGTTGAATCAGACGAAAACGACGGGCTTTATTCAAAAATAAGCAAGATTATTGGCAAAGAAGCAGAATTTATCAAGCTCTGTCAAAGCTGCACTGCCACCGAACAGCGTAAATTTGCCCATACACATAATGTTTCACCAGACGAGCTTGCCGACCGAATAAACGAGGCCGCCGTGAACGTTTTTGGAGATATTCTTCTCGAAAACGACGGAGAAGCATACAGAATAATAGACGACTATATAGATCAACTCTGACAAAGGAGGATATCTACTATGAACGAAAACAATATAAACCAAAACGTCACAGCTACTGCAACCGTTCCGAGAAGAATTTTGTCTTCCCTGCTTTCTAGCGTATCTGCGGGAGTAGTGCCGAGAGCAGGCGCACCGTATATTGCCATTGGAAGAAAGGACGAAATATCCGCATTTCTCTCCGACCTTGAGGAGATCAACGAGGGCGGAGGCGCTATGCGCTTTCTCATCGGACGGTACGGAAGCGGAAAAAGCTTCCTTATCCAGCTGGTAAGAGGCTATGCACTCGAGCGTGATTTTCTCACTGCAGATTGCGATCTTTCCCCTGAAAGAAAGCTTAGCGGAAGCGGTAACAGCGCTATTGCAACCTATCGTGAGCTGATGAAGAATCTCGCCTCCAAATCATCTCCGGACGGTGGAGCCCTATCAAAAATAATCTCCCGTTGGGTTGGCAAGATCCGCGGCGAGCTTATGTCCGAAAACATCTCCCCCGACGACGCGATATTCGAGCGTGAGCTCGGCAAGCGAATATATAACGAGCTCTCCGAGCTTGAATTTTTAGTTGGAGGCTTCGATTTTGCGCGTGTTATTTTAGAGTATTATAGGGCAAGCACGTCTGACAGCGAAAACTCAACCGAAAAGATGAGCGCTTGTCTGCGTTGGCTGCGCGGCGAATACTCAACCAAGACAGAAGCAAAAAAAGAGCTTGGATTTTCGGTCTCCGTGATCATCAACGACGATAACTGGTACGATTTTTTAAAGCTATGGGCGGTTTTGTCCAAAAAAATGGGCTACCGCGGACTCGTCGTCTTCATTGACGAGTGTGTCAACCTTTATAAAATTCCCCACCGCGTCAGCCGCGAGAACAACTACGAAAAGATACTTTCCATGTTCAATGACACGCTTCAAGGACGCGCCCCCGGGCTTGACATCGTCTTCGGCGGCACACCGCAATTTTTGGAAGATACCAGACGCGGACTTTTCAGCTACGAAGCTCTGCGATCAAGACTTTGCGACAGCAAATTCGCACTTGAGGGCTTCAAAAATCTCATAGGTCCCGTCATTCGTCTTCGCAGACTTACCGACGACGAACTTTTCGCCCTTATCCAGCGCATAACCGTACTTTATTCGCAGTATTACAACTGGGAATGCTCGGTTACCACCGAAGAAAAGCTTAAATTCTTGAATATTTGCTTATCAAGAGCAGGAGCCGACAGTATGATAACTCCCCGAGAGATGCTCCGCGACTATATGACCGTCCTGAACATCCTGATGCAGAATCCCGATGCGAAATTCGACGATATTATAGGAACTCACGTCACTCTCAAGACCGACAGATCAGATGACGACGATCTTCCAACCGCAGAACCTACCGGCAAGGAAGAAAACAGAAAATTCACCGCAAACGATATTGAATTTTAAGGCCTCTACTACCCCAAGGTAGAGACACACTCGGAGGATAACAATGACACAAGCAGATCTCATATTCGAACGCTTCCCCGACTTTATACGGGAATATATCTATTCGCACTCGTGGGAATCTCTGCGCGCAGTTCAGGTCGCGGCGGCGAAGACCATATTCGACACCGACAACAATCTTCTCCTGACCTCCTCCACGGCAAGCGGAAAGACCGAGGCGGCGTTCTTCCCCATTCTCTCCCTGCTCCACGAGGATCCGCCCTCAAGCGTCGGCGTGCTCTATATTGCTCCTCTTAAAAGCCTTATAAACGACCAGTTTGAGCGTATGGAGGAGCTGCTCGATATGACGGGCGTAAAGGTTACTCATTGGCACGGTGACGTAGCAATGTCGCACAAGAAAAAGCTGCTTGAGAAGCCCGAGGGCGTATTACAGATAACCCCCGAATCACTCGAGGCTATGCTCATCAACCGTTCCAACGACATCCCCCGTCTGTTCGGCGACCTGCGCTTTATCGTCATCGACGAGATACACACGCTTACGGGAACGGATCGCGGAAATCAGATAATCTGCCTGCTCTCGCGCATAGCGCATCTGATTGGCTTCCATCCGCGCCGTATCGCGCTCTCGGCAACGATAGGTGACCCCTCACTTGCGGCAGAATGGCTCACCGCCGACACGTGCAGGGATATTGATATTCCCACGTTCAGTCAGGAAAAGATAAGATGGCGTCTCGGACTTGAGCATTTCTATATTCAGAATCCCGAAGCCGAAAAGCAAAAGCAGGAGACTGAAAAAGCCGTGCGTAGCGCGACTTCGGATATCACCGTTTCGGTAGAGCCGACCGAGGATATTCCTCAAAAAAACGAACAAACTGATAACTACGAGCAGATCGGTGGAGCAAAGCCCTATAGCATCGACCCCGGATATGAATACACCTACGACTGCGTAAGAGATAAAAAATCTCTCGTTTTTTCAAATTCCCGTGAGGAGACCGAATACATCTGCGCAACCCTGCGCCAGATAGCAAGACTTCGCGGTGACGAGGACAGTCATATCCTTATTCATCACGGCAATCTCTCGGCATCGCTTCGCGAAGAAGCCGAAATGAAGATGCGTGACGACGAAGAATTTGCAGTTACCTGCGCCACCGTTACAATGGAGCTCGGCATCGATATCGGTCAGCTTGAGCGCGTGGTTCAGATAGAAGCCCCAAACACCGTATCAAATTTTCTCCAAAGACTCGGTCGCTCTGGCAGACGCAGTCAGACCCCAGAGATGATGATGGTCTTCCGTGAAGAAGAGGCGCTTCCCAACACCCCACTTCCCCAACTTATCCCGTGGGAGCTTTTGCGCGGTATTGCGATCATTCAGCTCTATATAGAGGAACGCTTTATCGAGCCCCCTTCGCGTAAAAAAATGCCCTTCAGCCTGCTCTTCCATCAAACGCTTTCTATGCTCGCATCCTGCGGCGAGCTGACCGCGGCAAGACTTGCCCAAAGAGTCCTCTCGCTCCCGCCCTTCAGATTCGTAAGCAAGGAAGACTACAAAACGCTCATCGTCTCGATGCTCAACAACGACTTTTTAGAGATGACCGAGGAAAAGGGTCTT
Organism: Clostridia bacterium; assembly: GCA_017411745.1. GTDB lineage: Bacteria > Bacillota > Clostridia > Oscillospirales > CAG-272 > SVTX01. Next base: position 32,251 of record JAFQPM010000002.1, on the reverse strand, counting down.
ATAGTCGGACTTATGGGCGAAAGACTCCTAAAAAGCTTTAAATTCTACGCCGTTTTCAAGGACAGCGAGGATTTCACCGTCCGTTGCGGCTCCGACGAGATAGGAACTATCACCACCCCTCCCCCCGTGGGTGACCGCTTCGCATTGGCGGGCAGAGTCTGGGAGGTCGAGGAGCTTGACGTCACAAGAAAGCTTATATACGTCAAGAAGGTCGACGGCAAAATGGAGATATCCTGGCCCGGCGACTTCGGCGAAATACACACCAAAATTTTGCGCCGTATGAAGCAAATTCTCGAGGAAGACACGATTTACCCATATCTAAAAGAAAATGCCGTCAAGCGCCTTATTCAAGCGCGTAAGACCGCACAAAACACGGGTATGCTCAATCATTCTCTCGTCCATCTCGGCGGCTACTCGTGGTGCCTCTTTCCTTGGCTTGGCACACGCTCGTTCCGTACCCTGCGCAAGTATATAAAGAAAAATGCCGCGGCAAACGGAATAAACTCTATAGAATTCGAGGGTTGTTATTATATAACCTTCAAGATGGAAAAAACGTCGGATATCGACTTTATTGCAAGATTGCTCGACGGTGTTGAGCGCGACGGCATCAACTGCGATGCTCTCGTCGAGAACGGTGAGATCCCTATCTTTGAAAAATACGATAACTATATCCCCCACGACCTGCTCCGTAAAGCCTACGCCGCAGATAAGCTCCGCGCCGACGAAGCAGAAAATCAGATAAAGCTGATCTTCGAGGAGTTTGAATAACAAAAAACCAACCGAATTAACCATTCATTCGGTTGGTTTTTGCAATAAATCAGTGGAAATAATTTAAATTTTTTTAAAACTACCATTCGATGGCACTAAAATACCATTCGATAGCGCCCCAAATAACAGCAAGCGAATCGGACTCAATACTATCAACAATACCGTCAGTCAAGCTATATACCAAAAAGTCATTGTTGTCATCATACAGCATCAAAAACTCATCGTATGAAAAATCATACCCGATAAAGTTCGTTTCTACATCCCCGTCGACCGTGTACGAGTACTTAATACCCAACCAATTTGGTTCGTGCTCTGGACTATCAACCGTATCCACAGTAATTTCTATAATTTTGAAATTCTTCATCAATGTCCACTGCTCAGAAACGCAACGCTCAATATCGCCAATGTTTTCAAAAGTGCTTGTATCGTCGTCAATATCCTCATAGTTGTGCAGATCGGCAATTACGTTCAGCTCGTCTGCGGTAATATATCCCTGATCATACGCTTCCGTTAAGGTGTAGAATTCATCATTATATAAAACGATTATACGGTTTCCGTTGGTATATTGTATTACGACGTGATCAATAAATTCTTGCCACAATGCCTCGTCGTAAGCCCCGGAATCAATCATAGCTACTATCGCACCGCTTTCAAATCTTCCGTAATATTTTCTTATTGAAGCAAATTCTGCATCGGGATTGTTCTTCCAAAACGCTTCTATCAAAACATTACGATAATATTCAGAGAGATCACCGTCTAAATATTCCGAGATCAATTCGTCAAGATCTTTACCCACGAGAACACAGCACACACCGTCTTTTGTGTAAAAAATATCGGGAGTGATAAAGGTAAGATCACCAAAATCGGTCTGCACCAATCTACCATAAGGCTCGATCTCTGCAAAATTCACATCCACATCATAAGCAAACTCCAGCTCGTCAAGCGGAATCTGACAAATTGGCGTAGGGTTATAAAACGACATCTCAGGCACGTCTGAGCAAACGGTTCCCACACCGCTATAACTAACGAACCCACAAGAAGTCCAAGTTTTATCATCCTCTCTAAACGTTGGAACAGATAAAAGCTCAAAATATTGACAATAAGAGATCGCGGGATTGTAGTAATTTCCATTGTTAAAGTATAGCGATCTAACCGTTCCGTCATTCAGTATAAACTCGATCGTAAACGCACTGCCTCCGGAAATAAGAGCATCTTCGGGTGTGATCGGCGACATTTCCAACTTCATATACTCTTCAATAATGCGTGAAATAGTACCTTTATCAGTAGAGCTTTCGATCGTCTTGAGACTTCCCGGCGCTACACCCACGTACTCAGAAATAGTTCTGACCTTCGCAACGTCCTCGGCAGTTAGCGTTTCTATCCAATTCTCATACGTACTAAGATAATAAACCTCAGGTAACCCACAGACCGCGTAAGCGTAATTACAAACGTCGCAAAAAAGATCCCCATCTTCATCCAAATGCGCCTCTGCAACATCAGGAGAAGAACATCCGCAGGTGTACTGTTTAAAATGCGTTTCCTCAGTCGTGATCCATTTGTAAGTATGCCCGATATGCTCTTGCTTCGACGTGTAATAGTTGCAAACGTCGCAATAAAGATCCCCGTCTTCATCCAAATGCACTTCCGCAACATCAGGTGAAGCGCATCCACAGGTATACTGCTTAAAATGTGTTTCCTTACTCGTGACCCATTCATACGTATGCTCATGCTCTTTCTCGGGAGTCCCTTGATCGCACGAGGCCAAACAAGCTACCAATGAAAAAATAATTAACGTGAAAGCAAATATCTTTTTCATAAACAGTCCTCCTTTATATTACCCCTTCATACGATAGGTCGCCAAAAAACCGAAAACGTTACACCTTACATATAAATTTTAACACATTTCCTTCATCTTGTCAATATATGCAAACCCGCTGTTGCGCCATGGCGCAACAGCGGGTTTTATCAAATATATTTTATCCGATTTTCATCGTGCTTACATTCATCTGTGTTCTATGTTAAATATATATAAATCCTTAACTGCAAATAAGGAACAAAGATTACAGAGATTTCTGCATATTTGATTCGAGAGATCAATTAAATTATTTAGCGTAGTCGACTGCGCGGCTTTCGCGGATAAGATTGATCTTGATCTGACCGGGGTACTTGACTTCAGCCTGGATCTTTGCCGCCATCTCGCGAGCAATGACCTTCATACCTGCATCGTTTACCTCCTCGGGCTTGACCATAACTCTGATCTCGCGTCCTGCCTGAATAGCGTATGCTTTGTCGATTCCGTCAAAGCCCTTTGCTATTTCTTCAAGCTTTTCAAGACGCTTAATGTAATTTTCCATATCCTCACGGCGTGCACCGGGTCTTGCTGCGCTGATAGCGTCGGCAGCCTGAACGAGCACTGCAATGATAGTCTTGGGTTCAACGTCGTTGTGGTGAGCCTCGATAGCGTGAACTACCTCTCTGCTCTCCTTATACTTCTTCGCAGCATTTACGCCGATCTCAACGTGAGAACCTTCAACGTCGTGGGGGAATGCCTTACCGATGTCGTGGAGCAGACCTGCTCTCTTTGCAAGAGTGCCGTCAAGTCCAAGCTCGTCAGCCATGATTCCTGCAAGGAACGCAACCTCGATAGAGTGCTTAAGCACGTTTTGTCCATAACTGGTTCTGTACTTAAGTCTTCCGAGCAATCTTACAAGCTCGGGATTAATTCCGTGAATTCCAACCTCAAAGGTAGCTCTCTCTCCTGCCTGCTTGACAGACAAGTCCACTTCCTTTTGAGCTTTTTCGACCATTTCCTCGATTCTCGCGGGATGAATACGTCCGTCGGAGATAAGTCTTTCAAGAGCAATTCTTGCAACCTCTCGTCTGACGGGATCAAATCCCGACAAGGTTATGGTCTCAGGGGTATCATCAATAATAAGCTCGACTCCCGTAAGAGTTTCGATCTTCTGAATATTTCTTCCCTCACGACCTATAATTCTACCCTTCATCTCCTCGCTGGGCAAAGCCACACTGGAAACGGTAGCCTCGGAAACGTGATCGGAAGCATATCTCTGAATAGCGAGCGACAATATATTCTTCGCCTTCTCATCAGCCTCTTCTTTGAACTGCGTTTCAAGCTCGTCAAGCTTTTGAGCAAGCTCGTGCTTCGCCTCGGACTCAACTCGCTCGATAAGCTCTTCCTTCGCTCTTTCGGAAGAATAACCCGAGATCTCTTCAAGTTTTTTAACCTGTTCGCCGATCATCTCGTTAGCTTTGTCCTGCAAAACCTCGTAATCCTTGATCTTCTTGTCCAGAACCTCGTTCTTTCTTTCAAGTGCTTCGGATTTTTTGTCGAGAGTTTCTTCTTTTTTGTTCAAGCGATTTTCAGTGCGGGAGATCTCATTTCTTCTTTCTTTGATTTCTCGGTCGAGCTCATTTCTTTGACCCATAATGATCTCTTTGGATTCAATCAAAGCTTCTTTTTTAGCAGATTCCGCATTTTTTCTTGCTTCATCAAGAATCTTTTTAGCTTCAGCCTCGGCAGAACCGATTTTTGCCTCGCCAAGCTTCTTTCTGACAAGAAAACCCACGACAAATCCGAGAAGAATACCAACAACAGCACAAATAATGCTGATAAGTATCACTATTTCTGTCTTCATTTCCCCTCTTTACACCTCCTTAATTTGTTATTATTTAAGGCAAGATCAGGTATATCGCACGGACGCGCCGCCTTAAACGGTCCGCGTAATTTATTGAAAACGGCTATATCCAATAAAAAATATGAATCATACCGACTCAATCAAATAATAAATATTAAAATCCGTAATTATCAAAAAATTATCGCATTTTAAATAATATATTATTACACCTTACTTCATTATACAAAAAAAACGGCGCCTTGTCAATAGCTTTTTTCATATACTACCGACAAAACGCCTATTTTTTGTAAAATTTCAAAAGAATTTACAATTTATATTTTATTTTCCTGCAATACTCATATCTTTGACGAGCACGTCGGGAGAACCGAAAACTGTAAATCCACCGGGAATTCCCCACTTGACCTCATTAGAAAGCGAGTCGATCTCCATAAGCATATTGAAGAAATTGCCTGCTATCGTAAAAGACTTGATAGGACCTGCCTTCTTTCCGTCCTTAATGATAAATCCTTCGCTCTCAACCGAGAAATCACCTGTGATAGGGTTAGCACCCGCATGAAGTCCCTTAACTCCCGTAACGTAGATTCCGTTACCTGCTTTAGCGAAAAGCTCGTCAAGAGTATATCCACCCGCACAAATACCGAAGTTATAAGGAGCAATATTGCCGCCGCGACGACCGTTACCCGTGGTCTCCTTGCCGGTCTTGATAGCGGTGGTGAGATCGTAAAGCATGGTCTTGAGAACACCGTTTTCAACTACCGTCTTTTTGTAGGTAGCAACACCCTCGTCGTCAAAATGAGTCTGAACGGGACAGCCCTCTCTCATAGGATCGTCGGTGATCGTAACGATATCGGCAGCGATCTTCTGGCCTTCCTTGCCTGCGAGTCTGGACATTCCGAGAAGCGCATTTTTAGCCGAGAATGCAGAGGAGAAAGCAGAAAGGAGTGAGCGCATCTGCGCGCCGTCGATAACTACGTTATACTTACCCGTGGGGATCTCGGAAGCGCCGATCTTGTCAAGCGCACCCTTTACCGCCTTCGCAGGAAGATTTTTGGCATCTTCACTGTAAATATTTTCAGCAAATTCGAAGTTATCTCTTGCCTCACCGTCCTTGTTTACGACCGAAACTACGTAGCATCCCGACATACCAACGCGATTGGAAAGTTCCAACCCGTGAGAATTGTAAAGATACATCTCATTCTTAAAGGACATAGCAATAGACTGCGTTCCGTCAACAACGGCGCTGTCAACGGCGTAAGTAGCCTTCTGCAGATCAAGAGCACATTTTTTCAGTTCTGCCGCCTCAATAGCCACAGGCTCGGGAGCAGTCGTTTTCGCATAAGACTCAGAGCCCTTGAAGATAACTACAACGTCATTGTTTTCAATGACCTTAGCGTTATCCGCCGCGCGAAGAACAAGTGCCTCAAGCTCGTCAGCATCGAAGTAGCTGCTGGATGCATAACCCATATGACCGTCCACGAGGCAACGGAAGTAGACCTTTGCGCTCTCACCCGAGCTGAAAGCACTGACCTCCTGCTTGAGCGTTTCAGCTGAGATATCCTCCCCAACGGTATAATAAACCTCATATTCCTCAATTCCATGCTTTTTACAAGCCGAAATGATGATATCCTTAATTTCATTAAAACTCATATCAGCGACCTCCTACTGTGATCTTTGATACACGGATAAGCGGCTGACCTACGTCGGTAGGAACGCTTCCGCTTGAAGAGCCGCACATTCCCTGGGCGGTATCAAGATTTTGTCCGACCATATCGATATCCATAAGTATCTGGGATCCCGTTCCAACTAACGAAGCGCCTCTTACAGGCTCGCAGATCTTACCGTTTCTGACGATATAGCCCTCACTTACTCCAAAGTTAAATTCTCCCGTAAGGGGATTTACAGATCCGCCGCCCATGCTCTTTGCGTACAGACCGTACTCGATAGAAGCGATAATATCCTCGTTCTTGTCGGGACCGTTAGCAATAAAGGTGTTGGTCATTCTCGAGGTAGGCTCGTACATAAAGCTCTCGCGTCTGCCGTTACCCGTCATAGCCATTCCCATTCTGCGAGAACCGAGACGGTCGATCATATAGCTCTTAAGAATACCGTTTTCAATAAGAACGTTTCTCTGGGTAGGATGCCCCTCGTCGTCAATGTTGACAGAGCCCCACGCACCGGGAATAGTTCCGTCATCAATAGCAGTGACCTTAACGTTTGCGATCTGCTGGCCAAGCTTGCCGCACATCTGCGAAGTGCCCGTACCAACGCTCGTAGCCTCGAGCGAGTGACCGCAAGCCTCGTGGAAAATGACTCCGCCAAATCCGTTCTCTATCGCAACGGTCATCTGTCCGGCAGGACAGTAATCCGCGCTGAGATTTACGAGAGCCTGGTCTGCCGCCTTGATACCAATGCTCTTGGGATCGATGAAATCGAACATCTCAAGACCCATTCCGCGTCCGGGAGAAGCACTTCCCGACTGGTTGTCGCTTCCGTCGGGCGATACTGCAACAGCGCTTACAGCAATTCTTGTTCTTACGTGTCTGTCGGTCGTGTAAAGTCCCTCGCTGTTAGCGATAAGAATAGTGTGGTCAACAGATGAAAGATTACCCATAACCTGCTTTATCTTCTCGTCTCTTTCCTTCGCCGCAAAGCAAGCCTCCTTGAGAATATCTGTTCTCGTGCTTATGGGAGTGCTTCCGGGAACGATCTTAACGGGATGAATATTGGGAAAAATTCTCTCTGTCAGATTGATGCTGACCGAAGCCTTGCTCTCCCCGAGAGCATCCGCAACTGCTCTCGCGCAGCGAATAAGCCCCGAGCGCGAGAGATCTGTGGTCGTAGCGTAAACGGTTCTCGTGCCGATAAAAGCGCGTATGCCAACGCCCGACACCATGTCGTCACTTGCTGTGTCTATCTTGCCGTCAAGAAAACGGATTCCGTTATTTCTCGTCTTTTCCGCATAGACCTCTGCAAAGTCTGCACCCGTAGACATTGCAACGGCAAGAACGTCTTCCAATAAAATTCTTGAAATCATTTTAATTTCCCTTCCGCCGCCAATGGCAGCACAAATAATCGATGAATTTTGCCATCGGCAAAATTCGTGCGTTTTACGCCACAGGCGAGTAGTGGATCACACCACACCGCCTTGCGGTTTATTTCATATTTAGATGAAAATAACTTTCACGCCAACTTTCCTCCGTTCGAATTTTATCAAACTTCAATTTGCTGAAATTATGATTCGAAAAGTCCGATCATTCCTCAACGGTCTCTTCAACTACCTCGTTACACTCCTGTACGGGAGCTTCATCAATTTCCTTGTTCAAATAGTAGCTGATAACGATCTCCTCGCCCTCAAAATCAACGTCGCAGCACTGCTTGCGCTTTCTGGATCCAACCAAAAGCTCGAAATGCTCGTTATCCTTCCATTCACAGCTGAAAGCACCGGAGTTCTTGCCTGCAAGGAGCGCAAAATCGCAGCTGTCATCGGAATTTTCGGTATATGCCTGTATTTTTACCAAAGTAAGACCGTTGGCAAAGTCAGACGCACCGTATTTGATGGTAACTACGTTGTCTCCGTTGGGAGAAACGAAGTCGGTCTGATCAAGATCGCTTCTGATCTCTTTAACGACCTTTGCGGCTGCAAGACCACCTGCTACTGCTGCAGCTACACCCATCGTGATTCCTGCTACCAATCCAAATAAACCTTGTTTTTTCATAATAATATCCTCCAAAAATTGAATTTAATTTTATTTGTTTTCTTTTTTTATAAGCTCTTTAACTTCGAAAAGGTCCTTACAGGTTGCAAAGCACAGCCTGTCGGTCTCCTCGGTCGGAGATAATCGGTCAACGACCATTATAGGCTTCATTTGGGCTCTGTGAGCTCCGCGTATACCGTTTATCGAATCCTCGCAAACGACTGTGTATAAAGGGTCTGCACCGATCCGTCTCGCCGCCTCAAGAAAAATATCGGGCTCAGGCTTTCCGTGCTCGACCGCCTCGGCGGTAACCACCGCGTCCATATATTTTCCTATTCCCGTCTTTTCCATATTGCCGCTTGTAATATACATTGGAGTCGAGGTCGCGATCGCCATAGGTATACCTTGCTGCTTCAAATATTCAAGCAACTCAATGCACCCATCCTTAAGCGGAACCTCACTTTCAATAAGTCTGACGAAGCGTTGCATACGCTCTGCAAAAAATCCACTCGCGTCAAAATCATCGCCAAACCAGCCCTTCATCATCAAGCATATAGATTCGATGCTTCTGCCAACGATAAGCGGATATTTCTCTTTCATGCCTGAAAGTCCCCACTTTTCTCCTATATCGACCCAAGCCTTTTCATATAACGGCTCTGTATCTATAAGAGTCCCGTCCATATCAAAAATTACGTATTTTATCATATCAATCAGGATTTCGCTCTCCAAGCGCTATGTGATATTTCTGATAAAAGCTCTCGAAATAACCGCCGTCAAGCGCCTCTCTTATCTTCTTCGTAAGATTGTTGTAGAAATAAAGATTGTGCGCCACCGCAAGTCTCATACCAAGCGACTCCTTCGCCTTTATAAGATGCCTTATATAAGAACGGCTGTAATTACGGCAAGCGGGACAGTTGCAGGACTCAGAAATGGGTCTGGGATCCTTGGCGTACTTTTCATTGAGCAGATTCATCTTTCCTTCCCAAGTGAAAAGATTACCGTGACGGGCGTTTCTCGAGGGCATTACGCAATCGAAGAAATCAACTCCCATGTGTACCGCCTCGAGAATGTTGCAGGGTGTACCGACACCCATTAGATATCTCGGCTTATCCTTAGGCATAAAGGGCTCTACCGCGTTGATGATACGGTACATCTCATCGGTCTCCTCACCGACCGCAAGACCGCCGATAGCATAACCCTCGCAGTTTATCTCGGCAATTCTCTGCATATGCTCGATACGAAGATCCTCGTAAGTTCCGCCCTGATTGATGCCGAAAAGCATCTGATGCTTGTTGATGGTCTCGGGAAGCGAATTGAGTCTGTCCATCTCTGTGCGGCAACGCTCAAGCCAACGTGTCGTTCTGTCGATCGAATTCCTCACGTACTTGTAGGGTGCAGGGTTCTCTATGCACTCGTCAAACGCCATAGCTATAGTCGACGCGAGATTAGACTGTATCTGCATACTCTCCTCGGGACCCATAAATATTCTCTTGCCGTCTATATGGGACTGGAATCTCACTCCCTCCTCGGTAATTTTACGAAGCTGAGCGAGAGAAAAGACCTGAAATCCGCCCGAGTCGGTAAGGATCGGCTTTTTCCAATTCATAAACTTGTGAAGACCGCCCATTTCGTAGATAAGCTTATCACCGGGACGAATGTGCAGGTGATAGGTGTTAGAAAGCTCAACCTGACAATCAAGCTCGTCGTTGAGCTCCACGGTAGAAACACCGCCCTTGATAGCGGCGCAGGTACCGACGTTCATAAACACGGGAGTTTGTATATCGCCGTGTACGGTGTGCAAAACGCCTCTGCGCGCTCTGCCGTCCTGTGCTAAAAGTTCAAACATAACTTTGCTCCTTTTTCCGCAGACACAAGCCAAAGTGACGCGGATTTTTTGATTAATTATTAATATTTCCAAACCGAACGTAATTCCCGTAAAGCCAACTGTAAAACAGTATGGCATTGCGTTTTCGTTGAGTTCAAGTTCTTTCAAACTGTCTGTCGATATTCTTTTTCGACATCTCCATCGCAACGGGTCTGCCGTGAGGACAGAAGGTTATGTCAGGCAGCTCCATGAGCTTTTCGACCAACCATTCGCCGTGACCCTTGGCATATTCTCTGCCTGCCTTTATAGCCGCTTTGCACGATGCCTGATAAAGCGCCTTCTCGAAAATTATATTTCTCGTCAGCTCAACCTTGCCCGTGCCGTTTTTGATCCTGTCCGCTACGACCGCGAACATATCGCCAACCGCTTCCTGCTCTATTCCGACGGGAATAGCCGTTACCGATACGGTATTGCGCGAGCACGAAAACTCAAATCCGACCGCCTCAAGCTCGCTTCGGTATTCTTCAATGACAGAAACCTCGTCGCTCATAAGCATAACATCAATAGGAAGCATCAAAAGCTGCGACGACACCTTTTGCGAGTACATATTTTTCTTGAGCTGCTCAAAGATAATTCGCTCGTGTGCGGCATGCTTGTCGATTATAAGCATTTTTTCGCTCAATTCAACCAATATGTAGGAATTAAAGACCTCGCCAACTATTCGGTATTCGATCTTTACAGGCTCAGGCGCTTGGCTTGGCTCCGCTTCTATGGGAGCGCTTGCGGGAACCTCGCCCTCCACCCTTGACGGCATCTTCGGTGCGCCGTGAGTATCCTCTGGCTTTTTAACGTCGTCTTTAACTTTAACGTCGTCAGCCTCCGATTTAGGCAGGGGCATTGTAGTTTCTTCGGTATTCGTCGGCGCGTCGTCGTACTGCATTATCTCGCGCACGTACTGCTCTGCCGTGATCTTCACAAACGTCGGCTTTTCGCTTTGCTTTATAGCCGCAGCTTCATGCACAGCGGCTTGAGCAACGCTCGGCTTAACCGGAGTCTGAACGGTAACACTCGGTTTATAATCACCTCTAATAGCTACGTCAGACTTGATCGTCCCCTGCGTTTCTATCGATATCTGCCTTGATTTCAAGGATTTTTCACGTTCAACAGGTATAAATGCCTCCGACATTCTGACCCCGCCGGAATTTCCCTTCGGCATCTCGATCTCGGGTCGCGCGGTGTTTTGCTCCAAGGCTTGTCTTACCGCATAATATATCGCCTCAAAAACAGGCTTTTCGTTTGAGAATTTCACCTCCAGCTTCGCAGGGTGAACGTTTACGTCTACGCGCCCGGGATGAAGCGAGATAAACAAAACGCACACAGGAAATTTCTCGGACGGCATATACGACACGAACGCCTGCTCGATAGCCGCGCTCGCGGTTCTGCTCTTAACAAAACGCTTGTTTATATAAAAATTCTCGTAGTTTCTGTTGCTCTTGACGTTGTCCGAGCGACCGACAAAGCCCTTGACCGAAATACCGTCAAACTCTCCGTTGACCTCAATCAATCTATTGGCAAAATCTCTGCCAAACACGGCATATATCGCGCTGAAAAGCTTGCCGTCGCCCGCAGTTTCGAGCCTTATCTGACCATCGGTTATAAGCCTGAAGGCTATCTCGGGATGAGATAGCGCGATTTTCTCCACATTAGCGCAGACCGCCGTAGTTTCGGTCACGTCGCGCTTCAAAAACTTGCGTCGCGCAGGAACGTTAGCAAAAAGATCCTCAACGATTATAGTCGTTCCGTCGGAGCATCCGCGCTCGCTGAGTGATACCTGCTCACCGCAATCCACGACAAGCTCTGCACCCATAGTAGATCCACGCGTTTTCGAGATAATGCGAAGCCTTGAGACCGCCGAAATAGCCGCCAACGCTTCCCCTCTGAATCCGAGAGTACAAATACCGTCCAGATCCTCCGCATTCTTGATCTTGCTGGTCGCGTGGCGCTTGATCGCAAGAGGCAGATCGGTCGCATCCATTCCGCATCCGTCGTCGGATATTCGCATAAAGGTAATTCCGCCGTTTTGTATCTCAACGGTGATATGCTTCGCACCCGCGTCTATTGAATTTTCGATCATTTCCTTGATAGCCGAAGCGGGTCTGTCAACGACCTCGCCCGCGGCGATAAGGTTAGCAACCTCAAAGGACAGTACGTTTATAACTCCCATGGTATCCGCCTCCTTTCAAAATTTATTCTTTAAATAACTCAACCGAGTCTCTTTTTCCAATCAAAGATCAAAGACATACACTCATAGGGCGAGAGCGTATTCACGTCTGTGTTTTTGATCTCGGCTATCACCTGCTCCGACAAGCAATCGTCAAAGGTGATAAGCGTATCGTCCTTTTCGACGGCCTTTTCCTCTCTGTCGGTGAGTTTTATGTTCTTCGCGCTCTCCTCAACGGAGGCAAGCACCTCCTTGGCGCGCTTGATGACTTCGTTCGGCAATCCCGCAAGCTTTGCAACCTCAATACCGTAGCTGTCGTCGGTCGATCCGCGTACGATCTTGCGCAAGAATGTGATACTGTCTCCGCGCTTCTTCGCGGCAACGTTGTAGTTAACGATACCGTCAAATTCCTTCTCCATCGACGTCAGCTCGTGATAGTGAGTCGCGAAAAGCGTCTTTGCGCCGATCTTACGGCTTGCCGTGTATTCAACGATCGCGCGAGCGATGCTCATTCCGTCAAATGTCGATGTACCGCGTCCGACCTCATCGTAAATGATAAGGCTCTTTCTCGTCGCGTTCTTGAGTATGTATGCTACCTCGTTCATCTCGAGCATAAAGGTCGACTGACCCGATGCCAGATCGTCAGACGCGCCTACACGGGTAAATATCTTATCCGTAATACCCACAGTCGCCTCGGCGGCGGGCACGAACGATCCCATCTGCGCCATCAGAACGATAATAGCCACCTGTCTCATGTAAGTTGACTTACCCGCCATATTAGGTCCTGTGATAAGCAACAAGCGGTCGGTGGTTACGTTTAACTTTGTGTCATTAGGAACGAAATACGAATCCTTAACGAACTGCTCGACCACGGGATGACGGCCGTCTTTAATAACGATATCATCCAAGGAATTCACCTCGGGACGAACGTATCTGTTCTTCGCCGCAACGGTCGCAAGACTGTAATAAACGTCGGTCTCGGCGATAAGCGCCGCAACCTTCTGAATACGCACGCTATTGTCGGCAACAGTTGCTCGAATATCGCAGAAAAGCTCGTATTCAAGCGAACAAAGCTTCTCGGAAGCGCCCAGTACCTTGGACTCCATTTCCTTGAGCTCCTCGGTAATGTATCTTTCACAGTTTGCAAGTGTCTGCTTGCGAATGTATCTGTCGGGAACGAGCTCGTATTGTGAACGCGTGACCTCTATATAGAAGCCGAACACCTTGTTGTATCCGACCTTGAGGTTTTTGATTCCGGTCTCCTCGCGCTCGCGCTCGGCTATCTGCTCTTTCCACTCGTCGCCATTTTCAACGATCGCGCGGAGCTCATCGACTCTCTCGTCGTATCCGTCGCTGATGATCCCACCCTCGCGGACCGAGAAGGGCGCATCATCTTTGATCGCGCGGTCGATAAGTGAACATATATCCTCAAGAGTGTCAAGCTCCTCGTATATCCTTCGCATCTCATCCGACGTGCACGAGGATATGAGCGTCTTAAGCTCGGGAAGAATTCTTATCGTATTGGCAACGGCACGAAGATCCTTTCCGTTTGCCGAACCGTAAACTATCTTGGTTATAAGTCGCTCAAGATCGAGCACGTTGTCAAGCAGCTCGCTTATCTGCTCACGAAGCATAAAGCTGTTGTAAAGCTCCTCGACCGCATTTTGCCTTTTGACAATCGCAGAGGCGTTGATCAACGGATGCTCCACCCATTTGCGAAGCAAGCGCGCTCCAAGCGACGATCGGGTCTTGTCGAGCACCCAAAGAAGCGTTCCCTTCTTTTCCTTCGCTCTCATAGACTCTACAAGCTCGAGATTTCTGCGCGTGTTAACGTCCATCTCAAGATACTGACCGTCAGAATAAATATTGAGCTTATTGATATACCCAACGTCCTTCTTCTGCGTGTCACGAACGTAATCAAGCATCGCGCCGACCGCGCAAACGAGCGCTCTGTCGTCAAGGTCGCCCTCACGCAAGGTGTCCACAAACTGAGCCTTGACTCTGTCAAGACAAGCATCAAGCTCAAATCTGAAGGGCTGATTGTCGTTCAGCATCGCACCTATGCGATTCTTTATAAACTCGGCGGTCTCCTTGAATTTTGATGCGCTGAGATTAGAAATGATCTCCGCAGGCATATAGGTTCCAAGCTCGTTTAGAAGCCTCGAATCCATATTCGTGCCCGAAAACGAGGTCGCATAGATCTCCGCGGTGGAAATATCGCAGAAGCAGACTCCGTATTCAAACTCGCCCATATAAAGCGAGCAAAGATAGTTGTTCTTCTTGTCGGGAAGCAGATCCGACTCAATAAGCGTACCGGGAGTAATAACGCGAATGACGTCGCGTCTGACTATTCCCTTCGCCTGCGCGGGATCCTCCATCTGCTCGCAGATAGCGATCTTAAATCCCTGCTTTATAAGCTCACCGATATAGGTGTCGACCGAATGAAACGGAACGCCGCACATCGGCGCGCGCTCTGCCTCGCCGCAGTCTCTGCCGGTCAGGGTCAGCCCGAGAGCACGTGATGCGACGATAGCATCGTCAAAAAACATCTCATAAAAGTCACCGAGGCGGTAAAAAAGCAGGTAGTCCTTGTATTGATTTTTTATCTCAAAATATTGCTCCATCATCGGAGTCATAGCGGTTTCCTCGCTTCTGTTATTTGTTTATCACCTACGGCAAAGCCGTAGATTGCACGCTCTCAAAGAGAGCATTTCACGTTGCAATGCAACATTTCACATTTTGCAAAGCAAAATATTTCACTGCAAAAGCCAACGGCTTTTACTTAATGGCAACCGCCGCAGGTCGAGCAATCGTGAGTACACGGGGTCTTTCCCGTCGCGTTGAACATGATCGTGTTATTGACCGTCTCCATAAGCTCGTTAACGTCGTTCTGCGCCGCGTCAAGCTCAACGAAAAGCGGGTCGGTAGTGATCATCGCGTAAATTTCGTCGATCCTGTCCTGAATTCTTGCAAGCGCATCGGTGTCAATATCTGCCGAGTCGCCCATAGTGGTCAAAGCCTGCTGCTGAATACCGTATTCCATCAAAAGATTGTTGATCTTCTCGCTTTTTTCGTATGCCTCCTTGGCTTTTTCCATGCGGATCATTCTCTCGTCCGCTTTGATTGCTTTGCCAAGCTCGGCTGCAAGTGCGTATATGCTCATTTTCTTAATTCCTTTCGTTATTTTTCTACTTTTTCGCCGTAAAGCGCAAATGTCTCCGCGCGAGTGATCAAAATATCAACGAATTTGCCCGTATCGCTCTCATTTCCGTCGAAAAGCACTATCTTGTTACCCTCCGTACGACCTGAATACACGTTTTCGTTGTTTTTGCTCTTTCCGTCGCAAAGAACTCTTAATATTTTATTTTCAAGCGGCTTGTTCTTTTCAAGCGCGATCTCGTTCTGGGTTTCAAGCAAGCGATTCATTCGCTCACCCTTTATAGCGTCGGTGATCTGACACTCCATCGCCGCCGCAGGAGTATCCTTTCTCGGCGAGTAAATAAAGGAGTAGGTCATATCGAATCTGACCTTGCGAAGCATCTCAAGCGTCGCCTCAAAGTCCTCGTCGCTCTCGCCGGGGAAACCGACGATAATATCCGACGATATCGTAACGTCGGGCACCTTCTTCCGCAGATATTCAACCGTATGGAGATATTTTTCTGTGTCGTAGTGGCGGTTCATCGCCTTGAGAATACGGTCACTTCCCGACTGCATCGGCAGATGGAACTGATGCGCCACGTGCTTTGAGGATGCGATAACGTCGATAAGCTTGTCCGACGCGTCCTTCGGGTGACTCGTCATAAAGCGGATGTGATAATCGCCCTCGATCTTGTCAATGTCTGCAAGCAGATCGGCAAAATCGTAAACCTCGCCGTCTTCGCTCTTTGCATCCTTGCCGTAGCTGTTGACGTTCTGACCAAGCAGTGTTATATCCTTGTATCCTGCTTCAACCAAGCCCTTTACCTCGGCAATTATGTCCTCGGGTCTGCGGCTTCTCTCACGACCGCGAACGTAAGGAACGATACAGTACGTGCAGAAATTATTGCAGCCGTACATTATCGAGACCCACGCGCGATAGCTCGACTCGCGGTATATCGGCAAGCCCTCTGCAACGAGGTACTCCTTTTCCTCGGGACAGTAGAGCCTCTTGCCCTTCTTCATTTTCGTGTAGATAAGCTCGGGCAATCGGTGCAAGGATGAGGTTCCAAGCACGAAATCGACGTAAGGATAGCTGTGCTTGATATTCTCCTTGCGGTGCTCCTGCGTGACCATACATCCGCAGACACCGATAAGCATATCGGGCTTCGCCGCCTTAAGATGCTTGTACTGCCCGATTATCGAGAGCGCCTTTTGCTCGGCGTGCTCTCGCACCGCGCAGGTGTTGACCATAATAAGATCGGCAAGGGCGGGCTCGGAGCAGATCTCATAGCCCATAGATAAGCACATTCCCGCGATCTTTTCGCTGTCGGCTTCATTCTGCTGGCAACCGAAGGTCTGAACGAAGGCGTATTTTACCTCTCCCGCCGTCTCTTTTGCACCAAGCACCAAGGCTCTTATCTTCGCTATATATTCATTTTGCTTTTGCATTTCCGCATCGGGCAAAATTCTGTATTCTTTCATTATTTTTCACCGTTTTTTGATAATTATAGATAATATATTATTATACTATATTTCTCCATAGATGTCAAGCGTTTTGCAGGTATTTTTCAATTACCGTTCCAACAAAGCAAAAGCGCGAGTTGCCTCGCGCTTTTACATGATTTTATTCTTGGGGTACATAATTAAATACAACGTAATATATCAAATAACCATTATCCGACATACTAATCTCTGACCACTTGGCTTCTGTTCCCGTATAATAGACTTGTTCAAGCTTTGCGCAATTATCAAATATGTGCTCACCGATACTTGTAACACTGTCAGAAATAACAGCGTAAATCATATTGTAACAATCGCTAAATGCTCTGTCGCCAATCCTCTCAACGCCGTTTCCAACATATACGTTGTCAAGGCTTGTACAAAATTGGAACGCCCTATCACCTATTTTATGTATTTCATCGGGAATATTAATCTTAGTGAGACTCTTACAACCGTGAAAAGCATCATCACCGATACTATAAACACTGTTTGGAAGAGTTATTTCGGTAAGATTTAAGCTATATGCAAATGCCGCAGGGTGAATAAATTTCACACCGTCCAAAACGTCAAACGAGGAGTTTAATTTTGCACATGCGTATCTAACAAGAACGCTACCGTCTTTAGAATATAGATTTCCGTCTACGTCCTTGTAATGAGCATTATTCGGATCAACACTTATATTTTCCAATTTACGGCAAAAGAAAAACGCCAAATCTCCAATTGCTTTTACATTATTTGGTATGGTGATGCTAATAAGCTCATCACAGTTCATAAACGTTGCATCTGCAATACCAACCGTATTATTGCGCAAAATTGCTTCAGTTATGTTTTCATCACCATATACTGCCCATCGATCAACATAAGTGATACCGTTTTCTGTTTCAGAAATATTCGCACATCCGCCAAAAGCGCCTTCGTCAATACTGACTACACTTTCCGGAATGATTATTTTCTCTAAGCTAATACAATTCTCAAATGCCCAGGATTCTATTCTTGTAACACTATCCGGGATAATTATCTTTTTTAAGCTAGTGCAATTGGAAAACGTAGCGAGAACAATACTTTCAATGCCATTGGGGATATTAATGTTCTCCAATCCGGTACAATGCTGAAACGCGCTAACGCCTATGCTTGTAATGCTATCAGGTAACACTACATTAACAAGATTTTTACAATACGTAAATGATGAATTATCAATACTGGTAACACCGTCGGGAATAATTATGCTCTCAAGATTTTCACAGTACGCAAATGATGCCTCACCAATACTGGTAACACCTTCCGGGATAATCACACTCTTAAGATTTATACAGTGAGCAAATGCGAAATCAGGAATAATCGTAACGCCGTCCGATATAGTTATACTCGTCAAGCTCGTGCCATGCAGAAACGCTTTGCAACATATAGCTGTAACGCTATCCGGCATAATAAATTTTGTGTCTTTTTTTCCTACGGCATATTTTATTAAAATTGTCCCATCTTTGCTATAGAGATTGCCGTCTATAGATTTATAATGCTTATTATTTTCGTCAACCGTTATGCTTTCAATACCAACACAACCAGAGAATGCAGAATAGTCAATACTTTCGATGCTATCTGGAATGACTACGCTTAAGAGACTTTCTAATGCCAAAAAGCCATTCTCCCCTATACCCGTTACCTTGTCCCCATTTGGCGACGTAGCAGGAACTACTATATTTGGATAGCCGTCTGGGTGTCCTGTCAATTTGACATAATATGTTCCGTCACCGTTAGAAAAGAATTCCCATCCATCACTTACGATGGATTCTTCGAGTACCGTCGTTTCTTCGATAATGGTAGTCTCTTCAGTAACTGTGGTTTGCTGACTGACCGTAGTATCTTCCGATAGCGTAGTCTCCTCAGCAACCGTAGTTTCTTCAGATACCGTAGTTTCTTCGACCGTTGTAGATCCTTGATTTCGGTCACCGTTGCACGCCGCCAATGCAGGTAAGCACAGTACAATAACAAGTAAAAGTGCTAAAAATGAGGTCTTTTTCATCTTTGGTTCCTCCTAAAATCTGACTTAGTCGGATGTTCTAATTATACCACATTCTTTGCGTTTTGTAAAGTGTTTTCATAATTTAACAAAAAAGCCCGCTTTCGCGGGCTTTTCAGTTTTTTTCACCAAATCAATTTACTTTTGTTTTATAAACTCCACGGTCGATGCATTGTTTTTATCCATTTTTACGATAAGACATCTTTGATATGGAGCAGTTGCGCCTTTTTTATTGCTATGCTCCAATTTGAAATATATACTTACTTTCTCTTTCTCAAGTGAAATATCACAAATATAATACTCTCTATTTGGATGTACGTCCGCAAAAATATATAGATAAACCGTTTCTTTATCAAAATCTACTGTTAATGCATCTTCCTTGAAAATTGCATTATAAGTGTCCTGATCGTTTATGATAAACACCCTATATTGGGGGGAGGTTTCGTCATAATAATATTCGTCGCCTGAATCATCAGCGCCGTCAACATAATCAGGATTTTTGTAATATGCACCCCTAACCTTGTTGTCTTCCAGAAAAGAGGTTAATATCCATTCTTCTGACATGCTATACATCACTGCATTATACTTGCTATATGAACAGCCCGTAAAGAAGCAAACAAATATTATCAGCACTGACAAAAAAGCCGTTAATTTTGATTTTCTCATCTTTCCCCTCTTGCGATGCTTGCCGCGGTCAAGGTATTCTTCAAAAGCATAGTGATCGTCATAGGACCAACGCCGCCGGGCACGGGGGTGATATAAGCCGCCTTCGGCTCGACCTCGGCAAAGCACACGTCACCGACAAGCTTGCCGTTCTCAAGACGGTTAATGCCAACGTCAACAACGACAGCTCCCTCCTTGACCATATCGCCGCGCACAAACTCGGGCTTGCCGATAGATGCAACAAGTATATCAGCCTCACGGCAGATCTCGGCAAGATCCTTCGTTCTGCTATGACAGACAGTCACCGTTCCGTTAGCGTGGAGCAGAAGCATCGCCATAGGCTTACCCACGATGTTCGAGCGACCTATAACCACGCACTTCTTGCCCGAAACGTCGATTCCCGACTTTTCAAGCAGTACCATAACACCTGCGGGCGTGCAAGGCAAAAGATCGTGATTTCCGATCATTATCTTGCCCACGTTGTAGGGGTGGAAGGCGTCAACGTCCTTTTCGGGTCTTATTTTAAGCAAGACCTCGGTCTCGTCAAGATGCTTCGGCAAAGGAAGCTGAACGAGAATTCCGTGAATCTTATCGTCATTGTTAAGCTTTTCGACAAGATCGATAAGCTCTTCTTGCGTAGTGCTTTCGGGCAGCTCGTATCCTACCGAATAAAAGCCAACCTCCTCGCAAGCTCTTTTCTTGTTACGAACGTAGACCTGCGAAGCAGGGTCACTGCCCACGATTATGACCGCAAGACCGGGTGCCGATCCGTACTTTTCCTTGTACTGCACGACATCTGCCGCGATCTCCTCTCTTACCTGCTTGGATATAGCTTTTCCGTCAATTATCTTCGCCATTTTCGGCCTCCTTTTCTGCTTCTTCCGCGTCGGAAATTTCTCCGCCAGAATCCGCACTGTCATCAACCGTCACGTCCTCACCCTTGGGCTCAACCGTCTGTTCTGCTCCCTCGGCTACAACCGCCTTCTTCGCGAAAAATACGGGGTTTTGAATAAGCGAAGGCACGAGTATCTTGTCGAGCGCATTCAGCTTACTCTCGTCACCGTCAAATTTCTTCGAGTAGATAAGACCAACGACAAGCAACGCTCCGAAAACGACAAAGCAAATGAGTCCGACGAGCTGCGAAATTCTTATTCCCGTGTTTCCAATGTAAAGACTGTCCGTGCGCAAGCCCTCGATAAACATTCTGCCGAATCCGTACCACGAAAGATACATGCACGCGACCTGACCGTTAAACTTTTTCTTTTTGTACAAAGCGTTTATGATAATAAATCCCGTCAGATTCCAAAGCGACTCATACAAAAAAGTGGGATGAACGTAAACCATCTCGGTCGTGCCGAAATCCGATATCGAGTTTCTCGATATTATGCCCATACGCATGAAGTAAAGCGGACTTTTCTCGCTGACGATCTCACCAAACGCCTCACCGTTGAAAAAGTTGCCCCAACGACCGAGAAGCTGACCGATCATAACACCGGGTGCCGCCATATCGAACACCTTGATAGTGTTGATCTTTTTGAAGCGCGTCGAAATAACGATACCCAATATACCGCCGATGATTCCACCGTAAATGGCAAGACCGCCGCCGCGCAGATTGAGCATATTGGTCACAGTCTGCATAAACGATTCATCGATATACTGGTCAAGACTCGTAAGAACATAATAAAGTCTTGCGCCAATAACTCCCAGGATAACCGTCCAAATGACGATATCTATGGTATCGTCAAAGCAAACGCCCTCGAATTTGCCGCGATAAACGGCGTAGAGATACGCGAAAATAATTCCGCAGGTTATGATAATACCGTACCAATACACCGAAAAATTCTCACCGATACTAAACGCTATGTTGTCAAGCGAAAATTCTCCGATTCCGAGTCCGGGAAAAGAAATCAAATTTTTTGCCAATAACATAAGATCACCTCTTTCATTTGTTTTCGGGCCTTATCACCGACAGAGTAAAACACTCGTCATCAAAGACCGTGTCAAGCAATTCACACACGTATTCAAACGTGACCGATTCGATTATTTTGGGATACTCAAACAGATCCACACCGTCGTAAGCGTATGAGGTCAACGCAAACGCGATATCCTCGGTCGAATCAAAATCCGATATGTAGGATGCGTAAACGCATCTCTTTTCGCGCTCAAAGTCGCTCCTGTCAAGCCCCTCACGACGACATTTTGAGATATGCTCCTTGATTCTTTCAAGCAGAGTTTCGGGAAAGTCGCTCTCACCCGACATCATAACGTAAGCCGTTTTCGCGCTTGATGAATATCCGCTGTCAAATCCCGGCGACACGATTCCCGATTCCAGCATATCAAGATAGAATTCACCCGCTTCGGAGAACATCATATGTAAGAGAATGTTCATTCCCTCGGTGCGTCTGTATCTTTCAAAAGCCGACGCGGATATCGCGCAATCCTTGATTCCAATACAGAAAAGCGGCTTGCCCACGGGCATTTTCTTCTCAACAAAGCCACACTTTACTTCCCTTGGCTCATCAAAGCTCTCAAGCGTTGATGCAAAGCGCCTGCGCTCTTTTCCTATCTCTCGGTCAACGATCTCAAGGACCGCCTCGGGAGTAACGTTTCCGCACAGAGCAAGCACCATATTTTCGGGCGTATAAAAATCCTCGCAGCAGCGGTAAAGTATCTCTGGAGTTATCCTCGAGATCGACTCCTCACTGCCACAGATCTCGTTTCGCACGGGATTTTCAAAATACATCGCGCCAAGCATATTCATATAGCATCTGTCGTAGGGATCGTCCACGCATCCACGGATCTCCTCAGCGATAATTCCTATCTCCTTATTGACCGTTTCCATGGTAAAATACGGATGAGTAACGAAGTACAAAAGCTGCTCTATAGCCTCGCTTACCCTGTCGGTTGCGGAGAACAAATATGCGGTTCTCTCGTTAGATGTATATGCATTGTCGTATGCACCTAAATATGCAAAAATATCGTCCGCGTTGCTTCCGTCCTCGTTTTCAAAAAGCTTATGCTCCAAGAAATGCGCACAGCCTTGCGGTATAATCACCCTCTCGCCGTTGCATAAATATTCATTGACGTTGCCTCCGAAATTGACCGAAAAAACTCCGTAGGTGGTCGTCATTTCCTTTGGAAAAACAAACACGTTAAGACCGCTGTTGTGCTTGATCTTGTAGTATTTTTCGCCGAGAAGCGCCGATTCAAAGCTGATCATTTCACTCATCGTCGCACTCCTCCTCTCCATCCTCCTCTCCATCTCCGTAAAGGAAATAGACCGTGTCAATCCGAACCTTTTTCGCCATCTTGACTACATCTTCCCTTGTCACCGTTTTAATCTTTTCGATAAGCTCCTCGGAGGTTTCCGAAACTCCTGCCAATATGCGTCTGAAGTCAAATGCCTCAAGCGCCGACGGGTTGTCATATATCTGTCTTGCGCCCGAAATAATCGTGCGCTTTGCGGTCTCGATCTCCTCGTCGGCAAAGTCTCCCGACTGCATTGAAATAAGCTGTTTCTCTATTTCTGCATAAGCCTTTTCGCGATTTTCGGGCTTGATGCCGCACCCTATCATAACCGTGCCGGTAGCCGAGTGATAGGACGAATAACAATAGTAGCAAAGGCTCTGCTTTTCTCTCACGTTTATAAAGAGCTTCGCCACAGACGAGCCGCCAAATATCTCGTTGAAAAGGTTCATCGCAGGGTAATCTTCATCGCTCATTACCACTCCGCAGGTATAGCCTATATTCAGCCTTCCCTGCGAGACGTTCATTTTCTTTGTGGTCTCGCGAATCGACGAATTTTCCTCTCGTATCAATGCTTTTTCCTCGCCCAAAAGGACAATTTCACTTCTGTTGAGCTTTGAAAAAGCATCTGTCACAAGGGATACGACAGCGTCTGCATCGTCGCTGCCGATGTAGTAGCACTCAAGTGCAGAATTATTCAAAAAATATTGAATATTTTCACTGACCTGCTCTAAAGTAAATCCCTCTATCTGCTCCTCACTACCTTCTACGGATATTCCCGCGGGAGATCCCTCAAGCATTATCCTTCTGCACTGCTCTGCCGAGTATGCCTTCTGGTCGTTTATTTTGGATCTTATAGCATCAATGGCAAGCTTTTTCTCACTCTCAAAATTCGACTCGGGAAGAAGTCCGTTTTCATCCAATCGGGGATTGAAAAGTATTTCGAGAATGACTTTTGCGACCTCGTAAAGAATGTCTGTTTTATCTTCAGGCAGGCGATATTTATTGCTCAGTATTTCGCAAGATATTCTGAAAATATGTCTCTCTCCCACGGAGACCGCGCGCCAGCTTACAGTTGCGCCGTAAAGCTCGTCGAGTCTTTTATTTATGCTTACTATAGATGGATATTTCTCGCATCCTCGCATCATCACCGCGAGCATTATACGAGTCAGGGGAGATTTTTCCTTATCCGCGGGAAGAATAAAATTGAATGATAGACGCGACATTTTAAATTTATCGGTATTTATAACGTGAAAGCGCAATGCCCCGTCCTTTTTTATGATCTTTTCTGTCATTTACTTCCTATGCGCGCCTTTTGGGCGTCAGGATCCTTTCAAATTACATATTTAGTATATTGTACACCATATCGGCTTATTTTTCAAGTATTATTTATGAATTTTTGCTTCGCACGAAATTCACTGCGACATTTTGCCGCAGTAACAACAATTTTAGGGGAAAAGACCTTGAATCAAAGGCTTTTCCCCATAGAGTTCATTATTTATTTTCGCATTTTTCGGCTATTCTCTTTGCCGCCGCTTCAAGATAGTCGCACTTGACAGTTTCGATCCATCCCTTGTCCACGTAGGACGCGATCTCGGGGTCGATCGGAACCTTGGCAAGCAGCTCGTAGCCAAACTCGTTGGCAATCTCTTCGATATGGCTCTCGCCGAAGACCTTTATCTCCTTGCCGCAATCGGGGCACTTGATATAGCTCATATTCTCAACGAGACCGAGCACGGAAACGTTCATCATATCCGCCATATTCGCCGCCTTTTTAACGATCATGGAAACAAGCTCCTGCGGGCTGGAGACGATAACGCAGCCGTCTATCGGGAGGCTCTGGAACACGGTAAGCGGAACGTCGCCCGTACCTGGAGGGCAATCTATGATAAGGTAGTCGAGGTCGCCCCATGCGGTGTCCTTCCAGAACTGACGGACTGTTGACGAGATGATAGAGCCACGCCATACGACAGGTCTGGTCTCATCGTCAAGCATAAGATTGACCGACATCATCTTGATTCCCGTAGCGGTCATAGGAGGAAGCATAGCGCCCTCTCCGTCACCCTCAACGTCCTCCTTCAAGCCGAACGCCTTGGGAATAGACGGACCCGTAACGTCGGCATCAAGAATACCGACCGCATAGCCTTCACGGCTTAAATGAACCGCAAGCATCGAGGTAACGAGCGATTTACCTACTCCGCCCTTTCCGCTGACTACGGCTATTATATGCTTTACGTTGCTTTTGGGGTTCGCCTCATCCTTGGGAACTCCTCCGTTCTTAGACGGACAATTAAGTGAACACGACGAACAGTCGTGAGTACATCCTTCTGCCATTTTTATACTTATCCTTTCGTACTGTATTACCGACAATTATTATACAACGAAATCGAAGAAAATGCAAGAGTATTTCGCAAATCCTTGAAATTTATTTGCGTTTTTGGGAAAATAAAAAGGAATCCCTTATCGGAATCCCTTTTTATTTACTTTTTCGTCGATTAAGCCTCTTTTACGTTGAGAACCTTCTTACCGCCGTAGTATCCGCAAACCTTGCATACGCAGTGAGGTGCGACCATTTCGGAGCAAGCGGGATTGGAGCACTTAACAAGTCCGGGCATAGTGAGCTTGGAATTGTTGGATCTTCTCTTATCTCTGCGTGCTTTCGACACTTTCTTCTTCGGTACTGCCATATTGAAACCTCCTCTCGGTACGTACTCACGTACGCCTCCGATTTATAATTAATTTTATTTTTTACTGTTTTGGTTTGTCGCTTAAGTCTCGTCTTCCTTATTAAGAAGCTGAGCCAGAACTGCCAAGCGGGGATCTATCTCCTTTTTCTGACAACCGCAATCGCCATGTTTAAGAGATTTTCCGCATTTGGGACATAATCCCGGACAGTCGTCTGTACAGAGGATCTTTCTCGGGAAATCGAGCAAGAGCGCCTCGGCGAGCTGTTCGTCGATGTCGAGCTTTCCGTTCTCGACTATCACGTACTCGTCAACGTTATCCTCTATCTGCTCCTCGGTAAGCGTTCCTTCATCAGCAACGACACGCTCGAAGTCGAGCACAAACTCGCCCGTTACGGTATCCAGGCATCTGTCACACTCGGTCTCATACGCAAGATGAGCCTCGGCTTTCAGCTCCATATAACCCGCACTATCGGTTATCTCTCCCATTACGTGAGCGCCGCTTAAGAATTTCACTCTGTCCATAGGAATGGGCTCGATTTCGTACTCAAAGGTTATTCGGCTCTTTTCTCCTCTGAGAAGAGGTCCTACGTCCAATATCATACAAAAACCACCCTTCATCAAGACATAAAATACGACTTTAACTATTATACATAACAAAACGCATTTTGTCAAGAGTTTTTTTGATTTTTTGGAAAGGTTTTTATCAATTTTTTCTCAAAAAATTTCTCGTTTAGCGGTGATGCTCGGATTTTTCTTGACATTCGGGCAAAAAAATGATATACTTGAACGTGGAAACAGTTTTTTGGGAAAGGAGTGCGAGAATTTTGAAATCCGTTGGAATAGTTTGCGAATACAATCCGTTTCATAACGGTCACGCGTATCAAATAGAGATCTTGAGGCAAAGCGGATTTGAGCTTGTCGTGTGCGCTATGAGTGGCAATTTCTCCCAACGTGGCGAGCTTGCGATTGCGGATAAGTACACTCGAGCCGAGAGCGCGGTCAGATGCGGTGCAGATATCGTCGTTGAGCTTCCTTTTCCCTTCTCCTCCTTTTCTGCAGAGGGATTTTCACGCGCAGGAGTGCATATTTTATCGTCGCTTGGCGTTGATACGTTGAGCTTTGGTAGCGAAAGCGCCGATCTTTCCCTTTTAAGAAAAGCCGCCGATGCGGCTTGCTCGGACGAATTTATCTCGGATTACTCCAAGGCAGATAATAGTGTTGGTGCGGCGAAAGCGTATTTCGACACACTTGCTCGCTTTGTTGAGGGCGATCTCTCGCCTCTCTCAAATGATATTCTCGGAATATCCTACCTTTCTGCGATAAAGGATCTCGGTGTAGATATGGACGTTTTCCCTATAAAGCGCGAGGGCGCGGGCTACAGCAAACGAACTCTGTCGGACACCGAAAATCCTTCGGCTACAGCTCTTCGCGGTGCGGTGAAAAATAATGAAAGCGGATTTTTTTCGATTTCGTCAAACAGTATGCCAAAAGAGGCTTTAGCGGTGCTTCAGAGAGCGCAGGAAGACGGCAAAGCTCCCGTATTCAGCGACGGGATCGGCAAGGAGATAATCAGCTTCTTCAGTCTTTTAACTCCCGCGGAAATAATTTCTCGCGCGATCTCGAGGTCGGGCGGCGGTGACTTTGTTGCCGAGGACGGTTGCGGCATAGTCGAACGGCTTTGCAACGCTGCGAAAAACACGCGCGGTTTAAATGAGTTTTTAAAGAAAGCATATAATTCAAGATATACCGATGCGAGAATCAATCGCGTGGCATTATTCGCCCTGCTCGGTGTATCAAACCGTTTCTCAAAGGCAGTTCCCGAGTACACCACTCTTTTGGCGGCAAGTGAGAAAGGCAGAACTCACCTTGCAAAAATCAGAAAAAGCTCGGCTTTCCCGATAATAACCAAGCCTGCCGATGCTCCCGACGGTTGTCTTACCGAAATACTCCGAGCATCCGACGCTTTATATGCTCGAGCAATGTCGGACGACATGCAGACCGATTATTTTCTGAAAAAGCACCCGTTTTTGAGCTAATAATTGTAAATTAACAGAAAACATTACTGAATTGTTATTGACTTGACGGCTTTGGTGTGTTATAATCTATAGTTGATATAATGTTTTAAACTGATGAAAGGACGGTTCGAGAGATCGGACAAGGTGATATAAATGGCTGAAACACGTGAACAGGTCAAGGGAAACATCCTTTATTACAAAAACAAGCCCCTTGTAAGAGAAAAGGACACTATCTGCTACGGAGATTTTACCGAAAGATGCGTTCTGATCTTTGAGATAATGTCGTACGTTGAAAAGGAAGGCGTTAAGGTGCCCGGAAAGATATTTATTCAGATTATCGAATCCGAGAGCGGCAAGATTCTTAAGCAGGCCGATAAAGAAGGTATGTTTGAGGCGTTCAACTATGGAATCTTCTGGTACGAGAAGTTTTTGTCTGAATCGTAAAGAATAAAACCGTTGCGTAACAAACGCAACGGTTTTTTCAATGGATATCGTCTTACTTTTTGATTTATAGATCAAAATGCTTCTTTATCATTTCTGCCACAGTCTGTGGCTCAAGAAACGTATTATCAATCTTCAAGTAGCTTTCAAACGGTAGATTTTCTCCCTCGTATGAATTCAGACGGTGATTTTGACTTGTGGAGCGCATCTCTCGCTCACTCCATTCAAGATCTCGCTTAGATTCCTTATGGACAAGGCGATTTTCCGTCTTATTTCGTTCAAGTCTTACGTCAAAATCAGCACAAAGCTCAACAACGTGACATTTCGCACCGTTTGATTCAAAAATCTCTGTTACGGAGCAAAGATAGTCAAATTCACTTTGCATATCAAAATCGCACATATACGTAAAAATCAGACCCGGAAAATCTCCTCTGGCAAACAGCTCAAAAACCGTTTGGCGTATAGTAGTATTAAGCTCGCTCCATTCCTTGTCGGAATGCTTGAAAAGCTTACGAACAAGCTCTATTGACATATGATTATGAAAAAGCGTCAATTCGGTTATCCTCGCCAGCTCCTGCCCCACGGTCATTTTTCCCACTGCATGAGGTCCTATAATAATTAAAAGCGTTTTTTGCATATCCATTTTTTAAATCGTATCATTCCCTACGGGTGTATGGAAAAGCTTTGCAAACTCGGACGAGGTCTTGCACTGCGGAAGTGCCCACATGACCTTGGCAACGACCGCCTCGGTGGTCATATCGTATGCCTCGGGCAGCTCGTATCTCTGCTTTATGCGCAAGCCCACCTGATAAACTCCCATATCACTTCCCTCGTGCGGCACCTGCGTGGTAATGACGATTCTGACACCCTTTGCGATCAGCTTTTCGATCTTTTCAACGAACTCGTCGTTGTCGTAGTACGGCAAGCCGCCGACTCCGAAGCTTTCGATGATGACCGCGTGGTATCTGTCGGCAATAAAATCAAAAATATCCGCGCTCATACCGGGTATCAGCTTCACCACGATGACCGAGGTATCTATCTCGTCACAGAAGGTTACGGGCTCTGTATATTTCTCCTTGATATAATAGCGTACGACACCGCCTCGGATGAAGCCGATTTCGGGATAATCTATGCTTGAAAAGGCGTTGAAGCTCTTTGTTCTCGTCTTTCTCGCTCTCGTAGCCGCGATAATTTTATCTCCAAAGACAATATGAACACCGCACGCGTCATCGTCGGATGCGAAAAGAAAGGCATCGGTCAGATTCTCTCTGGCGTCGGTGTCTCTTTTTTCTATCGGTATCTGTGCGCCCGTCAGGACTATCGGCTTTTTGCTATTCTGTATAAGATAATGCAGCATAGCCGCGGCATACGCCATCGTATCGGTACCGTGAGTTATGACAAATCCGTCATATTCATCATAAACCTTGCGGATATATCGCGCCACCTCGAGCCAATATTCAGGCCGCATATTTGTGCTGTCGAGATTGTAAAGCTGAACAGTAGATACCTTGCAAATATTTCGCACCTCGGGCACGTGAGAAAGCAGTTGCTCAGAGGCAAGTGCGGGCACTAGACCGTTTTCGCTCTCCGCAGATGCAATCGTACCGCCCGTGGTTATTAAAAGAACGTGTTTCATAAAAATCCTTTAATCTATAAAATCAATTCGTACTATCTTTTTGGGAGGAAAAAACTCGCCAAGCTCGATCCCGACTACCGTAGCTTTTTGGGGTAGGTCAAGGGTACATACAAGCTCACGGGCACTCCGCACCTGCTCTGCATCTCCGCAAATCAGCGTTGCATGAGGGATCCACTCGTAACCGTGGGCATAGTCGTTTTCAAAATAGGATCGCAGCCTCAAAAGCTCCTCGCTTTTCTCGGGCTTTAAAAACAAGACCTTATCTCCAAAGCTATCCTGACCGAGAATGCGTATATCAAAGGGCTTCGTAACATTTGCGGCCTCTCTTACACGCTCCATCACCGAGTCAAGCTCATCTGTGGAGTAGCTCCCGAGGGTGATGTGAAACGGTATACCCATAGTTTGCGTTCCATCCCCGACCTTTGCGATCAATGCGCTCTGAATATCACCCATTGCTCTTTGTGTACGGTTGTCAAGAACCGCCATCACGGTTAAAAATTTTTTGTCTTCCATGGTATTAAATGCCAAAGCCTCCGTCGACTCCGATTATCTGTGCGGTAATAAAGGATGCCTTTTCGCTTGCCAAGAAGTATACAAGCTCCGCGACCTCGGCGGGATCTCCGATTCTATACAGAGGTGTTTCCTCGCAAAGCGCGTCGAGGTCGTCGTCATCGTAGCAGGCGTTCATATCGGTATCGATAACGCCCGGCTCGACACAGTTGACTCTTATTCCCGAGGGCCCAAGCTCCTTTGCCATCGACAAGGTGAGTCCTCGCAGACCAGCTTTAGATGCCGAATACGCCGCCTCGCAGGATGCACCGCATCTTCCCCAGACCGAGCCCACGTTAACTATAGTGCCGCTTTGCTTACCTACAAAAGTCTTTGCGGCGGCACGGCTCATATAAAATGCAGCCGAAAGATTGGTATTTATTACTCTCTGCCAGGCATCGTCGGTCATATCGGTCACAAGTCCCGATTCGCTGATTCCTGCGTTATTTACGAGAACGTCGATGCCTCCGAGATATTCAACGGCTCTGTCGTACGCCCACTGCGCCTCCTCGGGATCTGAGAGATCCGCTTTTATCGGGTACGCCCCCGTTTGCTCGGCGCAGTCCTCTGCCGCATCGTCGTTTGAACAGTAAATAAACGCAACGGCACAGTCATTTTCGGAAAAAAGCTCGACGCACGCGCGTCCTATGCCTCTTGATCCGCCTGTAACAACGACCTTTTTCATATTCAGTCTCCGATCTTATGATTGTTTATATTGATTATAGCATTTTATTGTCGTTTTTTCAATAGAATTTTACAATTATTTTCGCCAAACCTCTTGAAAACGGCTTTATTTTATTGTATAATATAATTTGGTATATAAATATTGCCATTTAACAGTAAAAAATTAAAAGTACATAATAACAGGAGGTCATTATGGCAAACGCAAGATACGAGTCCGCTAAGGAAATATACGCTAAGTACGGTATTGACACCGAAGCGGCTATCGCAAAGCTTTCCGACGTTCGCATTTGCATGCACTGCTGGCAGGCAGACGACGTTCTCGGATTCGAGGGCACAGGCGCACTTTCCGGAGGTATTCAGACCACGGGTAACTATCCCGGACGCGCAAGAACTCCCGACGAGGTTTTTGCAGACCTTGACAAGGCTCTCTCCCTTATCCCCGGAACTCACAAGATCAACGTTCACGCTAACTACGCTATCGCCGAGGACGGCGAGGTTATCGACCGTGACACTATCGAGCCCCGTCACTTCAAGAGATGGGTAGAATTCGCAAAGGCTCATAACTGCGGTCTCGATTTCAATCCCACATTCTTCTCTCATCCCAAGGCTAACGGTCTTACCCTCTCCAGCCCCGACGACGAGATCAGAAACTTCTGGATCAGACACGGTATCGCATGTGTTAAGATCTCCGAGTATTTCGCTAATGAGACCGGCTATCCCTGCGTTATGAACGTATGGACCGGCGACGGTACAAAGGACATTCCCGGCGACAGAATGGGTCCCCGTCAGAGATATGCCGACTCCATCGACCAGATCATCGGCTGCGGCTACGACAAGAGCAAGGTCTACGTTACCGTTGAGTCTAAGGTGTTCGGCATCGGCGTTGAGGCTTACACCGTAGGTAGCGGTGAGTTCTCTCTCGCATACGCTCTTACCAGAGGCATCACTCCTCTTATGGATAACGGTCACTATCATCCTACCGAGGTGGTTTCCGATAAGATCCCTGCGCTTCTCGTCTTCTCCGACAAGATCGCGCTCCACATCACCCGTCCTATCCGTTGGGACTCCGACCACGTTGTTGCTTACGACGATGAGACCCGTGAGATGATGAAGGAAGTCGTTCGTTGCGATGCTCTTGACAGAGTATTCCTCGCTACCGACTACTTCGACGCTTCCATCAACCGCGTTGCTGCTCTCGTTATCGGTATGAGAAACGTTCAGAAGGCTCTTCTCAACGCTCTTCTTACTCCTAACGCAGAGATCAAGAAGTATCAGGATGAAGGCAACTTCACTATGATGCTTGCTATGCAGGAAGAGATCAAGACTCTGCCTATGGGTGACGTTTGGATGGAATTCTGCGAGAGAAACGGCGTTTGCGGCGGCTCTTGCTGGCTCAAGGAAATCGAAACCTACGAAAAGGAAGTTCTCTCCAAGAGAGCTTGATTATAAACAAAAAACACAAGCGACCGCCGCGGCGGTCGCGTGTGTTTTTTTTTAATGGTGCTTTTTT